>JAYQTM010000001.1:1260000-2079570 GCA_038147395.1 Candidatus Eutrophovita brisbanensis | reverse complement strand
TAGTTCGATTTACGTATTGTCTATTTTCTCAGACTACTTTTGATTTTGAGGTATTTGTGGCCAATACAAATCCGACCATTTCGAATGTGGCTGATCAATCAAGTGAAGAAGATACTGCAACGGCAGATATTGCTTTTGTAGTTGGTGACGCAGAGTCAAGCTTAACCTGTTCGGCAACGAACCTCTCTATGATTCTTCAAACACAACTTTAGTGGCAAATAGTTCTGTGTTTTTAGCGGCACCGCTCAAACTGTAGCGCGGTGATTACACCTGCCTTAAACCAACACGGTACTACGACAATTACCTTGAAAGTTATGGACGGGGATGGCGGATTTGCGACTGATAGTTTTGTTCTCACCATAAATTCAGTCAATGATGCACCTGTCATGACAGCAATTTCTGCGCAATCTACAGATGAAGATACCGTAAGTTCACCTATAGCTTTTGAAATTAGCGATGTTGATTCTGAACCCGCTGTAATTCGACCTTTTATCATATTCATCGAATGCATCAGTGGTTTCCGCAACTGGTAGCGTGTCATTCGCAGGTACGGCACCAAGCTGCACATTGACGGTCACCCGGTGGCCAATGCAAATGGTATTACTAATATTTCGGTAACTGTTGATGACCGTGGTGGTGCGACGGCTAGTAAGAGTTTTGAATTAGCTGTGAACTCGGTAAATGATGCGCCTACAATGTCAACAATTGCAGATGTATCGACTAATAAAATGTGGATGAGTGCAATTAATTTTAGCTTTTAGCGATATTGATTCTACGGTTACTTGTACGGGTTCGCATTTAACCATGACTTCGAGTAACGCCGCGGTTGTTGCAAATGGAGCGGTGGTTTTAGTGGAACTGTTCCTAATTGTAGTGCCGTAATTACTCCAGTAGCAGAGGCCGTTGGATCAACAACCATAACCATATCCGGTAGCGATGGTGCAACTGGGAGCGTTTCCAAAAACTTCACTTTGACAGTTACAGAGCCATCAAATACTAACCCAACAATTACGACGATTGCAAATCAGACGACAGATGAGGATGTAAGTATCACATCAATTGGATTTACTATAAGTGATGCTGAACAGGCGCTTTCTTGTAATGCTACATACCTATCGGTTACGACTGATAATTCAGGTCTAGCTGGTTCTGGTGAGGTAACTTTTTCAGGGGAGGGTCCTAACTGTACGGCTGATATTAGTCCAATTGGCAATGCTTTTGGTACTGCGGTGCTGACTTTCACAGTCAGTGATGGTGTGGGTGGTACTGGCTCTACTAGCTTTAGCCTAACTGTCAACCCTGTTAATGACGCTCCGGTGGCTTCTTCTGGCGGGGTCTGACTCTTGTTCTAGAAGATAGTGCCAATGGAGCTCTTTCTTTAGTATTTTATGATGTTGATAGTACCGTAACGAGCTGTACGGTTGTTAGCTCTACAGCCAATGGGGCTTTGTCGGCCTGTTCTTGCTCAAATAGTGTTTGCTCAATTAGTTATACGCCTGATTCTGATTTTTTTGGTACAGATTCACTTACTTTCAAGGTAAGTGATGGAACTCTTGAATCGGCTGTTGCAACTCATACTATCAATGTTACTAATGTTAACGACGCTCCGACAATATCCATTACGTCTCCTGCATCGATGGATAGTATCTACGAAAACTTTGACTATAATATAGCTTTTTGATGCACTGGATATTGATAACAATGCTTCGATTTCCCTTTATTACGGTACGACGAATACGGTTGCAATGTAGACCTTGTTGGCTGGACAGCTCTTGCAACGGGACTTATCGAAGGCACAGATGTCAGTTTCTTATGGGATACGACAGGAATTGCTGTTGGAAGTTATTACTATGTGCAAAAATCGATGATGGTATAGCGGCAGCTGTCTTTAGTACTTCGACTGGAGTTTTACAGATTACCGCCCCACCACCTCCTTTTGTTACGGAGTGGGATACTGAAAACACCACTGGTGCCGCGACGGGGTCGGGTGTGATTACTCTCCCTCTAATATCTGCCGGTTCATATAATATCAGAGCCGACTGGGGCGATGGTCAAGTGGATAAAATCTCAGCCTGGGACGACACGAGAAAACCCACAGCTATTCGACAGGCGGTACATATACAGTGACGATCACAGGAGATTTACACGGTTGGAGCTTCTATGATTCTTCATCTCTACAGATGCTCCGAAAATATTGAAGGTTACGCAGTGGGGTAGCTTTCATCCGGCAGTGAATCAAAGATTTTTAGGAGTTGCGAACTTAACGATAACAGCGACGGATGTGCCTGACTTATCGGGGTTGCTTCTCTTAGTCAGTTCTTTTATGGATGTTCAAGCTTTACTACAGTTCCCAATATGCAAAATTGGGAAGTAAGTCAGTCACTGACATCAGTTATATGTTTGCCATGCGCCGCTTTTTAACAAGATATCGGGGGGTGGGACGTTAGTAGTGTCACTAATATGTCCTACTTATTTTCTAGTGCCACCGCATTTAATCAAGACCTTTCCGCTTGGCAAACGATCGCAGTTACCAATGAGTAGCACCTTTTAGAAATGCTTCCTTTAATCAGGGACTTGAGTGGTTGGGATACGAAAAAGTGACCACTTGATGTCCCTATATGTTTAATGGGGCGACTGCATTTAATAGTGATATCTGGTTGGAACACGGGCAATGTGGCATCGTTTCAGTCGATGTTTCAAAACGCCGAAACCTTTAATGCAAATATCGGTGGATGGAGATACAGCGAAGGCAGCGACGATGAGTACCATGTTTATGAATGCTAAGGCCTTTGATCAAGACTTGTCGTCATGGAGCATTCCATTAGTTGCGCAAATGCCCAATATGTTTAATGGAGCGTTTCGTTTAATTCGCCTCCTTCTTATCGTTCATAATTGGGTACCAGCCGTTCAGAGTATGTTCCAAGGAGCTTTGGTGTTAATCAAATCATTTCCAATTGGGATTCTGAGTGGTTTGATTACGTTAATGAATTTATTTAATGGTGCTTTGGCTTTTAATCAGCCTATAACCAACTGGGATGTTTCGAATGTAGCTATTATGAAATATGTGTTCTACAATGCTACGGCATTTAATCATCCACTGAACTGGAATACGGCAAAGTAGCTGATTTTATGAAAAACATGTTTATGGGTACCCTGGCTTTAATAGTGCTCTAAATTTTGATACATCATCATATCCGTATAAAGCATTATGAGTCTGTATTCACGCGTTTTTATCAAGGTTATATACTTTCCGCGTAAATTCGGCGTTGATAAACGCATTTGCACCTATCGACCCTCGTGGTTACGGGGCGATGACCCGAGATGAAGCGCTTATTATGATTCAAGAGTCGCCCTACTCAGACGATAGCCTACAGCAGGACCTGGGTTGTGATGAAGCTGGATTTGACAGGCAATCATTCGAAACTTATTTAGCGGCACCTCAGGTCAGGTGGCGTTTACGGAACAGAACACCATTGTGGGACTTCTTAAGCGCTCATACCTGGGTTTGAAACGGCATAGGTGATCTCGTGCGCGTACTTTATATACACATGATCGCTTCTTTTGGTGGCGCGTCGCATGAAGTTTGTTGGAGCGGTAAGAGCATTTCCCCAAGGGGAGATCACCCCCCTTTTATCGCCAAGAGGTAGCGCGATATCTCAGTTCCGTGAAGTTGCAAGCGATGCGGTCGAAGTGCGCGGAATGAGTCAGTTTGACAACACGCGTTACAGCCACTACCGAGGAATACGGTGGCTAGTTTTATTGCGCGAGATTTTTATGTTCCATTTACGGCGGGTATCATCAAGGCACGTCGCCGGTGGGGAATTAGTGTCGACCTCATTCCCGCCAATGAGTCCACGGGCGTGTTGCCCTTGGTTGCTAGCGCGCATATTTTTTAATGCGCCAGTCGTAGTTCATGTTCGATTACTTTTTCAAAGATGATACCTCGCGAACCTAACTGGATGGATCAATGGCGTTTATTGCATGGAGGCGGCAGCCATTGTAGCTATTGACGAAAATGTCAGAAGAAGCCTTCCAACTACACTGGACGTTCAAGTCATCCACAATTCATTTTCGGTTAGTAAAGGGTCTCGAGACGCGAAGCTCCTGAAGCTCATACAGGGTATTCGGCCCGAGGCGTTCACAGTCGGTTTTGTTGGAAATTTGTTGCGGGTCAAGGGATTATTTGATCTTGTGGAGCAGCTAGTATCCTTCAGAAAGAAGACATCGATATTAGGTACCTTATAGTTGGAGACGAGGCAAATCAGCGTGTAATGTGCTAAATGGTTTGTAAAAGAAAGCGGGTATGTCACAGGATATCAAGAGAATTAATAGATATGACTGGCTACGGCCTGTCCGATCGATTTCATTTTCAACGGCTTTACGAACGACATTTCCAGTGCATTTTCCGCTATGGATGTCTTGTGTTTTCCGTCGCATTATGATACGCCAGGGCAATAACCAATATTCGAGGCGGCGTTTTTTAGTGTGCCAAGTATCGCTGGTTCGAGTTCCTCAGCCTGATACTTTGATTAATGGCGTGACTGGATTGACGATTCGTCCCAGGGATCACGTCCAGTTGGCTTCGGCTATCAAAGAGCCTCGCGACAGATCGAGATAAATGCCACCGACTGGGAAGAATGCGAGAGAACTCGCGAAGATCGTAATTTCGATTCAGCTACGAATGCGAAGAGCACTATTAGGATTTATCGACAGTGTGTCCCTAGGGTGAGTCGATGAAGACCGCTAATCAGAATAAAGGAAATAAACCCGTGATTGAGTTCGAAAACAAGAAAATTCTGATCACCGGGGTACCAGTTCTTTCGGGGGGCAAACGTGTTGAAAACGATTATGGCAACTGGAATGTCTGAGATACGAATATTCAGCCGCGATGAGAAAAAAGCAGGATGATATGCGTAAGCGCCATTCAGTGAGAGATTTAAGTTTTATATCGGTGACGTCCGCGATTCCGTAGCGTGGCGGTTGATGCGTGGTGTGGATTTCGTTTTTCATGCGGCTGCACTAGAGCGATGCCCTCCTGCGAATTCCATCCCATTCAAGCAGTGAGAACTAACGTGCTGGGCACCGAGAACGTTCTTGAGGCGGCGATAAGGGAGGTGTCCGACGTGTGGTGTGTCTGAGTACGGACAAAGCGGATTTATCCTATTAACGCTATGGGTATTACAAAGTATGATGGAAAAGGTTATGGTGGCAACCAACCGCGACCTCGAGGAGTGTGGCACGGTGATTTGTGGAACTCGCTATGGCAATGTCGCGGCTTCGCGCGGATCGGTTATTCCTTTATTCGTAAATCAGGTACTGGCTGGTATCCCCATCACCCTCACTGACCCTAGCATGACTAGATTCATGATGACGCTGGAGGATGCCGTGGATCTGGTCTTATATGCATTTCGAAACGGCAGAAACGTGATATTTTTTTGTTCAGAAGGCACCGGCCGCTGCAGTGGAAGTTCTTGCTCGAGCTATATTGGGAATTGATGGGCAAACCAGAGCATCCAATAAACGTGATCAGTACCGCCACGGTGAGAAACTGCATGAAGCTTTGCTGGGTCGTGAAGAGATGGCTTGCGCTGAGGATATGGGTAAATATTTCCGAGTGCCATCCGATGCGCGCGATTTGAACTATTCAAAGTTTATGGAAGCCGGTGATCGTCGCATCACTCAAAGTACCCACGGCGAAGAATATAACTCGCATAATACGACTAGATTAGACGGGAAGGTATGCGGACCTTGCTGCTTAAGTTAGATTTCATGCAGAGAATCGTACGCGGCGAATCAGCTGTTACTGAGGGTTGAGCGGATGCGGGTTTGATCACTGGTGCTAACGGTTTCCTTGGACAGAACTTGAAGCTGCATTTGCGTGCACGCAAGGATGTGCAGGTGGTGTGTTTCAATCGAGATAATCAACCTGCCGAGTTGATCGAAATGCTGCAGGAGTAGACTTTGTTTTTCACCTCGCAGGTGTTAACCGGCCGAGTAATGAAAAAGATTTCACGACGTGTAATGTTAACTTTACACGCGAACTGTGCATAGCCGTGACTAATATAGCTCGCTCGAGCGGACGACCGATTCCTATCCTGTTCACTTCTTCCTCGCAGGCCAACGAAGACAATGCATATGGACGCAGCAAGCGTGAGGCGGAAAAGTTAGTATTTGCGACGGGTCAAAACTCCTTAGTTCCTGTTTATGTTTTAAGGTTGCCAAATGTATTTGGTAAGTGGAGCCATCAACTATAACTCAGTGGTGGCTACCTTTTGTCACAATGTCGCGCGCAATTTAGATATTAAGGTCAAAAATCCTCAGTCGGCATTAACACTAGTTTATATCGACGATGTGATTGAGCGCTTAATCCAGCTTATGGATGGCAGCGCCCATAGATAGTTACGATGATTTCGTGCCGGTACAGCCGCAATATGACACCACTGTTGGCGAGCTTGCAAGGTTGATCCAAGCTTTCCGAGATAGTAGGGGTTCATTGATAACCGAGCGTGTCGGCGCAGGACTGGTGCGCGCGCTGTATTCTACCTATGTCAGTTATTTACCAGTGGAGGGATTTGTCTACGACGTCACGCAACATGTGGATCAGCGTGGAGTTTTTGTGGAAATGTTAAGGACGCCCGATTGCGGTCAGTTTTCTTTTTTTACCGTCCGACCCGGCATGACGCGCGGTGGACACTATCACCATACCAAGACTGAGAAGTTTTTGGTTATGAAGGCGAGGAGCACTTTTCCGATTTCGTCATATGCAAACTGGTCAGAGCTATGACGTTCAAACTTCGTGTAGCAGACCGCAAATTGTCGAGTCGGTGCCGGGATGGACTCACGATATCACCAACGCCGGGCTAGAGGAAATGGTGGTGATGTTGTGGAGTAACGAGATCTTCGATCGCATGCGTCCAGATACCTACGACAGCCCGTTATGTGTCTTGAGGAGTAAATAAAAATGTTTCAGAAAAAACTCAAAATCATGTCGGTTGTTGGTACGCGCCCTGAGATCATTCGGTTATCGCGTGTGCTGGCGGCATTAGACGAGCATTGTGACCACGTGTTAGTGCATACCGGTCAGAACTACGATTATGAACTTAACCAAATATTTTTTAATGATCTTCGCGTTCGTAAGCCTGATTATTTTTTGAGTAGTGCGGAAGGTAGCTCCAGTGCAGCAAATACAATTGGCAACCTTATCTCTGCCGTAGATCGGGTGTTGGTGGAAGTACGCCCTGACGCGATGTTGGTGCTTGGCGACACTAATAGCTCACTTTCGGTGATCCCAGCTAAGAGGCGTAAAGATGCCTATCTTTCATATGGAGGCGGGCAATCGTTGCTTTGATCAGCGTGTTCCTGAGGAGATCAACAGACGTATCGTTGATCATACCGCTGACATTAATCTTCCCTACAGTACAATTGCCCGAGAGTATCTGTTGAGTGAAGGATTTCCGCCCGATCAAATCATTAAAACCGGCAGTCCATGCGCGAGGTATTGCAATATTATCTTCCAGACATACAGGCTTCAATGCTTTGAGCCGTTTAAAAGTTGAGGCCTGGGCAGTACTTTTTAGTTTAGCGCTCATCGTGAGGAAAACATCGAGGCTGATAAATCCTTCACTAAACTAGTGTCGGTGCTGAATGCGTTAGCTGAAGATTACGAATTACCGGTAGTCGTGTCGACGCATCCACGTACTCAGAAACGAGTGGACACTGTTGATGTTCAGTTTCATCCGATGGTGCGGCTGATCAAGCCTATGGGTTTTCATGACTATGCATGAGCCTTCAAATGCAATCTAAAAGGTCGTTTTATCGGACAGTGGTACGATTAATGAGGAGTCATCAATTCTCAATTTTCCTGCGCTTAATCTTCGAAAGCGAGGCGCACGAGCGCCCACGAGGGTATGGAAGGAAGGTGCGGTTATGATGGTAGGACTGGAATTGGAGCGTGTTGCGCCAAGCATTGGATATTCTGTGTTCGCAACCTCGTGGGAGAGCCGTAGTCTGCGTCTCGTGGCTGATTACAGCGTGCCGAATGTAAGCGATAAAGTAATTCGTATCATCCACAGTTACACTGATTACGTGAATCGCGTGGTGTGGAAGAAATATTGAGGCGCCGTTGCGAATTCTTATCGTTAGTCAGTACTTCTGGCCAGAAAACTTTCGCATAAATGACTTGGGCCAAGGAATGGGTAGAAAGGGCCACCGAGTCACGGTGCTGACCGGTGTCCCAATTATCCCTCTGGTCAGGTTTTCAGCCTTTCGGAAGCATCCTTCGGCATTTGCCAAATATGGGGTCAGAAGTCGTCCGTGTGCCTATGTTAGCTCGTGGTAGGGGGCGCGTGCGATTGGCGCTGAATTACTTGAGTTTTTGTTCTAAGTGCATGCAGTTTTGGACTCTATTATTTACGAGATAAGCCTGCCGACGTGATTTTTGTATTTGAGCCATCACCAGTAACGGTAGGGCTTCCCGCTATTCTGATGGGAAAAATTAAGAAGGCTCCCGTAGTGCTTTGGGTGCTAGACTTATGGCCTGAGACCTTGACTGCTGTAGGTGCTGTACGATCGATTTGGATTTGCGTTTAGTGGGACATATAGTACGTTATCTCTACAACCGTTGTGCCTTAATATTGGGACAGTCGAGAGGCTTTTTGGGTAGCATCTCCCAATATTGCGATGACAAAGACAAGATCCGGTACTTTCCCAGTTGGGCGGAGAATTTATTTGCGAACGGTGATGTCAACCTGAGATAAATGGTGGGCGGATGGTTTCACCGTGGTGTTTGCAGGCAACATCGGGGAAGCCCAAGACATGCCAGCTGTGCTTCATGCAGCAGAACTACTGAGAGATAACAATAGTATTCGGTGGGTCATTGTAGGCGATGGGAGTAGATTCGTTGGCTTAGGTCTGAGGTATTGGACGTAGATTAAACAAACAAGTCGTGCTGGCGGTAGATTCCCCGTTGAGCGTATGCCCTCATTTTACGCGCATGCTGACGCTATGTTGGTCTCATTGAAGCGAGACCCTGTTTTTAGTATGACTATACCCGGCAAGGTACAGTCGTATCTTATGGCAGAATCCCGATACTCAGTATGCTGGATGGTGAGGGGCAGGTATTATCCGTAATGCTAATGCCGGTCTGTCACGCCATGCAGGTGATGGTACGGGATTGGCCAAAGCAGTACTCGATTTGAAGGCCATGTCACCGGTTGACCGAAAACAGTTGGGCTTGAATGGACAGAAGTACGCGCAGAATTTTCGTGAACAATTGATGCAGCGCATGGAGGAATCTATTGATTGAGGCCAGAAAGACGAAAGCGAAGCAACGATCGAATAAAACACATGATCTTGTTAACTGGCGCGAGCAGTTTGTTGGAGGGAGCTTGATGAGGCGATTGGCGCGTGATCACTGTTTCACGATGTGATCGCGCCGGTTCGACGACAGCTCGAGTCCGTGCCTGCAGGAGTTCGACAACTTCTTTCAGGCGATCTCTCTTCTACCACAGATTGGAGCTCGCACTAAAGGAGTAAAGAAGACCGTTGGCTGCATTGCGCGGCTCGAGTGCATATGATGTCTGATGACGCTCAATATTCTCTTGAGGCGTACCGAGACGTTAACGTATTAGCCACTATTAACTTGGCTCGCCAAGCTGCCCGTGCAGGGGTACGGAGATTTATATTTATCAGCTCTATTAAGGTGAACGGTGAGGCTACTAAGCCGGGACAGCTGTTTAAAGCGGATGACGTGCCAGCACCTGTCGACCCCACCACGGAATGTCAAGCTGGAGGCTGAACATAAGCGAGGAAACTTGAAACGCAAACTAGCATGAGTTGTGATCGTGAGGCCTCCATGGTATACGGCTTTGGGGTGAAGCCAATTTGCCACTGTAATGCGGCTTGGTGTCACGAGGTATTCCACTACCGCAGGTGCTATTTATAATTCGCGAGAAGTATGGTCGCCTGAAACTTGGTGGACTTACTAATCCCATCCTGCCTCAGACACCCAGGAGCTTCGGGACAAACCTTTTGGTCTCCGATGGAGAAGATTTGTCTACTACTGAACTTTTCGTCGAACAGCGGATGCACTCGAAAAAAATTGTTCCTGTTAACATCCCGGTTTGTGTTTTGAAGTGGGGGCTACTTTGTTGAGTAAACGTGCGGTAGCGCAGCGTCTGTGTGGAGTCTTTACAGGTTGATATCGAAAGACTCGTGAGCTCTTGAGTAGTGCTATGCATATATGTATCTTCTTGTTTCAAAAGTGAACGAAAGGCCTTAGCAAGCAGTTAAGGGGCTCGAAAATGAAGCGTGCGTTCGATTTGGCGTTAGCCTTGGCAGCTTCATACTTGTTGTAGTGCCGGTTCTGATTATCTCGCTCGTAGTCAGGTTTACTTCCCCGGGGCCGATATTTTACTGGGCGACCGTGCAGGTCGCCAACAATTGTATATTTAAAATGCCAAAGTTCCGCAGCATGCGTATCGATATCCTGAGGTGGCCACTCATTTGCTACACAATCCCGGACAGTGGTTAACTCCGATCGGCTCTTTTTTGCGTAAATCGAGTCTTGATGAATTACCGCAGCTGTGGAGTATTCTTAAAAGGCGATATGAGTTTTGTTGGTCCTCGTCCTGCACGTTGTTCAGTGAGCGTGACCTGTTGGCTTTACGAACAGCAAAGGCGTGCATGGAATGGTGCCTGGCCTGACTGGTTGGGCGCAGACCGACGGAAGGATGAACTGTCTATTGCACAAGGTGCAGTTGGATGCTGAATATCTGAACCGGCAGTCATTGTTTTTCGATCTAAAGATACTTTTGCTAACTGTTTTGAAGGTCTTAGTCAGAGACGGGATATCTCACTAGGAAAAATACCTGCCTTCGTGTACAGTGTCAGCTGGCTGCCACTCAGGTATTTCTTGAAGTATGTCAGTCGTAGGTATGGATAATCGCTAGCGACTGAAGTTGGTCGGTTAGCGTTCGGAAATTCCTAAAGCCCGGTCAATCTAGATTATTTAGCTACCTGACGGATGTTACCAGGTGCCAGTGAGAAACGCCTGAGGTAAAAGTTTCTGTAGCGATCAGCGGTAAGAGCAAATCTGTTTGCCGCGAAGATATTCGCCCGAACCGAACGCTATCAAAGCGTGAGCCGGGATGATAGTTTATGCGTTTTTAAATATTTTAAACAGGAGAGTCACTCGTGGCTCGTCATTTTTCTTTAGGAATGTTCCCTTTGTATCTTCAAAAGCGCCATGATCAAATAACGGTTTCTATCCAAGGCTAAACTTCGGTTTGAGTGCTTTGCTAGGGCTCGAGTTTTCGATGGAAAATTCCACGCGATCCAACGTTTGTTGGCCTTATCATTGAAAGCTGCCAACAGCTACACCATGCGCGTTTTTGATCTCGGAAACGCCGCTTTCGGTTTTGTTAAAATTTCAACGTCGAGCTGGGGAACATAAACCTCAGGCTCAAGTTCTGTAAGTTTTTCTTCGCCCTTGGTGCCTCTATGGGGCTTGGTATAAATGACTAGCCAGCTCATGAGATTCTCTCAAGAGTTACAGATACGTTTTTATCGCGACAGCCGTCATCAGTTTGTTTTAACTTTGTGTAAATACACGTGGCCAGCAACTCTCCACGGTTAGCCAAACTCTTGCAACTGTCTGTTGCTCATCTGGGTTTGCTGCGATGTTAACCAGATGGCGTTTTCATAATATAATTTCGACTCAGTCTTCTAAAATCCGTCGTTTTCTCAGTGGGGTCCATACTAAATCAATTTTCCTTGATAGGTTGTAATTACAACACCTGTCACTTGACCTGAGAGAGACCTTGTCCTTTGCCCCGGAAAGTCTTTCCGGGGCCCTCAGTTGGTTTCTCGGGCTTTTTGCGGAAGAGGCGGCGATACTTTCCACATGTAATCGCACAGAGCTCTACGTTCTCAGCCCCGATTCTCA
This sequence comes from Candidatus Eutrophovita brisbanensis, assembly GCA_038147395.1. Taxonomy (GTDB): domain Bacteria; phylum Pseudomonadota; class Gammaproteobacteria; order Burkholderiales; family Eutrophovitaceae; genus Eutrophovita; species Eutrophovita brisbanensis. Next base: position 2,067,626 of record JAYQTM010000001.1, on the reverse strand, counting down.
GCGAGTTCTTGACTGGTTTGTGAGAAAAAAATGTCGACTTCGCCACGCTCTCAATCCCTATATCAGCATCGGTCAGGATGAAGCCTGCGAGCATGTGCTCAGGATTTCGAGTGGGCTAGATTCAATGGTCCTGGGAGAACCCAAATTTGGGCAGCTTAAAACTGCATTTCGGATAGCTGAACAAGCTGGCACATCCGGCGCAAGTTTTGAGAGCTATTTTTGAAAGAGCTATTCTTCGGCAAAACTGATACGAACAGAAAAGCAGAACTCGAGATATCGCTTCAGAAAAAGCTATTGCCGAAGGACCAAAATGACGACCGAAATGTATTTCTCGAAATACGAGCAGGCGTACTGGTGGTGATGAATCAGCGCTTTTTGCAGCGGATTTGCTGAGGATGTATGCCAAGTTTGCCGAGCTGAGAAAATGGAGATTAGAAATCGTTTCTCAACATCAATCTGATCTCGGTGGCTACAAAGAAGTTGTTTGTAAGATCAGCGGCCAATATGTTTATTCATGGCTTAAATTCGAATCTGGTGGTCACCGTGTTCAGAGAGTTCCGGAGACGGAAACGCAGGGACGAGTGCACACAAGCGCTTGTACAGTAGCGGTTCTTCCAGAGGCTGATGAGTTACACGGGGTTGAGATCAATCCTGCCGATATTCGTATCGATACATTCAGAGCCTCCGGTGCGGGCGGTCAGCATGTAAACAAAACTGACTCGGCGATTCGCATAACACACATCCCTAGCGGAATGGTTGTGGAGTGTCAAGACGACAGATCTCAACACAAGAATAAAGCACAGGCATTATCAGTATTGTCTGCAAAATTGAACGATATGCAGCTACAAGAGCAGCAAAAGAAAGAGGCCGAGACAAGGAAAACACTAATCGGAAGTGGTGATAGATCTCAACGCATCAGAACCTATAACTTTCCGCAAGGGCGTTTAACTGACCATCGGATTAATCTAACTTTATATAAACTTTCTCAGGTATCTCGAGGGTGAGATTGATGAGGTCATCGATAGTCTTAGGGCGGAGTATCAAGCTGAGATGTTAGCGTTGGCAGAATCTTGAGGGGCGTGTGTGGGTTTACTTTATGACTAAAGTCGCCTTAATGCAGGATGCTAGATTGTTGGCGGATAACCTTGACTTAAGTTTGGGCGAGGCGATTGTAGAAATTGAAAGACTCTTTATTCATGCCGCAGGTATATCTCGAATAGATTGGATAAAAACACCGTCGATTGACAATTGGCCTGATGGCCTCAATCGCTATAAAAAGTATTTAGCTGACCGTTTGGCTGGGGTACCTCTAGCGTACATTACCGGCGAAAAAGAATTTTACGGTGCCCACCTTCAAATAAACAGAGATGTTCTTTGTCCTCGATCAGAAACTGAATTGCTGGTTGATGTTGCATTAGAGAAGATTCGAGCCTTTGATAAGGCTTCGGTGTTGGAGCTCGGGGTGGGCAGTGGTGCTGTGTCTATCGCCTTAGCACTGAATCATCGAGGTGTTGACATCGACGCGATTGATATTTCCAGTAACGCCATCGAAGTTGCACAAAAAAATGTAGACAAGTTCGGCCTTTCGGGAAGGGTTCAGTTAAGTTGTGGGCACTGGTTCGACAACATTTCTGATGAGTACGATCTGATTGTTTCTAATCCGCCGTACATTGCTGAGGATGACAGCCATTTAAAAAATAAGACGTTGTTACATGAGCCAAAAATCGCTCTAGTCTCTGGTAGCGATGGCCTCGATGCGATTAGGGAGATTATTTGTGAATCGCCACCGAGGCTAAAGAGGGGCGGGTCGCTGCTATTTGAACACGGCTATGACCAAGGCCCTCAGTGCCGGAGTTTGCTCAGTGAAGCCAAATTTTCTGATGTGTTTACCAAGGTCGATCTATCAGGCAATGAACGAGTATCGGGTGGTACAATCTGATACGAGCGTTTCGAGAAAGGAAACGACGCCACAAATATTGGGCGCTAATGAACCAGGATAAGAGGTGTAAGCAATGGAAACAAGTGAAATAATTAAGAAGCAGGTGACTGAGAACAGTGTCGTGCTTTATATGAAAGGCTCACCAGAAGCTCCGATGTGTGGGTTTTCCGCAGCGGCGGTTCAAATATTAGAGGCATGTGGTGTTGAAGATGTCGCAACCGTGAACGTCTTAGCCGATGAAGACATTAGACAGGGAATCAAGGAATACTCTAATTGGCCGACGATACCTCAGCTATATGTCAACGGAGAATTTGTTGGTGGGGCGGACATTATGAGAGAGATGTTTCAATCTGGTGAGCTGCAAAAAATATTCGACAAATAGGAGTATAGATTTTCTAAAAAGCCGGCGGCATGCCGGCTTTTTTATTTTTAAACCACTTGTTTTCTAACTAATGCCCTTAAACCCAAACCTCAGTAAGTAGGATTAGTAGAAATAACGCCAGCGCCCATTCAGCAATAGAGAAACCTAAAAAACGCCACAACACGACTGAGCAATCACCAGTACCCCGAAATATCATGGGTAGCGCCTCAGCAAGTGGAAACGTGTCCACCATGAATCCCAGATCCGCACCACAATCAAAAATTTTTGGTGGATTATGTTCTAGCCATACGTGCCTGCCAGCCACCCCGAGTCCGAACGCAGAAGATATAAAAATGAGAATCGACATGATCGTGCTAATCAGGCGCTGTCGTCGAGTGAGAGCAGACACGAAAGCAAACAGACCGATCAATATAAATGCATACCTTTGAAGAATGCACATCGGACAAGGGGCTAATCCCTCATTGTGTTGAAGATGTAGCGCGAAGATGATGAGTCCTGCACATCCGAGGAATTCAAATAATCTAAGGTTTCGAGTGCTCATGTTCGTAAGGTCAAGTTTTTGACTTATATTTTGAGATCGTGTCTTGAGCTTTTTTAATGGCTGTAAGGACGGTGTCTGCTGCAGTTCCTCCAACGTGATCTCTGCTGGCAACTGATGCCTCGAGCGATAGGCTGTTGATTAGCTCGTCGTCTATTAAATCGCTGATCTCCTGAAGTTCGTTCACCGTGAGCTCGGAGATATCAATTCCTTTTTTACTCGCAAGATTAACCGCCTTGGCAACAACCTCATGTGACTCACGAAAAGGTATTCCTCGGCGCACCAGATGATCCGCAAGGTCAGTGGCTGTGGCGAAACCTTGGCGTGTGGCGGCTTTCATTTTTTCTTGGTCTACAGTAACGCCCGTTATCATGTCGGCAAAGATCGTTAACGTGTCTTGTACCGTGTTGACCGTATCGAACAACGGCTCTTTATCTTCTTGGTTATCTTTATTGTAGGCAAGAGGTTGGCCTTTCATGAGGGTTAATAAAGCTACTAAGTTTCCGTTGATTCGTCCCGTTTTCCCTCTAACTAATTCGGGGACGTCTGGGTTTTTTTTCTGGGGCATCATTGATGAGCCAGTACAGAACCGATCAGCGATTTGTACGAAGCCAAACTGTGGACTCATCCAAAGGATGAGCTCCTCGGATAAACGCGATAAGTGTGTCATGAGAAGTGCACTGGCACTGCAAAATTCGATCGCAAAATCTCTGTCTGAGACAGCGTCAAGAGAGTTGCTGCAAATACCCTCAAATCCTAATTTGCCCGCCACAAGCTCACGATCAATATTAAAGGTCGTCCCTGCTAGAGCACCTGCACCGAGTGGCAGTTGGTTAATCCGAGATCGTAATTCTTGAAAGCGTTCGATGTCGCGTTTCGTCATCTCATAATAGGCCATGAGATGGTGCGCGAAAGTAACAGGCTGAGCCACTTGGAGGTGTGTAAAACCCGGCATGATGGTATGTGTATGCCGTTCTGCTAGGCTGAGTAAATTACTTTGAAACGTTAATATTTGTCTAGTGATAATGTCCACATTCTCGCGTAAATACAGCCGAATGTCGGTTGCGACTTGATCATTCCTGGAGCGCGCGGTGTGTAGTTTCTTCCCTGCGTCTCCGATGAGTTCTGTAAGTCTGCTTTCAATGTTGAGGTGGACATCTTCTTTGTCAATCGACCAGTTGAATTCTCCGCTATCGACTTCGCGACTGATGATTGCCAGCCCCTCTTTGATGGCATCTAAGTCTTCAGCAGAAATAATGCCCTGATGTTGCAACATTTCCGCATGCGCGATAGAGCCACGTATGTCGTATTTTGCTAGTTGGTAGTCAAATCCGATTGATGCCGTATACCGCTTCACTAACTCGGATACAGGTTCGTTAAACCTGCCGGACCATTTAGCTTGCTTGTTTTCTTGCTTCGATTCCTTCATTGTCTTTCGCTCAAAAAAGTTGGGGTGCAGAGTTTGGACACAGCTTTATGACTTCAGTTGATAAACACGCTCAACAGGACACATTTTAAGCCAATAGGTCTTCGTCATGTCACTCAATGGTTTATCATTTCACATTGAACTGTGACATTCTATGGTGACCTGCCTTTCAGTTAACACCTGAGGGCCTCGGGTAACACGCTAAACGGACCCATATCGAGAAAGCTTGCTCAGCGATTATGTTAGATAAACTTGTTATCGCCACAAGGGAGAGTCCGCTCGCTCTTTGGCAGGCCAACCACATCAAAGAAAAGCTCTCACAAATCTATGCAAATTTGAGCGTTGAAATCCTCGGAATGACCACTGAGGGCGACAGGATATTGGGTAGTACGTTATCAAAAGTGGGTGGCAAAGGGTTATTCATCAAGGAGTTAGAGATTGCAATGCTTGAGGGCAAGGCTGATATTGCTGTCCATTCAATGAAAGACCTACCCGTTGAACTCCCTGACGGATTCTGTTTGGCTGCAGTGCTTGACCGACACGAGATCCGAGACGCGTTTGTATCCAATAAATACGAAACACTTCGAGACCTTCCCAGTGGGAGTGTCGTGGGTACCTCAAGCTTGAGGCGGGAGAGCCAACTTCGGAATATTCGCCCAGATATCGACATTTGTCCCTTAAGAGGGAATGTACAAACGAGGCTAAAGAAATTAGATGCTGGGGATTATGACGGGATCATACTTGCCGCAGCGGGATTGGAACGACTTGGCCTTAGAGACAGAATAAGAGAGTATCTGGACCCTAGTCAGAGCATTCCTGCCGTTGGTCAAGGTGCTTTGGGCATCGAGTGCCTGAGTGACCGGGAAGACATTCGTCAATTGATAGAGGTATTGAACGATACCGCAACGCGCTTATGTGTTGAGATGGAGCGATCGATTTCGAGAAACTTAGGCGGCAGTTGTTCACTGCCCTTAGGGGCCTATGCACGCTTCGACGAGGGTCAACTGAAACTAGACGCATTTGTCAGCATGCCCGACGGCTCAGAAATGATTCGGGTTGGAGGCTCTACTCAAGTGACGGATGATGCCGGCATGGAGTTGAGTGCGTCCTTAGCCGATACGCTTAAGCAGCGAGGTGCTGCCGAGGTTCTGGCGAAGGTTGGTTGACTCGGTGTTTAACGCATGACTACCAGATCGGTATTAGTCACGAGGCCTGAGCTGAGGTCGTCGCCATTGGTTGATCAATTAAAGGCTTATGGACATGCTGTCATCATGTGTCCTGCGATAAAAATCGAAGAATTAGAACTTGATCAGCAGATACGGAATCACAAATTTGACATTGTTGTGTTCGTGAGCCCTACAACAGTTGAGCTTTGTTGGGAGGCAGTTGCTGCTCGATCGTTGAAAAAAGAGCAAGTTGTATACGCCGCAGTGGGTGCAGTCACCGCGCGAATGTTAAGGGATAAGGGCGTCGAGCCGATATTTCCTAGCGGAGAGGGAGGAGCGCCGGAGTTGGCGAGTGAACTAAATAAGTCCTTGAATCTCATGGGGCGGAATATTTTGATTATGAAAGGACAAGGGGGTAGTGGGGTACTGAAGGAATTATTGACTGATTGCGGTGCGGTGGTTGTTGAAAGTGATTGTTATCGGCGAGTCGATATCGATAATTCAGAAATTCTTAACAAAACACTGCTTCCTGGCTATGCTCTAAATGCGTGGATGGCATCGAGCAGGAGCGCATTGTCAAATCTTTTGTCCCAGGCAGGTAATAGAGCTGTCGATCTTAAGTCCATCCCCTTATTCGTGAACCATTCTCGTATCGCTTTGGACGCACTTCGATCAGGAGTTAAAACAATATTTATCTGTCAAAGTGCAGGAGCTGAGATGGCGGTGGCGATAAACAGCTGGTTTGCTGAACATTGATTAACCTGAGAGTGAAAATGGAAAAAAATACGGACGATACGAAGCAGTCACTAGCATCCGAGGTGAACTCTAGGGATGAGTCACCAAAAAATAAGCGAAGTTTTGTATTTTTCTTAGGGTTATTGGTGGTTGTCATGTTGTTTGTTGGTGGCGTGTGGATTAGACAGCAGCTTAACGAGAAGATATCGTCTATTCAGTCAAAGGTCGTTGAGTTTCAAGAAGAGATTTCTGACAAGATGTCTAATGCGGCTGGAGTTTCAGATAACTATGATAGGCGAGTTGCCGAACAAAATTTGAGAATTAAGGCACTCGAATCAGAGATTACAAATCTCAAGAAAATAATCGGTGCGTTGCCAAATGATGTCCGCGGCCTGTCGGGGTATCCATACTGGAGCTTCAATAAGCTGTTGCAACAAATTCATGGGCTTATTATCTCTGACAAAGATAAAAAATCGCTTGTTACGACCGTAGATCGCGAAATTGATGCGATTAAAAGAGAGCTCGCGCCTGACTCTCCCCTTCTTGATTCATTAACCTCGGATTTGGCTAAATTAAGAGGGCTTAAAAGTTATGATTCTGAAATGGTAGAGCGAAAGTTTTTTCAGGTCATGGTGGAAATTGATGGTATCGATATCACGATACCCAACACTGTCTCCACGGAGTCAGCGTCAAGTGAGTCCTCGGCAACCAATTGGCCATCTGATCTCGTCCAGGATATTTGGGCAGAAATCAAATCGTTGATTGTGATACGCAGGCCTGCGAGATCTTTATCTGATCTTGACCGAGTTGATCTTGAAATGTTGAAGCAAGAGTTAAAAATGACAGTTGTCTACGCAAAACGATTTTTAGAGAATGACGACTTGCAAAACTTCACCAAGAGTATGCGTCATGCACAGCAAAAAATTCACGATGCATTTGGTAAAGACAATCGAACAACTGATCGGTTGTCAGTTTTGTTGAGTGAGATTCGAGGCGATGTTGAGGCGGTAGGCCTCGTAGACTTCAGCATTTCGCTTCAGGCTTTGCAACAGCATCTTGGTCAGTGATGTGTGGTTCACGAGATGAATTCATAGTTTTGTCAGAGGGACTTTGGGGAGGCCACTTAGCGTGAGACTATTTTTATTTTTGTTGTTTGCGAGTTTAGCAGTCTCAGCGGTAGTTTCTTTCGCCAATTTGGCGGATGGAGAAGTGATTTTCCGTAGCTTCGGGTACGAGATTGAGCTATCAATCAGCGTCTTCGCGATTCTGCAAGTTGTTCTTGCTATTTTTCTTTATTTGGTGCTCAAAGTTTGTCGCTCAATTTTTTATTTAAGGTCAAATATTCAAGAGTTTTTTTCTCGTAGAAGAGCCCGACGAGAGGAGGACTTACTTAAAAAGTATCTCAGAATGTACAGCTCGGGAGAGACGTCAGCTCTGGTTGATAAAGTCCGTGAAAAGTTGGTAGAGGAAGACAAAATCCTACCGGAAATGTTACTGATAGCAGCGATGGCCGCAAATCGAGAGCGAGAATACTCCTTCCGAGATGAATGCTTACAATTAATAGATGTCGACGGTTCTGACGAAGATGTCCTCGCGACTCGGGCGAAGCTCCTACTTGACGAGGGACGGCACAATGACGCAATTGCTGCCCTAAGTCGCGTTCAACGCAAAACAAAAGGAGTTCTCAGAGCGCGCATGCAGGCACTGAGAATGGGCGCGCAGTGGAGCGAGTTACTTTCCTTAATACCAGGAGCTAGAAAAACGGGTGTTTTCGACTCGGGTGCTTTGTTCGAAATGGAGCTGGAGTCGACCATCGGCGCGATAAATGATGAGTCGTCTTCAATGGAGGCCGTGATGACTTTATTGAAGCGAGCCGATAAAAGGTTGAAGAGTGATCCAGGGTTTGTGTTGGCCGCCTGTAAGGCGTTGGTTCGGTATAATCGCGTGCCGGACGCCAGGAGGAGAATTGAGCGGTTTTTGACTGATGGCTGGAACGATGATCTCTTGGTTTACTACGTTGAGATATCCTCCAGAGATGACGAGCATACGCTTCACGCAGTTGAACAGTGGCTAGCAGAACAACCGAAGAACGCTCTATTGCTATACGTGTTGGGCCAACTGTGTTTCGATAGAGAGCTGTGGGGTAAGGCAGAGAGTTATTTTCGGGCTGCAAAAGCTCTTGATGATAATCTCAATATCGACAAAGAGCTCGAAAAAATCGCCGAGATATCAATTCCCTGAACAGGATTTGTATTGACTTTGAATTAACAAATCAATCAAAGATTATTAATGAACAATCATGTAAAGACAGCTGATGCATCACGTAAAGAACATCCGCTCCGAAGGGATGTCCGTTTGCTTGGAACTATTTTGGGTGACACCATCAAGTCACAGGAGGGCCCGAAACTCTACCAACTTGTTGAACAAACGAGAAGACTTTCAGTCTCGCTCCAGAAAAGCGGATCAGTTAGTGCGAAGCAAAAATTATTTTCTAAGTTGAACAGGCTGGACCCTTACGAGACCAGTGTCGTGATACGTGCGTATTGTTATTTCTCATTATTGGCGAATATCGCGGAGGATCAGCACCACATACGACGCAGGAGAGCTCATGAGAAAGCGAAATCTGGACCGCAGCCTGGTTCTCTTGACGCTGTCTTGGCGATTCCGAAAGTCGCCAAGCTAACCCCGAATGATCTAAGAGAATTTTTCAGCAAAACACTCATTGTTCCCGTCTTAACGGCCCACCCAACGGAAGTTCAAAGAAAGAGTATTTTGGATCTTCAGCGACAGATTGCAAGCCTTTTGAGCAAACGAGATCGGGTTGATTCGACTCCCGCGGAATTGACCGCGGATGAGGAAATCTTACGACGCTCGGTCTTGACATTGTGGCAAACACGGATCCTAAGAGAGTTGAAGTTGAGTGTTGAGGATGAAATTGAAAATGGAATTTCATTTTATCAATCAACATTTCTAACTGAGTTACCGAAGCTTTATGCGGAGATCGAAGACCGAATAGACAAAATAAGCTCCGATGCTGTCTCGAACGATGATCTCGCAACTTTTTTCAAAATGGGCAGTTGGATTGGTGGCGATCGCGATGGAAATCCGTTCGTTGATCATGACGTTATGTCGTATGCCGCCCGACGCCACAGTGAAGTTCTACGGGATTTCTACTTCGATGAGATTGCTTGCCTTAGTCGAGAATTGTCACAGTCCGATTGGCGTGTTCGAGTCAGTGACGAGTTGATCGAACTCGCGAAATCGTCCGTCGAGACATCGGATCACCGAAAGGACGAGCACTATCGCCGTGCTCTCAGAGTGGTTGAGCATAAATTGTCAGAGACGTTTAGCGAACTTGATCGTCCTGGCGATTCGCGTGAGGCGAATGCATATCGGGATGTATCGGAGTTTATTTTTGATCTCAAGACGATCAGAGATTCTCTTCGAAACAATGGAAGTGAGCTGGTCGCGAGAGGTCGAGTACGTTCTTTAATACGCGCAGTTGAGATTTTCGGATTTCATCTTGCGTCATTGGATATGCGACAACACTCGGGAGTGCATGAATCTGTCGTCGCTGCTTTATTTGCGAGTGGTGCTGGAAAACGTGGTTATCAGAGCCTGACTGAGGGTGACAAGGTGTCGTGGTTAATGAGTGAGCTCGCTATGGCCCGCCCGCTACGATCGAGGCACATCACGTATGACGACTTGACTGAGAAAGAACTTAAGATCCTGGACGCATCTCGAGAGCTACAAAAAAAATATGGACATTCGTCGATCGCTAACTATGTAATTTCACAAGCTAATGATGTCAGTGACATTCTAGAAGTCGCTCTATTGTTGAAAGAGTCGGGTTCGTTGATCACGGGGGAGCAGCCCGAGGTATCTCTCAATATCGTTCCTTTGTTTGAAACGATTACCGATTTAAGAAACGCACCTGCTGTCATGGGGCGATTATTTCAAAATCCCTTTTATAGGAAGCTTCTGCGATCAAGAGACGACGTTCAGGAAGTCATGCTGGGGTACTCTGACAGCAATAAAGACGGTGGATATCTCACGGCAAATTGGGAGCTTTACCAAGCCGAGCAATCTTTGGTTGATGTGTTCGCTGAGCATGGGATTCGTTTAAGAATTTTTCATGGACGAGGTGGTACCGTGGGACGTGGCGGGGGGCCGAGCTTTGAGGCGATTTTGGCGCAGCCACCCGGGAGTGTGGCTGGCCAAATCAGGATCACTGAACAAGGAGAGGTAATCGCAAGTAAATATGCCGATCCAGAGATTGGTCGGCGAAACCTGGAGACACTTGTGGGTGCGACGCTTCAGGCAAGCATTGTCAACCATGGTGAGGAACTCTCTGAACTCCCAAGCTCCTATTCAAGTATTTTGCAAGAGATGGCAGATACCAGCTTCGGCGCTTATCGGAGTTTGGTTTTTGAAACGGAGGGTTTTGTTGATTTTTTTCGACAGATTACCCCGATTGCCGAAATTGCCGATTTAAACGTGGGTAGCCGTCCTGCATCAAGAAGCCGATCCACGAAAATCGAAGATTTGCGTGCTATCCCGTGGGTGTTTTCTTGGTCATTGAGTCGGATCATGTTGCCGGGTTGGTTTGGTTTTGGTTCTGCGGTAGAGCATTGGATTAATGACCATTCGCTCGCTTCTTTGGAAGAACTTCAAGAGATGTATGAGCGTTGGCCATTCTTCCATGTGATGCTTTCCAATGTTGATATGGTTCTTGCGAAAAGTGATATTGGTATTGCTCGGCGCTACGCTGACTTGGTCGTCGAGCCAGAATTACGCGAAAGAATATTTACGGTGATTGAGGACGAATGGCATCGCGCCATAAAATGGTTGCTGTTAATTAGCAAGCAAGAGCATTTGCTGGAGCGTAATACGTCATTGGCTCGCAGTTTGCATAGTCGTTCTCCGTACATCGATACGCTCAATCACCTTCAAATCGAGTTGTTACGCCGGTATCGATCTGGAAATCATGACGAGAATTTGAAGCGTTCTATTCTTCAGACGATCAATGGCATTTCCGCGGGGTTGAGAAATAGCGGCTAATCAATACGGTAGACAGTCTTATTTGGGATCCACTGAAGGGGTAAATGCGTCGGAAAAAAATGCATCCTCGGGAAGTCCGCATTTGGATGTGAAGTCATTGTGGGCCGCTTCAACCATCGCGGGTACCCCACATGAATAAACCTCGTGACCCGACATATCTGGGAAATCTTGCATTGCGGCGATGTGGACTAGTCCAGTTCGCCCAGACCACACATCATCCGCGGTTGCATCAGATACGACTGGTATAAATTTAAAATGAGCGACTGTGTTAGCCCATTTTTCTGCTAACTCTTGAGCATAAATATCTTTCGGCCGTCTGCCACCCCAGTACAGGCTTATTGGTCGTTCAATTTTTTTCTCTATGATGTGTTCAATAATGCTTTTGATCGGAGCAAAGCCCGTCCCGCTGGCGACGAAGATGATTGGCTTATCTGAGTCTTCGCGCAGGAAAAAAGTACCTAAGGGGCCTTCAATCCTGAGGATATCTTTTTCTTTCATAGACCCGAATACTTGCGCTGTAAACGTTCCATTCTCCATGTTCCGAACATGGAGCTCGATGTGTTGATTGTCGTGAGGCGGATTGGCCATTGAGTAACTTCTCCGCTTGCCGTCTCTTAGGAGGATGTCAACGTACTGACCAGCAAAAAACTGAAGTTGCTCGTTTGAAGGTAATTTCAAGCGCAGTACTGCAACATCGTCCGCGACATGATCAATTGACTGTACTCGGCTTGGTAACCTACGTACTTCAATATCCCCGCTTGTTGCTATTTCTCTTGCTTCGATGATTAAATCACTGCGTGCACTCGCTTGGCAAAATAACGTCAGCCCTGCTTTCTTTTCAAAATCAACCAATGCTGATCCTTGGGGGCTTCCATGGTCAACCGTACCTTCCAGCACTTTCCCTTTGCACGATGCGCACGTGCCGTTTCGGCAGCCATAAGGTAGTGTGAACCCGGCTCGAGCTGCCGCGTCTATAATTGATTCGTTTTCCGATGCGCTGAATGTGTTACCGCTGGGTTTGATGGTGACTGTGTATGTCATGTTCTTGCGTTATGTGTAGTGGTCGTTAGTGTCGAGAGTTGATGATGAGTTGCGTGAGATGAGTAAAATATTTGATCTGGTTATCGTCGGTTACGGCGATATCGGACGCCGTGTGTCAGGATTATTCATAAAGAGATCTCGGATACTTGGCATCACACGTTCCAGCTCGGGTACCGGTCCCCGAGGTTTAACAAACCTAAGAGTAATCAATGTCGATCTGGATAGCTCGAGTCAGGTTGCTCGAATAACGAAGCTGTGTCAAAACGTCGTATATCTCGCTCCCCCCAATCAAGACTCGTTAAGCGACGACCGTCTGAGGACGTTTCTTAACGCACTTCAAAGTAGCGTTAGGATACCACACAGGTTTGTGTATGTGAGCACGACAGGCGTCTATGGTGATCGCCGGGGCGAATTCGTGACGGAGACCGATGACGTTAATCCCCAAACGGATCGGGCTCGTCGACGTGTCGATGCTGAAAGGCAATTGCGTGCTTGGTCTCGGCGACATGGCGGCTACGTATCAATTTTGCGAGTCCCGGGCATTTATTCCGAGACTCGACTGCCCATTGATCGTTTGAAGCAAGGTGTATCGGTGCTTCAATCTCGAGATGACAGTTACTCGAACCATATTCACGCTCATGACTTGGCTAGACTCGTACTTTTGACGCTATTTCGAGGAAAGCCTGGGCGAATTTATAACTGCTGTGATGAGTCTGAAATGCGCATGGGGGATTATTTTGACTTGGTTGCCGACCGATTCTCGATTCCTCGGCCACCGCGGGTTGATCGAGACGAAGCCGAGAGAACTTTGTCTCCTATGTTGTTGTCCTTTATGAACGAGTCTCGACGTGTGAGTAACGTGAGAATGAAGAGAGAATTAATGAGCGACTTGAAGTTCCCATCGGTGGAAGATGGACTCGTTGCCGCCACAACATCAACGAAAGCTCTGTGAACATGTCGGCTGAAGTCGTATTGGTGATGTCTACCTTTCCAAACGTTGAGGTTGCGAGAGCTGTGGCGCAGGAGCTTGTTCAAAATCAATTTGTTGCGTGCGTCAATATTTTGCCCAAGTGCGAGTCTGTTTATCGGTGGCAGGATGAGGTTGTGACAGAGGATGAGACATTGGTGCTTATGAAAACGACCAAAAAAGCCGTTAAACACGTAGTCGATTTTTTGAATATCAACCACCCATATTCTTTGCCAGAGATCGTTGGCATCAACTTAGAGGCATTATCATCAAAGTACCGCGAGTGGGTCGTGAACAGTGTGGTGTAATTTAATGTCGGGCCGGATCCGAAGGACTGGTTTGCCGGTAATTATGTGTATCGCTATGTTGATGCAGATCAATTCTTTGCAGGCAAACGACATTGCTGCCAAGGATGCGGTATCGACAATTTCTATTCGTTACAAATCGGTGACAGAATTTGTGATTGATCTCGGGGTTCACTCGTGTTGCTACATCTACCAAGATAGTGTGAAGCTGTATCCAAAGCGGCAGAGCGCAGAGATCTTTGCCGAGGCTTTGACACGAACAATCTCTCACACGGATGAATATTTCGGTGATGTCGAAATTTATCGTGAACAAGCGTCTTATTCGGTGAAAACTAAATCGTCGACCGGCCAACCCCCCCCGAAAAGATTCGACATGGTAATTGAATATCGTGCTTGTGCTGATATCGGCATTTGTTTTTTACCCGAACAAAAAACACTTCGTATCGAAAACCCTTTTGTATTTGAGTAGTTTTGATGAAGGCATTTCCAAAAATAAGTCATTTGTTGATCGCGGTGACCGCTCTTGTGGCTGTGACTGCCGGCGTTATCTTGAGTAATCCAGAGCCAGCCATGGATCAAGATGCTGCCTTGATAGCACAGCGGGCCATCTTCACTGCTCCTGATGGCGAGCGGTTTAGTGTTGACTCGTGGGCGGGTCAATATCGGATCGTAAATTTTTGGGCGACATGGTGTCCTCCGTGTCTGGAGGAAATTCCATTATTTATTCGTTTACAGGAGCGTTTCGCAGATAACAACGTGACGTTTATTGGGATCGCTGTGGATAAAGTGGATTTAGTCCGTTCGTTTGTTGAGGCAAATGGCGTGAATTACCCTATTCTGGTGGGCTCTGGCGACGCTCTTGAGGTATCCAAAATCATGGGAAATTACCGTGCTGGACTGCCTTATACTGTTTTTTTAGACCCTAATGGTGTGATTCTCGAGCGCCATTTTGGCGTCGTTCCTGAGTCGAAAATCGCCGAATTTGTCGCTAAAATAGCAGAATAAGTCGTTAAACTTGCGTTTTTAGAACAAATAGACTGGGATTTGATGCAATCGCTCCTATTATTTTTGTCTCAACTCCTGCTGCTTTTTTCGCGCGCCTAGATCGGTGCATCTTTTCGCGTAGTTTGTCTGATTGTGAGCCGATCATGCAACAAATGGCGGTCAACTTCCTGCAAAATGTTTATAATCCCGGCTATCTAATCAAAAACGTTACGGAGTCGTAACATGAACGCTGAATCACCGACTGACATTATCGTGATCAACGGACCGAACCTGAATTTATTAGGTTCTCGAGAACCAGAGATTTATGGTTCGGAGACACTCAAAGAAATAGAGAGCCGATTAACTCAAACAGCGAGAAAACTGGGTGTTTCGCTGGAGTGTCACCAAACCAACCACGAGGGCCATTTCGTCGAGACAATACATCTCGCTAAAAAGCTCAATTCACGATTCCTGATCCTGAATGCGGCAGCTTATACCCACACCAGCGTTGCAATTCGAGATGCGCTTTCATCTGTCCAGATACCGTACATTGAAGTGCATTTGTCGAATGTGTATCGACGAGAGGCATTCAGGCACCACTCTTACTTGAGTGAAAAAGCTGAGGCAGTGATTTGTGGCCTCGGATCGAAAGGTTATGACGCGGCGCTGGAATATGCGATTGATCGACTTAGGGAGAATGTATAGATGGACCTGCGTAAATTAAAAAAGCTAATCGACCTAGTTCAAGAATCCGGTATTGCAGAACTTGAAATCACAGAGGGTGAGGAGCGAGTTCGGATCAACAGTGGCGGTAGAGCGTCGCAGAATACTGCTGCAGTGATGCACCAAACCGTCGAGCAACCAGCTGCTCCAGTAGCACCGCAAGCCAGCCCAGAGGCGCCAGCTGAGCCAGCTCCGGTGGTTGAGGATGGCTTCACAGTCAAATCTCCCATGGTTGGAACGTTTTATCGCTCAGCTAATCCTGGTGCCAGTCCTTTTGTAGAGGTTGGACAAACAGTCTCTGAAGGAGACACTCTCTGCATTGTTGAAGCGATGAAGCTACTTAACGAGATCGAAGCAGAACAATCTGGGACCATTAAGAAAGTCTTGGTCGAGAACGGCCAGCCTGTCGAGTTTGGACAGCCATTGTTCGTGATCGGTTGATGGCGGCAACTGGACGCCAATGATCCCAATGCTCACTGCGGGCTACTAGAAGATACAGGTAGGTTCACTATGTTTGAAAAGATACTGATTGCGAATCGCGGCGAGATTGCTCTTCGGGTTCAGAGAGCGTGCCGCGAGATGGGCATCAAAACGGTTGCGGTTCATTCCGAAGCTGACGCAGATGCGAAGTACGTTCGTCTTGCTGACGAATCGGTCTGCATTGGGCCCGCGCCCAGCGCTTCGTCCTATCTTAATATTCCGGCGATTATCAGTGCCGCTGAGGTTACAGACGCAGAGGCGATACATCCGGGTTACGGTTTTTTGTCTGAAAATGCTGACTTCGCCGAGAGAGTCGAACAAAGTGGGTTTGTCTTTATCGGGCCAAAACCAGAAACGATTCGACTCATGGGGGACAAGGTAAGCGCGAAGAACGCGATGATCCGAGCGGGGGTCCCGGTTGTTCCCGGGAGTGAGGGGGCATTGCCCGATGATCCGAAGGAGATCGTTGCAATTGCTCGAAAAATTGGATACCCGGTGATCATCAAAGCTGCTGGCGGTGGCGGTGGCAGAGGGATGAGAGTGGTACATACTGAAGCTGCGTTAATCAACGCGGTGACTATGACGCGCCAAGAGGCTCAGACTGCGTTTGGTAACCCAGTGGTCTACATGGAAAAGTTTTTGGAATATCCAAGACACGTCGAGATACAGGTGTTGTCGGATCAGTATAAAAATGCGGTCTATCTTGGGGACAGGGATTGCTCGCTGCAGCGCCGTCATCAAAAGGTGATTGAAGAGGCGCCTGCGCCAAATATTTCGCAACGTGAGAGGACGAAGATCGGGACCAAATGCGCGGACGCTTGCAAACGCATTGGTTACCGAGGTGCTGGTACTTTTGAGTTTTTGTATGAAAATGGAAAGTTCTATTTCATCGAGATGAATACTCGGGTACAGGTCGAACACCCGGTAACGGAGATGATCACCGGTATTGATATCGTGAAAAGCCAGATATCCATTGCGTTCGGAGAAAAGCTGGGCTTCAGGCAAAAAGATGTCCAGTTCAAGGGGCATGCAATCGAGTGCCGAATTAATGCGGAACATCCATATAAATTCACTCCATCGCCAGGGAGGATTACGACACTTCATATTCCAGGGGGGCCCGGTATTCGAGTTGATTCGCACGCCTATCAAAACTATTTTGTGCCCCCTCATTACGATTCGTTGTTAGGCAAGGTCATCGCATTTGGTGATGACCGCAATCAAGCATTAGCGCGGATGCGAGTCGCACTGTCGGAGATGGTGGTCGAGGGTATTGATACCAATATTGATCTACACAAAGACCTTGTGACGGATGGCAGTTTTAAAGAAGGTGGAGTGAGTATCCACTATCTGGAAAAGAAGCTTTCAGCGATATAAGTTTGATTGATGCCGCATCGAATATGACATGGCATGGCTTGAGTTAGAGTTTTGTGTTCCTGGTCCTGATGTTGATCATCTGAGTGAGTCGTTATTCTCGGTTGGAGCGATATCTGTAGATGTGACTGATGCCGACGAGGGGTCAGCTAAAGAGAAAGCAATTTTCGCTGAGCCTGGTGAGATATTTGAATTATCGTGGAATGCGAACCGAGTCGTTGCACTATTTGTAAGCGACGTAGACGTTACCAAAGTCATAAAAAATTTGGAGGAGTTCGTTAACGTCAGTCAGTTGTCCGATTATCAAGTGCGAACGGTTGAAGATCAGGACTGGGTGAGGTTAACCCAGAAGCAATTTGATCCGATTCAGGTCACTGACCGAATAAGAATCACGCCGAGTTGGTCCGATGTTGGTGTCCCCTCGGACGTTGAGATTGTATTGGATCCGGGGCTTGCGTTTGGAACCGGCAGTCACCCCACCACTCGTTTGTGTCTGCAGTGGCTGGATCAGGCGAGCGTCTCGGAGCGTATCGTGGTTGACTATGGATGTGGCTCAGGAATTCTTGGGATCGTGGCCAAGAAACTCGGTTCGAAGGGTGTCTTTTGCGTCGATATTGATGAGAACGCGCTGATCGCGACAGAATACAACGCTCAGCGTAACGGTGTTGACGTCAATATTCAGTCTGCAAATGATGAGTTCAAGGTGAGTGCCGATGTACTTGTTGCGAATATTCTGTCGGCGCCACTCAAAGTACTCGCTGCCGCTTTTGCGTCAATCGTTAGGCCCGGCGGGAGAATTGCACTTTCCGGGATCTTAGTCGAACAAGAGGATGAGTTGTGCGAGGTTTATCAAAAACAATTTGATATGAAGCCTTTTGATCGACTGGAAGGTTGGGTCTGTCTTGAGGGAGTCAAAAGACCCGATTAAGTCATGGACCTCACACTGACTTGTCCCTCATGTGGCGCTAAGAGGCAAAGCGATTCAGGAACACTTATTGGCCTGAAAGGACGCGTGCAATGCGAGGGCTGTGATCATTTTTTTGATGGTTACGCGCATTATCGCTTGAGCACCACTGATGGTTCTTATGATGCGGGCCTAAAGTCGTTGGCTCATTCTGGCGGAGACCAAGATTCGGTCGGGAGTACCTCGGTGAATCACTTGTCTCCAAAGAAGTTTCTAAACGGGTCAGTCTTGAAAGGCGCGATAATGGGACCGAGAATTACAGGCCTCCAGGGTACGCGCAGCACAAACAACGAATCTTTTCGAATCATTATTTGCCCCAATCCCTAAACAGCGGGGAGGATTGAAGCTTATCAATGTTCTTCTCGTGATGAGTTTAGTCACCATGCTCTTGATTTCGTATCAACGAGACTGGATCACGAGAGTGACTAATGAATTATTCGTGACCCTGGGGTGGTGCTCAGCGATTAAGTGTATTGATGCGAGTGTTCAGGATATTGGCGAATTGTTACTGGTTGGGTCAGATCTGCAGGCAGTAGAGGGCTCTAATGAGATTTTTCAATTTCGTGCGACAATCCAAAATACGGGCAACAAGGTAGTAAAGGCCCCGTCGATAGAGTTAGCGTTAAAATCGAATTTGGGGGACCTGTTAAGTAGTCGGGTCATTTACCCCGAGGAATATTTTACTAATCAGACTCTCACTTTGACTGGGTATAGTGAAGTTAATGTTGGATTTTCGTTCCTCTGGAAAGGCCCGCCCGCGACAAGTTTTGACAGTTATGTGTTTTATCCAAGTAGAGATCAGTGATGCTCAGCCTGAACCAGTGGGCGAGGCATGCGTGATCTGAAGATGGTGAATTGATGAGTAATCGTGATGATATGAGGTTCAGCGAGACGCACCAATGGGCTGTGATGAGTGATGGTGTGGTGATGGTCGGTATATCAGATCATGCGCAACAATCGCTGGGGGATATTGTGTATATCGAGATGCCTAAGATCGGTGACCAAGTCGAATCAGGGGCGATTTTAGGCTCCATTGAGTCGGTCAAAACGGCTTCTGACTATTTCAGCCCAGTTTCTGGGGAAATTGTGGAGGTGAACACGGAGCTCGGAGATGCTCCGGAATTAGTCAATGAGACCCCCGAAACAACCTGGATCGTTAAGGTGCGTGTGAGTTCGGCGAGCGAAATGGACCAGTTGATGACCGCGCATGATTACGATGCGTTTGTGGTGGGCAGTGACTAGGGTTTTCTCGAGAACGCATTTTTTTTACATGGGATAACAATGAAGCGTAAATCGACGGTTGTTAGAAAGCTGGTTTTAGTCGGTCTGCTGGGCTTGGCGTTGACGCTGATTTTAGAATGGCTCAGGTAGCGACGAGTTCTGCCGACTCTACCGCCTATAAACCGCAGACTTTAACGGCAAACTGTTACTGAGATAAGAATGAAAAAATTCCAAGTTATTCAATGTCTCGCTACCAGACTCCAACGGTGTTGCACCGACCGCTTCCATACATCGTTGGTAGCGCATCTGAAGAGTGTATAGCCTTTCTCCTCCGCGAAACACAGGGAAGTGCACTGCTTGGCCTATCGTTGGTGACAGTAATTCGTCTCTGAAATAGTATCCGCCGTGGGTTAGGTGACAAGAGGCGCATGCTAAGTTGTATTGCCCAATTCGTTTGAAATAAAACTCTTTTCCTTTTTCATATTTTTCGCGCGCACCAGGCGATGTGATTTGGATGTTCATCAACATGCCATCGGAAAGCCCCCGTGCATAGGCCGTTAACGCCCCCATTGTATCGACGTCCGTGAAGTTAAACGGCATTTCACCATTTATCTCAAGACATTGATTAATGGCCATCTCAAATGTAATCACACGCTCTGTGGGCTCGTCGTAATACGGATAATTTCCTGCGATGTTTTTGCCTTGATTTTCGAAGCAATCTTCCAATTTTTTGCCGTTGGAGAATGATCGGTTCCAAATTGTCTTGCCACGATCCAGTGAATCTTGAAAAGGAGGGAAGTCCATGATGCTGTTGAATTGTTCTCGGGCGTCTTGGCTCAGCATCATTGAGCCATGCACGTATTCGCTCACAGGAATCCCTGGGATATTTCTCGCGAAAATATCTAGATACTGCTTTCGGTCGTTTTCGGGTGTTGCGACACAAGCACCCGAAAACATGAAAAGTAGTATGAGCAAAAGGGAACGCCTGGAATGGAGCGGAAAAATCATTTCAATTCGACCGAGCCGTCTCCTGAGAAGCCTTTATTATCAAACCAGGTGACCGTGATGGTGTCACCGGTTTGCGCACCTGGAACCATGAAATTGAGGTAAGGATTTTTTGAAACTGATCGACTCCAGTGCACCTCAAGCACTCGCTCGTTATTTTTATCAACGTGAACCGTATGGATGAAATGTTGCGGGATGATCTCTCCCGAGTTTTTATCTTTCCTGTATCCCGTCTCCATTTCGTGAAAGATCATCAATTTGATATTCGCAATACCGTCAGATAATCTCGCTCTAAAACGTACGGTCTTTTCCATGATCGCTTCTACTCTTCCCCACAGCCACCGATGGTGACTTTGACTTCTTTGGCGGTCCGATAAAATTTTCCATCGGCCAAAACCAGAACGTGAACATAGGATGTTTCCGCCATTTTGATGCGTGACGCGACGTAGGGCGTGACCTTTGTGGAGAAAACATAGTCTGACACCAGCGGTTGAGGATTTTTTTCAGAGAAAACAAAAATTCTCTCTGTTTGAGGGATTTGTGATTGGATCGTGATCGGCACGATCGCTCCGTTCTCTGCGATTTCTGGAGTGTTTAATTCGATCAGATCGCTGCCGTCAACGATATTCGAAAAATCATCGATGCCGACGCTTTTAATCGAGTCGACTATCCGAGTTTTGTTGTACGCAATCTGGTCCCAGTCCGACGAGTGACTCGGAGTCACAATCAACGTGCCAACGATGGCGAATGCTGATCGGAGGAATTCTCGACGTTCAGTCGACTGGAGCAGGCTCATAGAGTGTAGAGGTATTCAATGATCTTGTTAATCTGATGCTCAGACAGTATATGGTTTTCGCCAAATGGTGGCATGATTGTTTCGGGGTTAATGCGTCGCGCGTCCCATATCTGATCGAATAAAGCCTCTTTATCGGGAAAGCGTGACTTGATGTCGAAAAGCGGGGGGGCGATATTCGCACGAGTCACTGCTGTTTTATCCGTCGGCACGCTATGGCACGCAAGGCAGTTGCCATAATCATAGCTGTGCGCCAACTCTCTTCCTGTTAGTGCATCGTCTGCAATCGCGATCGACACGGCGGCGTAAGCCAAAAACGCGCTAAATAAACTGGTTATAAATCGGCTACCCACGAATGGTTCCTCGACAAAGTTCTTTAAATCAAAAGACCAGATGCGATTGAGCGAGTTCCTGCTTAACTCTCAGAGACCCATGTCCCAGATTTTCCGCCTCGTTTCTCTTTGAGGGATATGCCCTGAATTGACATGCCTCGATCGACGGCTTTGCACATGTCGTAAATGGTCAGCAGCCCAATAGAGACAGCAGTTAGCGCCTCCATCTCAACGCCTGTTTTTCCATAATTCTCGACGGTTGCCGTACATCTCACCTCGTTGTTGGCTTCGAGTAAATCGAATTCAATGGCGACACGCGTGAGCGCAAGTGGGTGGCAAAGCGGGATCAGGTCAGAGGTCTTTTTTGCTGCTTGTATCGCCGCGATCCGGGCAACGCCAATCACGTCGCCTTTTTTTGCCTCACCTGATTGAATGAGCTCAAATGTGCTGCCGAGCATTTTGATTGTCCCGCTCGCGACGGCAATGCGTTTTGTTTCATTTTTGTCACCCACATTCACCATGTGAGCCTTCCCAGCGGAATCAAAATGCGTGAGTTCACTCAAAGCTATACTCTCTTCATATGCTGTTAAACCAAATGTTAAATGCGAACCGTGTTTTGTTAAATCATGAATATCATAACATCGGGACCTGCTTGGCTTCGCTCGTGTTGGCTTTTTTCGTCTTATTTGCTTCACTAACCGTCGCTGATGAATTACCAGACATTGGTGACCCGTTCCTGAATGATCTGTCCCTCAAGGAAGAAGAGGTGATTGGTCAATCAATCATGAACCGTCTTAAGTCCAGCGATTTGTACGTCACTGACCCAGAGATCACTGGATACATTCAGGACTTGGGATATACGTTGGTGTCTCATAGCGACGACCCGGCGAGGAATTTCACATTTTTTGTCCTTAAAGACCCTTCGATTAACGCATTTGCGCTTCCTGGTGCCTTTGTCGGCGTGCATACAGGATTGATTGTGGAGGCTGCGAGTGAATCCATGCTCGCTAGTGTTCTCGGTCATGAAATTGCTCACGTGACGCAGCGACATATCGCTCGTATCATTGCTGCGCAAAAAAATGCGCAGGTGGGCTCTCTCGCGGCCCTTGCGGTGGCCTTACTTGCGTCTCGGTCAAACGGTGATGTGACACAAGCTGCTGTGATGACCTCAGCCGCACTACCCATTCAAAATCAATTGAACTTTACTAGAGCGCATGAACGAGAGGCTGATCGCCTCGGTATCAATGTCGTGTATGAATCTGGTTTCGATGTGCACCAAATGTCTGGTTTTTTTAAATTGCTTCAAAGACAGGCGCGACTCTACGAAACAGGAGTGCCCGATTACCTAAGGACCCACCCAATTACTTCAGAGCGAATTGGAGATGTCGAATCACGAGTTGAAAAACTACCCCTAGTGACGCCGAAGGATGATCTGAGCTTTCAGTTGATTCGATCAAAAGTGTCGTTGATGCAGTCGGGCTCTAGTGAGTTAGCGCCTTTTTTTAGGCAAAGATACGCATCAACCAATCCACGAGATAGGGTGATTGGAGCCTATGGGCTGGTTTTGGACGCGTTGCAAGGGCAAGCCATCTCGGACGAGCAGCTCAGTGAATCCAGGCGATTGATTTTATCTGCACTGAGTATTGAACCAGGCCATCCGATGCTTCTCAGTGCACAAGCCGAGTTAGAGAGCCGTTTCGGGGACAAGACGCTTGCTGAACAATTGTTCAAGGAGGCACTCGATCGTTACCCAGCGAGAAAATCGTTACTTTTCGGCTATGCAGAATTTTTGCTGTCACAGAGACAATTTATCCGCTTGGAGCAAATAATGTCTGAATCAATAGTCTACAGCGACGATGCCAGATTTTACGAATACAGGGCGAGAGCTTACGAGGGAATGAATCGTCGGATGGCGATGCACAAAGACAGAGCAGAGGCCTTGGTTGGTAAGGGTCGGATTACAGCGGCAATCAATGAACTCACGATGGCGCAGCAAGCATCTGACGGGGATTTTTACTTGCGAGCGGCGGTCACTACTCGTTTGAAAGAGTTGGTGAAGTTTCGCGCTGATATGAGTGATTGAATCGGTCTGAGGCTAGAACGACTTTAACGAAAGGACTGAAGTGATGGGGTTTTTGGATAAATTATTGGAGGAAGTAGATCAGGGTATCCGGGTATTGACGACTGGTGTAGAACCGTCTCGGCCAGTGCCTGGCTCCGACAAAGACGATGTATTAACTGATGCAGAGAAAGAAGCGTCCACTCGGCTAATGCGAGTGAACCACACGGGTGAAGTCTGTGCTCAAGCGCTTTATTCCGGTCAGGCGTTAGTGGAGCGTGACCCTAAGATAAGAAGCGAATTGGTTCACTCGGCGGCCGAGGAATTGGATCATCTCTCGTGGACGGAACGACGTATCAAGGAACTTGGGGGACGTGCGAGTTTATTGAACCCAATATTTTTTGTGGGTTCGTTTTCGCTAGGGGTTATCGCAGGGTTTACCGGCACTAAAAATAGCCTTGGATTTCTCGTCGAGACCGAGCGCCAGGTCGAAAATCACCTCACGGGTCATTTACAACAATTACCCGAGCGTGATCTTAGGAGCCGAGCGATAGTCACGAAAATGAGAGAAGATGAGCAAAATCACGGGATGCGGGCTCGTGACCTTGGAGCGTCAGACCTCCCGGAGGCCATCAAATTAGGCATGCGATATTTTTCCAAATTAATGACGAAATCGACTTATTACTTGTAGCGAATCGAAGCGATCAATTGATCGCATCAAGGATCTCGTAGTCATGCGTGATCGTTGCAGTAGCGCCGAGCATGATCGACGCAGAACAGTATTTTTCTGCCGATAAGTTAATCGCCTTTTCAACAGTTGATACCTTTATGTTCTCGCCAGTGATGATGAAATGCACATGAATTGACACGAACACTTTAGGGTCGGTGCTAGCACGTTCGGCGCTTACGGTCACTTTTAAATCGGAGATATCTTGTCGCGCCTTTCGCAATATAGTTGTGACGTCGTATGCGGTGCAGCCACCAAGCCCGACAAGCAGCATTTCCATTGGGCGAGGCCCTTTGTTTTGACCTCCGCCTTCTAATGCTCCATCAATCGTCACTGTGTGCCCGCTTTGAGTGGTCGCATCAAATGCAACCCCATCGATTAGTTTGATTTCTGCTTTCATTTATTCCTCACGGAGTGTTTATGCGGCGACTGCAAATGAAAAATAATTCATATTAAACAGTTACTTGAGGTGGATGCCCTAGATTTTTTTTTGCGAACATGAGTATAATCACGGGCTAATTTTTTTGTCCAAGTTTAAACCTAAATCGTTGTCAGGAGAATTGAATTGAGTTCCGACGAGTCTGTGAACAAGACGCGCCGCACGTTGGTTGTGTCCGCAGGAGCAGTGGGCGCTGTGGGTGCTGCGGCTGCCTTGACCCCATTTTTTACGAGTATGGCCCCCAGTGAGAGAGCAAAGGCGGCCGGAGCTCCGGTTGAGGTTGATTTAAGTAAACTCGAACCCGGTATGCTTGTCACGGAAGAGTGGCGAGGGAAGCCTGTTTGGGTGCTCCATCGGACCGAAGAGATGCTCACGGGACTTGAATCGATGTCCTCCTCGGTATCAGATCCTGACTCCAAGCTCCCGATGCAGCCTGAGTACGCCAAAAACCTTGGGCGTTCGATCAAGCCAGAATATTTGGTCCTAGTCGGTATCTGTACTCATCTTGGTTGTTCGCCGTCGCAAAAACTCGAGGCTGGTGAGGCCTCTGGTCTTGGCGCAGATTGGACAGGCGGGTTCTTTTGCCCTTGCCATGGATCTAAGTTTGATTTGGCAGGACGCGTCTACAAAGGGGTTCCTGCGCCAACTAACCTCGAAGTCCCACCCCATCAGTTTCTGTCCGATACCCGCCTGTTGATCGGCGAAGACAGTGTAAGGAGTTCATGACTATGGCTAGTTCGTTTATCAATTGGATCGACCAGAGATTTCCCATGACCAAGATGGTCAGGGAGCATTTGACCGAATACTATGCCCCCAAGAATTTCAACTTTTGGTATTTCTTTGGTGGTTTGGCGATCGTTGTTTTAGCCATCCAAATTTTGTCTGGCATCTTCCTCACGATGCACTACAAGCCGGACGCCGAGCGTGCGTTCGCCTCGGTCGAATACATCATGCGTGATGTTCCACTTGGTTGGTTGATTCGCTACATCCATTCGACTGGAGCCTCGATGTTTTTCGTGGTGATTTATTTACATATGTTCCGAGCACTCATGTACGGATCGTATCGCAAGCCTCGAGAGTTGCTTTGGATCTTCGGGA
This sequence comes from Candidatus Eutrophovita brisbanensis, assembly GCA_038147395.1. Taxonomy (GTDB): domain Bacteria; phylum Pseudomonadota; class Gammaproteobacteria; order Burkholderiales; family Eutrophovitaceae; genus Eutrophovita; species Eutrophovita brisbanensis. Next base: position 2,041,870 of record JAYQTM010000001.1, on the reverse strand, counting down.
TGGTCATTTACCTTTGCTTGATGGCTGAGGCATTTTTTGGATACTTGCTCCCATGGGGGCAGATGTCGTTTTGGGGTGCGCAAGTAATTGTGAACCTATTCGGCGCCATTCCTTTCATCGGTCCTGATCTGGCGGTTTGGATTCGAGGGGACTATGTTGTCTCCGATGCCACATTAAACCGTTTTTTTGCTCTCCACGTGATAGCTGTTCCTATCGCCCTGCTTGGCTTGGTTGTCGCCCATATCATTTCACTACATGAGGTGGGGTCAAATAACCCCGACGGTATCGAGATCAAGAAGAATAAAAATCCAGAGACGGGTAAGCCTATCGACGGCATCCCGTTTCATCCTTATTACACGGTTAAGGATATATTTGGTGTGGTTGTATTCCTGATCATATTTGCAGCGATCGTATTTTTTGCTCCTGAGATGGGGGGGTACTTTCTCGAGCACAACAATTTCATTCCTGCTGATCCGCTCAAGACCCCACCACATATCGCTCCGGTCTGGTACTTCACGCCATTCTATTCGATACTGAGGGCAGTCCCACCGATGTTTGGTTCACAGTTTCCGGGCGTGATGGCGATGGGAGCCGCGGTTGTGATTCTCTTCCTTTTGCCCTGGTTAGATAAGAGCCCGGTTCGATCGATTAGATACAAGGGACCTATCTTCAAGTGGTCTTTAGCCGTATTTGTATTGTCGTTTGTGATTCTCGGATACCTGGGCTTAAAGCCAACCAACGTGTGGGGTCAATTTGGCCCGTGGATGGGCGGAGCTGATCGTGCGACAGTGGTGGCTCAGATTTGCACGGTGATCTATTTCCTATTTTTCTTGACGATGCCTGTGCTATCACGGCTCGACAAGACCAAAACTGTTCCTGAGCGGGTGACGTCATGATGCGTATATGTCTAGCAATATTGTTTTGCGCGATCTCGGGCATTTCTTTGGCTGCAGGTGGCTCAGTTGAGCTTCGGGAAGCAAAAATTAATCCCTCAGACGCCGCTTCGTTACAAAGGGGCGCGAAATTATTCATAGACCGATGCTTGAGTTGCCACGAAGCGTCGTACATGCGGTTCAATCGTTTGACAGACATCGGATTGAGCTCTGAGCAGATCAAACAATATTTGATTAAGGATCCATCTGTTAAGGTTGGCGATACCATGACCAATGCGATGAGGCCTGCGGACGCGAAAGTGATGTTTGGTGTTGTCCCCCCTGATCTATCAGTTGTTTCCAGGAGTCGAGGCGCGGACTGGCTCTACACCTATTTCGTCAGTTTTTACAAAGATGATGCCTCAGTGACCGGTTGGAACAATGCCCTGTTTCCACACGTTGCGATGCCTCACGTGTTCTGGCAAGAGCAAGGGGTAAAAGTTTTACAGCACTCCGATGATGGTAAAGCGGTGCTTGTTGAGGAAGTTCCTGGAACGGCAACAGCATCTGAATTCGATCGTATGATGCTCGACTTGACAAACTATCTTGTGTTTATGGGCGAGCCTGCGGCAGAGAAACGAAAGCAAATCGGCAGCCTTGTACTTATCTTTCTTGTCTTATTCGCGTTCTTGGCTTGGGCTGTTAAACGTGAATTTTGGAAAGATGTCCATTAAGGATTTAGAGAGAATATTATGATGAAACTCTACTCAGGAACGACGTGTCCGTTCAGCCATCGGTGTCGAATCGTGCTGTACGAAAAAGGCATGGATTTTCAAATCGTGGACGTTGATTTATTCGACAAACCAGAGGATCTGGCGACCATGAACCCCTACAATCAAACTCCAGTTTTGGTTGAGCGGGAATTGATATTGTACGAATCCAATATCATTAACGAATATATTGATGACCGGTTTCCGCACCCTCAGTTAATGCCAGCGGACCCTGTATTAAAGGCTAGGGCTCGACTCTTTTTATTTCGATTTGAGGGTGACTTGTTTTCGCATATTGATGCGATTGAGACGGGCACTCAACGACAGGCGGATAAAGCCCGAGAATTGGTTCGAGATAATCTTGTACAGATCGCTCCAGTTTTCGCTCATCAAAAGTATATGCTTGGCGATGAGTTCTCGATGTTAGATGTCGCTATCGCACCGTTGCTTTGGCGTCTTGACCTCTATGGTATCCAGCTTCCGAGACAGGCCGCGCCATTGATGAAATATGCGGAAAGACTATTCAGTCGTTCTGCATTTGTCGAAGCGCTTACACCCTCGGAAAAGGTAATGCGTAAGTGAACGAACAGCCATCGACCACCGGCTATTTAGTTCGAGCGATATATGATTGGTGTTGCGATACGTCGCAGACACCCTACGTATCAGTCCGGGTCTCACCAGAGGCGGTCGTGCCGATTGACTATGTCAAAGACGGAGAAATTACTTTGAATATCAGTCCTGATGCGACGCGTGACTTAAAAATCGACAACGATTCTATTCATTTTTCCGCTCGTTTTAATTCGGTCTCGATGGAGGTTTATGTTCCGATAACTGACGTTAAAGGTATTTTTTCTCGTGAATCAGGACAAGGGTTGGGGTTTCAGGTCGCCCCACTGGAGGATAGACCTAGTGAGCATGAGTCCATCATGACTACTTCGGAAAAAAAGAGTGCAGAATCTGATAAAGGTTCTAAGGCGAGGAGCACACACCTGAAACTCGTGAAATAAATCCTATTTGTAGCGCAAAATCTTCTCGAAGTATTTATAATGACGCCAGTGCCGGCGTAGCTCAGTTGGTAGAGCAGTTGATTTGTAATCATCAGGTCCGCGGTTCGAATCCGTGTGCCGGCACCATCGATTACCACCTCACGCATGCTGGAGTCTGAAATGACTAATCAAATCAGATGCTGGACGATGACCGCGGGTCTCTTGTTTTTTACATTGAGCCTTAGCCCAATTCCAGTTGTGCTAGCTGAAGAGCTCACCTTTGAGGAAGCCCAAATCAGAACCGTTAACGCTAGGAAGTTAATGGAGAGAAAGAAGAAAGAGCTAGACATGGTGACGCTAGAGACGGATTCAGCGCGCTCGTCTCGAGACGAGTTAAAACGAGAGCTGGAAAGGGCTGAAGCTGGATTGGGCGAGCTAGAAAGTAAGCGGAGCCAACTCGAAGGTGAGTATGAAACTTTGAAAAAAAAATGGGCTGAAGAAGCGAGCAGGTTAAGAAAAATACACGCTGAAGAGCGTCGTTAAATTCGATCAGACATATAAAGTACGGGTTGTTTTATGAAGATTCATGAGTATCAAGCGAAGGAAATTCTCAAAACATATGATGTGAGAGTTCCTCAAGGAGAGGTTTGCTTTTCGCCTGAAGAGGCAGAGATTGCTGCTAAAAAAATCGGTGGTGATGTGTGGGTGGTTAAGGCGCAAATCCATGCCGGTGGACGTGGAAAAGGCGGTGGTGTCAAAGTCGTCAAATCCCTAGATGATGTAAAAAAAACCGCTTCCGAAATACTCGGAATGCAGTTGATCACGCATCAAACTGGTCCCGATGGTCAGCTCGTCAGGAGGCTCCTTATCGAGGAGGGGGCAAATATTGCAAAAGAGTTATACGTTGGGATGGTTGTTGATCGGGAAACCCAACTGACTTGTCTCATGGCTTCTTCCGAGGGAGGCATGGATATCGAGGAGGTCGCGGAGACTCAGCCTGAAAAAATTCACAAGATATTTATCGATCCTGTCAGTGGTTTAGATAGGGAGCAAGCGACCACCGTTGCTGAGAAAATCGGTGTCCCCGCTGAGGCTAGAGATGCGGCGGTTCGGATATTTGATGGACTCTACAGGGCCTTCAGTGAAACGGACGCCTCGTTAGCTGAGATCAATCCGCTGATTCTCACTAATGACAACGAAGTGATCGCGCTTGATGCCAAGGTTAATTTTGACGATAACGCACTTTTTCGGCATCCAGAGATTTTGGAGTTGCGGGACTTAGACGAGGAAGATCCTGCTGAAATCGAGGCATCAAAATTCGATTTATCGTATATCTCACTCGATGGTGATATAGGCTGTCTCGTGAATGGTGCTGGTCTGGCGATGGCGACCATGGACGTGATTAAGTTGTTCGGTGGTGAGCCAGCAAACTTCTTGGATGTTGGAGGTGGGGCCACGACAGAGAAGGTTACAGAGGCCTTCAAAATCATGCTATCCAATCCAAATTTAAAAGCCATTCTCGTGAATATATTTGGCGGCATCATGCAATGCGATGTCATTGCCACCGGTGTGGTTGAAGCGGCAAAACAAGTTGACTTGGGTGTGCCGCTTGTTGTCCGGATGAAGGGGACGAATGAGGATTTAGGGAAACAAATTTTGTCGGAGTCAGGATTACCGATTATCTCGGCTGATACTATGGCTGAGGCAGCTCAAAAAGTTGTTGACGCATCAAAAGGTAAATAAAAGTTATGTCGATTCTTATTAATAAGAACACCCGTGTGATTACTCAGGGGATTACCGGAAAAACGGGGCAGTTCCACACCACGACAAGCAGGAAGTATGCATTTGGATCGGATTGCTTTGTTGCTGGGGTAAACCCCAAAAAGGCAGGACAAGATTTTGAAGGCATACCTATTTACGGTTCTGTGGCAGACGCAAAGCAACAAACAGGAGCAAATGTTTCAGTCGTATATGTGCCACCTGCTGGGGCTGCTTCGGCGATACTCGAAGCAGTTGAGGCCGAGCTCGACTTGGTCATCTGCATCACTGAGGGAATTCCAGTGAGGGACATGATCAAGGTTCGGCACGCGATGAGGGAGAGAAACAGCAAAACTCTGTTGCTTGGCCCAAATTGTCCCGGTGTCATTACTCCTGATGAGCTTAAGATTGGGATCATGCCTGGGCATATCCACAAAAAGGGGCGCATTGGTGTGGTATCCCGATCTGGAACACTGACTTATGAAGCAGTTGCACAGTTGAGTCATCTCGGCCTCGGTCAGAGCACTGCGGTTGGGATTGGTGGTGATCCGGTCAATGGCTTGAAGCATATCGACGTTTTGAAATTATTCAATGACGATCCTGATACCGATGCTGTCGTGATGATTGGTGAAATTGGCGGCACGGACGAGGAGAATGCGGCTCGTTGGGCTAAGCAGCATATGTCCAAGCCAGTGGTTGGGTTTATCGCAGGAGTGACCGCGCCTCCTGGAAAGCGCATGGGGCATGCTGGAGCGATTATTTCTGGAGGTAAAGGAACTGCTGAGGAAAAGCTCGAGATTATGGATGCGAGCGGCATTTCGGTGACGCGCGATCCTTCCAAAATGGGGACATTACTTCAGTCGGTTCTATAGATTGGTTTGCTCTGAGATGGTTTGAGAAAGGCAATTTGGGCACATGCAGGAGTCAATGCCGTCGCCTGATAGGACAAGAGGATAATCGGTCGCACACCAACAAGGCGCCTGATCCTCGATGCCACAATGAAACGTGGCGTGGCATCGTGAGCAGACCGTTTCAGACATCAGTCACCCTAATTTAAAAAAGGAACGGCCATACCAGCTTCAACCGCGGGTCGTTTCCCTACCATTTGATACCAGCGCTTCACGTTTGGGTGGTTGTCGAGGTTGACTTGATGCCATTCATGCCGAGCGATCCAAGGATAAGTCGCGATGTCAGCTATCGAATACTCGCTCGCAAGATAGTCGTTTGTTGACAGATGTTTATCGAGCACACCGTAGAGGCGGTCTGTTTCATTTCGATACCGGTCAATCGCATAAGGGACAGGCTCAGGAGCTGCGCGTAAAAAATGGTGAACCTGACCGAAAATTGGACCTGGCCCAGCCATTTGAAACATTAACCACTGAAGGGTTGAATAACGACTTTCTCCATTTTTCGGAAGAAATCTTTGGTATTTTTCTGCTAGATAAATTAGGATCGCGCCGGATTCAAATAGCGTGATTGGGGCATCGGTTTCGACACCGTGATCGACGATAGCAGGGATCTTACTGTTTGGATTGATTCGAATAAAATCATCCGTATATTGTTCTTTTTTGCCAATATTGACCGAGTGAGCGCTGTACTCTACCTCGAGTTCCTCGAGCATGATGGAGACTTTTCTCCCGTTGGGCGTGCCCCATGTATAAAGGTCTATCATTGTAAGTTCCTAGATGATGGTTAGAGTAATAGCATAGGATCTGCTCTGATCTAGATCAAGTCCGAGGTAATTGATGTTGAAGTGGTTGTTAACAATCTTGCTGGCTGTTGTATTACTCTCAATTGCACAGCCGGTTTTTCGCCGATATCTCACGAGGTTGACTGGCAGTGATCGTGTATTTGGCGACGTCACATTTTCTATTTTTGGGAAGAGGCGATATTTTCCATTCGGATCAACCATACTTTTTAGCCTAGTCGCTACGCTGATATTTTGGTTAATTCGTTAACTGAGCGTACCCTTGGCTAGGCGTTTAAAGCGTTCTTGATCGTCTCCAGTCTGGCCTGTCTGATTAACTCAATCAATTCATTTTTTGAACTGGCTTTCTCAACAAGCCTTTGATGATTAACGGTGCGCGTTGCTTCAGATGCAAGGTCGATTTTTTTTAATTTGAGCTTCCATGCTGAATCACTCAGCGCGCTTGCGAGGAGCTGGTATGTTTCTCTCACGTTCTCATAACGCTCGACCTGACGAATACTGTCTAAGCCCAAAATGACTTGAAGAACGTCCGACGGATCGTTTTCGTCTAGTGATCGCGTTTTGTGTAGGTAGTTCGCAACTAGTCGTGTTGTCTCAAACTCGGTACGAGACACATGCAGTCGAGTTAAAAAATTGACGACTTTCTCTGTCTCATTGTTCTTATTAACTGGTTGATCTTTAATGTGTTCAAAAAACTCGTTCGACACCGCTAAAAGTGAAAACAATGCGACTCGAGTCTCAATCGACGTATTTGTCTGGACTGATGTGTTAAGCGCATCGAGAAGAAATTTCTTACCCGATTCGTTATGTTCATTGATTGTGCTGCCCGGCATTAATGCCTCAAGGGCGCCACACTGGATAAGAGATTGAGCCATCCGAGATGGCATATCACCGGATAATCCTTTCTTGAGTTCGTTCCAAATTCGTTGAGGGCTGAGTGTTGCTAGCTCACCTGAGGAAACCATCCGGGCCATCAATACGAGAGTGTCCGGATGGATGACGAAATCTAGCTTTGATAGAAACCGGCAGGCGCGCAAAATCCGCAGAGGGTCCTCGGAGAATGCACTTGAGATGTGTCGCAGTGTCTTTGCCTTCAGATCTTTTTGTCCATTAAATGGATCGATCAGTTGTCCATCTTTAGTTTTTGCGATTGCGTTGACGGTGAAATCCCTCCGAGCGAGATCCTCCTCGAGCGTGACCGACGGATGCGTGTAAAACACGAACCCCTGGTGGCCTTGTCCCTTTTTTCTCTCAGTTCTTGCGAGCGCATATTCATCCCCCGTTTGTGGATGTAGGAAAACGGGAAAATCTTTACCCACGGGCTTGAAGCCTAATTTCGAAAGCTCTTCTGCAGTAGAGCCAACGACGACAAAGTCTTTATCTGTCAGAGGAATGCCAAGTAGTTCATCTCTAACGGCACCACCAACCAGGAAGACTTGGAGTTCATTCGGAATCATGGAGTTCCGTTCCCGCGTGCTCACCGAGTCGTGTTTTGACCCAGATAGGATGGCGCGATTTCCTCGATGGCTCGTCGTGAGGTTTGTTCGGTGACACAGTTATCGGCGCACACATTATCAACCATCATCGATTTAAGGTTATCTCTCGTGATGAGACGCATGCCCAATAATTCGAATATTCGCGCTTGAGTGAATGCAATGAAGTCAGGCAATCCAATAATGATTGGCGAGAAGGATTGAAAGCTGCACGCATATGACACAAGTTCTTTGAGGTTGTATCTCTTCGGCCCACAAATGGTTTTAATCTCACGTTCGCTATCGCTGTGAATGCCACTGATCACTTCATTCACAAGGTCTCCAATCCACACTGGTTGGAACTGGGCGAGCGGTTTTGCAAGTGGCAATATGGGAAGTAATCTGCCAAGTTTTGCAAACATGGTTAGGAACGAGTCGCCTTCACCAAAAATGACGGATGGCTGTAAGATTGTCGCCGAGATGTTGTTGTTTAAGGACTCATGGATTATCTGCTCCCCCATGGCTTTCGATCTCAAGTACTCACTAGGCGCATTTGACGACGCCTTGAGTGCCGAGATATGAATGAGTTTCTTCACATGGGACGCATTGCAACCATCGACGATTTGTTTCACGAGGCTTGCATGTATGTTAGTGAATTCGCCTTTAAATTTTTCGTGAAGAATGCCAACACAGTTGATCACGTAATCGACGTTTTGAAACAACCGAGAAAAATGGGCCGCATTGAATTCGCTGACGTGAAGTAGTTCAACATTTGGAAGAACGATGAGCTGACTTTTTTGTTGCTCCCGGGCTCTTGTCGGAATTTTGATGCGATACCCTTTTTTGGATAGCTCGCTGGCAATGTGTCGACCGACAAATCCGGTCCCTCCAAATATGAGTACTGTGGGTGAATTAAGAGCCATGGCAGATCAGTTGATAACGTATGGTTGAATGTCGTTTTAACGGACGAAATGATATTCTACTGCTGAACCTTACAAGTACGCATAGATGTAGAACATAGCCGGGAATCAAAATGACTCAAGATGAGATGAAGCAAGCCGCGGCTCAAGCTGCAGTCCAATTTCTGAAAGAAGGTGACATCATTGGTGTTGGGACCGGATCGACGGTTAACTATTTCATCGATGCGATGGGGTCGTGGGGAGGCGCTGGCGGAGCGGTGGCGAGTTCTGAAGCCACGGCGGCGCGCTTGACGGATCTCGGAATTCCCGTGTTGGACTTGGTTGACGTGGATCAAATCGAGGTTTATGTCGATGGCGCTGATGAAATCAATGACGCGTTTGAAATGATAAAAGGTGGTGGTGGTGCACTGACTCGAGAGAAAATTGTAGCCGCGGTGGCGACTCAGTTTGTGTGTATCGTGGATGAGACGAAATTGGTGGCTCAGCTCGGCGCGTTTCCCCTTCCCGTCGAGGTTATCCCGATGGCTAGGGCTTACGTCGCGCGACGACTGGAAAACTTAGGTGGGGTTGTTGCAGAACGTCAAAATTTTGTAACCGATAACGGAAATATGATCCTCGATGTGCAAAATCTCGATTTGAGTGATCCCGTCCGCCTCGAGCAAGAGCTCAATAACATTGTTGGTGTTGTGACTAATGGGTTATTTGCCGCCAGAGGGGCTGATGCGATCGTTTTGGGAACCTCAACGGGTGTGAACGTCAAATCGCGAAAGTGAGGTTCTTGCCCTTACATTCACATCAATGTAACAATTAAGTGATATACAAAAGATTAACGTCTTTGATCGGGTGGCCATACCATGAATATCGAGCAGCACACACTAAAACAATTTGATGAAGAACTTGAGAGCCTCCGCTCATCTGTGATGGAAATGGGTGGGCTCGTTGAGGAGCAAATTAAGCTCGCCCTCGACGCTCTTTCAAGCGGAGATTTGGCGCTCTGTGATCAAGTTGGTGAGAGTGATCATAAAGTTAATGCGTTTGAGGTTGATATCGACGAGGAAATTGGCACGATCATCGCGAGACGGGCGCCAGCTGCAATAGACCTCAGATTTTTGTTGGGCGTGAAAAACCTGATCACTGATCTTGAGCGCATTGGTGATGAAGCCGACAAAATCGCGCGAATGACGAAGCTCATTTACTCGAGTGAGCAAATCAAATTACCGAGAACGAAAGAAATTAGGAATATGTCTGGGCTTGCAATCGAGATGCTGCGCAATGCCCTGGACTCTTTTGCCCGCTTAGATTTAACCGCAACGGCTGAAGTGATTCAAAAGGATGATATCGTCGACGAGGAATTCAAAGCGGTCTTGAGACAGTTGATCACGCACATGATGGAGGATCCAAGGACCATTTCAATGTCTATCGAGATCCTGTTTATCGCAAAGGCGATAGAACGAATTGGCGATCACGCAAAAAATATTGCTGAGTACGTGATTTATATGGTCAAGGGTAAAGATGTTCGTCACGTCTCGAGAGAAGAGATAAAACGACAAGCTGAGGGTTAAACAGCTCGACCTAGGCTGAGGATTATTTTTGTGGGACGTAGCCTTGTGCTGTATCCGCGCCATCTCCAAAAAAATAACGCTCGGTCTGCTCCATCAGATATTTCCTTGCCTGCGGATCTGCTAAATTCAAGCGATTTTCATTGACGAGCATCTTTTGTTGCTCAAGCCATGTGGCCCAGGCTTGTTTGGATACGTTTTGATGTAAGCGAGTGCCCAGTTCGCCCGGGAATGGTGCTCGCTCCATGGCCTCTTGATTTGGGCCTAGTTTGATGCAGGTGATTGTTTCAGGCATGAGTCTCAAATCTCCGCTAGTTGTGTCAATACCGAAATATCGACGCGTTAAGCACTGACGTGCTTGGTGTAAATCTTGGAATTTCGCTCGTAGTTATACAGTGCCGCCTTTTCTTTCGGCAGGGTATCCATTGAGGCTTGTTTGAAACCGTTCTCTAAAAACCAATGTGATGAGGCTGTTGTGAGAACAAAAATTTCGTTGATTTTTAATTTGGAGCAGTCTTGCTCAATTATTCGCAAAAGGCGCTCGCCGACACCAGCATTCTGAAACGCCGGATGAACCGCAAGACACGCGAGTTCGGCTTTACTGGCCTCTTCAAAGGTATTTAACGCAACCGTTCCTGCGATAAGGCCGTCGTGTTCCACCACAGTAAATTTTTGAATTTCATTTTCAAGATTTTCTCGGGGGCGCCGTATGAGCACGCCAGCATTCTCAAGCGGCTCGATCAGGCTGAGTATTCCACCGACATCATCAACTGTAGCCTTTCGAATTTTTTCTAGAGGGTCTCGGCTAATCATCGAGCCGATGCCTTCATGAGTGAACAGCTCGAGTAACATCGCACCGTCCAGTGACCTGTTGATGAGATGCACTCTATCAACGCCGGATTCAGAAGCTTTTATCGTATTGGCGATGACGCGATTATCTTGCTCTGCAAAACTATATTTTGATTCGTGCAGCGCCTTGAGTTCGGATGACGTGAGTTCGCGCAGTAGTTTGCCGTCAGCATCGCTCTGGCCACAAGAATTCACTAGGAATATCAATTTACTCGCGTTTAAGTTGATCGCCACTTCGGCAGCCACGTCCTCATGGGTGAGGTTGAAGATTTCACCCGTTGGCGAATACCCAATCGGTGATATTAGGACTAGCTCGTTATTATCTAGTCGCTGTTTGATCGCAAGATGATGGATTTTTCGAACATCGCCTGAGAAAAGCATATCCTCACCGTCGACAATCCCTTTGGGTTTTGCGATGACAAAGTTTCCGGAGGAGACGCGAATTTCACTTCCCATGAGCGGTGTGTTCGGCAGTCCCATCGACAAAAGTGCCTCAATTTCAAGTCTCAGCCGCCCATTTGCTTCTTTCACACATGACAGGGCGCGTTCGTCCGTTATTCTGATACCGTGCTTTGAGAGCAGTGGTTCAACGTCTTTTGATTTGATTGTGCGCTCGATCTGTGGGCGCGCCCCATGTACGAGAACAATCTTGACCCCGATACTAGCGAGGAGGTTGATGTCGTGAGTTAATTCAACGAAATTGCCATCCTCAATAACCTCACCATCAAACGCGATGACGAAGGTTTGCCCACGAAACGTCCGAATGTACGGCGCGGCGGACCGAAACCATTGTACAAATTCGGACGGATTATTCATGGTCAGAGCGTTTATTTGGGCGACATTCTGATGGCGCCATCTAATCGAATGGTCTCGCCATTTAACATCACGTTGCCAAAAATGCTGTGTACAAGATTAGCGTATTCAGCCGGTCGACCTAGTCGAGAGGGGAATGGTACTTGTTGGCCCAGTGAGTCTTGAACCTCTTTTGGCATGCCCATGAGCATTGCCGTCTCGAATATGCCAGGAGCGATTGTGATGACTCTAATTCCGGTTCTGGAGAGGTCTCTCGCGATTGGTAGTGTCATCCCAACCACCCCCCCTTTTGACGCAGAGTACGCAGCTTGTCCGATTTGTCCGTCAAATGCAGCAACGGACGCTGTGTTAATGATCACGCCTCGTTCCCCATCAGCGTTTGCATCTTGTTGAGCCATTGCGTTAGCAGCCACACGAATCATATTGAAGGTGCCGACAAGGTTGATGTTTATCACTTTTGAGAATGTATCGAGTCGATGAGGTCCGTTTTTGCCGACTGTTTTTTCACCAATGGCAATCCCCGCGCAATTGACGACACCGTGTATGCCACCGAATTCAGAGATCGCCAGATCAATCGTTTTTTGTGCGTGCTCCTCATTGGATACGTCGCAAAGGGTAAATTTGGCGGCATCTCCGAGTCTTTCGGCTAGCGCGAGACCCAACTCTTCGTTCATATCAGCGATGACGGCTTTGCCGCCTTGGGCCACAATCATCTCAACTGTTGCTGCTCCCAACCCTGATGCGCCGCCCGTTACTACGATTGAGCTACCTTTGATATCCATATGTCAATCTCTTCCTTTAAATTTACGTTTCATTCAGTGTTAACCGCGAAGTATAACGTTTAAACGCTTACAGATCCCCCCATAGCGCTTGAACGATTGAGGCCGATATGATTCCTGCTGTCTCAGCTCTCAGGGTACGGGGGCCGAGAGCTGTATCGAGGAATCCGGCATTTTTTGCAAGGATAATTTCGTCATTCGTAAATCCACCTTCTGGCCCTACAAGTATCTCGGCACCACTTAGCTCACCGGTCTGAGCCTTGATCGTATGTTTACCCGTGGGCGTAAGAACCATTCTTAATTTATTTGCGTTATGGGTTTCTCTGGATTTAAGTAAGTCAGTTAGGTCGTCGTAGACGGTGATCTTGGGAAGAATCACGCGCCCACTTTGCTCGCAAGCAGATTGGGAGATCTTTTCCCAACGTTGTAGCTTGGCAGACAAGCGGTCTGAGTTAAGGCGAACTTGGCTTCGCTCTGATCGAAACACGGCGATCTCTTGAACACCGAGCTCGGTTACTTTTTGAACAATCAGATCTAGTTTTTCATTTGACACCAGCGCTTGCAATAACGAGATATGAAACGGAGATTCAGTGTCGACGGTAATTTTCTCGAGAATCTGGGCGCGGCATTCTGGTAATTTATCTGAAGTAAGCTCCGCTCGGTATGTCGCACCATCGGTGGCAATCAAGTCAATTGAGTCACCAATACTGCATCGGAGAACCCGGACAACATGATGACTGATCTCTTTATCCAACACGATTTGTGTTGAGAGATCTTCAATAGACTTTTTCATAAAAAAGCGCGCGCCGCTTTTCGGTTTGTTCACTTCTAATGCTCCCTCTGTGGATGAGCCTAAAACACTCTAATCTAGTATATTAGGGTGTCAGAAGTTTAGAAAATCAAAAAATCTTCGCTCGCATAGTGAGTGCGCTACAGAAACTTTTTTACGCAGTTTGCAGGTGACATCCAAAGACTCTCGTGAAGAACCCGTGACCAATCCTCAAGATTTACTCGAGGACGTGTCTCGTTTGGTAGAGAGGATCGGTCAGGACATTCTGATCCCAAATTTCAAGTCTATCTCTCATGAGCGAAAATCTGATGGGAGTCCGGTGACCGAGATTGATCGCGAAGTGCAGTCCATTCTAGAGCGAGAGCTTTCGGCACTTGTCGCTTCGCCAGTTCTGGGTGAGGAGATGGGCCCTCAACAGCAACAGAATCTTTGGTCCGATCGACATCTCGGGCTTTGGTGTGTTGATCCGATAGATGGGACGACCAATTACATCAACGGCATACCGTACTTTGCGATATCGATAGCTTACTTTGCATCTGCATCCCCCCTTGTCGGGGTTGTCTACAATCCGGTGAGTGGAGAGTTGTTCGCAGCGTGTGCTGGAGAAGGCGCGACGCTCTGCGGGGAGCGTTTTAGCCGCAGTGATGAGAGTATCAAGATGTTGGGTGATTGTGTGGCCAGTATCGACTTTAAGAGGCTACCGAGCAATATGAGGCAAAGCTTGATCGAGCGGCCGCCTTACTCCTCACAAAGGAATTTCGGTGCGGCCAGTTTGGAATGGTGTCACGTTGCCTCCGGTCAATTCGATGTTTATTTGCATGGACGACAAAAAGTATGGGATTTCGCTGCTGGCGCCCTTGTTTTGGCTGAGGCGGGTGGCCGAATGAGTACGTTTGATCATGAGGATATTTGGGTTGGGCCGGAGCTCTCCAGAACAGTTATGGCGGCGTCAGATGCAGCGATTTTTGCAGATTGGATTGACCACGTCGGCAAAATCAGGTGACTGTACCCTAAGTCATTGTTTCTTGACTAAAGATTATCTTCGGGGTATCTTGGAACGTTTCCTTTTTTAAAGCGTAAACGCAGTAGGTGGACTCATGGAAATGACGGGGGGGCAGGTCACCGAGCTATCGGGGGCTGAGATTGTTTCGCGATGCTTGGCGGAAGAGAAGGTTGACTTTTTATTCGGTTATCCGGGGGGGGCTGTCCTTCCGATATATGACGAATTATTCAAGCAACAACAAGTGAAACATATTCTCGTGCGACACGAACAAGCAGCCGTTCACGCAGCTGATGCATACGCTCGCTCGACTGACAAAGTCGGTGTCGCTCTGGTCACGTCTGGTCCAGGGGTTACGAATGCCATTAGTGGCATTGCGACGGCATACATGGATTCTGTTCCGATGGTTGTTCTTACGGGGCAGGTCCCAACCAAAGCGATTGGGGAAGACGCATTTCAAGAGGTGGATACGGTCGGTATCACTCGACCCTGCGTGAAGCACAACATCCTAGTCAAGCGTGCTGCTGACATTGCGCCTGCAATTAAAAAGGCATTTTTCTTGGCAGCAACTGGCCGACCTGGACCTGTGGTCGTTGATATTCCTAAAGACATCACTTTAGAGAAAACCCCGTATTTTTACCCCAAGTCGGTAGAGTTACGATCATATAACCTCGTGACTCGTGGGCACTCGGGACAAATCAGGAAGGCAGTAGACCTCCTACTGGCTGCAAAGCGTCCGGTGATTTACACGGGGGGCGGAGTGATTTTTGGCAATGCCTCTGAATTATTGAAGACTCTAGTTAAAAAGTTGGGCTACCCCTGTACTAATACGCTGATGGGGTTGGGAGCTTTCCCCGCAACTGATCCCTTATCGCTTGGGATGCTGGGGATGCATGGGACGTACGAAGCAAACATGGCGACCCAACACAGTGACGTAGTTCTTGCAATTGGCGCGAGATTCGATGATCGGGTGATTGGAAATCCAGATCATTTTGTCGCTGAGCCTAAGAAAATCATTCACATTGATATTGATCCCTCCTCAATATCGAAGCGCGTCAAAGTTGATGTGCCGATTGTTGGCGATGTCGGCGAAGTCTTGAAGGTCATGATCGAACAAATTGATGAGTCCAAAGGAATTCAGTCGCCGCAAGAGATCCAAAATTGGTGGACGCAGATCAACGACTGGCGGTCCACAGATTGCCTCAAGTTCGACCAAAGTGGTGACATCATTAAGCCTCAGGCTGTTGTTCAGACGCTTTACGAGTTGACCAAAAATGAAGACACGTTCATTACGTCAGACGTGGGACAACATCAAATGTGGGCCGCACAGTACTACAAGTTTGATCACCCCAAGCGCTGGATTAACTCGGGCGGTCTTGGCACCATGGGTGTGGGGCTACCGTACGCGATGGGGGTTCAGTTTGCACACCCGAATGCCACAGTCGCGTGTGTGACGGGTGAGGCCAGTATCCAAATGTGTATTCAAGAGCTGTCGACTGCTAAACAGTATCGATTGCCGATCAAAGTCATTAGTTTGAACAATCGTTATCTCGGTATGGTTCGCCAGTGGCAAGAGTTTTTTCATGGCAACCGCTATTCGGAATCTTACATGGACGCATTGCCTGACTTTGTGAAATTGGCGGAGTCGTATGGTCACGTAGGTATGAGAATCGAAAAGCCTTCAGATGTTGAGGGTGCGCTTAAAGAGGCTTTGGCACTCAAGGATCGATTGGTGTTTATGGATTTTCTGACTGATCAGACAGAAAACGTGTATCCAATGATTCCCGGTGGCAAGGGGCTTTCTGAGATGATCCTCGCCTAAACGACGCTAAGAACCACAACGCGCAAAACTCCATGAGACATATACTTTCTTTATTGCTCGAGAACGAATCTGGAGCATTATCACGAGTTGCTGGGTTATTTTCTGCCCGCGGCTATAACATCGAATCCCTGACGGTGGCTCCAACCGAGGATCCATCTTTGTCCCGAATGACGATTGTAACGATCGGTTCGGATGAAATACTCGAACAGATTACCAAGCAGTTAAACAAACTGGTTGATGTGGTCAAGGTGATCGACCTGACCGAGGGTAATCATATTGAGAGGGAGTTGATGCTCGTAAAGGTCAGAGCTGTCGGCAAAGATCGAGAGGAGATGAAGCGAATATCAGACATCTTCAGAGGCCGCATTCTTGATGTTACGGACAAAACTTACACGGTTGAGTTAACTGGCACGAGTTCGAAATTAGACGCATTTTTTGATGCGTTGGACAAAGAGGCAATATTGGAGACCGTGAGAACGGGCGCTTCTGGTATCGGTCGCGGCGATAGAATCTTAAAGGCCTGAAACTGCAATCTGCAAAACAATTAATAACGAATATATCGAGGGAATTATGAAAGTTTTTTACGACAAAGATGCAAACCTTCGCCTTATCAAAGGCAAGAAAGTCACCATTCTTGGATATGGGTCACAGGGGCATGCGCACGCGCTCAATTTGAAAGATTCTGGCGTCACTGTAACGGTTGGTGTACGTAAAGGAGGATCATCCTGGACCAAAGCAAAAAAAGCCGGCTTTGCGGTTAAAGAAATGGGCGCCGCGGTTAAAGGGGCGGACGTGGTCATGCTTTTGTTGCCAGACGAGAATATCGCGCAGGTTTACCAAGACGATGTAGAGCCCAATATCAAGAAAGGCGCAGCAGTTGGTTTTGCGCATGGTTTCAACGTGCACTTTGGTCAGGTGAATCCATCAAGTGACGTCGATATCATTATGGTTGCTCCAAAAGCCCCTGGTCATACGGTACGATCAACTTACGCGCAGGGTGGTGGTGTGCCGTGTCTTATTGCGATTCATCAAGATGCGTCTGGGAAAGCGAAGGATGTGTCGCTTTCATACGCTGCTGCGATCGGTGGTGGCAAGGCCGGAATCATTGAAACCAACTTCCGCGAAGAGACTGAGACCGATTTATTTGGTGAACAGGTTGTTTTGTGTGGCGGCACTTCAGCTCTGATTCAGGCTGGATTTGAGGTTTTGGTTGAGGCTGGATATTCGCCAGAGATGGCCTATTTCGAGTGTTTGCATGAGCTAAAACTCATTGTCGATTTGATTTACGAGGGTGGCATTGCCAACATGCGTTACTCGATATCAAACAATGCTGAATACGGGGACATTACTCGTGGGCCGCGAATCATCACCGAAGAGAGTAAAAACGAAATGCGTAAAATCCTGAAGGAAATTCAAACAGGTGAATACGCGCAAGAGTTCCTGCTTGAGAATCAAACGAGGAACACCAAACTCACATCGACCCGTCGGATTGCGGGGGAGCACAAAATTGAAGAGGTTGGTGGCAAGCTTCGGTCAATGATGCCTTGGATTAAGGCCAATCGACTTGTCGACAAGTCAAAAAACTAGTCTGCTAATCTTGCGTGGGAAAAGCTTTGATTTTGCGCAAAGTTGATTTCACTCGTACGACTCAAAGAGAAGAATATGAAAGATCGGATGTCCCATCCCTTTATCGCCAAGGAGGGATGGGTACATCTCGCGATCGTAGGTGCTATGGTGCTCCTCGGATCGATGTATTCGGCCTACCTGGGTGCTCTTCTTTTTTTATTGTTCGTCTTTGTGCTCCAATTCTTTCGGGACCCGACCCGGGTAACAATCGACGATGCGTCGCTGGTGAGCGCACCTGCTGACGGGCGAGTTATCGTTGTTCAGGAGGACGAGGATCCGTATACCGGCTCAGCGTGCCTTAAGATCAGTATTTTTATGAATGTGTTTAACGTCCATTCAAATCGATCGCCGTGCGCTGGGACCATTGTTAAGCGTTCCTATTCTCCAGGACGGTTTTTCAATGCGGCTTTAGATAAAGCGTCCGATCAAAATGAGAGGAATGCGTTAGTCATGAAAACAGATCAGGGACATCAGATTACGTTTGTGCAAGTTGCCGGCCTAATCGCTCGAAGAATACTTTGTTATGTCGGAGAGGGAGACTCGGTATCGAAGGGTCAAAGATATGGATTTATCCGATTTGGTTCCAGAGTTGACGTGTATCTTCCTCGCTCAGCTCGACCTAAGGTTAGTCTCGGTGACAAAGTAGTTGGGGGTGTGACGAGTATCGCGGAGATTGCTTAGGTGGAATCCGAAGATAAGGGGGACGTCGAAGAGGTAAAGCAGCAAAGCCAGCGCAGGCAGCGTTTTTTTTGGTTGCCAAATGCGATCACCATCTGCGGGCTGTTCTCGGGCTTTTACGCAATAGTACAAGCCATGAACCATCGTTTTGAGCTCGCCGCGATGGGCATCTTTATAGCCATGATCTTCGATGGGCTGGATGGTCGGGTAGCACGTTTAACGAACACGCAGTCTTCGTTTGGGGCGCAGTTTGATTCTCTAGCGGATATGGTCGCGTTTGGTGTCGCACCTGCTCTAGTACTTTATGAATCTGAGTTACGGTTGATCGGAGGCAAATTGGCATGGGCCGCAGCATTCATCTACGTTGGCTGTGCAGCACTTCGATTGGCAAGATTTAACGCAAACATCGAAAAAGTTGATGGTCGTTTTTTTCAAGGGTTACCTAGCCCAGCAGGAGCAGGCGTAATTGCTGGTTTCATATGGGCTACTCAAGTAAATGAATTTCAAGGTCTTCCCTGGTTAGCGTGGGTTCTGGCTGTATCGGTTGGATTTACAATGGTTAGCAACGTCAGATACCACAGCGGTAAACAGATAAATATTAGGAAAGCGGTCCCTTTCTCTGTTGTCGTACTCATCCTCTTTTTGATCATGCTCGCGATTCATCTCGCGGATAATCTCCCAGAGATGTTGTTCTTGGTGTTTTTGGGTTACTTCCTATCTGGATATTGCGCTATTGTCGGGTCGTATATGAAGAAAATCCGAATGTCCAAGAAGTGATCGTATTAAGATCATCGCGCTAACTGATCCAACGACTTAAAGCTCGCTTGCAAGTCATATTGAATCATCCTATATTCTATTGATGCCATGCTTCGGCTTGGCGCCTCTACCGATCCGCAGCTTAAGTAGCTGTGCTTGAGAACAACGTAATTGATCACCTGGGTAAACCAAATGACAGACAGATTATTGATATTTGACACAACGATGCGTGATGGGGAGCAAAGCCCAGGTGCTTCGATGACCAAAGAGGAGAAGCTCAGGATCGGTAAGCAGTTGGAGAGAATGAAAGTTGATGTCATTGAGGCAGGGTTTCCAGCTGCGAGTAATGGAGACTTTGAATCCGTTAATGCTGTCGCTCGCGCGATTACAGAAAGTACTGTGTGTGGGTTGGCTCGAGCGTCTGAGAGTGATATCCGTCGCGCTGCCGAGGCGGTAAAGCCAGCTAATAGTTCGCGGATACATACGTTCATTGCGACGTCTCCGATTCATATGGAGAGAAAACTTCGTATGACTGGAGACCAAGTCATCGAGCAGGCAGTTAAATCGGTGAAACTCGCGCGATCGTTATGTCAAGACGTTGAGTTCTCTCCAGAAGATGCTGGACGGTCTGAGCTTGATTACCTATGTCGCATACTCGAGGCTGTGATTGAAGCGGGTGCGCGAACGATTAACATACCTGACACGGTTGGCTACACCATGCCAGACCAGTTTGCCGATCTGATCAAAAACTTAATTGAGAGAATTCCAAATTCAGACAAAGCGATTTGGTCTGTACATTGTCACAACGACCTTGGCGTCGCTGTCGCAAACTCGTTAGCAGCGATTTCAGCGGGCGCGAGGCAGATTGAATGTACCGTGAATGGCCTGGGAGAGAGGGCAGGCAACGCGTCACTCGAGGAAGTTGTGATGGCAGTGAGGACGCGTCAGGACTTTTTTAAGTGTGATACCCGAGTTGATGCGACACAAATTGTTCCCGCTTCAAAGTTAGTTTCTGCGATTACCGGATTTCCAGTGCAACCGAACAAGGCGATTGTTGGTGCTAATGCATTCGCGCACGAATCTGGCATTCACCAGGATGGTGTACTAAAGCATCGAGAAACGTATGAAATTATGAAGGCTGAAGATGTTGGCTGGACGACTAACAAACTGGTTCTTGGTAAGCACTCAGGCAGGAATGCTTTCAAGCAGCGATTGATCGAGCTCGGCGTTGAGCTCGATGGTGAAGAGGCGATGAATGCCGCGTTCGTTCGGTTCAAGGAACTCGCAGACAAAAAGCACGAGATTTTCGATGAAGACTTGATCATGCTTGTTTCCTCTGATGAAGCAATTAGCCAAGATCAGGAGCGCTTCAAGTTATTGTCAATAAAAGCGAAATTAGAAACGGGTGAATCTCCGATTGCCTCGTTGTGTCTTTCGGATTCTGGGTCTGAGCGACTGGCAGAGGCTACGGGCAGCGGCCAGGTCGATGCCACGTTCAAAGCAATAGAGGCAATCGTATCTAGCGGTGCGGATCTGCAGTTGTATTCCGTTAACGCGATTACCAGTGGAACCGATTCTCAAGGTGAGGTGAGTGTTCGTTTGTCCAAAAATGGCAAGATTGTCAATGGACATGGAGCAGATACGGATATCGTTGTCGCTTCTGCGAGGGCTTATCTGAATGCGGTCAATAAGCTGCAATCAGGCGCGGAAAAAGTAAACCCGCAAGTGTAGTGTCACACGAACTGTTGCGGGTTCTGATAGATCAATTTGGAGAGGGGAACCGGCGCAAAGGAGATCATTGGTGAAGGTACGGAGTTATTTAAGACTTCGGTGGGGCCGTTTTCTCCTCGTATTGTTTTGTGGCACGCTCTGCTCGTGTGGTGGGTTTAAAGATTATGCTCCCGATCCGATTAGTCAAGCCGATATAACTCGGGAGTTTGAATCAAATCGCCAATCCCTTGCATCCATCGAAGAGTTTGTTACCGAGGCTGGCTACCAAAATGGATGGCCACCATCGACGTGGGGCCTCGATGAGCTAACCATTGCCGGGGCTTATTTTAGTCCTTCCATTCAACTCTCGAGACGTTTAAAAGAGCTAACGGACGCTATTGGCGACTCGATGCTAAACGAAAGTGGCATCAGTCTCTCAATAGCTTCTGAGTACCACTCACGCGAAGTCGTTGGTGATGAACCGTGGGGAGTGGGTTTTGTAGTGGGTCTTCCGTTCGTTACGAAAGAGAAAAAAAAGACCTTATCCGATAAGTCACTTTTGTATAAAGAGTCAGCGCTCTACGACTTGAGCGCAGCAGCTTGGAAATTACACTCTAATCTTCGAGATTATCTTTTAAGCATTAATTTTGTGGACCAACAGCTTGAGTTGGCAAATCAAAAGCTACGATTATTGATGGAAGTCGGAGAACTGACTCAAAAGAGAGTGGATAACGGATTTGATTCATCAATCGATTTGACGAAGCGGCGGTTAGCTATCAAAGATTTTGAGGAGCATGTGTTGGAATTAGAATCCTCGAGGGTTGAGTTGGTCTCTAAACTCGCTGGTGAGGTTGGGTTGCCCTTTGATGCGTTTGCCACATCCGGTATTTTTTCAGATTTGCTGAACAAGGAAGTTAGCCTATTGCATAGGGACGCTTATCGCACGATTGCGTTACGACATCGATCCGATTTGCAAAAAACGTTAGTTGAATTCGGAATCTCGGATGCAGAACTTAAACTTTCTTTGATTGCTCAATATCCGGAGCTCACATTTTCTCCTGGGTATTTCTGGGATCAAGGAGATAGTGTGTGGAATTTTGCTCTTGGTCTCATCATGCCAAAAAACTCAGATGTAAAGATACTTGAGAAAGAAGCATCGAGAGCTGTTCAGCGAGCTAGGGTAAAGGAGCTACAAACAAACATACTCTCCGATATTGATACGAAATACTCCTCGATTTTATTTAAGCAATCTGTTATGTCACTGCATCAAGAAAAAATCGGTCAAGCATTTGACTTGATGGATCGAAAAGTGGCTGAGTTTGAACGTGGCCACACGAATCGTGTCGAGTTGTATGAGGCGCGTATCCAATTGCTCGATTACTCGGCGAGAATGCTCGAGGATCAATTTTCACTGATGCAATCAATTGCCGCCCTAGAGGATATCTGCGAATCACCTGCATTTTTTGACTCGGATATCTCTATCGGGTCTATTAATACTAGAGAGGATCTCTGATGTTAAAAGACAAGTCTCTTCTCATCATCAGTTCGTTGATCATTGTGATTGTTTTACTTCTATTAGCTTTGGTCGATGCTAATCGAGACAGTCTCAATTTTGTCGAAGAGGAATTTGAGGAAGAGATTGAGACAGCGGACACCGCAGGGTTTGAAAGTGGACGTCCCTTTGTGTCACTAGATTCGCAATCTCAAGATGCGGCCGGAATACGAGTTGCGTCTTTGACGTCGCATATTTATTCCGTTGGAAGTAGAGTGTATGGGACTGTTATCGATCCTTCCGAGCTGAGTGAGGCTAGGCATCGAATAAAGATCATTGACTCAGAGGACGCTTCTGATGCATCACAAGAGGCATATTCGCGCGAGCGCTACGAGCGAGCTTTGACGCTTTTCAGTGATCGACGAAGTATCTCTGAGCGAGAATTACAAGAGGAAAAAAATAAGTTAGACCTGATTCAATCAAAACGGAGATCAAACCAGATTGCGAGAGATGCCGTTGGTGACTCCATAGCATTAAGTTGGGGAGCGATCCTGTCAGGTTGGGTACTGAGTGGCTCCCCAATATTAGAAAAGCTACTCAAGCAAGAGTTACACCTTGTTCGTCTTCGCACTCGAGAGTCTGACGAGGGAGACGGAATAATGGGGGCGAGGATCGCTCCAATTGGTAAGCCTGCGGCTGTGTCAGATGCAACATATGTTTCCGATGCACCCAATATACGGTCGGGTGACGGCTCGCTAGATCGATACTTTGTCACGACAGCAGATTTACCATACGGCACGCGTGTGATTGCGACCGGGAAAACTGGTCTAGAGGATATGGTCGGGGTGTTAGTTCCAAACGCATCTGTGGTCTGGCATGCTGGTAAGCCATGGGTGTATCGTAAAGATGAAGATGAAGTGTTCAGTCGAATTGAAATTCGTGCTGATGTTGATGTAGGCATCGGCTGGTTCGAGCAGGGGGTGCTTCAAGAGGGGGACTACGTTGTAGAGTCCGGAGTTCAATTGTTACTCTCCGAGGAGCTCAAGTATCAAATTCGTAATGAAAATGAGGATTGACAGGATCGCGGTTAATGGGTGTATGCACACCCTGGAGGTCATTAACTCGTGATCGCAGGAATCGTTCGTGGCTCCGTTAAGTATGCTGGCGTTGTCGTCGCTCTTGCGATCACGCTTGTCATGTATGGTTTCTATACCGTCATTAACGCTAATTTAGACGTTTTTCCCGAATTTTCTCCCAGCCAAGTCGTTCTGCAGATCGAGTCTCCTGGGTACTCCTCTGAGCTTGTCGAGCAACTCGTGACACAGCCGATTGAAAACGCCCTAATGGGTGTTCCAGATTTAAAAAACATTCGAAGTCAATCCATCCCCGGGCTCTCCATTGTTACGGTTATTTTTGAGGATGGCAGTGACGTCTACCGCAATAGGCAGGTAGTCGGTGAGCGAATTGCCGGACTAGCCTCTGAAATGCCTGAGGGAGTTGATGCCCCAACAATGACGCCGCTCACGTCCTCAGCGAGTACAGTCCTAGGTGTCGGAGTGACCTCTGAGTCACGCACTTTGGGAGAGTTAAGAGGTCTCGTTGACTGGACGATTAGGCCACACCTTCTAGCAGTCCCAGGTGTTGCGGAGGTCAATGTGTTCGGGGGTGATGTGATGCAGTGGCAAGTGCAAATCAACCCCGAAAAGCTTGATCAGTTGAATGTCACCCTGGATGATGTCGTCCGGGTCGTTCGATCCGCATCGGGCATGTATAGCGCCGGGTTTGTCAAAACGCCGAACCAGCACATTAGTATCAAATTAGAGGGACAGCCAAAGCGCCTGGAAGATTTGAATGGCTTGGTGATCAATGTCGAAGGCAGTACGAGCTTTAGATTGGGTGATATTGCGACCATAGAGCAACGACCTGCCCCATCGATTGGTGCAGCGGCGATTAACGCGACCCCGGGTATATTTTTGATGATTCAAGGTCAACTTGGTGCCAACACTTACGCCGTGACTAAAGATCTTGAACGCGCCATCGAAGAGCTGCATCCGTTATTCGAGAACGAAAATATTGAGTTTCACGAAAATCTTTTTCGTCCCGCCAACTTCATCGAAACTGCCGTCACAAATGTTCAGCGCGATGTGTTGATCGGCGCAGCACTCGTAGTGCTCATCCTTTTTTTATTTTTATACAACGCACGAACGGCTTTCATTTGTACCGTTGCAATGCCGGTCTCACTCCTATCTGCAGTCATTGTTTTAGATTTATTTGGGGTTGCATTGAACGTGATGGTGATTGGTGGTCTAGCGATCGCATTAGGAGAAGTTGTTGATGATGCCATTATTGATACCGAAAATATCTATCGTCGTTTAAGGCTAAATAAGTTGTCGCGACACAGAAGAAAGATATCGGATGTGGTTCTCGACGCGTCGGTTGAGGTCAGGAGCTCGGTTGTGTACGCAACGTTTATCGTGGTGCTCGCGTTTGTGCCGCTTTTGACCCTTTCTGGAATTGCAGGGAAGCTGTTCGCCCCCTTGGGGCTTGCCTATATATTTGCGATTCTTGCGTCGCTTGTGACGGCGATTACGTTGACGCCAGCGTTGAGTTATTTATTGTTGAGTCAACAAGATTTATCTCCAAATGACCCACCTGCGGTGGCTTATTTACGCCCGAAATATGAAAAACTATTGCTATGGTTTGATCGAAAATTTGAGAGAAATTTTGTTGCGGTATTGTTTCTCGTTGTTTCTGGCATCAGCATTTTCCCATTGTTTTCCGGAGAGTTCATCCCAGCGTTGAGGGAGGGGCATTACATCGCCCACATGACCGCGGTTCCTGGAACGTCAGAGACGGAATCACTGCGTATTGGTAATCGAGTATCTCGAGCACTTGGGGAAATTGACGGCGTTCAATCGGTTGTTCAGTGGGTTGGAAGATCAAAGAACGGAGCGGATACGTTTGGCACGCACTACAGTGAGTTTGAAATTGAAATTGGTCCTCTAGGTGGTGATGAACAAGAGCGCGTACTTCGAGAAATACGAGAGGTTTTAGGTGGTGAGACGGTGGGTAATTTCCCTGGCCTTAGTTTCGGTGTAAACACTTTTTTAACTGAGAGAATTGAAGAGACTGTGACTGGTTTTGCCGCCCCGTTCGTGGTGACGATTCATGGTAACGATCTTGATTCGCTCGACAGAGACGCCCAAAGAATTGCATCTGTTCTCAATCGAGTCCCGGGATCTGAGGATGTTCAGATTCAAGCGCCACCAGGCACACCTCAGCTGGATATTCAACTGCGACATGATCGGCTCTCTATGTTTGGATTGTCTCCTGCAGAAGTGATGAGGGCTGTGAACATCGCCTATGACGGCAGCGTTTTGGGTGAGGTAAGACAAGGTAATCACGTTATAGATATTGTCGTCATTCTCGAGGATTCTGTGAGGAATGACGTCCGTTCGTTATCCAATTTACACCTCAAAACAATTGGTGATATTACGGTCAGGCTCTCTGATGTAGCAGATGTTAATTTGGTTGGAGGCAGGTATAAGGTGCTTCATTCTGACGGGAGACGCGTGCAAACGGTCACATCCAAGTTTGAAGGTCGAGATTTGTCTAAATTTGAACGAATAGCTAAAGAAAAAATCATCTCCTCAGTTGAGCTGTCTCCAGGAAACTATCTCGTATTTTCTGGCACTGCAGAGTCTGAAAGGGAGGCGAAATGGGACTTGATTATCCACTCGTTATTGGCCGGTGTGGGGGTGTTCATCTTCTTGTATATCGCATTTAATCAATTACACAACATGGCAATCACCTTTTTAAATTTACCATTTGCGCTAGTTGGTGGCGTGATCGCAGTTATATTCACGGGAGGCTGGCTCTCGCTCGGATCCTTGGTGGGTTTTGTCACCCTGTTTGGAATCACGCTCAGAAACTCCATCATGCTGGTATCTCATTATCAGCACCTTGTTGAGGTTGAGCGACATGCCTGGAATTTTGACACGGTTCTTAAGGGCGCATCTGAGCGGTTGCCATCCATATTGATGACCGCTTTGGTGACCGGGTTGGGCTTGATGCCGCTGGCACTCGGTACTGGCGAGCCCGGCAGAGAGATTGAGGGACCAATGGCTACGATTATCGTCGGCGGGCTAGTCACCTCGACACTTCTTAATCTACTCGTTCTTCCGACAGTTTTGTTTCGATTTGGTAGGTTTGCGCCACGGCTGACGCCATAGTAGAAATAAATACTTGATGTGAGGGAAATGATAGACTTTGGCGACACCAGCCAGATTGGGATTTTGAGATGCCAGTAACTAATTTAACGAAAGATTCATTTGATCAGGCCTTAGAAGAGAATGACATGGTGATCATTGACTTTTGGGCTCCATGGTGCGCACCGTGTAAGACTTTTGCGCCGGTTTACGAATCGACTTCAGAGAAATATCCTGGAGTTTTTTTTGCGAAGGTCAATACGGAGGATGAGCAAGAGCTCGCGTCCTCTTTTGGTATTCGATCTATTCCGACTCTTGTGGTGATTCGAGAGAAAATTATCCTGCATTCAAAACCAGGTGCGGTGCCAGCATATTCTTTAGAGGGGTTACTCGATAGGATCGCCAAGATGGATATGACTCAGGTAAGAGATGAAATCGAAAAATCACAGTCAGAAAGTGAGTCAGCTTAGCGAAAGCTGCTCGTGTTGATTACCAACTGCAGCAGATATAATTCAAGAATAAATTTTGTGATCGATTTTTCAATGTGAGGTCGTGCCTCACATTGGGACATGGATTACTGGATATTGGAGGGTGTAGATTGATAAAACGCGTTGATAGTCTTTTGATCAAGACCATAATTATTTCAGTGGCCGCCCTGACCTTGGGGTTGTAGTGAAGAGAATGGCAGTGTCGAAAAAGTCGATCCAAAGCCTGCAGCAAAGGCGGCTCCGAAGAAGCCAAGCGGTTTACCTGTTAAGGCCGCCCCAGTCATTGTTGGCGAGGTTGTCAACGACGTATCTGCGGTTGGTACCTTGATCGCTAATGAGTCTGTCATGGTGCGTACGGAAATCAATGGTCGGTTGTCCGGTATTAATTTCGAGGAGGGGCAGAGCGTCAAAAAAGGGCACAGGCTTGTGACTCTTGAAGATGGCGAGCATCAAGCCCAACTTGCTGCGGTCTCGGCTGAACTGCGGACGGCGAAACAGAAATTTCTAAGATCGAAAGAGCTGTACGAGCAAAAATTTATCAGTAAGGAAGCTTTAGATCTACAAGCTGGGTCTGTGGAGCGTTTAGCAGCATTGGTTGATGATGCGAGTGCCCGCTTGATGAAAACAGTCGTGACCGCTCCGTTTTCTGGGATTTTGGGACTGCGTAAAGTTAGTCCGGGTGCGTATTTGAGAGCGGGTGACGATATTGCTGTACTAGAAAATGTTGATAGCGTGAAGGTCGATTTCCGTATTCCGGAGGTATACCTCGCCAAGGTTCGAGTAGGTCAGGTCATCAATGTCGCCGTCGATGCTTTCCCCGGCGCAAACTTTGTCGGTAAGGTATACGCCACAGAGTCAGGGGTCGACCAGGAGACTCGAACTGCATTACTGAGGGGACGAATCAAAAATGAATCGGGAAAGTTACGGCCCGGAATGTTTGCTCGTGTGTCGTTAGTGATGTCGAAGAAAGAAAATGCGTTATCTATTCCAGAACAAGCGCTATGGCCTCAGGGCACAGATAACTTTGTTTATAAAGTAGTTGATGGGAAGGTGTCGCTTGCCAAGGTCGTGCTAGGACAAAGAACCCCGGGTTACGTTGAGATTGTGGAGGGTGTGAGCCCAGGAGATGTCGTGGTTACCGAAGGGCAGATCAAGATTCGTGATGGCGCACCGGTCACTGTGATTGGTGGTGGCCAATAAATCGTGACACACCTCTTCTTAAGAAAATTACTTAGTTTGGGTTTCCTATGATCCTTTCGAGCATATCAATTCGGCGCCCAGTGTTGGCGACAGTGTTTAGCCTCTTAATCGTTCTCTTGGGTGTTATTTCGTTTGATCGCTTATCTGTGCGCGAGTATCCGAAAATAGATCCCCCGGTTGTCTCTGTCAGGACAATTTTCAAGGGAGCCACGGCGCAGGTCGTAGAAAGTGTGATTACGACTCCTATCGAGGATGCTTTATCAGGCATCGAGGGAATCAACACGATCAAATCCAAAAGCAAGGAAGAAGTCAGCGAGATCACGGTCACTTTTTTGACCGACAGAGATGTTGAGGCAGCCGCTAACGACGTGAGAGATCGCGTGTCTAGGGTTCAGACCGTATTACCCGAGTCGGCTGATGATCCTATTGTGTCGAAAATTGAAGCGGATGCTTGGCCTGTTATGTGGATTGCGTTATCCAGTGATCGACACTCGCCGATGGAGCTGACTGATTACGCTGACCGGTATTTGACCGACCCACTCAAGGCGCTACCTGGGGTCGCGACAGTCATTATCGGTGGTGAACGGCGTTATGCGATGCGAGTCTGGTTGGATCGAGATAAATTGGCTGCGAGAGGTCTCACGGTTCAGGACGTCGAACATGCGTTGCGTCAACAAAATCTTGATTCTCCTGGCGGTCGAATCGAGAGTAATGAACGAGAGCTTACGGTAATGACTGAGACTGATCTCAAGAGCCCGGAAGCGTTTAATGACATGATCATTAAGGATGTTTCTGGATATCCTATCCGAATCAGGGATATTGGATACGCGATACCAGCCCCTTATGAGAACCGAAAAATTGTTCGCGTCTCTGGTGAAGAAGCGTTAGGTCTTGGGGTCGTGAAACAGTCAACGGGGAACACGTTAGCGCTCGCCCAAGCCGTTAGGGATACGGTACCGAAGCTCGCATCCGGTCTGCCAGAGGGCATGTCAATGAAAGTCGCTGTTGACACCTCGGAATTTATTTCCGCGGCGATTGATTCGGTCTACAAGGTGTTGATCGAGGCGCTCCTTTTGGTTGTTATCGTTATTTTTGTGTTCTTACGAAGTGTTCGAGCAACGCTGATACCTGTCGTCACGATTCCGATATCGCTTATTGGCGCGTTCTTCTTTCTCTACGTTCTGGGCTTTTCAATCAACGTCTTAACACTCTTGGGTATTGTTTTGGCGGTTGGTTTGGTTGTTGATGATGCAATCGTGATGTTGGAAAATATTCACCGACATATCGAAGCTGGGATGGGTCGATTTCAGGCAGCAATGCAAGGTGCAAAAGAAATTGGCTTTGCCGTCATTGCCATGACCATCACACTTGTCGCGGTTTTTACTCCCCTGGTGTTTATTACCGGTCGGGTTGGTCAATTATTTGTTGAATTCGCGCTGACTGTTGTCGCTGCGGTAGTGGTTAGCGGTTTTGTTGCGCTGACCTTAACGCCGATGATGTGTTCTCTCTTACTTAAGCGACACGAAGGACACGGGGGCGTCTATCGAGCTAGCGAGGTTATTTTTGAGAAACTGAACGCGGGTTACGAGGCGATATTGAGGGTTGTATTGAAGGGCTGGTATGTTGTCGTTGCTGTCTTCGTGGCTGCAATGTGCTTGATGGTTTGGATGTTTATGCAACTTAAACCTGAGCTGTCGCCCCTGGAGGACCGTGGTGTATTCATGGCGTTTGCCATTGCGCCAGAGGGATCAACGATGCAGTACACGGATCGCTACATGCAACAAGTGGCTGGAATTTTGGGTCAGGATGTGCCAGAAATTGAGACGCTATTTGAGGTTGTCGCACCTGGTTTAGATCGACCCAATCCAGTCAATATTGCCATAGGTTTTGCTGTGTTAGAGCATTGGGATACACGTCAGCGAAGCCAGCTCGAGATCAGTAAAAAACTAACCCCGAAATTGTATGGTGGTTTGCCCGGTGTTATTTCTTTCGCAAAAGATCCGCTTTCATTGGGCCAGAGTTTCCTCGCGAAAGAAATTGAATATGTGATTTACGGTAACTCGTATGAGGAACTCCAGGGCTACGTCGATAAGGTGATGGCCAAATTGAGATCCTACCCAGGTATTACAGGGTTAGACACGGATTTAAAGTTAAATAAACCGCAGTTGCGTGTCACGGTTGATCGAGAAAAAGCGGCCTCCATGGGTATTTCAATGGCCACGATAGGGAGCACAGTAGAGACATTATTAGGTGGTCGGGATGTGACTCGCTACAAGCGTGAGGGAAAACAATACGATGTTGTTCTTCAAATGGAAGATGAAAAACGAAGACAGCCAAATGATCTCACGTCGATTTACGTTCGCTCAGGTAGCGGTCAGTTAGTGCAATTATCTAACTTGGTTAGAGTAGAGGAGACGGTATCCCCCAAGGAACTCAATCACTTTAATAAGTTCAGGGCTGCAATCATTAATGGTAATGTCGGGCCTAACGCGAGCCTTGGCGAGGCTCTAGATTACATAGATTCTGTTGTTGCGACCGAGTTGCCGTCGACGGTCGGAACAGACCTTAATGGTGCATCGAGAGAATTCAGAGAGAGTGGAGACGAGATGAAGGTGACGTTAATCTTGGCACTCATCTTTATTTATTTGGTGTTAGCTGCTCAATTCGAGAGTTTTGTTGGTCCGTTCGTCATCATGCTCACTGTTCCTCTAGGATTTGTGGGTGCGTTATTTGCGATGTGGGTGAATTCAAAATTTGGGACTGGAGGCACACTCAATATTTATAGTCGGATTGGTCTTGTGATGCTTGTTGGACTGATCACAAAAAACGGAATATTAATCGTTGAGTTCGCCAACCAGCTAAGGCGCGAGGGCAAAGAAAAGATAGAGGCCGTCTTGTCAGCTTCATCGTTGCGGTTACGCCCGATTCTTATGACAGCGCTAGCAACTGTGCTTGGTGCATTGCCTCTCGCTCTTTCCTCTGGTGCCGGTTCTGAGGCAAGACAGGCAATAGGGTGGGTCATCGTTGGTGGTGTATCAATTGGGACACTGTTGACCTTGTTTATCATTCCGGTTGCGTATTCCCTCATTGTTCGAAAAACTCCGAACGTCAGGGACGGAAGTGAAGATGTGGCTAAAGCGACTGCTTGATCAAATTAGAGCGTAAAAAAGGGGCCTTATAGGCCCCTTTTTTCTTGACAGAGCTTTAGTTTAATCGGACATACTCGTAATCAACAGGATGGTTATTGATCCCGCGATCTGGTGGTGCGATCCAACCGGCCATTTTCCCGGGTTCCGTGACCCGATGCATGAGGCTCGTCACAAATGCTTTGTCCGATTCTGTTGGCAGCCAGTCGTTAAGCTGTCGATCGTATTCAGACTGTGTAATGACCTTACCGTTTGGGTCGACCGGTAGGTTCATCCAGTTTCCAATGGATCGGTGGAATCTCGTGCTTGGAAGGGTGAGCACTCGGTCATAGCCTGCGCGCTTAATCATCATATTCCAGCGTTTTACCCCAATTTCACAGTCCTTCACGTAGGCTTCACGCGTCACCTCGTTCATGGCATTTCGCATGCTCACAGTTTCGGTGCCATCAGGTGTGTCGATTTCATAGGTCGACTCTGTACATAGGTGATCGTCGAAGCGATCTTCATCTGGACGGCCCTTGATACCGTTTGCAAAGGATGTCGCCGCGTTAGAGGAAATTTCAGATCCGAAAAGATCTAGCGAAGACGTGAACCAGAAATTGAGATATTTTTGGATCGTCTCAAGGTCAATCGCACCTTGAGCTCTGATCGCAGTTGGATCATCGGTCCCGATTTCTTGCATCACTTCGAGTGCTCGTTTGATGACTCGACCCACTCCTGTCTCACCTACAAACATGTGATGTGCTTCCTCAGTCAGCATGAAACGGCAAGTTCTCGCGAGTGGATCAAAGCCTGATTCGGCGAGACTCTTCAGCTGAAACTTTCCATCTCGATCAGTGAAGTAGGTGAACATGAAAAATGACAACCAATCACTGATGGGCTCGTTGAACGTGCCTAGAATTCTAGGATTGTCATGGTCTCCAGAATGTCGTGCAAGCAATTCCTCGGCCTCTTCTCGGCCATCTCGCCCGAAGTGGCAGTGGAGAAGATAGACCATCGCCCACAGATGTCGTCCTTCCTCGACGTTTACCTGAAATAGGTTACGTAAGTCGTATAGCGAGGGGCAAGTGAGGCCAAGAAGACGTTGTTGTTCAACCGACGCAGGCTCTGTATCCCCCTGCGTTACGATAATGCGTCGGAACTGTGAGCGGAGTTCGCCAGGAACTTGCTGCCACACAGGTTCTCCGTAATGGTCCCCAAACCCGATTTTCCGATCGGGAATTTGGTCGGCAAGAAAGATGCCCCACCGATAATCAGGCATTTTAACGTGACCGTAACTCGCCCAACCTTGAGCATCGACTCCGACGGCGGTTCTGAGATAGACGTCATTGGATTGAAAATCGCTCGGGCCTTGTTCATCCCACCACTTTAGAAAATGTGGTTGCCAGTGCTCAAGTGCTCGCTGTAGTTTTCTGTCATTGGCGAGATTGACGTTATTGGGTATTTTTTCGCTGTAATTAATGCTCATGTCGTTTACCTAATAAAGTTAGTTTGATTAAATTCGTTGCCAGTTAAAGCTGGGTTTACTGCCGCTACCGAATACTTTAAGGGCGCCCTCTTCACCAACTGCATTCGGCCTAATGAAAATCCAGTTTTGCCACGCGGATAGCCTTCCAAAAATTCGTGTTTCCATCGTTTCTGGACCGGAAAAACGCAGACTTGCTTCCATTCCGGTCAATGCGTCTGGAGATAAGCTGGCACGCTCCTCGATTGCGATGCGAACTTCGTCGTCCCAGTCAATATCATCGGGTGCAAACGTGACTAAACCTTCAGACATCGCTTCATCTGGTGAGATCGGTGTGTCAACTCGTTTCGACAGATGCTCGAGCGTATCATCTGCGCCATAGAATCTCGTTTGAAGACGACTCAGGTGGTTGATCATCGGATAGGTTCCGAAATTCATCTGAGACATGGCGATAAATGGCAGCTCTCCATCTTCCGATTCTGAGAGCATGAAGGTGCGATCGCTCGCTAATGCTACTTCGAGCAGCGTTCCTGCGAAGCAGGACCCTTGTTCGATGAGTGTGAACATCGTTCGCGATGACACGTCTAGTCTTGCAAGTGTCCGTCTCATAAAACCTAGTGTCTCTCGAACGAACCAGTCGCGCTTGTTTGCATCCAGGATACGGTCCATGTTGAGTACGTCCTCGACGCGACCTTGGCTTCTAAAAACCCAGGTTCCAATATCGAGTTCGTTCGTTCGGAGTAGAAGAATCGCATCGTCTAGTTCGCGCGCGAATTTGAGTGGCCACC
The DNA here is from genome assembly GCA_038147395.1 of Candidatus Eutrophovita brisbanensis. Classification (GTDB taxonomy): domain Bacteria; phylum Pseudomonadota; class Gammaproteobacteria; order Burkholderiales; family Eutrophovitaceae; genus Eutrophovita; species Eutrophovita brisbanensis. The sequence continues at coordinate 2,008,215 of JAYQTM010000001.1, read as the reverse complement.
AGTTTGATCCTTCTTTGTGTATCTCACTCAGCTCGCTGGCAAGCGATGCAATCGGTGCATTGAGCGTTATCGTGGCAACTCGAGTTGAACGGTTTATATCGACCTCGAGGGTCTCGTAATGCATGCCGTTGTCACTGACTTCCCTCACAATTGGTTTTAGCGCTATTCCAACGGCATTGTCCGGTCTGATACTAGATTGGGTGAGTTCATTGACTAGCTCTTTTTCAACAGCATCAAAGCCTTGCGGTTTCGCAATTTCATCAACTAAGCCCCAATCTTTCGCCCGCTCCGCACGTACGCCCTCGGTAGAGGAGCAAAATACGTCAGCAAGGTCACGTCGAACGCGTCGTTTATCTATAACCCGTGTGAGTCCGCCAGTCCCCGGCAGTACGCCGAGCAGAGGGACCTCCGGAAGACTGACGCTCGAGGAGCGGTCATCAATCATGAGAAGCCGATCGCACGCAAGAGCGAGCTCGTATCCGCCTCCGGCGATCGTTCCATTGATGGAAGCTAAGAACTTTAATCCGTCATGTCGACTTGAGTCCTCGATTCCGTTGCGAGTCTCGTTGGTAAATTTACAGAAATTGACCTTCCATGGATGGGTCGATTGTCCCAGCATGTAAATGTTCGCTCCCGAGCAAAACATTCGTTCTTTCGCAGAGGTAATGACAACAGTTTTAACCGTCGGATGCTCAAATCTGATTCGATTAATCGCATCATAGAGTTCAATATCAACCCCCAAATCATAAGAATTGAGCTTGAGTTTGTAACCCGGCTTGAGGCCGCCGTCTTCATCCACGTCCATACTCAACGTTGCGGTCGTTCCTGAGACTGACATTTTCCAGTGCTTGTAGCGCTCGGGGTGTGTGTCAAAAGAGACTGCCTCGTTTCCCGGTGCTTGCTCGAGGTCTTGTGTGTTATCAATCTTCATGTATTCCCCAGTTATGCAGTTTTTTGAATGAGATTTTTTAAAATTGGGTTAGCAATAATTTGTCTCGCCACCAGATCGGGTACCTTGCCATCGGTGTTAATGGTCAGGTCGGCTTTTTCGTAACTTGATTGCCGGTTTGTGAGTATGGTTTTGAGTTGCTCCATCGCACGATCGTTACCAGCCATGGGTCGCATATCCCCTTGGGCAATGACGCGATCCATGTGTTCTCTTGGCGATGCTTTTAACCAGACGGTGTAGCAGGTGGACAACAGTAAGTTGTAAATTGACGGTTCTTGGACGATTCCTCCACCTGTCGCGATGATGCAGTTATTACCCTGAGCTAGGATATTTTCTAGGCACGATCTTTCGAGATTTCTGAAGCCCTCTTGTCCGTATGTCATAAATATTTCAGCGAGTGATTCGCCAGCGAATCTCTCGACTTCTTTGTCAAGTTCAATGAACGGGATATCAAGGGTCGAAGATAAATAATTCCCGACGGTGGTTTTACCGGCTCCTCTAAGACCCGTTAGAGCAATTCGATAGCTACGAGCACTCGGAGACGCGCGAAATTCGCTCAGGATTTTGTCTTTAAGTTTCAGGCGCTCATGTTTGTTGAGGCTAGAGAGGAGGCCGAGTACTAAACGAGAATCTGAATCAATATATGGAGACGAGGAGATTAAAGACTCAGGTTCCACGCCGAGAGAGTGTGAGAGCTGTCTTAATAACGCAATCGAGACATTACCTTTCCCAGACTCGAGGAGAGCGAGGTAGCGCTCGGACACACCGGAATTTTCTGACAGGGTTTTTCTAGTCAACTTACGCTCGTTTCGCGTCTTTTTGACTCGTTCGCCAACTGAGCGCAAGAACTCTTCGTTCAAAAGCTCCTTGTCATTCGGATTGCCATTCATTTGAGTGTTGTTCGTCATTATCTGCACCATTGAATATTACGCTACTTCCACGATAAAGTGAATAATAATTCACTTTTAATTTACTGTTAGTGAATAATAATGCATAATAGTTTCAAATTTTAATCGTGTGAGATCATTTTTAGAGCTAATAGTTAGCGCTCACTTATAGCATAAACCATATATTACGGACTAAAAAATGTTACAAAAGATTACGATCCTTATCGGCACAATGACCGGAAATGCTCAGCTGGTCGCTCAAGACTTAGAATTGCGCTTTGATGGTGACGGCATTCCGGTGGAAACACGCGATATGGATAAGTTGACTCCAAAGATCTTTGACAATGAGGGAATTTTTTTAATTTCTACCTCGACCTACGGCCAAGGAGATGTCCCAGATAACGCTCGTGATTTTGTTAATTTGATTGAAGATCAAAAGCCAGATCTCTCAAGCGTCCGATATGGGTTAATCGCGCTTGGAGACAGAACCTACGCTGAAACGTTTTGCCATGGGGGTAAGCGAATCGATGATCTTCTGCAGAAAATGGGGGCGCAGAGAATAGGTGAGCCTCTGTACCATGACGCGAGCACGGGTACAATGCCGGAGGAAGAGGCTGCTGAATGGGCTGAAGAGTGGATGAAATTAGTCATCGCTCCACCCATCGTCTCGGCTAATTCGTGATCGTCGAATCCCCCTACCAAAGTTACTTGCCGTTAAATACCTACGAGTGATCCAATGCCTTACACCGTCGATGAAACCGTATCGCCACCCTTAGTCGATATTCCTAGAGATTTCAATTTAGCTCACGAGTTAATCGATAAGAATCTTCGGGCTGGCCGGGCGGAAAAAGTCGCTTACATCGACGATAATGGGAGTTACTCGTTCGAAGAACTCGATAAGCGAATTAACAGAGCAGGAAATGCGCTCCTCAAACTCGGTTTAAATATCGAGGACCGGGTAGTCATTGCGCATCATGACACCATTGACTTTCCCTCTGTGTTTCTTGGCGCAATCAAGGCCGGAATTGTTCCTGTTGCCGTGAACACACTCCTTACCCCTGATGATTACGCGTTCATGTTGAAAGATTGTCGAGCGAAAGCATTAATCGTCTCCAGTGGGCTTCTCGAAACAATGAGCCGAGCGATCGACGAGAGCCCTTACATCCAACACGTGATCGTCTCGGGGGAATACGATGGGAATCTAAATAGCCTGTCAGATTTGATGAATCGGGCATCCGACGATTTATCTCCTGCCGCGACTGTCGCGGATGACTCGTGTTTTTGGCTTTACTCCTCTGGTTCGACGGGAACACCGAAGGGTACGATTCACGCACATTCCAGCGCGATTTACACGGCGGAATATTACGCGAAACCGATACTCGGCATAAAAGAGTCGGATGTTGTGTTTTCCGCGGCTAAGTTATTTTTCGCCTACGGGTTGGGCAATGGCTTGACATTTCCGTTGTCTGTTGGGGCGACGACGGTACTAATGGCAGAGCGTCCCACGCCAGACGCTGTCTTTAAACGACTTATCGACCACCAACCAACCATCTTTTATGGCGTCCCGACTTTGTTCGGTTCCATGTTGGCCAGTGATCGCTTGCCGGCATCAGGTGATATCGCTGTCAGGGTTGCAACTTCCGCTGGCGAGGCATTGCCTGCCGAGCTGGGTAAGCGATGGAGTGAGAGATTTGGTTCGGAGATCCTCGACGGGATTGGTTCGACCGAAATGTTGCATATCTTTCTGTCGAACCGACCTGGTGAGGTCAGATACGGATCGACTGGCAAGCCGGTGCCAGGATATGAGATTCGTCTCGTGGGGGATGATGGCTCGGAGGTTCCGACAGGCGAGCTTGGAGAATTACAAATTAAAGGGCCGAGCTCGGCAAGTTCATACTGGAACCAACGTGACAAAACGCGCAATACGTTCGTCGGTGAATGGACGAGGGCGGGGGATAAATATAGCTGTGATGGGGATGGGTATTACACCTACGGTGGGCGTTCTGATGATATGTTGAAAGTAAGCGGGCTTTATGTGTCTCCTTTTGAGGTCGAAGCAGCATTGGTCTCGCACCCTTCAGTGCTCGAAGCGGCTGTGGTTGGTAGCGAAGACGCCGATCGCTTAATAAAACCACGAGCATACGTGGTTTTATCACCAAGTAACACGCCTGATGCGAACTTGGAGAGCGAACTAAAAAATCACGTGAAAGCGTTACTTGCACCATTTAAATATCCGCGTTGGATTGAATTTGTCGATGAGCTCCCTAAAACCGCGACTGGTAAAATTCAACGATTCAAACTGCGTCAATAACAAAGAAAATATCAATAAGGGGAAAAAATGTCCGAGATCAATCGTCGTAACTTCATAACGGGTGCGGGTGCCCTTGCAGGAATGTCGATCCTCTCTTTGTCCGGATGCTCGAAGCAGTCAGATACGATTAAGATTGGTTTTATGCTTCCGTACAGTGGAACGTATGCGAAGCTCGGCTCGGCGATTGAAAACGGTTTTCGGCTTGCAATGGGAGAGCTTGGAGATTCGCCGTTCGGTAAGAAACTAGAATTCTTCACCGTTGATGATGAATCGAACCCGGCAAAAGCAACCGATAACGCGAACAAAATAATGACGCGTGACAACGTTGATGTGGTGATTGGCACCGTTCACTCAGGTGTGGCGATGGGGATGATCAAGGTTGCAAAAGAGACGGGATCTTTAGTGATTATCCCGAACGCTGGTGCGAATGCAGCAACCGGTGCGATGTGTGCTCCAAACGTGTTCCGGACCTCATTCTCAAATTGGCAACCGACACATCCGTTAGGTAAGGTGATGGTAGAGGACGGTCACAAAAAAGCCGTATTTGTTACTTGGAAATATGGGGCTGGCGAGGAGGCGTTGTCCTCTTTCCGAGAGGGTTTTGAGGCAGCGGGTGGTGAGGTAATCAAAGAACTGTTTGTTCCCTTTCCGAATGTTGAATTTCAAGCAATCCTCACCGAGATTGCCGCATTGAAGCCAGACGCAGTTGCGTGTTTCTTTGCTGGCGGTGGGGCGGTCAAGTTTGTTAAGGATTATCACGTCGCTGGGTTGAAGTCTTCGACACCACTTTACGGATCTGGTTTTTTGACTGAAGGTGTATTACACGCTCAGGGTGAGGCGGCGGAAGGGATTAAAACGACGCTACACTACTCTGACGGTCTCGTTAATTCTAAGAATCAAGAGTTTCGGATGGCGTATAGCAACGCGTTCGGCGAGGAGGCGGATGTCTACGCAGTGCAAGGATACGACGCTGGCTTATTACTTCGAAAGGCGCTAGAGGCGACAAATGGAGATCTCACCCAGAGGAGTGTTGCGATCGCAGCAATGGAAGGCGCTGAGATTGATAGCCCCAGAGGTTCTTGGCGAATGTCTCGTGCGCACAATCCAATACAAAATTTCTACACCTTAAAAGTTGAAGGTGGAGAAAATAAAGTCGTCGGTACGGCGTGGGAGGGGCTCGAAGATCCAGCAAGCGGATGCTCGCTATAGCTTCGTATGCTTGCATAGGGTGTATTTTCCTCCGCTGCGTTGAATTTACCGATTGGTGACGGCGTGAGGGTAGTACGGTCAGTCCAACAGTAATGAAGTTTTCTACCCTATCTACTAGCGATCAGCTTGATGCACTTTTTCCTGGACACGCCTCCTTAGAGGCGGCTCCTGAGGGTGATCTGTTGTTGCGTTGTGCCACGATCGAGTTGCGTAGTTTTATCATTATCGCCTTTGACTTTAATGTGGCCGGCGGCTCAATGGGTGTTCGCGAATGTGCTCAAATCAACTATGCATTTGATCAGGCAAGAACGTCACAACGTGACGTCATCTTTATGATCAATTCAGGTGGTGCGAGAGTGACCGAGGGCGTGGCTGCCGTCGCTTCCTACAGCGCGTGTTTACGCGAAGTAGTCGATGCGACGTTAGAGGGGGTGCAAGTTTATTCACTGATCGCAAAACATTGTTACGGTGGGGCTAGTGTTCTCGCAGCTTCTGGAACGGATATCCGTATTACGCCGGAGGCTCATTTTTCTATGTCTGGTTGGCGCACAATTGTGAAATATGAGACCGAGCTCTTGAATCGCGATATTACGTCTCAAGAGGTGTTTTCGGTAATTGATGGTCTGTCACGCTCAACCGTATCCAATAAGTTTATGTTGGTCGAGGACGTATCCGAATCGATCAAGAAATCGTTTGATTCGGTGCACGCTAGGGAAGATATAAAGGAATCTCTTGCACAACTCGATGCGAGGCTACTCTCCGGGGGGAATCGTGCCGTTGTGGCAGGCGACGATGTTGTTTCGACTTCTAGGGAAATGTTTGGAAAGGAATGGGATGGTTCAGGCGCATTCTTTCGAGCCCGTGAATGCGAGTTGTCCACCCACGCAGAGTTCGCATTTGTCTCAGATGAGTTTGCCAAAGCCGATAGTGTGTCTCGATTGACAAGCGCGATAGATTCGTTAAATCATGAAGTGAGTTTGGTGACTATATTCGTGAGTTGCCAAAGTCACTCTCCATTTCTGGAGGATGAGGGGCAAATTCTCTCTGAATATTTTTCGGGCTTAGTCATTGCAATGAGAAAGCAGCAACGCCGCGGCGTTCGTTTTCAAACGATCGTTTTTGGAGATTGCGGCGGTGGAATATTTGTATCACTGTCGGCAGGGTCATCTAAAGTCAGCGTATTGCCCTCTGCGCGAATCAAGGTTTTACCTGATGACGTTATTAAGAGTCTGGGACAACAACCAAGCGCAGATAGAGCGATCGATGAGTTAGTTAGCGTGGGGTTAGTCGATGAGGTACTTCCAGGCGATTGGATACCAACAGTAGCGATGTGAAAACGGTATGAGTGATTACACATTATTAATTCAGATGATGAACGGGGTTCAGTACGGACTGCTTCTATTTTTGATAGCAAGTGGACTGACGTTAATTTTCGGCATCATGGGGGTTATCAATATCGCGCACGGAAGTTTCTATATGGTCGGCGCCTATCTCGCATGGTCATTGACGGGATTGACGGGAGGTTTCTGGTCTGCTCTAGCCTTAGGCGTGGTGTTATCGATTATTCTTGGGGTAATTCTTGAATGGATTTTTATTCGTTTTCTGTATGACAAGAATCATTTGCAGCAGGTACTTCTTACGTATGGGTTGATCCTAATTTTTTCCGAGTTGCGCAGTATCCTTTGGGGAGATGATGTTCATAGTGTGGCAATACCGTCAATTCTCGAGGGGACGTTCCAGTTAACAGAAAGTTTGTCCTATCCCTTTTACCGTCTTTGGTTGTCACTGGTTTGTATTGCGATCGCAGGCTTAATGTACTTTCTCATCAGCCACACAAGATTAGGGATGATGGTGCGTGCGGGAGAATCTAACCGAGAGATGACCGTTGCACTAGGTATTAATATTGGGTTGATCTATCGGTTTGTATTTGCGCTCGGGGTTAGTCTTGCTGCATTCGCAGGTATGATCGCAAGCCCAGTGTCATCTGTGTTTCCCGGCATGGGCAATCAAGTCTTAATTGTGAGTTTTGTGGTTGTTGTCATCGGCGGTCTTGGGTCGATAAAAGGGGCTCTACTCGCTGCGATACTGGTCGGCCTTCTAGATACATTCGGTAAGGTTGTTCAATTCGATGTTTTGGGTATGAATATTTTCCCCAGCCTATCGGGAATGAGTATCTTCTTGCTCATGGCGATTATATTGATCGTTCGGCCGCAGGGTATTTTTGGGGCGAGCACGAAATGAGCCGCTCTCTAAATAAGTGTTTGATCCCTGTTCTGGTTCTGTCTCTTTTGTTGGTTCCATTTTTATTCGATCGTTTTTATATTCAATTCATTTCCAAGATTTTGGTCATGATCATCTTTGCGAGCAGTCTTAACCTGCTCGTTGGTTACACAGGTCTGGTAAGCCTGGGGCACGCAGCGTTTTTCGGTTTCTCTGGTTATGTTTTGGCTTTGTTATCGAATCCAGATGGTCCGTCGAATTTTTTTCTTTCCCTCACAATCTGTATCGTCGCGACAGGGTGTCTTGGTTTGATCATTGGTGCGTTGGTGCTGCGAACGAGAGGTATATTTTTCATCATGGCGACATTAGCGTTCGGTGAAATGTTGTTTTATTTACTCCATGACACAGATTTTGCAGGTGGATCCGACGGAATGTATCTGGACCATCGTCCATCGTTTCAGATTCTTGATTACTGGCAGCTAGATCTGTCGAGCGTGACCCACTTTTATTATGTTGCACTCGTGATGATGGCCATTTCGTTGTTTCTGATCCGAACGATGCTCAGCTCTCCTTATGGTCGGGTCATCAATGGCATCAGAATTAATGAACACCGTACGACCGCGCTTGGCTACAACACCTATCTTTTTAAGCTGGTGAACTTCACAGTTGCTGCGATGATCGCATCGCTGGCTGGTTTCTTGGCTGCCGCTCAGTTTGGGGTGGTCAATCCAGAAATGGTGGGGTGGCATTTATCGGGGCATGTTTTGATGATGGTGATTTTCGGTGGACTTGGCACCCTGCTCGGCCCTATCTTGGGTGCTGCGTCGATGATGTTCCTAGAAGAGATTTTTCAAGTCATCACAAAACATTGGCAGCTGATGACGGGAATCGTGATCGTCGGGGTCGCGCTTTTTATGCCAAGGGGTTTGGCAGGTATCCGTTTTTCATCGAGTGCAGACAAACAAACCAATAAGGAAAATCATTCGTCATGACGGAGGGAATTACCGCGTTAGGTTTGATGAAGTCCTTTGGAGGCGTTCATGCGGTATCGAACGTGTCGCTGTCGTGCGCAAAAGGGGAAATTCACGCTGTCATTGGCCCCAACGGAGCGGGTAAAAGTACGCTGGTGAATTTGTTATCTGGAGAGCTGTCGCCAACGCATGGTCAGGTGTTCCTGAGTGGAAAAGATTTGACCGGATTAAGTGCAGCTGACATGAGCCTTAGTGGCGTCGGTCGTACGTATCAAAAAAATAATAGCTACCCAAATCTGACTGTGCTCGAGAATTGTAATCTGGCCTCTCAACGTCGATTTGGCGTCGCAACGAAAATGTTTCGCTCTGCGCAACGGTTTGCTCAGATAGATCGAGTCTCTCAAGAAGTGATCGAGAGGGTGGATTTAGGTCACGTCATTCATCGCTACGTTGGTGAGCTCTCGCATGGTGAGCAACGTTTGGTCGAGATCGCTATCGCATTATCGTTGGCGCCAAAGGTACTGTTGCTAGATGAGCCGTTAGCGGGTATGGGCGCGGAGGAGTCTTCAAAAGTTGTTGATCTCATCAACAACATCAAGACAGATTATGCGACTGTACTGATTGAGCACGATATGGATGCGGTGTTCGCCCTAGCTGACTCGCTCACCGTCATGGTGAACGGCGAAGTCATTGAGAGCGGCCCTCCTGATACCGTTAGAAATAGCGAGGCCGTTCAGTTGGCGTATCTCGGAGAGGGTAGCGATAATGACTGAACTGCTCTTTGAGGCTCGAGACGTTCATACACATTACAGCAGCAGTCACGTGTTACGCGGTGTCAATTTCGATATCAAAGTCGGCGAAACAGTAGCGTTGGTTGGCCGTAATGGTATGGGGAAAACGACATTCATCAAAACGTTATTGCAATTGGTTAAGAAGAGCTCTGGTTCCATTGATTATCGGGGTCAAGATGTTTCCCAATTACGCACCCATGCGTTGATGCGACTGGGAATCGGATATGTCCCAGAGGGACGCGGAATTTTCCCTAACTTAAGTGTTAAAGAAAATCTACTCATTGCCGCAAGGCAGGGGCCAACGGGTCGGAAAGATTGGACATATGATCGGGTGTTGGACACTTTTCCAAGGTTAAGTGAGCGACTGCAACACGGTGGGCAGCAATTATCAGGAGGCGAGCAACAGATGCTCAGCATTGGTCGCGCGTTAATGTCGAACCCGGATTTGATTATCTTGGATGAGGCGACTGAAGGATTGGCACCTATTATTTCGAGAGAAATTTGGTCAATAATGAGGCGAATTCGCGATACCGGTATCTCTTCATTGATAGTCGACAAGAATTTCGTTTCACTGTCAAAAATTTGTGACCGGAGTGTCGTGATGTTGAAGGGGAAAATCGTGTTCAATGGTGCGCCTCAAGAGTTGATTGAGGATCCAGTTAATCTTCGCGCTTGGCTGGGTGTATAGGGGCTGCACCTGATGGAAAATGTTCGTTGTTGATGTGATGAATACAGTGACCGGTTTATTCTCATATGGTGATGTGTCGCTTGAGTACCAAGTCATTGAAGGAGAGAATTCGTACGATTCAGCGCGTCATGCGATCGTCATGTTGCACGAGGGTTTGGGCTCCGTTGCATTATGGAAGGACTTTCCTACTCAGTTAGCTCGAGCAACCAGCAGGCGCGTTATCGTGTACTCGCGGGAGGGCTACGGAGACTCGACACCGATTAAAAAACCTCGATCAGTTGATTACATGCATCGGGAGGCGCGTGACGTGCTGCCATGCTTTTTGGAGCATGTTGACGTTAAATCACCGATTTTATTTGGTCACAGTGATGGCGCCTCTATTGCATTAATCCATGCAGGCAGCGGTTTTGACGTTTCTGCTTTGATTTTAATGGCGCCACATGTGTTTGTGGAGGAGCTCACTCTTGAGAGCATTCGGCAAGCGAAAGTCGCTTTCGAATCGAGCGATTTGCCGAAGAAACTCAGTCGTTATCATGGCGATGTTGAGTCAGCATTTCGTGGTTGGAACGACATTTGGCTCAACGATGATTTCCGAACATGGAATATCGAGTCATACGTAGAGCATATTAAGAGCCCGTGCTTACTGGTTCAGAGTCATCAAGATCCCTATGGGACATTGAGACAACTCACAAGTATTGAATCGGTCATTCCACAATTAGCTAAGACCCTTATTTTGGAAGATTGCGGTCACTCCCCACATGTCGATCAAACTGAACGGACTCTAGAGGGGGTTTTGAATTTTTTAGAGGATGGTGAAATTGGATAACGATGCAATAACAAAAGGTGTAGCACTGATTACTGGTGCGACTTCGGGTATTGGGCTTGGAATGGCCCGATCATTTGCAGCGAAAGGATATGATCTAGCGATCAATGGATTTGGCGATTCCATCGAGATCGATCGCATTTGCCGCAAGCTGGAGACGGATCACCAAGTGAAGGTCTTATATTCGAGTGCGGACATGACTAAGGTCTCCGAGATTGAAACATTTGTTTCGGACACGATTACAACCTTTGGTAGGTTAGACGTGGTCATTAATAATGCCGGTGTTCAGTATGTTTCCCCCGTTGACGAATTTCCGACTGATAAGTGGGACCTAGTGATCTCAGTGAACTTGACAGCGGCATTTCACACGACACGATTGTCATTGCCGCAAATGAGGAAGCAAGGGCGGGGCAGAATTATTAATGTCGCATCCGCTCATGGATTAATTGCGTCGCCGAATAAATCGGCGTATGTCGCAGCGAAGCATGGGTTGGTGGGTTTGACTAAAACAGTTGCACTTGAGGCGGCAGAATTTGGTGTGACATGTAATGCGATTTGTCCTGGGTGGGTAAAGACGCCATTGGTTGAGACGCAAATTGAAACTTTAGCGAGGGAGCATGGCGTTACTCAAGATGTCGCGACGAAAGAAATGATTCTTCAACGTCAACCAACACGAGAGTTCGTCCAAGTGGATCAGATCGCAGCGCTTGCTTTGTTTTTATCTTCAGACGATGCGTCATCAATTACTGGGTCCGCGTATTCGATCGACGGTGGTTGGACAGCTCACTAATTGATGAAGTTGATGTTAATCGTTACTGTCACGCCGAATGGACCATTACATTTTCAGGGATCGATGCATCTCATCCTGGGCGGACAAAAGTCACAGAGCCACAACGCTTCGTCGATCCATTTTTGCCGATGCGGACACAACCGGGCGCGTCCCTTTTGTGATGGGTCGCATCTTCAATGTAATTTTAAAGACCAAGGAGAGGTAACCGGTGAATATGTCGTGCGTCGCTCGAGTGAAAATTCTGATAAAGATGTCGCAGAGGTGAGTTTTATTGAAAACGGTCCGATACACATCGTCGGGCGTGTACAAATCATCGGAGCTAAAGGTCCAGGATGGAGCGGGTGCCGAGTGAAATTGTGTCGATGTGGTCGTTCTGCGATTAAACCGTTTTGTGATGGAGCACATAAAAATCAAGGGGGATTAGGTAATGAATAACTATGTGGAGATTGTGACTGACGAAAATGGAGAATCTCATTTTAAAAATGTGACGTTGGTTTTCGATGCAGTTGATATTGCCCCTCCTGCTGCCCCAATGAATGTCAGCCCTTTCATACCAGCCAAGGATGTGGCGGTGATTCATCTTCCAAGTGGATGGGCAGGGGGGTGGCATCCAGCGCCAAGCGTGGGACATGTGTTCGTGTTATCCGGACAGTTGTCTATCGAAGTCTCAGATGGCGAAGTAAGACAATTTCCATCAGGCTCTGCATGGCTTCATCGCGACTTATCGGGTAAAGGGCACAATACGACCGTTGTCGGAGACAACGACGCAGTAATTGCGATGGTGAGACTTGCAGACTAAATTTTTTCCAATATCTTTTTTAACTGTTCCCAACTATAGCGAGAGCCTTGTTTAATGGGTGTGACCTCTTGCCACTCAGCATTTGTTTTGACCGCAATGAGATAACGAAACACGTAATGCGGTTCTGCGCCCATCCGAAGATCGCTGACGAATAGTTTGTTATCACTCATTTCTGTTTTCATGAAACCATGCGTAAACCAATCCAGTTTTCCGAAAGCTGGATATTGCCTCGCGTGAGTGACAGCGTCTTGGTCAAGTTCGGTGATACGAAATTCCAATGGTTGATTGAGGTTTCTCACCGATAAATATCCCTCGGCATATTGGTCTTCACTTTTGATGATAATCCGCCACAGCAAAGTGTTAAAAGGAGTCGGGACCGTAAAGTAGGTTTGGGCCGACTCATGGGGATAGGTCGTTTCTAAATATTGAGAGACTTTTGTATTGACGAGGCACTTTGCTGTCCATGACCAGATCAAATAACAACTGCTCAACACAATCCCAAATGTGATCAGGTGACGAGTCGCATTTGCGTGCGGGACGGTCAGTGCCGCAACCGTCCCCACCAAGAGTGGTAGCGTATACGCAGGATCGATGATGAAAATGGTTGACCACATTGTTGGCGGTAACCCCAGCGGCCACAATATTTGTGTCCCATAGACCGTGTGAGCATCTAATAAGGGATGCGTGACGAGCGCAAGAAAAATTGACCAAAACCATCGTCTTGGATCATCACCGACGCGGGCGATATATTTTTTGGCAATCACCCAGATTAATAGTGCGAAGGGGCAGAGAACGAAAAGCGAGTGACTGAATCCTCGATGTCGAATGAAGTTGTCGACCGGATCGTCGTACCGAATGAGGACGTCTAGATCGGGTAGTGTTCCGAGTGCTGCTCCCGCAATTGCGGCGACGCGACGATTTTTGGGTGATGCGCACGCTGCGCTAAGCGACGCCCCTAAAGCGATTTGGGTCAGTGAATCCAAAGCGGCGCGCGTCGATCAATCACACCGTGAAAATCTTTCCTGGGTTCATCAAGTTGTGTGGATCAAGAGATTTCTTGATTGCTCTCATGACTGACACTCCTTCTCCATGCTCTGCAGTGAGAAATTTCATCTTCCCCAATCCAATGCCATGCTCACCCGTGCAGGTGCCGTCCATCGCCAAAGCACGCATGACGAGTCTATCGTTGAGCCTGTCTGCTTCTTTTGTTTCTCTCTCATCATCACGATGAATCACGAAGCCAAGATGAAAATTACCGTCCCCTACATGACCGACCAGCGGCGCAATCAGAAAGCTATCTTCAAGGTCTTTTTTCGTTTCTAAAATACATTCGGTCAAACGAGAAATTGGCACGCACACATCCGTTGCCCATACTTCAGCACCGGGTCTGAGAGATTTGGTCGCGTAGGTGACATCATGTCGGGCAGCCCACAATTTGTTTCGATCCTCTGCTTTTGTCGCCCACTTAAATTCTCCCCCTGAGTTTTCAGCAGCGATCATTTGTACGGTTTCCGCTTGTTCCTTGACTCCTGTTTCGCTTCCGTGAAACTCTAGAAACAATGTGTCTTTTACTGGGTAATCCAGTTTAGAAAAATCATTTACCGCACCCATTTGTACGTCGTCCAGTAATTCAATTCTTGCAACAGGAATGCCTAGCTGTATCGTTTGTATGACGGTGTTGACAGCGCCCTCAAGCGAGTCGAATGAACAGACCGCTGATGCCATCGCCTCTGGAATCCCGTACAGCTTCAGGGAGACTTCTGTGATGATGCCCAAGGTGCCTTCTGACCCAACAAAAAGTCGAGTTAAATCGTAACCCGCAGCTGATTTTCTGGCGCGACGCGATGTTTTAATGATGCGGCCATCCGCCAACACGACAGTCAAGCCTAAGACATTTTCACGCATTGTGCCGTATCTGACTGCATTGGTACCAGAGGCACGTGTAGCGGCCATGCCCCCCAATGACGCATCAGCTCCTGGGTCGATTGGAAAAAACAGGCCTTGATCTTTAATGTACTCGTTGAGTTGCTTCCTGGTGACCCTCGCTTGAACCGTGCAATCAAGGTCCTCCGCGCTAACACGTAACACCTGGTCCATATGCATCAGGTCAACAACCACGCCGCCTTGGTGTGGAATTACGTTGCCCTCGAGACTCGTTCCGGTGCCGTAGGCGACTACGGGTAACATGTGCTCAGCACAGATTTTCACGACTTCCGATACTTCTTCAGTCGACTTGGGAAACACAACCAAATCTGGTCGATGCGGGTGATGCCAAGATTCATCCTTCCCGTGACTGTCACGGACCGCCGTGTTCGTCGTGACTCGGTCACCCAGAAGTTGCGTTAACTGGTCTAACACGGTTGTTTGTTGTTCTGTATTCAGCGCCATATTCTGTAACCTTGTTCGGTAATGGGTTGAGATCAGGTCATTGTATTGAAGCGTACAGCGTTTCGCAAAAACCAACGTGAATTTGACCATTACTGTCTTCAAGCACCGGCCTTTTGATAAGCGATGGATGTTCGACCATGAGATCGATAGCACGCTTCTCGTTTACATTCTCTTTTTCTTGATCACTGAGCTTTCGCCAGGTGGTGCCGCGAGTATTCAAAAGCTTTTCATATGTAACGTATGCGCACCAAGATTGCAGCGTCGTGCTATCGATACCGAGTTTTTTGTAATCGTGAAACTCGAATTCGATATTTCTTGATTCCAGCGTTCTCATTGCCTTTTTCATGGTGTCGCAATTTTTAATTCCGAAGAGTTTTAGCATGACGATCACTCTACCAAGAATTGTTTGATCGCCGCCTCGTCCCAGCTAATCCCAATGCCAGGCCGATTCGGCGTGATGGCCATACCATCTTTCACTTGGAGCGGCTCTTCCAAGATGGCGCTACCCCAGTCCATGTATTCGAGCCAGTGCCTTGTCGGGCTTACAGCGAGCAGGTGACAACTGATTTCTGGAAACAAATGGCTCGATAAGTCGAGCCCGTTCGCGTGCGCAAGTGCTGCTGCCCTCAACCAGCCCGTGACTCCTCCTATTCGTTGGACGTCGGGCATGTAAAAGTCCCCCGCTTCTGCGTCTATGGCTTTTTTCATTTCTAACGAGTTGAGTAGGTTTTCACCAATTTGTAACGGGGTTTCAATGGAGTGTCTGATTCTGGCGCAGCCCTCATAGTCGTCATGTCTGATTGGGTCCTCAATCCAATAAAGGCCCTCATCGTCTAGCGCTCGCCCTCGCTTGATTGCTTCGCTGATTGTGAGTGACTGATTAAAGTCCGCCATCAGAAATACATCGTCCCCAATTTCTTGTTTTACGGCCCTGACGGCATCTAGGTCGATATCGAAGTCGGGTCGACCGATACGCATTTTGACTGCCTTGTAGTCTCCCGCATCAATTAATTCTCTCGCAAGATCGGGTAGCGTATCAGCGGTTTCGTTGGTCCATAGGCCACAGCTGTTGTAGGCAGGTATGGGTTCAGGCTTACCACCTAATGCGGTTGAGAGAGGAACGTTTTGACTTTTTGCGAGTGCGTCCCATGCAGCCATGTCAATGCCTGAAATCACTTGTCCTAGAATTCCATGTGCGTCATAGATTGTGAAATGACGCCTGAGCCTTGCCTCGATGTCTAACGGCGCAGCATCGGTCCCAATCAGTAATTCACAGGTCGCATTAAAACAATCCACTGTTGGCTTAAGCATGCTCTGAGAGAAAGTAAACAGATACGAATGCCCGTAATACCCTCTGAAGTCTCCAGGTCGATGAGAACTAAAGCGGCTTTATCAATGGCGCCACTTGCCGGTCGAGGGGGGTACTTGATGGGTGTTGCAACGGGTCTTGCTCTAAATCCGCTAATTTTGAGAGTCATGAATATTCCAGTGATTAATGTTTGTGGATTGCCGAATGGATATTAAATTTGCGCTTCGTCTGGTCTGCCATTTTCATATAGTTTGAGTGACGCGTAGACAAAATCAAGCGTGGGGGTGGGGATATTAAGCTGCTTTCCAAGTTTGCTGACGGTGCCTGCGAGCCACGGCAGCTCTAGTCGATATCCTCGTCGCAGGTCACCACACATCGATGCCACCATGGTCGGGGGATAACCATCGATAATTTTCATCTGTTCATCAATGACATTCGGCGCAAACTGCATACCTTTTGATGTTGCAACGGCGATCACTTCAGACAGCACCTGGCTGAGCATGTCGCGCGTTTCGGGTGTTGATCTGATCGGTCCTATTGGCATTCGGCAAAGTGCAGTCATCGATGACATGGTGACGAGACGAATGAATTTCTCCCAAATTGAGACATTAATGTCGTCTGGAATCTGAGCATTGATGTTGGCTCTTTCGCACGCATCGTAAAAATCTGAAACTCGTGCTGAGTTCGAGGCGTCTAGTTCCCCAAAGTAGAGACTCGCCATGGTGCCGTTATGTCGGATGACGCCGGGCGACTCAATCAGTGCCGCAATATTGGAGACCCCTCCCATGGCGTGTTGCAGACCATAGACGTTTTGCAATATTTCCTCAGCAAGAATGCCATTTTGTAACGAGATGATTCCCGTTTTATCTCCAAGCAACGGTTTAGCTGCCAAAATTGCCTCTTCAGTTGCCCATAATTTCACAGCGATGATCACGATATCCACGGGCGCAATGCTTTCAGGGTTATCCGTGAACGTGGCGTTTTTGATACACGTATCCCCGAGCGCTGAAAAGATTTGTAATCCATTCTTCTCAATTGCTTCTAAATGAGCACCTCGAGCGATGAAGGTGACATCCTCGCCTGCATCATGTAAACGCGCACCAAAATATCCACCAACACCACCAGTTCCAATAATTGCTATTCTCATGTGTGATCCTCTTGAGTCGTTGACGCATCGTTCTCTCGGGCGTGCGATTTCTGAGAGATACAATTGCACACTTACTTTTACTTTACCGAATAATGAATCAATCTGATATCTCACTTAAAAGTGCCGCATTGGTGAAGGCAGAGAGACTCGCCAACATTGAACCTTTTCACGTTGTGCGGGTGATTACCCGAGCGATGGAGCTCCAAAGCCAGGGCAAAGATATTGTGAATCTCGCAGTTGGTGAGCCAGATTTCAGCACACCCAAACCCATTATCGAAGCCGGCGTTGACGCGTTGCGGGCCACCCAAATGAAATACTCTCCCTCACTAGGGACTGATGAACTCAGGGCTGCTGTATCTCGATGGTATGCATCAAACTACGGTCTTGAGTTGAGCCCAAATCGCGTGGCGATCACGAGCGGTGCTTCGGGGGCATTACTGCTTTGTATGGGTGTGATCATTTCTCCTGGAGACAAGATTCTCATGCCTGACCCGAGTTACCCTTGTAACCGACATTTCGTCACCGCCATGGGAGGAAATTCACAATTGATTCCGGTTGGGCCTGACACGAATTATCAACTCACGGCAGAGCAGATTGAGTCGAATTGGGATGATAGAACTGTTGGAGTGATGATTGCGAGTCCATCGAACCCTACGGGCACGTTGATCGAAAAATCACAGCTAAAAGAGATCAGTGACGTTGTCGAGCGGCGAGGTGGCGTGCTCATTGTTGATGAGATTTACCAGGGACTGACCTACGGGAGTGATTCATCAACGTCTTTGGAAATTTCTGACAATATTTTTGTGATCAATAGCTTCTCTAAATACTTCGCGATGACAGGCTGGAGGTTGGGATGGGCTGTCTTGCCTGATGCTTATGTCAGTGATTTTGAGAAGTTGGCACAGAACCTGTACATCTCGAATTCGGATGTTGCCCAGAAAGCCGCAATCGCTGCATTTAGTGAAGCCTCAATCAGTGAGTGCGAGGCAAATCGGGCGCGATATCGAGAACAACGTGATTATCTGTTGCCTCGATTGAGAGAGCTAGGCTTCAAAATTCCCGTTGACCCGATGGGGGCGATTTATATTTATGCGGATGTGAGTGATTTATCGGATGACAGCTTTGAATTTTCGCAACGACTCCTTGAGCACGGTGGGGTGGCGATTGCGCCTGGTCTTGATTTTGGGGATTATCGAGCGAGGCAACATGTTCGTTTCTCGTATCCCAAGCCTGTGCCTGTTTTGGAAGAGGGTGTGCGCCGAATTAAGGAGTTTTTAACACGCTGATCGAGCGCTACGATCGTTTAATTGATTTTTTAATCGTCTTAACAGAGAGATAAATTTATGTCTGACTTTATGACTGGCATGAGCCGCTCAACGGTTCGCGTCAATGGTGTACGTTTGAATGTATGGACTGGCGGGCAAGGCCCCGCTCTTGTATTGCTCCACGGCTATCCTCAAACGGGACAGATGTGGCACAAAATGACGCCGACACTCATGAAAGATTTTTCACTTATCGTTCCGGATCTGCGCGGCTATGGCGACTCTGAAAAGGCGAGGTCGGGATTTGATAAGAAGACGATGGCACGCGACATCTCTGAATTAGCGCTATCTCTGGGGCACAGTCAATATTGCGTGATGGGGCATGACCGAGGTGCTCGAGTGGCGCACCGATTGGCGATGGATTTTTCGGATCAGGTTCAAAAGCTCGTTGTTTTGGATATTGTTCCCACTCACACGGTATTTAGCCAAACAGGTCGAGAGTTGGCGGCTGCTTATTGGCATTGGTTTTACTTTCAAGCTCCGGATTTGCCAGAGATCATGATCAGAAATAGTGCCGAGCCTTTTCTTCAAACCATGTTCCGTTCATTGAGCTGGTGTCCCGAAGCAATTGATGATGATCTATTCTCTGAATACTTGAGGGCGTTCACGTTGCCGGGAACGATTCGATGTGGCCTCGAGGATTATCGAGCAGCGGCGACAGTAGATTTTGAAGATGACGAGCGTGACCTGGGAACTAAACTTTCATGTCCTGTCTATACCCTTTGGGGTCAATTCGGCAAGATGGACAGCTTGTTTGATGTGCTTGAAACGTGGCGACAAAAAGCCACCGATGTGATTGGTAAATCTTTACCGTGCGGGCATTTCATTCCAGAGGAAGTTCCTGAGCTCTTGCTTGAAGAGGTGGTGCCCTTTTTCAGGGGATAGCGTAGCGGCGTTGCGCGGGTCCTCAATAAAGAATGATCTTTGAGGGGGAATGGTAATGCGATACATCCTGGGTATTGCGGTTAGTGTTTTGATGAGTTTGAGCTTGGGCGCTGTTGCTCAGCAATATGAGTACTCGGATCGCGAGGACAAGACTTTTACCAATATTGAGGAAAACAAGGCGATGCTTGATCCTCAAAATTTGGGGATGCTGGTCGAGAGGGGGGACGTCAAAGCGATCAATAATGTCGGGCTGCTCTGGGCGATTGGTTACGACGGCAAACAAAGCTTTGAGGAAGCGGTCAAGTGGTGGTCAGCCGCAGTGGATCGGGGTTACCCACTTGCTATGAATAACTTGGGCCTCGCGTATGCGAACGGTCAGGGGGTTGAACAAGATATCAAAAAGGCGTTTGACCTTTGGTTGAAGTCTGCGATTGCGGGAAATGCGTGGGCAATGAACTCTGTGGGCGATTGCTACGAGACTGGTGATGGAGTCGACCAAGATTACATTCTGGCGATGTCGTGGTACAAAACCGCTGCGGACGCTGGCGATCCGCTGGCTTATTTCAATGTTGGAGCGCTTTATCAAAGTGGTCGAGGTGTTGAGCGAGACGAGAGTGCTGCGATCGAATGGTTCCAGTCTGGCGCTGAACTAGGCGATCCCTATTCGATGATCGCGCTAGCGGATGCGAACCGAGATGGTGTGGGTGTGAGCAAGAACCCCGTTGAGGCCCTTGCTTGGTACAGGACGGCTTTGGTTCGCATCGATCCTCAAGACGTCGGAGCGGTTCAAACCTCAGAGAGGCAGGCCAGCAGGATTCGAATGAACCTGACGCAAGATGAATTAAAAACCGCCGATGCACGCTTTGAGTATTTTCAAAAATTAACCGCACCACCGGAGCCAGAGAAAAAGTTGGATGACGGAGAGTCGCGGATATAGAGGTTCTCTTGTTTTTTTTGAGATGTTTCAACGCATGCAAATCGTAAACATGTTGGTCCGGACTTTGATTGCGGCCTCGATGTTATTGGGCGTGTGCACCGTCGCAGCAAACTCGGACAGTCCTGCGGGTACTGCTGGCTACCAAAACTATGTGGGGGATTCGCAAAGGGATTTAAGTCGTCTTCTGGGGGGAAGCGACTTCATTCCTATGGACACCTTAGTCCGTGACTTAATGCTCGCCATTGATCAGATGACGAAGTACCGTATTCCGTCTGAACGACCCGTAGTGGTCAAAAAGCCTCAAGATGAGGTCGCGAAGCTCGCATGCGGACGGCCATGTGATGCTCAAGCCTTCTATCGTGCCTCTGAGGGCATTGTGTTGTCTCATTCGCTTGATCCTGAGAGGAACGTGTTTGCTCGTTCAATCTTGCTCCACGAGCTGGTTCATTTCGTTCAGGATCACAATGGAGAGTTGAGGAATGCGATTGCTTGTGAGCGCTATCATCGACGCGAGAGAGAAGCATATGCGGTCCAGAAGCGTTTTTTAGAAATGGTCGGCAGTCTGAAACGAGTCGGTTACGCGTCTAGCGAGACCTGTGACAGTGATACTCAGGGCTAATACCCGAGCGTTCTCCCTGGCCATAGCTTTCGTTCTGACGAATATTCGTAGATTCACGAATTCTCTACGGCATTTCATTTTTAGCCTGTAATCTCGGATAATAAGTGACACGATCCTGCTTCCAACAGCTGCTGGATCTCATCGTTATTTCCAATAAGTCAAAAACTTAGGATCACACATGCCACTTGAAACGCTATCGCCTTTTTCTCTCAACGTGCCAGACTCGGTGCTAATTGATCTCAACCAACGCTTGAAGATGACCCGTTGGCCAGATGAGATTCCGAACAATCAATGGAAATACGGCGCTGATTTATCGTACTTGAAGTCATTTTGCGAGTATTGGGCGAACGACTATGATTGGAGAGCTCATGAATCGGTGATCAATAGTTTTAATCAATACACGGCTAAAGTCGCCGGTATCGACCTACATTTCATTTACGAGGAGGGGAAGGGGGAGAACCCGACTCCATTGTTGCTTTCGCATGGTTGGCCTGGATCCGTCTATGAATTTCACAAAATCCTACCGATGCTCACCGATCCAGAGTCATATGGTGGGGATGCCGCTGATTCGTTTACCGTTATCGCCCCCTCGTTGCCAGGCTACATCTTTTCGTTCAAACCAGGTCAGCGGCGATTCGCGGTTGAGGAGATTGCTGATGCGTTTGCCGAGCTAATGACTCAAGTACTCGGATTTCAATCGTTTGTCGCACAAGGCGGGGATTGGGGCGCGTTTGTCACCAGTCGTTTGGGTTTTGTTTACCCTGAGATTGTCAAAGCCATCCACCTTAATTTGCTCGCGGTTCGCCGCGATCCGAGCATGATGGTTAATCCCACACCGGAAGAGCAAGCTTTCTTAGCTCAATTAAATAATTTCATTAAGGAGGAAACAGGGTATCAGTGGATACAAGGGACCAAGCCACAAACATTAGCTTTTGGCTTAACTGATTCACCGATAGGTCTGGCTGCTTGGTTAGTGGAAAAATTTCATACTTGGACTGACCACAGGGGGGACCTTGACGGTTATTTTGGCCGCGATACGATGATTACCGACATCATGCTTTACTGGATAACGGGATCAATCGGGTCCTCCTTTTGGCCCTACTATTCTAGGATGAGGAATCCGTGGCCGATTCCGGAGGGGAAAACGGTGGATGTTCCCACGGGCTACATTGAGTTTCCCAGAGAAATACTCTCTCCACCACCGTCTATCGCGAGTCTCTTTTATTCTGATATCAGAAGTTGGACGAAGTGTGATCGTGGCGGGCATTTTGCTGCCCTAGAGCAACCAGAGGCTTTAGTTGCCGATATCAGGCAATTTTTCAGGGCATTTCGATAGGCTGAGCCTTTGAGAAAGGCGGGTGGGGTGATCGATTTCGTGTTTCGTTCTATGCTAGAGTTGATCGATAAGGTGAAATTGTGATTTTCAATCGAGCAGTCGCGTGACCTGGCATGGTGCTGCAACAAATCGATGAGGTCGAATAAGAAGGGAAATTTTCATGCAAAAACGTTTATTTGGTAGTTATTTCGGAGCTGTGTTGGCCGCGATTCTTTTGGCTGGCTGTGGCGGTGGTGAAGACCCAGCGGCCACAGGTTCAGCCGGAGGCGAATCCTCTAAGGTTCAAGAGAAAGTGACGCTAAAGATGGCTAGCGCGTTCCCGGCCTCACTCCAGCTCATTGGCACGAATGGAGTCCGCTTCAGTGAGACGATTAAAGAAGTCTCAGCTGGCACATTGGAATTCAAATTCTTTGAGCCTGGTGCTTTAGTTCCCGGACTTGAAGCCATTCCGGCAGCTTCCAAAGGCTCAATTGATGTGGCTTGGTCGACATCTGGGTTTTATGCGGGTACCGATCTTGCGTTCAGCTTTTTCACTTCAGTACCCTTTGGCGCAGCTGCGGACGAGTTGATCGCATGGTTGCAGTACGGTGGTGGTAATGAGCTAGCAGATGAAATGTATGGTGCTCACAACATCAAAGCGATTCCGTGTTTCATTACGCCACCAGAGGCATCTGGTTGGTTTAGAGAGGAAATTAAGAGCGTTGATGACCTCAAAGGGATGAAGATGCGTTTCTTCGGCCTTGGTGCCAAAGTGATGGACAAACTTGGTGTTGCAACTCAATTGCTTGCACCTGGCGATATATTCCAGGCCTTGCAGCTGGGTACAATCGATGCGACTGAGTTTTCAACGCCGTCTGCGGATGAAAGTTTTGGTTTTTATCAGGTGGCAAAACATTACTACTTTCCTGGATGGCATCAAGCCACCGCGCTAGGTCACTTGTTCTTCAATCAGGATGTTTGGAATTCACTGTCGCCGTACCATCAGAAATTGGTCGAGGTGACCTGTGGATACATTCTCAAGGAGATGATTGCTGAAGGTGAGGCAACGCAAGCGCCAGCGATGCAACGAATGGTTGACAAGCATGGCGTTCAAATTCACTACTGGCCCGATGAGATCCTCTCTGCCTATCGAGGAGCTTGGGAAGAAGTGGTTGCTGAAGAGTCAGCGAAGAACGAAAACTTCAAGAAAGTCTATGATTCCTATTCGAAGTTCAGAGATGAATACAAGCTCTGGGGTGAAAACGGATACATGAAGAAATAGCATTCTGATCAGCCGGAGGACATATAATGGCCTCCGGCTGATCTTAAAACTTAAGAATAAAGGCCTGTCACGTAACAGGCCATATCAGGAGGAGTGTATGAAGAAATATCATGTCTCGCTTATTGCGGGAATTTTTGGGTCGATGTTGTTAACTGCATGTGGTGGCGGCAGTGATGCGCCATCGTCTGGTGCGTCTGACACGTCAACGGCGGCACCGGCGGAGAAGGTGACCCTAAAAATGGCAAGCGCTTTTCCATCGTCTTTAGATATTCTGGGCGATGGTGCTATCGAATGGACGGACACGGTGAAGGCGCTATCAGGGGGTTCACTAGAAGTGAAATTCTTTGAACCCAATGCCTTGGTTCCAGGCCTTGAAGCGATTCCAGCTGCATCGAAAGGTTCGGTGGCGATGGCCTGGGCAAGCTCTGGCTACTACGCTGGTGTGAATAATACGTTTAGTGTATTCACAGCGCTTCCATTCGGACCCAATCCAACGGAATTTCTCGCTTGGTATTACTATGGAAACGGATCTAAATTCGCCGACGAATTGTATGGCGCGCACAACATCAAGTACATTCCGTGTCACATGATTCCTCCAGAAGCATCTGGATGGTTCAAAGAAGAGATCACGAGTGTCGAGGATTTGAAAGGCTTGAAGATGCGATTCTTCGGTCTTGGTGCAAAGGTGCTCGACAAGCTTGGCGTGGCGACACAGTTGTTGGCCGGTGGAGAGATATTCCAGGCATTGCAACTGGGGACAATTGATGCAACCGAGTTTTCGATGCCCTCAATCGACACCAGCTTGGGTTTATACCAAGTCGCGAAACATTATTATTTCCCTGGTTGGCATCAACCGGCGTCATTTAACGGAGTCTTCATGAACATTGACGTCTGGAACGGGCTGTCTGACAACCACAAGAAAATCATTGAGGTGGCTTGTGGTGACAAGATACGCGATGGTCTTGCTAGAGGTGACTTCTCTCAACCGGCAGCGATTGCAAAAATGCAGGAGCAGGGCGTTACGGTTCATCAGTGGTCTCCCGAGATGCTCGATGCGTTCCGAAAAGCTTGGGATGAGGTGGCTGCTGAGGAGATGGAAGTCAATCCTGAATTCAAGAAAGTCTACTCAGATTTAGTGGAGTTCCGAAAGAACTTTGCGGTTTGGGGTAAAAATGGTTATCTCAAGTAAGGATTCTTGAGATCAAAATGACGGCGGACCTCGGTCCGCCTTTTTCAATGAAATAGAACAAAAAAGAGTGTGAAACCTATGGAAGCGATGTTGAATGTAAGCGATCGAATTGACGGAGTGCTCGATCGCGTTGCGAATACGGTCGGATGGTTATTTGTCTTGACGACAATTGTGATTGCATTCGATGTCATCACTCGAAAAGCTGGTTACCAAATGCCGGGGCTTGGGTCGACTCGCTTGCAGGAGCTAGAGTGGCATCTTCATACCGCGCTCTTTGCATTCTGGTTAGGCACTGCCTACATACATAATTCCCACGTCAGAATTGATATTGCGTTCATTAACGCAAAACCGCGAACGGTTGTGATGGCGGAGTTGATTGGATGTTTGGTTTTTGCGATTCCCTACTGTCTTTTAGCGATTTACTTTAGCTCGGACTTCACATTGGAGGCTTGGGTTGATAATGAAGCCTCTCCCTCGTCGAATGGGCTTCCCATGCGATGGATTCCCAAGGGATGTATCACTGCAGGCCTGATTTTATTATTCGCAGGTGTTATTTCTGTGCTCATGCGCTGCATCGTTTATCTGTTCGGCGACCCGGGTTTACGTCAACGTGCCACGCCTACTCTTGTATCTGATAAAGAGGAGGTCTTGTCATGAATTGGATTGCTCATCATCTTTCTTTATTCTTGTTCGCAGTCTTGGCGCTGTCTTTATTTTGCGGTTTTCCAGTCGCGTTCGTTCTCGGCGGGGTCGCGATCATGTTCGGTGGCATTGGCATTCTTCTGGATGTGTTCGAGCCGATACAGTTTTTTAATTTGATGCCACGAGTGTGGGGTACCGCCGCATCGAATCCGATAATTGTTGCGATACCCATGTTTATTTTTATGGGCACGATGTTGGAGCGCAGTGGCGTTGCGAAGGACCTGTTGCATACGTTGCAGGTCGTCACAAGACGAGTCCCAGGTGGTCTTGCAATGTCAGTCACGATCATGGGAACCATCATGGCAGCGACCACAGGTATTGTTGGTGCTTCCGTCGTGATGTTGACGATGATCGCGTTGCCATCAATGATGGAACGGGGTTATGCCAAAGAACTCGCCACAGGGACGATTGCATCTGCAGGAACCCTTGGTATCTTGATCCCACCCTCGATCATGCTGGTGATTATGGGTGACCTGTTATCAGTTTCAGTCGGTGCGCTGTTTGCTGCCGCGATATTACCCGGCATGGTTCTGGCCGGTTTGTATCTGGCTTATATTGGCATCACGAGTTTTAGAAATCCAGATAGAGCCCCCGCCTTACCTGACGACGTCGGCCCTCAAACTACTTCTGAGATTGTGGCAATGGTGCTCAAAAGCTTCTTTCCACCAGTGCTACTTATTACACTTGTACTTGGGTCAATCTTTGGCGGTTTCGCCACTCCTACTGAGGCAGCTGGTGTTGGTTGTATTGGGGCCATATTCTTGGCATGGATTAACAAGCAATTGAGTATGAAAACGATGAAGGAAGTCATTCGTTCGGCTGGCTTAACGAACGGTATGGTGTTTTTCATTTTCTTTGGTGCTCAATTGTTTAGCTATGTGTTCCGCTCCCTTGGAGGGGATGATTTGATTGTTGAGTTACTCGCCGTGATCGGAATTGATACTGGGTGGGAAATTCTTGCTTTCATGTTGGTCTTGACCTTTGCATTGGGCTTCTTCTTCGATTGGATTGAGATCACATTGATTGTCTTGCCAGTGTTCGCGCCGATCTTGCAGGGAATTGATTTCGGTCCACACATTGGCGACGGAGGTCCTATCGTGTTCCTCACGTGGTTTGTAGTGATGCTCTCTGTTAACCTGCAAACTTCGTTCCTCACGCCGCCCTTTGGATTCACGTTGTTTTACATGAAGGGTGTGGTCCCGCCGTCCATCAACATGGGACATATTTATCGCGGAATCATCCCGTTCGTGTTACTCCAGCTCACAGGGCTTGGGCTGATTATTGCATTCCCGCAGTTGGCGCTATGGCTGCCAAGAGTATCGGGATTCTTGATGTAAGCAGGAGGTCGGGGAAGCCTTGTGCTTCCCTATCCCTTTAATCCCTATCTTCAGATTTTTAGGTGTTTTGAATGAGCAAGTGGTTGGCCTTGTTGGTTTCTGGAATTTTTAGCGTGATCTCAGCGAGCAGTATTGCGCAAGGATTCGTTATTGGTGGCGGCGCTGATCCTGATGGTGGCGGTGGTGTCGTGATGGAATATCACAAAGGTGGTGAGTTCTCTGGTGGTGCTGAGAATTGGCCTTGGGCTGCTGCTTTGAGGGCGGACGCTGACAGTGACCTCTGGATTGGTGCTGGAATGCACGTCCAACTTGATTTATCAAGCTGGATGTTTGTCGAAGCGAGTTTTATGCCAGGATATTACAACCCAGAAGATACAGATCTCGGTGGTAATCTTCATTTTCGCTCTCTCTTGGGTCTGGGTGTCAGCGTGAGCGACCATTCTGCGTTTTCCCTTAGTGTCGACCACCTATCTAATGGTGGATTAACCTCCCATAATCCTGGCTCTGAAATGGTGTCGTTGCGCTACACCTACACGCACTAAGTGATACTGCCTCAGGTGAATGGCTTGGCGATCAGACTAACTCCGCTGAGAATGAGTAGCGCGCACAAAAATCGTTCTAATGTTCGTTGACTCATCTTGCCGTGAAGGCGGTGGCCAGTAAAAAGACCGATAAGCATAAATGGGGTCAGCGTCAGTACACCCCACAGCACTTCAATTCTGAATAAAAGCCCTGCGATTGAGAGTCCAACAATCCGCATCCCGGTGCTTCCAATAAAGACGATCGAGAGTGTTGCTCGTAGCGCACTAAAACTTTTGATGCGCTGAGACAGGTAGGTCGCATACACGGGTCCCCCAACTCCAAACACGCTGCCCAGTAGACCGCCAGTGAATCCGATTGCATACCCCCAGTGCCGACCGATCGCTTTCTTTATAGCGCCAAATCGGAGACGATAATAGCCATACGCCAGTATGAACATCCCCAGAATAGGTAAAAGAATTTCTCCAGAGATGATGACCAAAATGGTGGTTCCAACTCCAATTCCGGCTACCATCGTGGGCAATATTACTTTTAACTCTTCTTTTTCTATTTCGCTCTTGAATTTGATGCCATTTGTGACGGTCGCGATGAAGTCGACGATGACTAGTATCGGTAATAGCGTTTGGAGAGGGAAGAAATGCACGAGTATTGGTATTGAGACGAGTGCTGCGCCAAAACCAGAAATGCCAACGATGGTGTACGCGAGTAATCCAACTAGTATCATCGTGATCGTTGTCTCAATTGGGAACGGCATGGGAGTAAGGCGTGATTGGCTTGAGTTAGGAAAGACGGAGGAGTGTAAATGAAATTCACACACATAGTGATTGTTGGCACTGGAACAATGGGGACCGACCTTTCTGTGAAGTTATCTGTTGGTGGAGAGCGCGTCACCGTGGTAGGTCGTTCAGGAGGCAGCATTGATTCATTCTGGACGCGAGCGGGACACACGGCGAGTGACATGGGAGTTGATTTAAATACTGACTTGTTGCACCTAGTGACCAATATGACTGATGTTGAGTGGCAAGATGTTGATTTGGTCATCGAGAATGTGCGCGAGGATTTAGACATCAAAAGGCGCGTGTTTCGCGAGCTCTGTTCACTGGCGCCAGCTGATGCAGTCATCACCAGCAATTCATCTACTTTTGGGATTTCGAAAATTACCGAAGGTCTTGAGAACCCACGTCGATTTCTAGGACTTCATTTTTTCATGCCAGCGCACCTCGTACCGTTGGTCGAGATTGTGATGTCCACTGAGACTGACCCGAAATTAAGTCAGGATCTGAAAGACAGTTTGAAGCAATTAGGCTTTGTCCCGGTGATCGTGAAAAAAGATGTCCCTGGATTTCTTGCAAATCGAATACAAGCGGCGATGATGCGGGAGGTGTGGCATGTGCTAGAGAATGATATCGCCAGTCCGGAAGATGTTGATACTGCCGTTACATTTGGTTTTGGTTGTCGATTGCTTGCGGCTGGCCCAGTGCTTCAGAAAGAGATCTCTGGTCTGGATGTGACTTATCTTGCAAATAAAAATGTATTTCCTGACCTGAGCGTTGAAACGACACCACCACCAGTCCTAGAAGAAAAAGTGTTGGGCGGGAATATTGGCATGAAATCTGGGAATGGATTCTGGCATTGGGATGAAAACAAAAAATCTGAGGTCCGTCGTCAATACATCTCAAAGCTTAAAGCTTCGGTCAAGGTGCTTTCCGAGGACTAGCTGTGATGTGTCTTTGACGAGTTCGAGTGATTGATTTCTCGGTGATAGAATGTGTGGAACTTCCTTAACGCGTCAACACAGTCGGTTTACACATGGGTGACTCAAACGATATCGCTTCATTGCGAAGCATCTTGAAAGAGACTAAAACACTGGCGGTTGTAGGGCTATCTGCGAATTGGTATCGACCCAGTTATTTTGCTGCAAAGTACATGCAAGAGCACGGTTATCGAGTGATCCCTGTGAATCCCGCCTACAAGGGGCAACAAGTCCTAGGCGAGGATTGTTATGCCTCCTTGGAGGAGATTCCATTTGAGATCGATATGGTCGACTGCTTTCGTAAGAGTGAGGACATTGAGCCGATCGCGCATCAGGCCGTTGCGGTCAATGCGAAGGTCTTGTGGTTGCAACTTGGCGTGACAAACATGACCGCTCAGAAACTGGCTGAAACCGCGGGAATGAAGTTTGTCAGTGACCGATGCGTAAAGATAGAGCACGGAAGATTATTTGGCGGTTTAAATTGGGTTGGCGTGAATACAAAGGTTATATCTTCAAAGCGTCCCCGGTGGTTGCCATAACAACTTATAGGGACGACACGACTAATGGCTGATCGAGAATATGGTGTAGGCACTCTTTGCTTGCACGCGGGGCAAATTCCGGATGCAGTGACTGGATCCAGGGCGGCACCGATCTATCAAACGACTTCCTATGTTTTTGATTCTGCAGAACATGCTTCGAGCTTGTTTAACTTGCAAACATTTGGGAATGTGTATTCTCGGCTATCTAACCCAACCGTGTCGGTTTTTGAGGAGCGAGTCGCTGCATTAGAGTCGGGTCGTGCGGCACTTGCCACGAGTTCCGGTCAAGCAGCACAAATGTGTGCGTTGCTCACATTGCTGAGAGAGGGGGACGATCTTGTCTCATCGAGTACCTTATATGGAGGAACGTATTCTCAGTTTGATGTGACATTCCGGCAATTTGGGATCAATACGATATTTGTCGACCCGAATGATCCAGAGAACTTCAGGAAAGCGATCACACCAAAGACGAAAGCAGTGTATGCCGAGACGATGGGGAACCCTCAAATTAATGTGCTCGATATTTCCGCGGTTGCTGATATCGCGCATGAGGCTGGAGTGCCGCTCGTGATCGATAATACGTTCGCTTCCCCGTATCTTTGCCAACCGATACGGTTTGGTGCGGACATTGTGGTCGAGTCAGCAACAAAATTTATGGGTGGACACGGCACCACGATGGGTGGAGTTATCGTCGAATCGGGAAAATTTCCTTGGGATAATGGAAACTTCCCAATGATGGTTGAACCATCGAAGGGCTACCATGGAGTCCGATTCTACGAGACATTCGGTGATTTCGGCTTCACAATGAAGGCTCGGATGGAAACGCTGAGAACACTCGGGCCATCCTTATCTCCAATGAATGCCTGGTTGTTGTTGCAGGGACTGGAGACACTTCATGTGCGTATGGATCGTCACGTGTCCAACGCGCTCAAGGTGGCGGAGTTTTTAGAGGATCATGACTGTGTCTCGTGGGTGAATTTCCCCGGACTGAGTTCTAGTCCCTACGCACAACTCGCGCAAAAGTATTTACCTAAGGGTTGTGGGTCGATCATGACATTTGGTATCAAGGGCGGCGTTGATACTGGTGAGCGGTTCATCGATTCGCTCGAGTTTTTCTCACATCTTGCGAACGTTGGTGATGCGAAAACGCTTGTCATCCATCCTGCATCGACAACGCATAGGCAATTGTCTGAGGAAGATCAACTGAAGGCCGGTGTCTCACCTGACATGATTCGTTTGTCAGTGGGGATTGAGGACATTGACGATATTCTTTGGGATCTCGATCAGGCGCTAAAAAAAGCAGCCAGCGCTGCTTGAATGAGTCATACACTCATTTAACCACTGCTGACTTTGAATCACTTACCGTAACGCAACGTTTGATGTTCCTGTTTATTTCGTCTTTGCTAATTACATTAGCTGTTCAAATCCAGGCTTCTTTGGTTGTGTTTACGCCACCCATATTGGCACCGGTTGCCGAAGCAGATGTTGGTATTAACGCGGCCGCTGTTGGTCTTGTGACCGCGTTAATTTATCTCACTTCCGTGCCATCTGCATTCTTCTCGGGGATAGTGATTGAGAAGGTGGGGGCGATTCGCGTCAGTCAATTGTGTGTTCTGTGTGCGTCTATCGGTGTCTCTTTAATGGCGACGGGCAATGTCGTTGCCATTGTGCTCGGCGCTCTCATTGTTGGTCTTGGTTACGGGGCGGTCACACCTTCTTCATCCACTGTACTCGCAGATCGTGCTCCTGATCATTTGCGTTCATTGATTTTCTCGATCAAACAGTCTGGTGTTCCGATCGGAGGAGCGATTGCAGGAGCACTCGTACCTTTGATGATTCATTTATACGGTTGGAAAATCGCGGCGTTAGCAATTGGGGCAATCGGTTTAATCGTGATTGTGATTGCACAGCCGATTCGCGCTCGACTTGATCAAGACATGCTTGCTGGCAGTGACGGAGTAGAAAAAATCAGTTTGATTCATCCGCTGAAGTTAGTCATGTCGCATTCGAAGCTTCGCGAGTTGGCCACTTCTTCATTTGCGTTCTCAGGTGTGCAAATGAGTTTAGGGTCGTATCTTGTCGTGATGTTGATAGAACGAGCCCAATTATCGGTGTCAGTGGCAGGATCTGCGTTATCGATTGCAATGATTGCGGGAATTGGTGGGCGATTATTTTGGGGTGTGCTCGCCGATTACGGATTCTCCGCAAGGACAGTTCTTGGGTTTTTGGGTTTATTAATGGGGATATCTGCGTTTTCCGTCGGCTTAATCGATGAAGGTTTATCGATCGTATTTGTATATATTTTCGCTTTTATATTTGGTGCATCAGCGATTGGATGGAATGGTGTTTATTTGGCGGAAGTCGCTCGGATAGCACCGAAAGGACAAGCAGGAACTGCGACAGGTGCCTCCCTTGCGATGACTTATTCAGGTGTGGTGATATTTCCAAGTATATTTTGGATGATTCATCATTTCACCAGCAGCTATGTTGTGGGATTTTTAGCTCTGGGTTTGATCGCGTTATGGCGCGGTTTTTTATTTTTCCGAAAAGTGTCGATGGATTAAACCAAGTCGTCTTGCGAATTGAGGAACGCCTCGATCGTTTTCGCGAATGCCTCGGGTTGGACGTGATGCATCATGTGTGTCGAGTCTGGGATGGTCTTTTCTACGAGTTGTTTGTAACACGATCGATATTTTTCTATCGTTGATTTGTCACCTTTCAAAAAGCGATCAAGCCAGTCGCTATCACTGTGTAACCACATCGTGGCGCAGTTAATCTTGCTCCAAAAATAAAAAGCTTCATCAGCTCGATACAAAATTGGATTGACCATTTTATGTTTGGGGTCTGCTCGTAGCTCATAAGTGCCATCTGAGCACTTTCTCGCCCAATGTTCTGCCAAGAACGTTGCTCGATCCTCCCGTAAGGTCGGTGTGTTGGTGATTAATCGCGCTGCGACCTCGGCAAGGGATCCGTAAGGTTTCAGAGTAGGCATTTTTTTTCTCTGTTCCAACCATCTCTTAAGGCGGTCAGGAGCTTGATCAGGTTCGGTTGGCGGCATGCCAAACCCTTCAGCAAGCACGAGTCTCGAGACTCTATCGGGATAAACGCCACAGAACAAACCCGCGATGTTGCCTCCCATGCTGTGTCCAACCATATTGATGTCTTGGCCTTTAGAAAAATGATCAACGATCTCTTGAAGATCGGCGACATAATCGGGAAACCAGTATGTGCTTTTAGACCAGTCTGATAACCCGAATCCCCTCCAGTCTGGAGCGATGACAAACCAATCGCTTTCAAGTGCATCGACGGTAAATTGGAATGACGCTGACATGTCCATCCAGCCATGCAACAAATAAAGGTGAGGGTGATGGGTTTCACCCCAAGTTCTTACATGGTATTTGAGCGTTCCGATGTTTAGGTAATGGTTTTGGGACTGCTTGATCAAAGGTGAACCTCGGTTTGCATTTGTGTGACCCGCATTGAACGTCATGAGTCGTGTGAAAAGTTGTTTACATCGTACAATAACTCTATGGCCTACTCTTCATTTGTCCATCTGAGATTGCATAGCGAGTACTCGATTACCCGAGGAATGGTCCGTACCTCTGAAGTGTGTGAGCGAGCCGAAAAAAACCGGATGCCAGCGCTAGCGATCACGGATCTGGACAATCTCTTTGGAAGTGTCAAGTTTTACAGGGCGGCGAGGAAAAGAGGCATTAAGCCAATTATTGGCTGTGATGTCCGGATTGATATTTCAAACGGCCAGCGATCCTCCCGAATGATCCTTTTGATCCAGAACAACGACGGGTACCACAAGCTCAGCCGATGGTTGACGAGAGGATTTACTGGAGAGCGCGATTCACACGATGCCGCCATCAAATTTGAGTGGATGAAAGAGGATGGAACGGAGGGATTGATTGGGTTGTCAGGTTGGGACAGCGGTGATATCGAGCAAGCGCTGAAAAACGGGGATCAGAGCGTGGCACGAGATCGAACCAGGCAATGGATAGATCTGTTTCCGAATCGTTTTTATTTCGAGGTCCAGCGTATTGATCCTGCCGTTCGTGATGCCATAGAGCCGGGTATTCTGAGTTTGGCGAATGACCTATCAATCCCGGTTGTGGCCACCCATCCAGTCGAATTTCTCGAGCCCGAGGAGTTTTTGGCGCATGAGGCTAGATTTTGTATTTCGGATGGTTATTTGCTCGCGGACCAAGGTCGTCCAAGGCCATTCAAAGAGTCTCAATATTTTAAATCTCCCGAGGAGATGGAAGAGCTGTTTTCTGATCTCCCTGGAGCGTTGCAGAACACGATCGAGATCGCGAAGCGATGCTCGCTCGAATTGACTTTAGGTCAACCACAACTGCCTCAATTTCCCACTCCAGATGGCCTCTCCCTCGAGCAATATTTGAAACAGCTGTCTATGTCCGGGCTTGATGCTCGTTTAGGGTTACTTTTTCCTGACCTCGAGGTGTTAAGGGCGAATAAAGAGAAATACACCGATCGACTCATGTTTGAAATCAATACGATTGTGAATATGGGTTTCGAGGGATACTTTTTGATCGTTGCTGACTTTATCAATTGGGCAAAAAGTAATGGTGTACCTGTTGGGCCCGGAAGAGGTTCCGGCGCTGGCTCTTTAGTTGCTTACTCACTCGGGATTACAGACCTAGATCCGATACGTTACAACTTGCTTTTCGAACGATTTTTGAATCCTGAGCGGGTTTCTATGCCTGATTTCGATATCGACTTTTGCCAAGATGGCCGTGATCGAGTGATCGAATATGTCCGTCAAAAGTACGGTAGGGAATCGGTGTCTCAGATAGCGACTTTCGGAACAATGGCAGCCAAGGCGGTCGTGAGAGATGTGGCTCGAGTAATGGAATGGAGTTATGGTCGCGCGGACGAACTTGCAAAACTTATACCTTTCCAGCCAGGAAAACAAATTACACTTGAGTTAGCGAGAGAAATGGAGCCTCGCCTCAAAGAGAGAGAGGAAGCGGACGAAGAGACTCGAGAGTTATTGGCGCTTGGTGGACAACTTGAGGGGCTAACGCGGAATGTCGGTATGCATGCCGGTGGTGTCTTGATCGCGCCCTCGGCACTGAGTGATTTCTGTCCATTGTATTCAGCCGATGGTTCAACAAATGTCATTTCCCAACTCGATAAAGATGACGTCGAGCTCATCGGATTAGTGAAATTTGATTTTCTTGGCCTGACTACACTGACGATATTAGATTGGACGTTGCGTTTTATTAAGCGTTTGGATCAGGACGTGAATATTCAATTGCACGAGCTTCCTCTTGATGATGCCGACGCATACAAAATTTTTTCAACTGGGAACACTGCTGCTGTTTTTCAATTTGAATCCCGAGGCATGCGTGACTTAATCGAGCGTGCGAGACCAGATCGATTCGAAGACATTGTTGCACTCGTCGCATTATTTAGGCCGGGCCCGATGGATTTGATCCCCGACTTTGTCGAGAGAAAACACGGTCGTCAAAAGGTCACCTATCCAGATGATCGCGTCCAGACCATCTTGGAAGAGACGTATGGCATCATGGTTTACCAAGAGCAAGTGATGCAGATGGCCCAAATTATCGGTGGCTATACTTTGGGCGGCGCTGACCTGTTAAGACGGGCTATGGGTAAGAAAAAAGCCGAAGAGATGGCTCAGCACCGACAAATCTTCATGGAAGGGGCGAAAGCGAACGGGCTTACTGAGGCGAAATCAAACGAAATTTTTGATTTGATGGAGAAGTTTGCGGGCTACGGCTTCAATAAGTCTCATGCTGCCGCTTATGCATTGATCGCATATCAAACGGCGTGGTTTAAGTGCCATCATTTGTCAGCATTTATGGCGGCAAATTTGTCGGCGGCACTTGACGACACAGATCGGATTCATCACTTGGTTCAGGATTGTCAGAGAAATCACATCCGGATATTGCCGCCCGATATTTCCTCCTCTGAGTATCGATTCACACCAGCATCTCGTGACGAAATTAGATACGGCTTGGGTGGTATTCGTGGGACTGGTG
The DNA here is from genome assembly GCA_038147395.1 of Candidatus Eutrophovita brisbanensis. Taxonomy (GTDB): domain Bacteria; phylum Pseudomonadota; class Gammaproteobacteria; order Burkholderiales; family Eutrophovitaceae; genus Eutrophovita; species Eutrophovita brisbanensis. Next base: position 1,972,478 of record JAYQTM010000001.1, on the reverse strand, counting down.
AGTCTGCGATCGAGCACATTATTGTCGAGCGTGATTTGGGTGGATTCGCGAGTTTTTTCGATTTTGTTTCCCGAGTGGATCGCCACATCGTGAACAAGCGTGTTATTGAATCCTTAATTCGTGCAGGCGCATTCGATGCGATTGAAAAAAATAGGGCAAAACTATTGGCATCTGTTCAATCTGCAATGTTGGCAGCGGATCAGAAGGATCGCGATGCCTCGCAAGGCAGTCTATTTGGAGATGACTCTGAATCGGTCTCTGAGGTGTCAATGGTTGAATCCCGAGAATGGACCGAGTACGAAAAACTGCAACAAGAGAAAATTGCTCTTGGGTTTTACTACAGCGGCCACCCATTCCGAAGTTTTGAAAAAGAGCTCTCGATGTTGGTTTCGACCCGACTCAATGCGATTTCATATCCCTCTCCGGAGGAGGGCATCAAACAGATCCTACTCTCTGGGGTTGTTGAGTCGGTAAGGATTCAAAAGACGAATAACGGTCGGATGTTGGTCGTCACCATATCGGATGGATACGGATCGGAGGAGGTCGTGTTATACGACGAATTCCTGGACCGATTTAGGGATATCGTGAAAGAGGACAGTATTATTGTCTTCGAGGCCAAACTGAGGTCTTACCGTCGAGGTGGAGATTCGGATGAAGTGACAGTTGTGACCAGAGTCTCTGCCGAGAATGTGTTTAGCCTCGCGAGTGTTCGTGAAAAATTCGGTAAGTCACTCGAGCTAAGGGTTCGGAGCGGCGCAGACCCAAAGAAGCTTAAAGAAATTTTATTGCCTTATCGAGATGGATTGTTACCGGTCAAAGTCAAATATGAAAGCTCGAGCGGCACCGCTGAAATCGACCTGGGTGAAGACTGGAAAATCAGACCTGAAGATGCTTTATTCCAAGACTTGTCGGGTTGGCTCAATCCCGATGATTTTGGACTTGTTTATTAACTTAGCTCACTTTCATTCCAGGCTTTGCTCCTGAATCTGGAGACACAACGAAAATACCAGACTCGTCTCCACTCGCAGCAAGTACCATACCTTGAGATTCGCCAAATCTCATTTTTCGCGGTTTCAGATTCGCGACGACAACCACGAGCTTATTTACAAGATCATCGGGATCGTATGCAGCCTTAATGCCTGCAAAAACCTGCCGTTTTTCATGACCGAGGTCCAATTCTAGGCGGATCAATTTATCCGCCCCCTCGACGTGTTCAGCTTTGATGACCTGGGCCACTCGAAGATCCACCTTAGAAAAAGTATCTATCGTGATCTCTGAGTTTTCGTTATCAATTGATTCTTCGTTTTGAGTCATGGCTTTCGATTCTTGATGATTGGACGGTTTCGTTTCCTGGGGCGCACTATTCGCGACCACAAGTTGTTCGACTTGTTTTGGGTCAACCCTGCCTAGGAGGTGTTTATATTTATTGATTTGGTGATTTTGCGGAAGTGTCTTACCAGCATCTGCCCAGTCGAGAGTGTTCACATTGAGAAGATCCTCTATCTGATAACTGATCTGGGGTAAAACCGGTTTCAGATATACGGTAATAACTTTGAACAGGTTCATCGCGATCGAACACACGGTGTGTAACTCGGATTGTCTCGTTGCGTCTTTTGCCAGCTCCCAAGGTTTTTGAGAGTCAATGTAAGCATTTGCCTGATCAGCAAGAGACATGATGGTGCGTACTGCTTTACCGAATTCTCGCCGATCGTATGCATCGGATATCGCCGGTGCAGCGTTTTGAAATTCTCTGATAATCGAATGCTCGTTTGTATCAATCTTCGCTACTTTGCCGTCAAAGTGTTTGGTGAGAAAGTTGGCGCTGCGGCTGGCGATGTTGATAAATTTGCCAACGAGATCGCTGTTTACTCGAGCGATAAAATCCTCTAGGTTCAGGTCGATATCTTCCATTGAGGCGTTCAATTTGGCCGCATAGTAATAACGCAGCCATTCGGGATTTAGGCCGCAATCTATGAAGCTCTTCGCTGTGATGAATGTGCCTCTCGACTTGGACATCTTTTGGCCATTGACCGTGAGAAACCCGTGCGCGAATACTTTGGTTGGCGTTCTAAATCCAGCGAACTGAAGCATTGCTGGCCAAAAAAGTGCGTGAAAGTACAAGATGTCTTTGCCAATAAAATGAACGAGCTCGGTGTCGCGATCAGATCGAAGAAAATCCTTCTCTAAATCCTCCGCGCTGTGAGCATGCGACTGGGCGATGTAGTTCAAGAAACTGCCGAAATAACCGACAGGAGCGTCAAGCCATACGTAGAAGAATTTTTTTTCGTCTGTTCCTGGAATTGGAAAACCAAAGTAAGGCGCGTCTCTAGAAATATCCCAGTCAGATAATTTTTGCTCGCCCTCACTGCCAAGCCATTCCTTCATTTTGTTTGCAGCTTCCGGTTGGAGGCGATCCGATTGCTGTGTGAAGGTACGTAAAAATTGTTCACATCTCTCGTCTGATAGTCTGAAAAACAAGTGTTTTGATTTTCTTCTGTCGGGCGTTGATCCTGATACTGTTGAGTACGGGTCAATTAAGTCTGTAGGCGAATAGGTGGCACCACAACGTTCGCAGGAATCTCCATACTGGTCTGGCGCAGAGCATTTGGGACATGTTCCTTTGATGAATCGATCAGGTAGGAACATCTCCTTAGTTGGATCATAAAACTGCTCGATTTCTTTCTCTTCTATGAGATCGGACTGCTTGAGCGCGTGATATATCTCATTACATAATCGCTGATTCTCAGGTGAATTAGTCGTGTAGTAGTTATCAAAATCAACATGGAACGCCTTGAAATCTTGACTATGCTCAGAATGCACCCGTTGAATTAGTGATTCCGGAGTCAACCCTTCTTGCTCGGCACGAAGCATGACAGGAGTTCCGTGGGTGTCGTCAGCACAAACGTAGTGAGTTTCGTGCCCCATCATTTTCTGGAACCTGACCCAAATGTCGGTTTGTATGTATTCCACCAAGTGGCCAAGGTGAATACTGCCGTTTGCGTACGGGAGCGCAGATGTAACAAGGATTCTTCTGTTCATGATTTCGATGTGAACGACAGGATGTCTCTTAACCGAGAGATTCTAGCAAACCGAGGCAGTGCGCGGGCGTATTGAGCGGTAACTTTTCGTTAGAATGACGCTCTAACAAATTTTTAATACGTTGATAACAATGATAGATACAGAGTTTCTTAATGGCAAAATCAAAGAGATAGAGAACCCCGTTACGGCTGAGCGATTCGGTCAGTGTGGAGAGCAGATTTCTATTGAATTGGAAACGTCTCAAATATTGGTCCGAGTAACCATGGGTTATCCCATCAAGAGCCAGGCAGAGGCTTTGGGCCAATTAATTACTGGGCAACTAGAACTTCTGACGGATGGTGTCCCGGTCCACGTCACTATTGACTCCAAAATAGTCGCGCACGCCGCTCAAGGGGGCATTAAATTGTTGCCGAATGTGAAGAACGTGATCGCAGTGGCTTCGGGTAAAGGCGGGGTGGGAAAATCTACGACTACGACAAATTTGGCTATTGCGCTGGCTTCTGAGGGAGCACAGGTTGGCGTATTAGACGCTGATATCTATGGACCCTCCCAGCAAATGATGCTCGGTTTAGAGGGCAAGCCGGAGTCCGAGGACGGTAAGAGTATCACTCCGTTTTCTCGTCACGGTGTCCAAGCGATGTCTATAGGCACTCTCGTGGACCCTGATCAACCTATGGTGTGGCGAGGCCCCATGGTGACGCAAGCTTTGGAGCAGTTACTACGAGATACGAAGTGGAAAGATTTGGACTACTTGTTGATTGACTTGCCACCAGGCACGGGTGATATCCAACTGACGCTATCTCAAAAAGTCCCTTTGACAGGGGCCATTATCGTCACAACACCGCAAGATATCGCGCTAATCGATGCAAGAAAAGCTTTGAAAATGTTTGAGAAAGTCCATGTGCCGCTGCTCGGTATCGTAGAGAATATGAGCATGCATACTTGCTCTAATTGTGGTCACGTAGAACATATTTTTGGTGAAGGTGGTGGTGGCAGTATGGCGTCTGATTATGGTGTGGACATGCTTGGGTCACTGCCGCTAGATATATCCATCCGAGAGGACTTGGATCGAGGAGAGCCCTCGTTAGTCACTAAGCCTGATGGTCCGATTAGCGTCGCTTACAAGGAGATTGCCTTGAAGGTTGCCAGTAAGATCGCAAAACAGAAACGAGATTACAGTAATGCGTTTCCAAATATCAAAGTGCAAAATAACTAGGACGCGAGAAAGACGAACGCTAAGGCGATAAGTCAAAATTTTTGGAGTAAAAATATGAGTGTGAAGTCAGATCGTTGGATCAGGAGAATGGCCGGAGAGAAAGGCATGATCGAGCCATTTGAACCGAATCAGGTCAAAGTGATCGATGGAGAGCGAGTCGTCTCCTTCGGCACTTCGTCTTACGGTTACGACATCCGGTGTTCTGATGAATTTAAGATTTTTACGAATATTAACTCTACAATCGTCGATCCAAAAAACTTCGACTCGGATTCGTTTGTTGATTTTAAGGGGGATGTGTGCATTATTCCACCGAACTCCTTTGCGCTCGCGAGAACGGTGGAGTATTTCCGCATCCCGCGTGACGTTCTCACTGTCTGCCTCGGCAAATCAACCTACGCACGATGCGGCATTATCGTGAACGTCACACCGTTTGAGCCTGAATGGGAGGGTTACGTCACACTGGAGTTTTCTAATACCACGCCGTTGCCCGCGAAAATTTATGCCAATGAAGGGGTAGCTCAGGTCATCTTTTTCCAGGCAAGTCCGGACGACATATGCGAGACGTCCTACAGTGATCGAAATGGTAAATATCAGGGACAGTCAGGGGTGACGCTGCCTAAGATATAAATTATTGAATTTAATATTATTTTTTATATTTTTTTTCGTAAATTCCTAATTTTTAGAATTTAGTCTTGATTCTTATTGACGAGAATCTATAATCTCGCCTCCCATTTTATTTTGAACAGTGTTCTCACGTGCCCAGTTGCAGCGACGAGGCGAGAACATTTGGGGCTGAGAGGTGCGGGGATTTCCTGTGCCATTGTCAACCTAACCAACTTGATTGGTGTTTTTTATATAGGGTTCGCTGATGACTATCCAAAATGCACTAAGCCAGCGCGCTGAGCTCGAGGGTTTACTCGACTCTCATCCAGAGGTGAGCTTGGATAATGCCGTGCTTGTTCGAGCGCTGGCGCAGGGATACACACAGCCGATGCTCGTAATGGATCTTGATATCGTTCGTGAGAAATTGCGTCGGTTTAGGTCGGCAATGCCCAGCGTTGCTCCGCATTACGCGGTGAAAGCAAACCCGGATTTGCGGGTCCTCTCGGCGCTCAAAGACGAGGGGTGTGACTTTGAAATTGCCTCTATCAATGAGTTGGATTTGTTGACGAGGCTTGATGTTGACATCTCGCGCGTACACTACAGCAATCCAGTGAAGCCGTCTGAGTATATTCGGTACGCTGCCTCCAAAGGTGTTCGATGGTTCGCGTTCGATAGTGAAGAAGAATTACGCAAAATTGTTTCTCACGTTCCTGATGCGAAGCTTTACTTGCGCTTCGATACGCCGAACATCGGGAGTGACTGGCCTCTTTCCGGGAAATTTGGGGCAAAGCTGCGCGATGTTGATGCGATCTTGGACGTGGCCGTCGAGCTACAAGCTGATGTTTGTGGTGTGACGTTCCACGTTGGCTCTCAATGCCGCAATGTTGATAATTGGACGCAGGCGATCGAATCAGCTAAGAGAATATTCGAGAGTATGAGGTTGAGAAATCTTTCTCCTGAGCTTCTCAATATTGGTGGTGGCTTTCCGGTTCGTCTGACGAAGCCGATTCCATCAATTGAGTACATCGGACAGGTTGTCGCAACAGCCCTTGATGGTTTGGGTGAAGAGATCAAAGTCAGCGCGGAACCAGGTCGATACATGGTGTCTGATTCGGCATGTTTCGTGTGTCAGGTAATTGGTACGGCAACCAAAGGAGACGAGCGCTGGCTTTACCTGGATGCCGGTGTGTTCAGCGGCCTGATGGAGTGTACTCAGGGGATTCATTACGAGATCAGTTCATCTCGAGATAGTGGCGACGAAGTGCCTTGGTTTATTGCTGGCCCGAGCTGTGATTCAGTCGATGTGTTACCGCGCGAGCAGCAGTTGCCATCAACGATTTCCGAGGGAGACTTCCTGTACTTTCCAAATGCAGGCGCATACACAACGGTGTATGCGAATGAGTTCAACGGTTTTCCGTTACCCGAGATCCGCGTATTTAACGAACGACGTTAACCTGTCTTCTCTTGATAGGTGATAAACGCGTAACTTAGCTGAGTTTTCTCATCGAGCTGGAGCGATCGTTTTATTTCTTCCCAGTCGTTTGGGTTCAAATCTGGAAAAAAAGCATCACCATCAACTTCTGCATCGATGAGCGTCATTTCTATTGTCTGCGTCACGTCGAGCGCTAAACGATATATTTCACTGCCACCGATGATAAAGGGGTTCCTGTGTGGCTCGACTATTTCAAGCGCAGCGGCAAGCGTTGGTACCGATGTCGCGCCCTCGAATTTTTTTGTCGAATCTCTGGTGATAACGATGTTCTGCCTATTTGGAAGCGGCCGGCCAATCGAGTCCCAAGTTTTTCTGCCCATGATAATCGCATGATCAGTTGTTAGCGATTTGAATCGTTTCAAATCTTCCGATAGGTGCCATGGAAGATCTCCGTCCTTGCCAATGACTCCGTTTTTGGACCGAGCTACGATGATCGTCGTTTGCATGCTGATCTATATCGCGACTGGAGCCTTGATCATCGGGTGGGGGTCGTATCCGATGAGTTCAAAGTCTTCGTACGTGAACTCAAAAATATTCTTCACCTCGGGGTTGATTCTCATTGTAGGGAGTGACCTCGGCGTTCGAGATAATTGCTCATCGGTTTGAGTCAAGTGATTGACATATAAGTGACAGTCACCGAAGGTATGGACGAAATCTCCCACTTCGAGATCGCAGACTTGAGCGACCATCATCGTCAAAAGTGCGTAGGACGCAATGTTGAACGGCACCCCTAGGAAAAAGTCAGCACTGCGCTGGTAGAGCTGGCACGATAGTTTGCCGCCAGCAACATAAAACTGAAAAAACGTGTGGCACGGTGCAAGCGCCATTTTGTCGATGTCCGATACATTCCAAGCAGAGACAATGTGTCGACGAGAATCCGGGTTTTTTTTGAGGTCATCAATCACCTTTGAGATCTGGTCAATGTGTCCGCCGTCTTTTGTCGGCCATGAGCGCCATTGATGACCATAAACAGGGCCTAAATCTCCATTTTTATCTGCCCATTCGTCCCATATCGTGACTCCATTCTGAGTCAGGTATTCAATATTTGTACTGCCCTTTAGGAACCACAGCAGTTCATGGATGATTGATTTAAGGTGTACTTTTTTTGTGGTCAGCAGTGGGAACCCAGCGCTGAGGTCAAATCGAAGTTGTGCGCCAAAAACGCTGAGTGTACCCGTGCCGGTACGGTCTTCCTTGGGCGTTCCATTTTCACGAATATGCCTCATTAAATCGAGATAGCTGCGCATGATGTGTCCTTGGTTATCGCTGATATTGTGTGATTCGCATTACACTCGAGTTTAGCAATATATGGATGCGCAAACACGCCTGATGATGTCGAGCTGGGGCGTCCACTATGTTAGACTCATGACGATTAGCCTCTCGTGATTTTCGTAGTCTTTACGATAAAAAAATTCTATGTCTGGAAATACATTCGGAAAATCATTTTGCGTCACTTCCTTTGGCGAGAGCCATGGGCCCGCGATTGGATGCGTTGTTGATGGATGCCCACCAGGGATGGATTTAGATGTGGAAGATATACAAGTCGATTTGGATCGTCGTCGGCCGGGCACATCTAGACATGTCACGCAAAGGCGGGAGCCTGATTCGGTTGAGATTCTCTCGGGTGTGTTCGAAGGCAAGACGACTGGCACACCGATTGCACTGTCTATACGTAATGTTGATCAACGGTCAAAGGACTACGGCAATATTGCTGAGCAGTTTCGCCCTGGGCATGCCGATTACACTTACTGGCAGAAATATGGTCAACGAGATTATCGGGGTGGTGGTAGACAATCTGCCCGAGAAACGGCTGGACGTGTTGCGGCGGGGGCGATTGCAAAAAAATGGTTGCGAGAGCGCTACGGAATACTCGTTCGCGGTTTTATGTCGCAGTTGGGAGACATAAAAATTGATTTTCATGGTTGGGATGGGATCAATGACAATCCATTTTTTTGTCCTGATCCGGCGATAGTTGGCGAACTTGAAACTTATATGGATCGACTTCGTAAATCTGGAGATTCATGCGGCGCCAGAATATCGGTAGTTGCGACAAGCGTACCAGTCGGCTTAGGTGAGCCGGTGTATGACAAGCTGGACGCTGATCTCGCGAGTGCGTTGATGGGCATTAATGCTGTGAAGGGTGTAGAAATTGGCGATGGATTTGCCGTAGTCAGTCAAAAAGGCACAACCCACAGTGATGAAATGAGTGAGAACGGTTTTCTAAGCAATCACTCGGGCGGCATCTTGGGGGGAATTTCCACCGGGCAGGACATCATTGCCCACATTGCGATTAAACCCACTTCGAGTATCAGGTTAGATCGGCAGTCGATCGATAAATCGGGAAAGGAAGTTACGGTCAATACGTTCGGGCGTCATGATCCGTGTGTTGGTATTCGAGCAACACCGATTGCGGAAGCCATGGTCGCCTTGGTGCTTGCAGATCATGCCTTGAGGCATCGGGCTCAGAACGCTGATGTTCAAACTGACACGCCGAGGCTAACCGACAAGACGTCTAATTTCGGTTAATTCACGACCGAAAAGCTGAGTCACTATCTATTGTGTGATCACAACACATTCCAAATAACAGTGTGACTGGCCTCGTTTTTCGATTATCCAATTTTTATTTTTGGTACTTTGCCTTTGTTGGTGTTTTCGCGCCATTTTTTTCGCTCTATTTACAACGACGAGGGTTTGCGCCGTTTGAAATAGCAATTCTCCTCGGAATCAGCCCAGCACTAAGAATTTTGGTGCCATTTTTTTGGGCGTGGTTGTCTGATCGCTGGGGAGAAAAATATCGTCTGATTGTCTTGTTGGCCTTAATTGGTCCGCTGATTTTTTTCTTTATTCGTGGCGGTACGTCTTTGACCTATGTCGCGACCATACTCACCCTTTGGGGTTTGGTCTGGTCTGGGATTTTGCCTATTGCAGAGGCGCTGTGTGCCGAACGTTTGGGCAATGAACTATCAATATATGGCCGCATTCGCCTTTGGGGTTCGGTCGGATTTATCCTCGTGGTTTTAGGTGGTGGATACCTTTTTGAAATGATGGATCTCATTCACCTCGACTACGTCATGAGTCTTATGTTGGTGCTGGTGACGGCGTCTATCGTATTTTTGCCAAAAGATCTCACCCATCAAGGTGGGGTGTCGTCTGTTCGAGGTGGGCCAGCCCTCAAAGTTGATCGTCGCATTATCGGATTGCTCCTTTGCTTTTTCATGATGCAGTTTGCTCATGGCGCGTACAACGCGTTTTTCTCGATTTTTATCGTTGAAAATGGGTATTCGAAATCGACAGTTGGGTGGCTTTGGGCAGTTGCAGTGATTGCAGAGATTTTTATTTTTCTCATTATGCCCCGCCTTTTTTCTCGATTTCGATTCAATGATTTCTTCTTGTTCTGCTTTCTTATCGCCGTGCTACGGTTCTCGCTCGTTGCGGTTGGTTTTGACAGCATCATTCTCCTTATTTTTTCTCAAATGATGCACGCAATTACTTTCGGTATGTTTCATGTTGCAGGGATCGCGGCGACTAACGAATATTTCAGCGGGGTATATCGCTCGAGAGGTCAGGCGCTTTACTCAAGCGTCGGGTTTGGGGCGGGCGGCGCTCTTGGGACGTTCGCCTCTGGTTTGCTGTGGGAACGTTTTGATGGCCCAACGACGTTTGTTTTTTCTGCGGGCGTTGCGTTTGTAGGAGCAGGGCTGATTTATTGGCTCCGGCGGCATGATGGAATTGACGCGCGATCCTCATAAGTGGTGGCGCTCGTGTGTCATAATTACCGGCTTAAATTTTATAAGCAACCAAACCGGTGATTTACATGCTGAAAACGTTGTACGACAAGCTTTGGGACAGCCACGTTGTTCGAACTGAGGATGACGGGACTTCACTGATATATATCGATCGACACCTTGTACATGAGGTGACGAGTCCGCAGGCATTTGAAGGATTGAAAATGGCCGGCCGAGCGCCTTGGAGAACCGATTCGATCGTTGCCACCGCGGACCACAATACGCCAACGACGGATTGGGACAAGGGTATCGAGGATCCAATTTCCAAACTGCAAGTCGATACTCTTGATAAGAATATCAATGAATTTGGCGCAAAAGCTTATTTTCCCTTTTTGGATTCAAGGCAGGGCATCGTTCACGTGATTGGCCCGGAGCAGGGCGCGACGTTGCCTGGAATGACTGTGGTGTGTGGTGATTCTCATACCAGCACGCATGGCGCTTTCGCGTGTTTGGCCCATGGCATTGGGACATCGGAGGTTGAGCATGTTATGGCCACGCAATGCCTCGTTCAAAAGAAAATGAAAAACATGCTTGTTCAGGTTGATGGGGCGCTTTCTCCCGCTGTCACCGGTAAAGATATTGCACTCGCGCTGATTGGCAAAATCGGAACTGCTGGAGGTACGGGTTACGCAATCGAATTTGCTGGAAGTGCGATACGGTCCTTGTCCATGGAGGGTCGTATGACTCTTTGTAATATGGCGATTGAGGCGGGTGCGCGGGCAGGCATGGTCGCTGTCGACGATGTGACAATCGATTATCTGCGTGGTCGAAATTTTTCCCCAACTGGCGATATGTGGGACGCTGCTGAGACCTATTGGCGATCGCTTAAATCGGATGATGGGGCATCCTTCGATGCGGTGGTTACGCTCAACGGAGATGAGGTGGTGCCTCAAGTGACTTGGGGCACGTCACCCGAAATGGTCTGCGGTATTGATGGTCGTGTGCCGGATCCAGACAAAGAGAAAGATTCGGTGCGGCGAGAAGGTGTCGAGAGGGCGCTCCAGTACATGGGTCTTGAGCCAAATATGGCGATCACTGATATCAAATTAGACAAAGTCTTCATCGGCTCGTGTACGAATTCACGGATTGAGGATTTGCGAGCGGCCGCGGAGGTTGTTAAGGGAAAGCGTGTGGCTTCGAACATCAAGTTGGCGATGGTGGTGCCAGGCTCTGGTCTTGTCAAAGCGCAGGCAGAGCATGAGGGGCTTGACCAAATATTCACGGCAGCTGGCTTTGAGTGGCGGCAACCAGGTTGCTCTATGTGTTTGGCGATGAATAATGACCGATTGGAATCCGGTGAGCGGTGCGCATCAACGTCCAATCGAAACTTTGAGGGTCGACAGGGTGCAGGTGGCAGAACGCACTTGGTGAGTCCGGCGATGGCTGCGAGTGCGGCGATTGCTGGCCATTTCGTTGACGCACGATTGTTGACTAGCTGATGTCGTATTTTGAAACGATTAATCAGTTTAATTAAGGCAGGAAATCATGGACAAATTTACTTTTCATAGTGGATTAGTTGTTCCTCTGGATCGAACTAACGTTGATACTGATGCGATCATTCCAAAGCAATTTTTGAAATCGATCAAGCGATCGGGATTTGGAATCAATCTTTTTGATGCATGGCGGTTTCTCGATGTTGGTGAGCCTGGCATCCCTATTGAGAAACGCCAAATCAATCCGAAATTCGTTTTAAACGAGGCAAGGTACCAAGGTGCGTCGATTCTTCTTGCTCGCAAGAACTTCGGTTGTGGTTCGTCTCGAGAGCATGCCCCGTGGGCACTCACCGATTACGGATTTAAAGCAGTCATCGCTCCCAGTTTTGGTGAGATTTTCTTTAATAATTCGCTAAAAAACGGATTATTGCCGATCGTTCTCGGGGAAGCTCAAGTAGATGAATTGTTTCACGATGTGGCAGCTTTCCCAGGTTTTAAACTATCGATCGACCTCGAAGCGCAAAAGGTGTCCACAACGGATGGCGCTAAATCGTTTTCGTTCGACGTCGACCCATTTCGTAAGCATTGTCTGCTAAACGGCCTTGACGACATTGGTTTGACTATGAGGCATGTCGATGCGATCAAAGAATTTGAGTCGCAACACAAACTCAGACAGCCTTGGCTTTTCGGTTAATTTTGAGAATCAATGCAGTAAACAATAATTTTTAAACTTGGAAGTAAATTATGAAGATAGTTGTATTGCCCGGAGACGGCATCGGACCGGAGATTGTTGAACAGGCGGTCAGAGTGCTCGATCACCTCAAGGCAGATGGGCTCTCACTGGATATTGAGTACGCGGCAATTGGCGGAGCTGGGTATGACGAAGCAGGCGATCCGCTTCCTGAGAGAACTTTGAAACTTGCTAAAGACGCTGATGCTATTTTATTGGGAGCAGTGGGCGGCCCTTCTTACGATGTGCTGCCACGTGAGTTACGTCCAGAGCAAGGCCTCCTCAGAATCCGCAAGGAACTGTCTTTGTTTGCAAATTTAAGACCGGCAGTCGTTTTCCCAGAATTGGCCTCTTCCTCTAGTCTTAAGCCTGAACTAGTCGAAGGTTTAGACATCATGATTCTTCGTGAGCTGACGGGGGATATTTATTTCGGTCAGCCTAGAGGGCGGCGTCAGACGGAATCTGGAGAAGATGAAGGTTTTGACACGATGCGCTACTCCGTCTCTGAAGTTGAAAGAATCGCCCGAGTAGGATTCGACATTGCACAAAAGAGAAACCAACGACTGTGCTCTGTCGATAAAGCGAACGTTCTTGATACCAGCATACTCTGGCGTGAGGTTGTTAGTCGTGTTGCAAAGGAATACCCGTCTGTTGAACTGAGTCATATGTATGTCGATAACGCGGCGATGCAACTTGTGCGGGCCCCGAAGCAGTTCGATGTCATTTTGACAGGGAATATCTTTGGAGACATCTTGTCGGATGAAGCGTCTATGTTGACCGGATCGATTGGGATGCTCCCTTCGGCCTCGATGGATACTAATGGTAAGGGCTTGTTCGAGCCGATTCATGGGTCAGCTCCTGATATCGCGGGTAACAACGTGGCCAATCCGTTAGCGACTATATTGTCGTTATCTATGATGATGAAATACAGCTTGAATCAAAGTGAGGCGGCTGTGCGAATAGACAGAGCGGTGAAGCAGGTTTTATCTCAAGGTCTGCGCACTCCGGACATTTGTCCAGATGACGTTAATCCCATTGGCACTAAAGAAATGGGTGATGCGGTCATCGCTGCGCTCGGTTGACTCGGATTGAATTGAGTATGAGCGAAATGTTAAAGGTCGGTCTTGTTGGGTGGCGAGGTATGGTGGGTTCGGTGCTGATGCAACGGATGCGAGACGAGGCAGACTTTGATTCGATCTCTCCGACTTTTTTTACCACGTCCCAAGTTGGAGAGCCTGCGCCGTCCGTACCTGGCTCTGATGGTGTTCTGAAGGATGCCTACGCAATATCAGAACTCCAGGCGATGGATGTCATTTTGTCTTGTCAGGGCGGAGATTACACAAAAAAGATTCACGGTCCGTTGAGAGATTCGGGCTGGGCTGGTTACTGGATTGATGCAGCATCTGCGCTGCGCATGTCATCCGATGCGATGATCATCCTCGATCCGATTAACCGAGATAGTATCGATGACGCAATTCAAAACGGGAAGAGAGACTTCATCGGAGGTAACTGTACGGTAAGTCTCATGCTGTTGGCGATGCATGGGTTATTAAAAGATGGGTTGGTCGAATGGGTTTCTGCGATGACATACCAAGCGGCGTCGGGAGCTGGTGCGCAGCATATGCGAGAGTTGATTGCTCAGATGGGAGCGATACATGATTCAGTCCAAGGGCAGTTGGCTTCATCCGATGGGGACATACTAAAAGTTGATGAGACTGTTCTGGATGCCATGCGAAGCGACGGATTTCCAACGGATCACTTCGGTATTCCTTTGGCCGGCAGTTTGATCCCATGGATCGACTCGGATCTTGGTAATGGTCAAAGTCGAGAAGAGTGGAAGGCACAGGCGGAGGCCAATAAGATCCTTGGGCGTGAATCTTCTCCAATCGTCATCGATGGCATTTGTGTGCGCGTTGGCGCGATGAGGTGCCATAGCCAAGCGCTCACCTTCAAGCTCACACGTGCGTTAACAGAGCCTGAAGTTGAAGAACGACTGGCGGGGGCTAATGAATGGGTCTCTGTTATTCCCAATACAAAAGGTGACAGTATCGAGGGGCTTAGTCCGAGTGTGACGACGAGAACATTGAATATCCCTATAGGTCGTGTCAGGAAACTGGGAATGAGTGAGGGTAATATTTATTCGGCCTTCACGGTTGGTGACCAGCTTTTGTGGGGTGCGGCAGAACCGCTTCGCAGAATGCTTCAAATTCTCGTCCGCGAGCTACGTTAGAGCACTGCGTGATACTCTTAACTTATCGATACCCATTAGTCGTGTTTCTCGCAACCTTCATCTAGATAGAGATTGGTTATCATGATTCGCCTAATATTTTTTGTCGTTCTAACAGGTTTCATTGGAGTTGTTAATGCGGCTCGGCTGGGGAGCTTAACGGTAGAGTCTGCGTTGGGTGAACCTCTCGAGGCGCGAATATCTGTCTTTGATGTCAGTGATTCGGGCGCCAGTGATCTCACCGTGTCACTTGGTTCTCCAGCTCAGTATGCGAAGTCGGGTCTCATTTATAACGACCTTGTCTCAAATATCACTCTTGAATATATCCGCGATCAATCAGGCGACTTCATCTCGTTGATGACCAAAGAAGCCGTGAATGAAATCGTGATTGATTTATTGGTGGAGTTATCTGTCCAAAGTGAGCGGGTGTCGAGGACGTTTGTTGCCTTTATTGATCCGCCGTTGTTGCTGGAGGAGCGTCGACTTACGGGAAATATGGATGGACAAAATGTTGCTGCCATCCAGGAGGTTTCGGAGGGTATCGTTGAGCAGGAACAAACAACTAACGTTGAGGGTAATCGAGCATCAGACGTATTTGTTGAGGAGCAGCCGAGCGTTCGAGCTCAAAAAGAATCGGTCGATACTGACGTAACGCCGGTTACGAATCAATCTTCGCTGGGCGAATCCAGGATTTTCGTGGATGTTCGAAGCGGAGATACCCTGTCAAAGATCGCGCAGCGCAATAGGGTCGCTGGATACTCGCTCGAGCAGATGTTAGTCGGTTTGTTCAGGAAAAATAGAGCTGCGTTTGATAACGATAATATGAACCGTTTGCGCGCGGGTAGTCGCATACAAATCCCGGTATCCGAGGAGTTAGCTCGAATTTCCAAGTCAGAGTCTTCCAGTGAAGTGAAGATTCATGCGGCAGACTGGCAAGCGTTTAAGTCCAGGATGGCTGGTGGTGAGAATAGAAATTTGGGGCGGTCGGATCTTCCCGGATCACGCTCAGATGGGGGGAGCATTAAGCAGGCACCTCGGGTGATCGAGCCTTCCGATAACGCTAAACCTTCCCATGTCGTACGCTTGTCCGATGGTCTTGATTCCGATGCTGCTTTGCAAGAGCAGTTGATTGCGACACAACAGGCGTTAGAAGAGCAAAAAAATAGGGCGATTGAACTCGAGCGGATCGTAGCTGATCTGAGGGCGTTGAGCGAAACGAAGAAAACGACGAGCGCTGGAATTCGCGTTGAGTCCGACCAAATTAAAAGAGCCGATAGACCTGTCCAACAGGGGGAGACAGAGTTGCGATGGCAAGAAAAACTCATTGGTGCGATTCTTGGTCAACCGCTATATCTTGTGATCCCAGTTTTTCTCATTTTGATTCTCGGGCTGTTGGTCTCAAGACGATTACGTGAGATGGACGATGATGAGGAAACAGTAGCAACCTACGTGGCGAATGAAAAAATCGATACAACGTCGTTTAGCGATGCTCCTACGCAATCTTCCGACTCCGAAGGGAAATCCTCTGGAGAGGATTTTCAAGATCCGGTTGAGGATGCAGACATTTTCCTCGCTTATGGGCGGTTCTCTCAAGCGGAGAACATCCTTACACAAGCACTTGTAGCGGAGCCAAGGCGGTTAGACTTACTGTTAAAGCTTGCGGAGGTCTATTCGCGAAAAGGTGAATTATCTGGATTCGAGGACATCGCAAAAATTGTCGCTGACATCACCAGAGAAAGTGGTGCTTATTGGGAGAGGTTGCTCGCCCTGGGATATTTGATAAATCCTGATGATGTACGCTATTCAGAGGGGAAATTCGCGAGAAACACCCGTACAGCCGAGCCAGTGGATCTGTCTAAGATCGACCTCAATTTAGGCCAGGAGCCTGATACACGTCAGTCGCGACCAACGAATGAATGATCATGCTCTCGGCCGAATCTACCTAGTGCTGGAGTCCCTGTAGCCCTTGTGTTAGGAGTGTTTGATTTTGAGACTGGCTCTTGGTGTTGAGTATGATGGCTCTGGTTTTTGGGGCTGGCAGATTCAGCCCAGTGGTTTGACCGTTCAGTCAGTCTTAGAAGAGGGCTTGAGTCAAATAGCGTCCGAGTCGATTCGAGTGTTCTGTGCGGGGCGCACCGATACAGGGGTACACGCGCGATGCCAGGTCGTACATTTTGACTCGACAGCGAGCCGGCCAAATGATGCTTGGGTCAGGGGCGTGAACGCACTCATCCCGAAAACGGTCGCGGTGCTTTGGGCGAGGGAAGTGGATGACTCGTTCCATGCACGTTATTCAGCGCTTAGTAGGACTTATCGTTACTACTTGCTCAATAGAGCGCAACGACCAGGAATATTAGATAAGAAAGTTGGTTGGTATCACAAGAAGCTTGATATCAACTTGATGGAGGCCGCAGGCGCTCAGTTAATCGGGGAGCATGATTTCTCTGCTTTTCGATCTTCCGCGTGCCAAGCAAAAAGTCCCGTCAGACAAGTCCATTCGTTTTCAATCCAAAAATATGGTGATCTAATCGTGTTTGAAATTTCAGCAAATGCGTTTTTGCATCATATGGTGCGAAACATAATCGGGACGTTGATTTACGTTGGTGCCAAAAGTCAGCCAATAGAATGGTTATCTGAGGTGATACAGAGCAAAAACAGGCACATGGCAGCGCCGACTTTTAGTCCACATGGGCTATACTTGCACGAAGTACATTACCCGACGAGTTGGAAACTGCCAGAGTCCAGAGAGTCTTTCGGGGTTGTTCCGTTCTTGTCGGAAAGAGACACAGAGTCAGATGAGTAAAGTCGCTTTGCATCCCCCAAAAATAAAAATCTGTGGTCTCACTCAGGTGGAGAATGCCATCGAGGTCGCATCGGCCGGAGTGGACGCTATTGGTCTTGTGTTTTATCAACCAAGTCCTCGATTTGTTGATATTTCAATCGCGAGCGAGATCGTGAGAAATTTACCTCCTTTTGTTGATTCTGTGGCTCTTTTTGTCAACGCGACAAAGGATGAGATTCAGCGGGTCATTGACACGGTCAGACCGGGTACTTTGCAATTCCATGGAGATGAGGGGGCGGATTTTTGTGCATCGTTTGGGTTGCCATATCTTAAATCTCTGGGGGTTACCCAGGAGATCGATTTGATAGAATACGGTTTGACCTATTCCAGCGCTTGCGGGCTTTTGCTTGACGCGCCGGCTACCGACGTGCGTGGTGGATCTGGCCGGACATTTGACTGGCAACTTATTCCAGATAATATTTCTAAGCCAATCGTATTGGCTGGGGGGCTCGACGTTGCAAATGTTGGGTCCGCGATGCAGGCGGTAAAGCCCTGGGCTGTTGATGTGAGTTCAGGGGTGGAGTCAAATCAGAAGGGATATAAGGACATTGGCTTGGTTGGCCAATTCGTGAAAGAGGTAAAAGATGCAGATGCAAGAAGAGTTTCAAACTTATAGCTATCCAGACGAAAAGGGCCATTTTGGTCCCTATGGAGGTGTTTTCGTTTCAGAGACCCTAATTCACGCGCTTGAGGCGCTCAAAACGAATTATGAGGAATTGAAACACTCTCCTGAGTTTCAGGAGGAGTTCCATCACGAATTGAAGCATTTTGTCGGAAGACCAAGTCCGGTCTATTTTGCGAAACGACTATCTGAGCAATGTGGTGGCGCGCAAATTTGGCTTAAACGAGAGGACTTAAATCACACGGGCGCTCACAAGGTCAACAATACGGTTGGACAAGCCTTACTTGCGAGACACATGGGCAAAAAACGCATCATAGCCGAGACTGGAGCAGGACAGCACGGAGTTGCATCTGCCACGGTGGCCGCGCGATACGGCATGGAGTGTGTCGTTTATATGGGCTCTGAGGACGTGAAACGCCAGGCCAGCAACGTTTACCGCATGAAATTACTCGGGGCAACGGTGGTCCCGGTTGAGAGCGGGTCGAAGACACTAAAGGACGCTTTGAATGAGGCGATGCGTGATTGGGTGACAAACGTGGAGAGTACCTTCTACATCATTGGTACGGTCGCGGGTCCCCACCCTTATCCGATGATAGTCCGCGATTTCAACTCAGTAGTTGGTGAAGAATTGAAGACTCAAATGCCCGATTTGATTGGTCGGCAACCTGACGCGGTGATTGCGTGTGTGGGTGGCGGATCGAACGCTTTGGGCGTTTTTTATCCCTATATCAAAGAGTCGTCTGTACGCTTGATTGGTGTCGAGGCAGGAGGGCTCGGAGTTGATACGGGCAAGCATGCAGCACCTTTGGCCTCCGGTAAGCCGGGTGTGCTTCATGGTAATCGAACTTATCTGATGCAGGATGACAATGGTCAAATCATTGAGACTCATTCGGTATCTGCAGGCCTAGATTATCCCGGCGTTGGCCCAGAGCACTCGTGGCTCAAAGACATCGGGCGTGCCGAGTACGTCGCGGCAAACGATGACGAGGCGTTAGATGCTTTTCACACGCTCACTAAAGTTGAAGGGATTATGCCTGCGTTGGAGTCCGCACATGCTGTGGCATACGCGATGAAAATGGCTTCCTCAATGTCCAAAGACCAGGTGCTACTCGTCAATCTTTCTGGTCGAGGGGATAAAGACATGCACACGGTGGCGAGTGCCTCTGGTATTGAACTATAGAGGGACACGGCAACTTTTATGACCAGGATTACTGAGACATTTGAGCAACTTAAAAAAGACGGACGCAAGGCGCTGATTCCCTTCGTGACTGCAGGAGATCCATCGATCGGACAAACACTCGACCTGATGTCGGCATTAGTTCAAGGTGGAGCGGACATTATTGAGCTTGGAGTCCCTTTTTCTGATCCTATGGCAGATGGACCCACCATTCAGCGAGCGAGCGAGCGGGCCCTAGAGAAGGGAACGAGTCTGTCTGATATCTTCGAGATAGTGGGCGAATTCAGAAAAACGAATAACCATACCCCGATCGTTCTTATGGGCTATGCGAACCCGATCGAATCCATGGGGGTGGAGGCCTTTGTCTCACGAGCGTCGAGTTCGGGAGTCGATGGTGTTTTGGTTGTGGATTATCCACCTGAGGAGGGCAGTGAACTGAGTGCTGCGCTTAAAACCTCGGGAATTGACTCGATTTATTTACTCGCACCGACTACCGTTGAGTCGCGCGTGAAGCAGGTCGCGAATCTCGCGAGTGGTTACGTGTACTACGTGTCGTTGAAAGGGGTGACTGGCGCCGGGCACCTGGATGTAGATGAAGTAGCTACTAGAGTGGAACATATAAAGAAACACGTCAAAATACCGGTTGGAGTCGGGTTTGGTATTAGAGATGGAGACACTGCTCGGGCTGTAGCTGCCGTATCAGACGCGGTCGTGGTTGGCAGTCGGCTTGTCGAGGAGATTGAACAGTCCAATGAGATTACGGTAAGTGCTAACGTGAGAAACTTCGTCAATTCCTTACGGGAAGCGATAGACGAGGATCGTTAACCTAAATACGAGGACGACACGTGAGCTGGCTACAAAAAATCCTACCGCCAAAAATTAATACAGATGATCCCCTAAAACCCTCTCGAAAGGCTGTTCCTGAGGGTTTATGGAGCAAGTGTGCTGGCTGCGAAACTGTCCTCTACCAAGCAGAGTTTGAGAAGAGCCTCCACGTATGTCCTAAGTGTTCTCACCACGGTCGGATATCCGCTCGACAGCGACTCGATTGTTTTCTTGACGAGGGTAGACGGTTTGAAGTTGGCGATGACATTGTACCGACCGATTTTTTGAAATTCGTCGACAGTAAAAAATATAAGGATCGTTTGACGGCTGCGCAAAGCATCACAAATGAGACGGATGCATTGGTCGTTCAACAAGGATCGGTCAATGGGATCTCATTAGTATGTGCTGCTTTTGAGTTTTCGTTTTTAGGCGGTTCCATGGGGTCAGTTGTGGGCGAGCGTTTTGCTGCAGGTGTGAGACGCAGTTGCGAGAAAAAAATCCCCTTTATCTGCTTCTCTGCAAGCGGCGGTGCTCGCATGCAAGAGGGGCTCACCTCTTTGATGCAAATGGCTAAAACAACAGCCGCATTGACACAACTTTCTCAGCAAGGCCTTCCGTTTATTTCGGTACTGACTGACCCGACTATGGGAGGCGTCTCTGCAAGTTTTGCGATGATTGGAGATATTGTCATTGCCGAACCTGGCGCATTGATTGGATTTGCTGGTCCGAGAGTGATCGAGCAGACAGTGCGACAAACTCTACCTGATGGATTCCAGCGTTCTGAATTTCTTCTCGAGCACGGAGCGATTGATATGATTATTGACCGACGGGATATGAAAGACCGGATTTCAAATATCCTGTCGATATTATCGCGGTCGCGCTAGAGACTCTCTTCTCGAATACTGACGGTCGGTAGAATTCATGAATGCCTCGTTGGCTGACTGGTTGGTCAAGATAGATGCGACCCATTTCCAAGAAATCGATTTAGGTTTAGATCGGGTGAGTCGGGTGCTCCAGAGACTGGACTGCGCTCACGACTTCAACATTATTACTGTCGGTGGAACAAACGGTAAAGGTTCGACGTGTGCGATGTTGGAGAGTATTTATTCGGCTTCAAGATATAAGGTCGGATTATTTTCGTCACCACATCTGCTGCGATTTAATGAGCGTATCAGAGTGGATAAGCAGGAAGTTCGCGATGCGGAAATTATTGATGCATTTGAGGAGATTGAGTCTGCCAGGAAAGAAATCACCCTTACATATTTTGAGTTTTCTTTTTTGGCGGCATACCTTATTTTTCACAGAGCTGATGTCGATGTTGCGATTTTGGAAGTGGGTTTGGGTGGCCGCCTAGATGCAGTCAACGTGCTTGATCCTACGTGTGCCGTTGTCACGAACGTTGCCTTAGATCACACCGATTACTTGGGGAACACGCGAGAGGAAATTGCACGAGAGAAGGCTGATATATTTCGTGGGCATGGTTCGTTTTCGGTGTGCGGTGATGAGGACCCACCCAGTTCGCTTTTGGAGGTGGTGGAGGAGAAAGGAAGTGATCTTCACCTGTTGTTCAGAGACTTCGGATATAGCGAGAATCCGACGGGATGGGCTTTTTGGAATTTAGACGGTTGTCGACTTAATTTACCTTCTCTTCCGGTGGTTGGAGCTCATCAACTAGCTAATGCGAGTGTTGCTGTAGAGGTTGTTCAGTTGTTGCGGTCTCGGCTACCGGTTGACAATGGAGCAATGAGAGCTGGTTTGGTATCCTGTCGCTCGATCGGACGGATTCAAATACTACCTTTAAAACCCATGATCATTCTTGATGTGGCGCACAACATTGCGTCGGTCAGAGAATTGGTAGCGTACCTGAATCAGACACCGTTTCCGGGCAAGACTCACGTGATATTCGGAGTTCTATCGAATAAAAATTATAAGGAAATGGTCGCTTTGCTTGATGGTGTCGCAGATCGGTGGATGTTCTGCACTTTAAAGAGTTCTAGAGGACTGGGGCCTGATAACTCGTTAAGTGCACTCAGAGAATATAATCATGAAAAAGAAGCGCGGATGTGTGAGAGCGTCAGCGATGCGATCGACTCAGCACTTAAGTCCAGTGATGCTAATGATAGAATCATCGTGTGTGGGTCTTTTGTTACCGTTTCAGAGGCGCTTGCGCACCCGCTATTATCAGACACGGCTAACGTGTCATAAATAGACGTAGGTACAAAAAAGTATGGAATTGCCAGACGAGTCGGAAGAATTAGAGTTGAAAAAGCGCGCCAGAAGACGGCTCGTGGGAGCGATCGCGCTTGTACTGATCGTGATCTTCTTGGTTCCGCTCTTGCTGGATAATGAACCTCGAGAGTTCACTGAGGATGTTCAAATCAACATTGAAGGTGAATCTGAGGCTACCGTGTCGGTTGACAGTGATTCTAATAGCAGTCCACAGGAGCGATCGATTGAGTCGTTACAGCCTGATGATCGTTCCTCAATTGAGGTGAGTGAAAGCAGAGGTGCGGCGAGTGGAGCTTCATACGCTGTGCAAATTGGCGCTTATTCTAATAAAGGGTATGCGTCGATGCTTATCAAGAAGCTTAAGGCGAATAAGTTTGAGGTCATTACAGATGAGATTGAGCGGTCTGATAAATTGCTCACTCGTATCCGTGTCGGACCATTTTCGAGCAAGAATGCTGCGCGTAATGCAAAACAACTCGTTGAAAAACGATTGGCACTAGAGAAAACTGAAGTGATTGAGTTGTGATCTCTTAATCTAATATGGATCTTCTTCGTGACTTTACCTGGTTCGATTACGCGTTTATCGTCGTATTACTTATCTCGATTGGGTATGGTTTTGTCAGGGGCTTCACGAGGGAAATTTTTTCGTTAATCACATGGTTTCTCGCCTTCTGGATTGCGAAATTCTCTGTCTATACGGTCGCGTCTCTCTTAGATTCTTGGATTTCAAGCCCCAGAGTCCGTTTGGTCGCAGCATTCGTAGTTATTTTAGTGCTCTCACTGTTCCTGCTCCATTTTATTGGTGTCAAGATCTCCAAATTTGTGAAGTCGACAGCTTTAACAGGGATGGATCGACTGCTGGGTTCGGTATTCGGGTTCTTGCGTGGGGTTCTAATTTGTTCGGTTGCAGTGATCGTCGTCACTACAACTGACCTATCACACTCAACAGAGTGGAGTGATACCCGATTGCGAGCCCCCTTCGAAGTTGTTGCCTCACTGTTGCAGCCGAAAATTCCAGATATCGAATGGGGGATTTCTGGACAGTGATTAATTTGAGCGAAGAACTATAATGTTGTTCTCACCAACGTTAGGGGACTGAGGATGTGTGGTCTGCTTGGAGCGGTAGCGAAGTCACCGGTTAATCAACTTTTATATGATGGACTTCAGGTGCTGCAGCACAGGGGACAAGATGCCGCGGGCATCGTGACGGCTGATGGTTCAAATTTTCATATCCACAAGGCAGGCGGCCTTGTTCGTGATGTGTTTAGAACTCGAAATATGAGAGCGTTGGTTGGCAATTCGGGTATTGGGCATTGTCGGTATCCGACTGCCGGTTCTGCGAATGCGTTTGATGAGGCGCAGCCGTTATATGTGAACTCTCCTTTCGGTATCGTACTCGGACATAACGGTAACCTGACTAACTCTCAGAAACTGAAGGAGGAATTGTTTCGTCAAGACTTGAGACACGTGAATACAAACTCTGATTCTGAGATTTTGCTTAATGTGTTTGCACATGAGTTACAAAAGGCCAGTGCTGGTATTAATTTGACGGTTGAGGCAATATTCACGGCAATTACGGGAGTTCATAATCGAGTCCGGGGCGCTTACGCCGTGGTTGCGATGATAGCTGGTTACGGTCTGATTGCCTTCAGGGACCCGTACGGAATCCGTCCTCTAGTATACGGATCAAGATCTTCAGCCGAGTCTGGCGACGAATTCTTAGTCGCGTCCGAAACGGTTGCGTTGGATACTCTTGGTTTTCAGTACGTCCGCGACATTGCTCCTGGGGAAGCGATTTTTATATCGAATGATGGAAGCGTGGCTTCTAAAATTTGTGCAGATTCGTGTCAGATTTCACCTTGCATTTTTGAGTTTGTGTATTTAGCTAGGCCCGATTCAGTTATCGATGGTATCTCCGTGCACGAAACGAGACTACGAATGGGAACAAGCCTGGCCGCGAAGATCAAGCAAGAGCATGCCGATCTGTCTATCGATGTTGTGATCCCAATTCCCGATTCGAGTCGACCATCGGCGATGGAAATTGCGGAAGGCCTCGGTGTTCCCTACAGAGAGGGTTTTATCAAGAATAGATATATCGGGCGTACATTCATCATGCCCGGCCAAGAGGTCAGGAAAAAGTCTGTCCGACAGAAATTAAATGCTATTGCCTCTGAATTTAAGGGCAAAAATGTATTGTTGGTTGATGATTCGATTGTTCGAGGTACGACCAGTAGGGAAATTGTTCAAATGGCAAGAGATTCTGGGGCAAAGAGGGTATTTTTTGCATCTGCGGCACCACCCGTTCGATACCCTAATGTTTACGGGATTGACATGCCAAGCTCTAAAGAGTTGATTGCATTTGGTCGCAATGAGGAGGAAGTGGCTCGGGAGATCGGTGTTGACAGGCTCATTTATCAGTCTATCGAAGATCTAATTAGCGACTGTGCGTCAATCAATACGGATGTTTCGAGGTTTGAGACATCATGTTTTACTGGTGAATACGTGACTGGAGATATCACGTCAGAGTATTTATCTGAAGTCGAGGGAGAACGTAATGATGAAAAAATTACGCATATCCTAAACGCTGATGAAGATGAGGAAGGTGCGATTGCCAATATTGCTTGATATTGTGTAAAGGAAAAGGCTACCTTGACTTTTGCAGCAACCAAAGATAGGATCCAAACGCGCCGATTTGATTATCAGCTTGCGGGCGCGTAAAAAATACCAGCTAAAGCGTATCGTAGTCTAAAAACTCGCTTTAGTTTGAAGCGAGTTTTTTGTTTTTAGGGGTAGCTAAAAACGAGACGAACAGGAGTGATGGGAAATGATCCAAGATAGTGATACAGAATTCGAGATTGAGACTTTGTCTGTACGGGCTGGATCGAAGAGAAGCCAGTTTAACGAGCACTCGGAAGCGCTGTATTTGACCTCAAGTTTTGTGTTCAGCAATGCCCAGGAAGCCGCCGAGCGGTTTTCGGGTGACGCTGATGGGATGGTTTACTCTCGCTATACAAATCCTAGTCTTGAGATGTTTGAAGAGCGTTTAGCTGCATTGGAAAATGGGGATGTTGCCATTTCAACGTCTTCAGGAATGTCGGCAATACTCGCGGTGGTGATGTCACTTTTGGAGTCTGGCGATCATATTGTTGCATCGGCTAATATTTTCGGCGCAAGTCGCCAACTATTTTCGAATTTTCTCAGAAAGTTTCAAATTCATACGACGTTCGTGCACTCGTCTGACGTTGACGAGTGGGATAATGCGGTCACCGATAAAACCCGCTTATTTTTTCTCGAAACACCTTCAAATCCATTGATGCAGATAATTGACTTGCGAGACTGGGTCAGTCTGGCGCAAAAACGGGACATTATTACGGTGGTGGACAATTGTTTCTGTACTCCGGTGTTTCAAAGACCACTAGATTTCGGTGTCGATATCGTGGTGCATTCCGCGACTAAGTATTTGGATGGGCAAGGACGTGTTTTAGGTGGGGCAGTTGTCGGCAAGAGCGATCTCGTGGAGAAGCCGGTGAGAGCATTCCTGAGAACGGCCGGAGCGACCTTATCACCCTTTAACGCGTGGGTGTTGTTCAAAGGACTTGAGACGTTAAAGCTGAGAATGGAAGCACACGCCAAATCAGCATTCAATATCGCGACTTGGTTAGAAAATCACGACAAAGTCACTCGAGTTTTCTACCCGTGGTTAGCGTCTCATCCGCAGTATGAATTGGCAAGAAAGCAACAAACTGGCGGTGGTGGCATTGTGTCATTTGATGTCGGGGATAGAAAGCGAGCGTGGGGTTTGATTGATAACGTCAAACTAATCTCGATTACTGCAAATTTAGGGGATACACGCAGCACAATTACGCACCCTGCATCGACGACTCATGGTCGGGTCCCTGAGAGTGATCGACTAGCCGCTGGGATCACCGAAGGTTTGATTCGAGTCGCGGTCGGTTTAGAGGGGGTCGCTGATTTACAATCGGATCTTGAGGATGCCTTGGCGAGAATATAGACGATCGTCAACTCAGCGAAATTTCACTCAAACCCTCTGAGGTAAATCGTAGAGCGCCCCTTTTATTATCCCAATCTGGGAGTACAAATCGTTCATGTTTATGACCGTTTATGAAATGTTCGTGTCTGGCAGGACGGTGCGTGTGTCCGTGGATCATGAGACTACAACCCCATTGATTGAAAGTTTCCTCTACGGTGTGTTGTGATACGTCCATGATGAGATCCGATTTTTCGCTTTTCGCGGTATTGCTTTCTTGTCGGTAAGCTTTGGCTCTCATTCGTCTCTCCGATAGCGGTAACTTGCAAAAGTCCTCAATCCATTCTTTCGACCTCACGACGTGACGAATTTTTTGATAGTCGATGTCGTCCGTACACAAGAGATCTCCGTGACTCAGTAGAGTTCTTGTCCCGAAGATGTCAACTACCAAAAAATCTGGCGCGATCTCGACGCCAGTCAAAGAGCTAAATGCATCTCCAATGAGGAAATCACGATTCCCCCTGATGAATGTAATTGGAGTTCCAGATGCTGTCGTGTTTTTAAGTTCACTGGTGGTTTTCTGGAAGAGCGGATTTTCGATATCGTCATCACCAATCCAGTAGTCAAACAAATCCCCTAATACAAAAAGCTGCGCGCTTTTCCCACGCAAGCTTTTTAGGAAGTGTAGGAATATTTGAGTCTTAGAATCACTAGGATCCGAGAGATGGAGGTCAGATATAAAAAAAAATTGTGACCCGACCAACATCTGCACTTTAGACGCGCTCGGCGCTCTCGATTAGAACGACGTCTTTGGGAACATCTTGATGAAATCCGTGCGATCCAGTTTCGACCATTTTAATTGTGTCAACAACTGATTCACCTTCCACAACCTTACCGAAAACACAGTATCCAAAACCTTGAGGGGTTTCGGATGAGAAGTTGAGAAAGTCATTATTAGCGACATTAATGAAGAACTGAGAGGTCGCCGAATGAACTTCATTTGTTCTGGCCATTGCGATCGTGTAGCAGTCATTTTTGAGACCATTCGTAGCTTCATTCTGTATCGGTGACTGAGTCGTCTTTTCACTCATGTTTGAGTCCATGCCGCCACCTTGAATCATGAATCCATTGATGACTCTATGAAATATCGTCCCATTGTAGAATCCAGCGTCAACGTAATCGAGAAAATTTTTTGTAGTTAGCGGCGCGTCAGCATCATTCAGTTCCACGACAATGTCGCCCATTGACGTTGATAATTTCACTTTGGTGCTCATATCAAATCTTTCTATGTTTGAGTGGTAACAATGTGGGTGATTTGGTTTAGCGAGTGTTCGCTGTCGGATCACACACTAAGACTCCACGATAACAGAAAGGAAGTTGCTGTGTTCTCGACCAAAACTTGATAGATGCGCTCGGCAAAACCTATTTGTTTGCTGTAACCTGTTGTCGCTTGAGCCAGCAGAGCCATGGAAACCCTTAATGGACTATCTCTGTGAGATCGTTTGTTGTTAAACGCAAATTATGTTGAAACTCTTCAATACACTTACCCGCCAGAAAGAAGAATTCCAATCGATAGAGCCAAACTCGGTTCGAATGTATGTCTGTGGTATGACAGTCTACGACTTGTGCCACGTCGGTCATGCTCGAGTGATGGTTGTGTTCGACATGGTGCGGAAATGGTTTGAAACATCGGGATATGACGTCACTTATGTTCGAAATATCACAGATATTGACGACAAAATTATCGCTAGAGCTCGAGATAACGAAGAGACATATCAGCAGTTGACGAGTCGTTTTATCGATGCGATGAATCAAGACGCCGCCTCCCTCGGGGTAGTTCGCCCCGACATTGAGCCTAAGGCGACGGAGAATATCCCTCAAATGATCGAGTTAATCGGAACGTTGATTAACAAAGGATATGCATACGTGGGTGAGTCAGGCGATGTTTACTACTCAGTCTCTTTGTTTGAAAAGTATGGACGGTTATCTGGCAAGACCCTCGAGGATCTTAGAGCGGGTGAGCGCGTCGAAGTCGATTTGGCCAAAAAGCATCCCATGGATTTCGTTTTGTGGAAGACAACCAAGCCAGGTGAGCCCAGCTGGCCCTCTCCATGGGGGGATGGTCGCCCTGGGTGGCACATCGAGTGCTCTGCGATGAGCGAAAGGTATCTGGGTAAGTACTTTGATATTCACGGTGGAGGGCAAGATTTACAATTCCCACACCACGAAAACGAGATTGCCCAGTCCGAGGGGGCCCATGGTGCAGGTTTTGTGAAATATTGGATGCATAATGGTTTCGTTCGAGTAGATAACGAAAAAATGTCCAAGTCTTTGGGAAATTTCTTCACTGTCAGAGAAGTCCTGGATAAATTTGATCCTGAAGTTTTAAGGTTTTTTATACTCAGAGCGCACTACAGGAGTCCATTAAACTATTCGGATAAGCATTTAGAAGATGCGCGTCTTGCCTTGTCTCGAATGTACACAGCTCTCAAGGATTTCGATCCCCTTCCCAAGGATCCTTGACGATTGATTGGCAACACGCATTTGCACACCGGTTCAAAGAGGCGATGGATGATGACTTTAATACGCCAGAGGCTATTTCCGTGTTGTTTGATATCGTCAGTGAGTTGAACCGAAGCGGGGATGTGAGCCTGGCTTATTTGCTAAGAGCACTGGCGGCGGAGCTGGGTCTGCTTGATCGGGAGCCCGCTCTGTTTTTACAGTCTCGTGAGGGCCTTGAAATGTCGTCTGAGGAGATTGACGCGATGATCGTCGCCCGAGACGAAGCTCGATCCAAGAAAGACTTTAAAGAGGCTGATCGTCTGCGCGACGAATTGACCGCCGCAGGAATCACTTTAGAGGATAGCGCTGGTAAAACGACCTGGCGTAGAGCTTAGCGACGTCAAGCGTCAAAGAAATCTTTTACTTTATCCATCCAAGATTTTGCTCTTGGATTGTGCCTCTCGTTGTCAGATTGGTTGATTTGTTCTAATTCCGATAGCAGTTCTTTTTGTCGCTCGGTCAAGTTGACAGGTGTTTCGACGATGACATGGCACATCAGATCGCCGAATGCGCTGCTGCGAACTCCCTTGATTCCCTTACCTCTTAACCTAAAAATTTTTCCCGTTTGAGTTTCGGGAGACACCTTGATTTTGGCATAGCCATCCAACGTTGGAATTTGAATTTCACCTCCAAGTGCCGCTGTACTGAAGCTAATGGGCATTTCACAATGTAAGTTGTTACCGTCTCTAGTAAATACGTCATGCTCTCGGATGTTGACGACAACGTAAAGGTCACCGGAAGGACCTCCATTCACTCCCGCTTCGCCTTCTCCCGATAACCTGATTCGATCCCCTTGATCGACTCCCGCAGGAATTTTTACGGAAAGTGTCTTGTTGTTTTTGATTCTTCCTTGACCAGAGCAGTCGCCACACGGAGTTTTGATCACTTTTCCGCTGCCATGGCAGTCCGGACAGGTTTGGGCAATAGAAAAGAAACCTTGCGTGACCCGAACCTGACCTTGTCCTCGACACGTGTTACACGTCACAGGCTCTGTCCCAGGTTTTGCACCCGAACCGTGGCACTTTGCGCACTCGTCGTATGCGGGAATACGAATTTTCGTCTCCGTCCCTTTGGCCGCCTCTTCTAGGGATACTTCTAAATTGTATTTCAAGTCAGATCCGCGGTAGACGTTAGATCGACCGCCGCCTCGACCACCACCAAAAATATCACCGAAAATGTCGCCAAAGGCATCTGAGAATCCGCCAAATCCGCCAGCGCCCGCACCCATTCCAGATGATGGGTCAACCCCAGCGTGGCCATACTGGTCGTAAGCAGCACGTTTTTGCGGATCGGAAAGCATCTCGTATGCTTCCTTAACTTCTTTAAATTGTTCCTCTGCCTTCGGATTATCAGGATTTTTGTCAGGGTGGAATTTCATTGCAAGACGACGATATGACTTCTTGAGGTCACCGTCGCTCGCGTCTCGATTTACACCCAATACTTCGTAGTAATCTTTTTTGGCCATAGCTGCTTAGATCTTTTGTTTTGGCGAACAAAAAGTGGCTGAGAGTCAGACGACTCCAACCACTTTGTTCTAAAAATGACGAATCAAGTTATGCGTCTTTCTTGTCGTCTTTCACTTCCTCGAATTCAGCATCTACTACGTCCCCTTCATCAGATCCTGCAGTACCGCTTTGGGCATTTGAGTCAGAGCCTTCGCTCTCTTGGTTCGCGTAGAGTTTCTCTGCGATCGACTGGGAGGCGGCTGCGAGCGCTTGAGACTTAGCTTCGATGTCAGCTTTATCACCGTTCTTTAGCGCCTCTTCCGCGTCTTTGATTGCAGCCTCGATGGTTTCTTTCTCTGCGTCCTCCACTTTATCTGAGTTTTCAGCCAGAGTTTTCTTGACGCTGTGGATGAGAGAGTCACACTGGTTTCTTACGTCCACCAGCTCTCGAGCTTTTTTGTCGTCATCGGCGTGCGCTTCAGCATCTTTCACCATTTTTTCGATCTCTTCGTCCGACAAGCCAGAGTTCGCCTTGATGGTGATTTTGCTCTCTTTTCCGGTCGCTTTATCTTTCGCAGTCACATTTAGAATGCCATTCGCATCGATATCGAAGTTGACTTCAATTTGTGGCATTCCTCTGGCAGCAGCGGGGATATCAGATAGGTTAAATTGGCCAAGAGATTTATTATCCTTTGCCATCTCCCTCTCGCCCTGTAGAACGTGGATGGTTACCGCAGTCTGATTGTCTTCAGCTGTTGAAAACACCTGGTTTGCTTTGGTCGGGATCGTTGTGTTTTTTTCAATCAGTTTCGTCATCACGCCACCGAGCGTTTCGATACCCAGTGACAGTGGGGTGACATCCAACAGGAGGACATCTTTCACGTCACCCTGTAATACGCCTCCCTGTATCGCAGCGCCGAGTGCAACAGCCTCATCAGGGTTAACGTCTTTCCGTGGCTCTTTGTTGAAGAAGTTCTTGACGGTCTCTTGTACTTTGGGCATGCGCGACATACCACCGACCAAAATCACGTCTTGGATGTCGCTGACTTTAACGCCGGCATCTTTGATGGCGATTTTACATGGCTCGATCGTGCGTGCCACAAGATCGTCAACGAGGCTCTCGAGCTTCGCACGAGTAATTTTTACATTCAAGTGTTTGGGGCCAGAGGCATCCGCCGTGACATATGGCAAATTAACCTCAGTTTGTTGACTGGAGGACAGTTCGATTTTTGCTTTTTCAGCAGCCTCCTTCAATCGTTGTAACGCAAGCACGTCACCTCGTAGGTCAACGCCTTGATCTTTCTTAAATTCGTCAGCGAGGTAGTCGATAATTCTTTGATCAAAGTCTTCCCCACCTAAGAAGGTGTCTCCGTTCGTCGATAGCACTTCGAACTGGTGTTCGCCATCAACTTCGGCAATCTCGATGATCGAGACATCGAAGGTGCCACCACCGAGATCGTAGATCGCGATTTTTCGGTCTCCCTGTTTTTTGTCCATGCCAAACGCTAGCGCTGCAGCGGTTGGTTCGTTGATGATTCTCTTGACGTCCAGACCGGCAATTTTCCCTGCGTCCTTAGTCGCTTGCCGCTGTGAGTCATTGAAATATGCTGGCACAGTAATCACGGCTTCGGTGACTGTCTCTCCAAGGTAATCCTCTGCAGTTTTCTTCATTTTCATCAGGACTTGAGCCGAAATCTCAGGGGGGGCGCTTTGTTTCCCGAGCACCTCTACCCAAGCATCTCCGTTTTTTGCTTCAACAATTGAAAATGGAGAATTGCCAATGGCTTTTGTTACCTCAGAGTCCTTAAAGCGTCGGCCGATCAAACGTTTGACTGCATAGAGTGTGTTCTTTGGGTTTGTGACCGCTTGTCGCTTCGCGGGAGCTCCAACCAATACCTCGTTATCGTCTGTATACGCAATAATTGAGGGGGTTGTCCTCGCACCCTCCGCGTTTTCGAGAACTTTCGCCTTACCACCGTCCATGACAGCGATACATGAATTTGTCGTACCTAAATCGATACCAATGATCTTACCCATGTTGTTTATCCTTAAAATCGAGTTTTGTTATTCATTAAATTGGGGTGATTATTTTTTTTTCAATACGATTACTGGTCTTTGGCTTTCGCAACACTGACCAATGCTGGCCGGATCAGCCGGTCGTTGAGTAGATAACCTTTTTGGAACACACTAACGATCGTGTTGGGTGCTTGGTCTGATTCAACGACACTCATGGCCTGGTGTTTGTGTGGGTCAAGTGTCTCACCAACCGGATTGACCTCAATGATTCCGAAGGTGTCGAAAGTTTTAACTAATTGCTTCAAAGTTAAATCAACACCATCTTTGATTGAGTCAACGGAATTATTCTCAGACTGCATTGCAGCTTCAAGGCTATCCTTCACCGAGAGTAGGTCAGTGGAGAATCGCTCTAATGCATACTTGTGGGCAGCCGCAACATCCGATTCGGCTCTTTTGCGAATATTTTCCGTCTCAGCTTTGGCCCGCAGCCATTCCTCCTTCGCATTGTTTAGCTCTTCGACCGCCTTATCAAGTTCGTTTTGAACCTCATCTAACGTTTTTGCGGGAGTCTCGTTAGTGATATCTTGCGTTTCTGACGCGACCTCAGCCGGCCCTGGAGAGTTGTCTTTATGATCGGCTGATTCTTGTTCTTTGTTACTCATTTACAAAGATCTCCTAATCTTTTTACGCACCAACAACGGTAAATTGGGGCGATCTTGTTTATTTCAAGGGTGTTTGGATTTTTTTTATATTTTTCTGTTACGCTAAAATTTTAGATTAAATGTTGAGTTATACATCTGAATTCAATGAGTATTTTTAGGATTATTGTCGCTTCTGTGGCCGCAACCTTCGCTATGGGTCCGCTCAATGCTGAGCCGGTCGTTCACGTTGGCTCCAGCAAATACAGCATCCATGGACAATCGGCGTTTGTTCTCGGTGCTGAGATGAAGAGAAAAGGGCCAGTCGCCGCGGACGGCAATCGTCATCCTGCGAGAACAAAATGGGATTTTCAGTGGCGCTTCAAGAAGCTCGACAGTGGTCGAGATTGCTCAGTGGAGTCAGCCCTAGTCTCACTCGGAGTCACCCATACTCGACCAATATGGAGAGGTGAGAAGGAAGGGACGAAAGAATTACGTGAGCGGTGGGCTACATTTCTCAGGAATCTTGATCAAATTGAGAAGAAGCAGGAGAAAATAGCACGCGATGCTGCAAGCGAAGCAGAAAGAGTCATTACAAGTATTCCGACTCAATCTGATTGTGATGCACTCCAGGCTCTAATCGATCGTGAGGCTCGAGCCGTTAAGGATAAGTATCTGGAACGAAAGCGAAGATACGAAGAGGAAACTGACTTTGGGCGAGCCGAGGGGCTCTTACTTATGTAACGGTCAGCTCAATTACTCGCGCCCAATTTTAATGCCTCAGAGCGGCTGATTTTCGATTCTTTTTCTTGAGCAGTTTGAGCCTCATGGTCATTTAGCCAATGACCAAGTTCCTTGGTACAAATATTGGTGAGGGCGTCAATCCATTTTGTCGAATCATTTAAGCATGGGATGAAATGGAATTCTTGCCCACCATGTTTTTCAAACTCTTCTCTGTTCTCGGCGTCGATCTCTTCGAGTGTTTCGAGACAATCTGCAACAAACCCGGGGCAGAAGACATCGATTCGACGCGTTTTTTCAATCCCAAGGTCTCTAATGGTGTCGATCGTGTAGGGTTTGAGCCACTCGGCGCGTCCGAACCGAGATTGAAATGTTGTGATGATGTTGCTCGCGTCAAAGTCCAATTTCTCTGAGAGTAAGCGACTGGTCTTGTAACACTCACAATGATACGGATCACCCTTAAGTAGACTGAATTTTGGAACGCCATGAAAAGACAAGACTAGTTTGTCTGGCTTTCCGTGTTTATCCCAGTAAGACGTTACCCGCTCCGCAAGCGCGTCGATATACCCCGAATCATCGTGAAAGTGTTTGATTAATCTTAAGCCAGGTTGATTGCGAACTTTCGATAGGTAAGCGAAAACCGCATCGTAGACGCTGCCGGTCGTGCTCGAATTGTACTGAGGATACATCGGCACGACGAGGATCTTGTCACATCCATCAGCTCTCATTTCCTCAAGTTTTGATGACACAGAGGGGCTGCCGTACCGCATTGCGGACTCGACGCGTATATTTTTGTATCCGCTCGTTTTAAAACTTTCTCGGAGCATTTTTTCCTGTGCGTGAGTGAAGACCCTCAACGGTGAGCCCGACTCTGTCCAGACTGTAGCGTACTTTTCCGCTGAGGCCTTTGGCCTCACGTTGAGAATGATTCCGTTGAGAATAAACCACCAAATTACCCTGGGGATTTCGACGACTCGCGCGTCCCAAAGGAATTCTCCTAAGTACCGTCGGAGCGCTTTTTTTGTGGGCGCATCAGGTGTCCCAAGATTGACGAGCAACACTCCCGTTTTTAGTAAGGTGCCGTGTGCGTACGGAGGTTCTTTTGAAAGTCGCATGGTTTCAAGCGCGCTGGTGTTTAGTTCTGAGACAAAGCTCCAGATAAAAGTTTCGCGGTTATGTCTACGATCGGTATCACGCGCTCATAGGCCATCCGAGTCGGACCAATGACTCCAACTGTGCCTACGATTTGACCGTCAACCTCGTAGGGTGCAGTGACAACACTGCATTCATCCATGGGCACGAGCCCGGATTCACCGCCAATGTATATTTGGACTCCAGCCGCGTTTTCGCTGTTATCAAGAAGTTGCAGAATCCCCGTTTTTTTATCAAACATGTCAAACAAGGCACGAAGTTTCTCTATGTTTGTTGACAGATCTGCAACACTGAGTAAATTTTTCTCTCCAGAGACGATGAAATCATTCGGTTGTTGTGACGTTTCCTGACCGGCCGATAGGGCGAGCCCCATCAATTGACTGATACTGTCCTTGAGTTGGCGTAATTCTGATTCTAGTTTGATCCGAATTTGGTCAAAATTGATCCCTGCAAAATTACGGTTTAGGAAGTTGTTCGCCTCAGTTAGCTCGGACTCAGTGTAACCGCGAGGAGACTCAAGCACTTTGTTTTGCACGTCGCCATCAGGTGTCACGATAATGAGTAATATTCGCCTCTCTGAAAGGGAGACAAATTCGATGTGCCGAAATGCAGCACTGCTGCGATTCGGCACTTTCACGACACCGGCGAATTGAGTCAGATTTGACAGTAATTGAGATGCTGTGGCGACCAAACGGTTTGTACTGTCAGGCTGAAATTGGCCTTCGAGTTGATTAAGTTCAATAGAATCAATGGGTTGAACTTTGAGAAGTGAATCAACGAAGAAACGATATCCCCTCGGCGTTGGTACTCTACCAGCCGATGTGTGTGGGCTGGCAATGAATCCCATCTCCTCTAAGTCCGCCATGATATTCCTGATGCTGGCTGGACTCAGCTCCAGACCAGAGGTCTTCGCAAGCTGCCTCGAGCCAACA
The DNA here is from genome assembly GCA_038147395.1 of Candidatus Eutrophovita brisbanensis. Lineage (GTDB taxonomy): Bacteria > Pseudomonadota > Gammaproteobacteria > Burkholderiales > Eutrophovitaceae > Eutrophovita > Eutrophovita brisbanensis. Next base: position 1,936,784 of record JAYQTM010000001.1, on the reverse strand, counting down.
GGTTGGCCATCCGAGATGTGTCTCTCTATAAGACTTTTGAGTAATATTTTGGACCGTTCATTCATTTGATGACATTCTACAAACTTTTAGTAGCAATTTAAGTTTTTCTTCTTGTTCAAAATTTGCGATGATTATTGGCCAATAGTATTTGCTGCGGAATAATGAATAAATTCACCAAGGTTTGCATTGTCGGAAAGTATCGAAGTACTGAAGTTTCCGAACCGATACACCAACTAATGTCGTTTTTTCAGGCAGAAAATATTTCGTACAAAGTTGATTCTGAAACTGCGGCTGAATTGGGACTCGTTGATGTTGACTCGACCGATGTGGAGGTGGCCGTTGCTTGGGCTGATTTAGTGGTTGTGGTGGGTGGAGATGGAACGTTGTTGAGCCTTGCCAGATCTGTGGCGACCCATAAGGTTCCCCTCTTAGGGATCAACCTCGGGAGGCTTGGGTTTCTTGCCGATATTTCCCTGTCAGACATGGTGGAAAGTCTTAGGTCGGTGGTGCGTGGCGAGTACGAAATTGATAGCCGTGTATTACTGGAGACACAGATTGGTGGGCGAGGGGGCTCAGAAGTTTGGGCGCTGAATGATATTTCAATCGGCAAGGGTCACGGGGGAGGCTTGATGCAAATGGAGGTGTTGATCGATGGCCGCCTCGCCTATAACCTGAGGTCTGATGGCCTTGTGATATCCACGCCGACGGGTTCAACTGCTTACGCTCTCTCTGCTGGTGGACCCATCATTGCTCCGTCAATTGATTGCATGCTCTTGGTCCCCGTCTGTCCTCACACGCTGTCTAACCGACCAATTGTTATTCCAGGTGACTCCAGTGTGACAATTAAAGTCACTGGTGCAACGGATGCGAGAGTACACATTGATAGCCACACGTCTCTTGATATCGTGGAGGGCGAGCAACTCTCTATTTCTGCTGCCAAGGAAAAAGTCCAGTTGGTCCATCCTTTGGGACATGATTATTTTGCGACGCTGAGAGAGAAGCTACGATGGGCCGGGACCATGTGAACTAAGATGCGTCCATCAACTAAATGTTAGTTAGTTTATCGATCAAGGACTTCATCCTGATTCAACAACTGAGTTTGGATCTGGGGGGCGGCTTTACAGTTCTGACGGGTGAAACTGGCGCAGGGAAGTCGATTCTTTTGGGAGCGATTGGATTAATTCTTGGGGGGCGGGCTGATGCGGGGTATGTTAGGCCTGGAGCAGAGAAAGCAGAACTGACCGCAGAATTTGACATTGCTAATTCCGTTGCAGTCAAACGTATCTTTTCTGAGCTCGATGTAGATCCCGAAGAATGCATACTGCGCCGGACGATTGATAAGACAGGCCGATCTCGCGCCTGGGTTAACGGGACTCCTGTGACGATCAAACAACTGAAAACGATTGTTGGGAGTTTGGTCGATATTCATGGGCAGCACGAGCATTACTCGCTGTTAGAGGTGGCGTCCCACATTGGTGTTCTAGATCGGTTCGGCTCGCTTGAGGAACAATCGAAGCAAGTGTCCAATTTATGGAGAATTTGGCGGGCCGCCAAACTCCAGTTTGAGGAATCCAAGCAACTTCACGAAACGACGAATCGCCGCGTCACTGAATTGACGGAACAGCTGGACGAATTGGAGTCATTGCGTTTCGACAAACAAGAGTGGAGGAAAACTCAAGAGGATCATTTAAGACTGAGTAACTTGTCTCAATTGACAACGTGCTTGGGGCAGGTTGTGGACATTCTGGATGGGGATGGACCTACAGTCAGTCGTGCACTCTCTCAAGTTCGAGCGCAGTTTAGCCAAGTCGTTGATTTTGACCACACAGTCAAACAGCTCGCGAGTGAAGCGGAGTCTATTGAGGTGCTCGCGAGAGAGCTTGATCGTGAGGTCAGGAGATATCTCGATGGATTGGAGGCGGAGCCTAATGCGATAGATGCGTTGGACCGGCGAATATCAGAAGTTCATGGCGCTGCCAAGAAACTTGGAGTCAAACCGGAAGATCTCCCAACGGTTAAGTCAAACATGGAGAGAGAGTTACAAGATCTTCTCATTACAATGAATTTGGATGAGTTGGAAGTGAATGAGAAAGCGGCTGCTGATGAATATCACTCGGTCGCAGAGGCTCTGAGTCAGCGTAGAGCCACGTTGGCTCACGAATTAGAGACCGCGGTTAATGCTTCGCTTGTTGACTTGTCGATGCAGGGGGTTCAATTTAAGGTTTCTGCCGATAAAAAAAACCACCCCGATGCTGGTGGGTTAGATTCAGTAGCGTTTTATGTCGCGACGAACCCGGGTGTCGCAGCAAAACCCCTCGGAGAGATCGCTTCCGGAGGAGAGTTATCGCGAATATCACTGGCCATACAATCTGTACTGCACAAAGAGGCGCCGACTTCAACAATTATCTTTGACGAGGTCGACACAGGAGTAGGAGGTGCTGTTGCCGAGGTGGTTGGTCGAATGTTGCGTGAGGTCAGCGATAACGCTCAAGTCTTGTGTGTCACGCACTTGCCACAGGTTGCTGCGCTGGCCCACTCACATTGGCGTGTTTTGAAGTCTCAGTCGAATAACACGTCGCTTACTGAGATCGAATTATTGGATTTCGAATCTCGAGTTGGTGAAGTGGCAAGAATGTTGGCTGGAGCCACAGTCACGGAGGAAGCGAGAGCACATGCCCGCCAGTTATTGGAGGCAGGTCGGAGCTAGCTGGCTGTTATGTGATCAACTTCTGACTAATTATTCTCGTTTTTGTGCGGACAATTTTCGGTGATGCAATCGCCGTACATGTGAAGCGAGTGCCCGATAATTTTGAACCCTTTATCAGTGGCTATTTTCTTTTGTCGGCGTTCAATCTCTTCATCAAAAAATTCCTCGACACGACCACATTGGTTACAAACGAGATGGTCATGGTGATCTCCTTGATCGAGCTCGTAGACCGCTTTCCCAGATTCAAAATGGTGGCGTATGAGTATTCCGGCCTGTTCGAATTGCGTTAAGACGCGGTATACGGTGGCAAGCCCCACATCCATTTCGTCGTCAAGTAAGTGACGATAAACGTCTTCAGCCGAGAGGTGTCTTTCACCGCTCGCTTCAAATACGTTAATGATCTTCAGTCGGGGTAGCGTTGCCTTGAGCCCCATGTTTTTCAGGTCTTGTGGAGTTTTCATTGTCATGTTTTTCTAACCTAGTTGTCCTATCATAACGTCTTTGCTCCATTCTTAGGGCAAACTACCAGGTGAATTAATTATGAATCGTTTAAGGCTTGCTCTCGTATTCGTCGGTGCGTCGGTTCTCGCGGGTTGTTTTTTGAAACCCCATGAGCTGGAAGTTCGGCAGGGTAACTATATTGAGAGAGAAAAAATAAACAAGCTGTCAATTGGAATGAGCCAAGAGCAGGTTAAGTACCTCCTCGGTTCCCCCTTAGTAGTCGATGTGTTAAAGCCCAATCAATGGGGCTATGTGTATTTGCAAGGATCCGGGGGGGATGTTGCGCGCGAGAGAACTCTGATTGTGATTTTCGAAGATGGGAAAGTGACTGATATCGATGGCGATTACCTCCCCGAACAATGAAGATCATTGAGTAAAACAACGAGCACCAAGGATGATGACGATGGCTAAGATAAAAATTGCGGTATGTGGAGCGACGGGGAAGATGGGCAGGTCGCTCATCAGTGCGATCAGCCAAGATGCTGAGTTGGAATTGTCTGGCGCGTTAGAGTTGGCTGGAGATACGCGCGTTGGGCGAGATGCAGGAGAATCGTTCGGACTCGTAACAGGTGTGGAAATCTCGTCAGATGTGGCTAATGTCGCAGCTGCCTCGAACGTCATGATTGACTTCACTCGACCTGAGGGCACGTTGGTTCACTTGCAGCAATGTGTTGATCACAAAGTCGCGATGGTGATTGGAACGACCGGATTCACTGGTGAGGAAAAGTCGGCTATTGAAGCGGCGGCACAGTCGATACCCATTGTCATGGCTCCAAACATGAGCGTTGGCGTCAATGTGGTTTTGAATTTACTAAAAAATGCAGCTGCGGCACTGTCTGAAGGTTACGACATCGAGATTGTGGAAGCACATCACCGACATAAAGTTGACGCACCATCCGGTACGGCGGTCAAGATGGGTGAGGTGATTGCTGATGTCTTGGGAAGAGATCTTGCTGATTGCGCTGTTTATGGTCGAGAGGGACATACGGGGGAGCGTGCAGACCACACAATTGGTTTTGCTACTGTGAGAGGCGGGGATATCGTGGGTGATCACACCGTGATGTTTGCGGGCACGGGAGAGCGTGTCGAAATTAGTCACAAAGCGTCGGACCGAAGTAATTTTGCAATTGGCGCGTTGAGGGCAGCAAAGTTTTTATCGACGCGTGACCCTGGTCTGTACGATATGAATGACGTTTTGGGCCTTTAGTATCGAAAACTATGCCTATCCAAATGTGAAAATTGATCGAACGCTCGATCAGAAGGTATAATCTCCGACGCGGGAAGGTAGCGATATAAGCTCCCTCCCGCTTTTTGTAAGCGTAATCCCTAATGCGGCTTCCCGAACACCAATTACGGAGGTATTTTGTCGTCTAGCCATACCGATTCAGCGATTTTAGTGCTTGAAGATGGGAGCGTTTTTAAAGGCGTTTCCGTCGGCGCTTCACGCGCAGCACTCGGAGAGGTCGTTTTCAATACCTCGATGACGGGTTATCAAGAAATCCTCACAGATCCGTCATACAAAAAACAGATCGTCACCCTGACATACCCTCATATTGGGAACGTAGGGTGTAATGACGCTGACCATGAGTCATTGGTGGCTCAAGCATCGGGACTAGTGATTAAGGAAATGCCGCTACTCGAGAGTAATTTCCGCTCACAAATATCGCTTGGCGAGTGGCTATCGAAATATGATGTGCCGGCGATCGCAAACATCGATACTCGTCGACTCACACGAATTCTGAGAGAGAAAGGCTCACTTGCTGGATTTATCGCTCCGGCGGCGGAAGATGAAAGCGACCTTCGAGCGCAACTTTCAGCATTCCCAGGTTTGGCAGGCATGGACTTGGCTCGGGAGGTCACGTGTGCTAACAGTTATGAGTGGAATGAAGGTGAGTGGGCACTTGGCGATAATCAGGCTGCCAAAGTCGAGACATCGAGACACGTAGTCGCTTATGACTTTGGCGTCAAACGCAATATTCTTCGGATGCTTGTGTCGCGTGGTTGTAAGGTGACCGTTGTGCCAGCGACGACCCCGGTTGAAAACGTCATCGCCCTTCGCCCAGACGGTGTTTTTCTCTCAAATGGCCCTGGGGATCCCGAGCCTTGTGATTATGCGATCAGCGCCATTCGTCGTTTACTCGAGTTAAAGATCCCTTTGTTCGGAATATGTCTGGGTCACCAACTACTCGCACTCGCAAGCGGAGCGCGAACTCAGAAGATGAAATTTGGTCACCATGGGGCGAACCATCCTGTGAAGGATCTTGGCACGGAGCAAGTACTCATAACGAGCCAAAATCACGGATTTCAAGTTGACGAGAATTCGTTGCCTGACAACGTCAAGGCAACTCACGTCTCGTTATTCGATGGAAGTCTTCAGGGTATAGAGAGGACAGACGTCCCTGCCTTCTCCTTTCAGGGGCATCCAGAGGCGAGTCCGGGGCCCCATGATGTGAGTTATTTGTTTGACCGGTTTATTTCTGAGATCGATCGAGCGAGAACCAATTAAGTTGACGAGCATATATGCCAAAGAGATCAGACATTAAATCCATCTTGATTATCGGTGCGGGGCCTATCGTGATTGGTCAGGCTTGCGAATTTGATTATTCGGGCGCTCAAGCGTGTAAGGCGCTTAGAGACGAGGGTTACCGTGTCATCTTGGTTAATTCAAATCCGGCTACGATTATGACGGACCCGGAGTTAGCCGACGTTACCTACATCGAGCCAATTACTTGGCAAGTCGTGGAAAAAATCATCGCCTCCGAGAAGCCTGATGCGCTTTTGCCGACGATGGGTGGTCAAACGGCGCTCAATTGTGCTCTTGATCTCAGTAAGCATGGTGTCTTGGATAAGTATGGCGTAGAAATGATTGGCGCCACTCAGGAGGCGATAGATAAAGCTGAAGATCGCGAGAAATTCAAAGCTGCGATGACTCGGATCGGGTTGGAAAGTCCAAGATCGATGATCGCGCACAGCTTAGAAGAAGCGATGCAGGTCCAGTCCCTCATAGGTTACCCTGCAATTATTAGGCCGTCGTTCACGCTCGGCGGCACGGGCGGTGGAATTGCATATAACAAAGAAGAGTTTGTTGACATTATTGAGCGTGGAATCGATGCGTCGCCAACCAATGAGGTACTCATTGAGGAGTCCGTTATTGGTTGGAAAGAATTCGAGATGGAGGTCGTCAGGGACAGAAGCGATAACTGCATCATTATCTGTTCCATAGAAAATCTCGACCCGATGGGTGTGCACACGGGGGATTCGATAACGGTCGCTCCTGCACAAACCCTTACCGATAAAGAATATCAAATCATGCGTAATGCCTCGATTGCGGTGTTGCGTGAAATTGGAGTCGATACGGGCGGCTCGAATGTTCAGTTCGCGATCAATCCAGAAAACGGGCGTATGACCGTTATTGAGATGAACCCACGTGTATCTCGATCCTCTGCGTTAGCATCGAAAGCAACTGGTTTTCCGATCGCGAAGGTCGCAGCAAAATTGGCGGTTGGCTACACACTCGATGAGTTGAAAAACGACATTACTGGTGGCCAAACGCCAGCATCTTTTGAGCCAACCATCGATTATGTGGTCACTAAAATTCCACGATTCGCATTCGAGAAGTTCCCTGACGCAGATTCGCGGCTCACGACCCAGATGAAATCCGTCGGTGAGGTGATGGCGATGGGCCGTACGTTCCAAGAGTCATTCCAAAAGGCGCTTAGGGGTCTAGAGATAGGAATCGATGGACTGGACAACAGGACTGACGACCTGACGGTCGTTCAGGGCGAGATATCGAGTCCTGGTCCTGAAAGGATACTGTTTGTTGCAGACGGATTTCGACTCGGGATGACCTTAGAGGCCATGTATCAGGCAACAAAAATCGATCGTTGGTTTTTGGCGTATATCGAGGACATCGTTAAAGAGGAGAACGGCCTCACGTCTCAATCGCTGGATCACCTAGAGCCATCAGACCTAAGACGGCTTAAAAGCAAGGGGTTTTCAGATCGAAGACTTGCCTCGTTGTTGAATTGCTCGGAGTTCGACGTTCGTCGCCTAAGGCACGAATCATCCATTCGGCCGGTATTTAAAAGAGTGGATACGTGCGCTGCTGAGTTCGACACGAAGACGGCTTACATGTATTCAACGTATGAAGAGGAGTGCGAGTCAAGGCCGACGACAAATAAAAAAATTATGGTTTTGGGCGGTGGGCCTAACCGCATAGGTCAAGGTATTGAGTTTGACTATTGTTGCGTGCACGCGTCGCTCGCGCTCCGTGAGGTCGGTTACGAAACGATCATGGTTAACTGTAACCCCGAGACCGTATCGACGGATTACGACACATCGAACCGGCTTTACTTTGAACCGCTTACTCTTGAGGACGTACTTGAGATTGTGGAGATCGAGAAGCCACAGGGTGTAATCGTCCAATACGGTGGGCAGACACCTTTAAAGCTTGCTGATGGATTGAATCAAGCAGGGGTTCCCATTATCGGCACAAGTCCCGACATGATTGATGCCGCGGAAGATAGAGAGCGTTTTCAGCAATTGATTAACTCGCTACAACTGAAGCAGCCCCCCAATAGAACCGCCAGGAGCCCGGCAGAAGCGCTTAAACTTGCCGAGGATATCGGTTACCCCTTGGTCGTCAGGCCATCGTACGTCTTGGGAGGACGTGCAATGGAAATTGTGCGACAACAATCTGACCTCGAGCGTTACATGAGTGAGGCAGTGAAAGTGAGTAACGATAGTCCTGTTCTGTTAGATCGGTTTTTAAATGATGCCATTGAAGTCGACGTTGATGCCATTTGCGATGGAGAGGACGTCATCATCGGCGGCATTATGGAGCATATCGAACAAGCTGGCGTTCACAGTGGCGACTCGGCCTGTTCTCTACCGCCCTACAGCTTGGACAAATCTTTGCAAGACGAATTACGCGAGCAAACCGTTGCGCTTGCAAAAGGTTTGCAGGTGATTGGATTGATGAATATTCAATTTGCAGTCAAGGGTCGAGAGATCTATGTTCTCGAGGTGAATCCTCGTGCGTCGCGAACAGTTCCTTATGTCTCTAAGGCGATCGGTCGGCCATTAGCGAAAGTAGCCGCCCGCGTGATGGCAGGTGAGAAGCTCGCTTCGATCGGCGTGACTGAGGAAATTATCCCTCCGTACTACTCGGTAAAAGAGGCCGTGTTCCCGTTCATCAAGTTCCCTGGCGTAGACACGATTTTGGGCCCGGAAATGCGCTCGACGGGAGAAGTCATGGGGACAGGCAGCACCTTCGGTGAAGCATTTGTGAAATCTCAGCTCGCGGCGGGAGTGCTGATGCCTGTCGAGGGAAAAGTATTTATCAGCGTGCGTGACGAGGATAAAGATGCAACGATCGATATCGGCCGCTCTTTTATTGACGCTGGATTCGAGCTGGTTGCGACGAGGGGCACGGCTGACTCGCTGGCAAAAGCCGGACTCGAGGTGGTGGCAGTGAACAAAGTTGCTGAGGGTAGGCCACACATCGTTGATATGATCAAAAACGGAGAGATTGCGATGATCATCAATACGGTGGGTGACACAAGATCATCGATTCAGGACTCTTACTCTATCAGGCGAACTGCGTTACAGGGGCGAGTGACGTATTACACAACGCTCGCGGGTGCGAGAGCAGCCATTTCAGGGATTCGCAAGATTTCCGAATTGACTGTGTGTTCTGTTCAAAGTGCACATCAACAACTACATTAATTTTACGAGTGTTCGTGAAGGCTTATCCAAGTAGGGGATATCAACGATGAAAATTCCATTGACAGTGGTGGGGGCAGAGCAACTTCGGCAAGAGCTTCATTCGCTCAAGACCGAAGAGCGGCCATCTGTTATTGCGGCGATACAAGAAGCAAGAGCACACGGTGATCTTTCGGAGAACGCAGAGTATGACGCCGCGAAAGAGCGCCAGGGGTTTATCGAGGGTCGAATCATGGAGTTGGAGTCGAAGTTATCGAACGCCCAGATCATTGATCCCAAGACTCTTGATGCCGATGGAAGATGTGTTTTCGGCGCTACTGTCGATTTATGTGATTTAGAATCGGATAAAGAGGTCACCTATCAAATCGTTGGGGACGATGAGGCTGACATTAAAGAGGGAAAAATCTCTGTGAGTTCACCGATAGCTCGGGCCCTAATTGGAAAAGTCGAGGGTGATATTGCCGAGGTGGATGCGCCAGGCGGGATCAGGGAGTACGAAATTCTTGGTGTGAGGTATATCTAAGCTCGATTGCGAAAATATCGCCTGGGGGTCTGTGCGTTGTCGTTATTCGGAGTCAGGTTCGATGTGTTCACGATAGATCACGACAATCTTTCCGATCGAGCCAATCGGGTGCGCAGCAAGCTTGTCGCAGATTTCTACCCCCATCGCTCGTCGCTCCTCTCGATCATCACTTTGTAGTTTAATCTTGATTAGCTCGTGTGCTTTAAGAGCGACATCTATTTCTTTAAGCACAGCTTTGCTGAGGCCTTTATCACCTACTATGACAACTGGATTCAGATGGTGGGCGCGTGCTTTGAGAGCTTTTTTTGTTTTGTTGTCCATCTGTTCGCGAAGTTGGTTAAGTGAGAGCAGGGTATTGTAATCGGAAACTACAGATTCATTTTCTTTAAACATGGCAAAGTCGAGAAAAACTTGGATGCAAGAGCACGTGTCGGACGAGTTCGTGAAGCGTGCGCAGAGTGACGGTTGGCGATCGAGAGCTTCATTCAAGTTAATCGAAATCATTCAAAAATATTCACTCGTCTCCAGAGGAAGCGTGGTCGTTGATCTTGGTGCTGCTCCTGGTGGGTGGAGCCAAGTCATTACCCGAGAACTCGGAGGGGATGGGGTTGTCGTGGCTTTGGATTTACTTGAGATGGCTCCATTGCCCGGGGTTACGTTCATACAAGGTGATTTTCAGGACTCCGGTGTCGAAGAGCAGCTAACCGGTGCATTGGGTGGCCGTTTAGCCGACCTTGTTATTTCGGACATGGCCCCCAATATAAGTGGTGTTAAGGTGCTTGATCAATCAAGGTGGCTGAACCTAGCCGAGTTGGCGCTGGATTTTGCTGTCAGTCACATGAAGGTGGATGGTCATTTGGTTGTGAAGTGTTTTGAGGGCGTGGGGTCCGATGAATTCAAATCTCAAGTGCAGCAATATTTCAAACGCACACAACGTTTCAAACCGAAAGCTTCTAGAGATCGCTCAAGTGAGTTTTTTTTAGTTGGTTTGAACAAAATCAAGTAAGCGTTGCCTTAAGTGTGTTGAGAAAAGGTCTAAAATACAGGCTAGTTAAGTCAGTTTGATGCATCGATTAGGAGTTAGTGTTGAATAATACGGTTAAGAATATTGCAGTCTGGTTAGTTATCGCTCTTGTGCTGATGACGGTGTTTAACCAGTTCAGCGCAAGGCACCAGCAACAAAGTTCTGTACCTTATTCACGTTTCATTCAAGATGTGAATACGGGTGGTGTTGCAGGTGTCACAATTGACGGGCGTAATTTGAGCGTTCAAAAATCTGATGGTCAGCGCTATACCGTCTATTCTCCTTCCGATCCGTGGCTCGTGTCAGATTTATTAAAGGCAGGTGTTGTCGTTGAGGCCAAACCTGAGGAAGAACCCTCGCTGCTTATGAATATCTTCGTCTCATGGTTCCCCATGCTTCTATTGATTGGCGTGTGGATCTTCTTCATGAGACAAATGCAAGGTGGTGGCCGTGGTGGTGCTTTTTCATTTGGCAAGAGTAAAGCGAGAATGCTTGATGACACCAATAACGGTGTCACGTTTGCGGACGTAGCCGGTTGCGAAGAGGCAAAAGAGGAAGTCTCTGAGCTAGTCGACTTTTTAAGAGATCCTGGAAAATTCCAAAAGCTTGGTGGCAGGATTCCTCGAGGCGTTTTGATGGTTGGCTCGCCAGGAACGGGTAAAACTCTCTTGGCTAAAGCGATTGCCGGTGAAGCGAAGGTGCCTTTTTTCTCGATTTCAGGTTCGGACTTCGTTGAGATGTTTGTGGGTGTTGGCGCGGCGCGGGTGCGTGACATGTTCGAGAATGCTAAAAAGCACTCTCCCTGCATTGTATTTATCGACGAAATTGACGCGGTTGGCCGACAGCGAGGTGCGGGTCTTGGGGGCGGAAACGACGAGAGAGAGCAGACTCTTAACCAGTTGCTCGTCGAGATGGATGGATTTGAGACAGGATCCGGGGTGATTGTGATTGCGGCGACGAACCGCCCCGATGTGTTAGACCCGGCTTTGTTACGCCCTGGACGTTTTGATCGACAGGTTGTGGTCCCACTTCCAGATATCCGAGGCCGTGAGCAGATATTGATGGTGCACATGCGAAAGGTCCCTGTTGGTCCTGATGTGAAGGCCGATATTCTTGCGCGGGGAACTCCTGGGTTCTCGGGTGCCGATCTTGCGAATTTGGTCAATGAGGCGGCGCTGTTTGCTGCTCGAGCGAGTAAACGTCTTGTTGATATGGACGATTTTGAGCGAGCCAAAGATAAGATCATGATGGGTGCGGAACGGCGCTCTATGGTGATGCCAGAGCATGAACGGAAGAATACTGCTTACCATGAGTCTGGTCACGCGGTGGTTGCGAAGCTGCTTTCAAAAACTGATCCAGTTCACAAGGTCACGATCATCCCGAGGGGGCGTGCGCTAGGCGTCACGATGCAGCTTCCCCAGGAAGATCGTTACAGTATGGACAAAGAACAGATTTTGCAAAACATCTCTGTCTTGTTCGGAGGGAGGATTGCGGAGGAGCTCTTTATGGACCAGATGACCACGGGTGCTTCAAACGATTTTGAACGCGCGACCGATATGGCAAGAAAAATGGTCACCCAGTGGGGGATGAGCTCTGAGCTTGGTACGATGGTCTATGGTGAGAATGAGGGCGAGGTCTTCCTAGGTCGATCGGTCACGACACAAAAGAATCTATCCGAGGCAACGATGCAGCAGGTTGACGCAGAGATTCGGAAAATTATTGATGAGCGCTACGGCCTGGCGCGGAAGCTACTTGAGGATAATCGAGATAAAGTTGAAGCGATGGCTACCGCGTTACTCGATTGGGAAACCATCGATGCGGATCAGGTGAACGATATCATGGACGGCAAACCACCGAGACCACCTAAGCCCAGCCAGTCTTCCAGTGAGCCAAAGCCGCCGTCCGATACGCCTAGCCCAGAGCCAACGATTCGGCCTGCCGAGGAGTCGTAACCTTGTTTTCGCCAGATTGATATCCTCGCCATAGCCTAGAGGCACTGGTGATCCGTCAACTGGTCTGCGGCGAATTTCGGTTTGACCTAGATCGCCCTCTCATCATGGGGGTGGTGAACATCACCCCCGACTCTTTTTCGGATGGGGGTGACTTTATTGACCCCGCCAAAGCAATTGCCCTCGCCGAGCGTCTTGTAGCGCAGGGGGCCGACCTGATTGATATCGGAGGGGAGTCGACACGGCCAGGCGCGGAACTTGTGACTCTAGAGACAGAGAGGTCGCGAGTGTTACCGGTGCTCACTGAGCTCGTGAAAATGGGTATTCCTGTATCGGTTGATACCAATAAACTGGCCCTGATGCATGAGGTCGCGGATCAGGGCGCCTGCATGATCAATGACATTACCGGGGTCGCCAATCAGGAAACCGCGAGACTAATAGCCACTAAGAATATCGGTGTGTGTGTGATGCACATGAAGGGTGCCCCCAAGGACATGCAGGATGCACCAACGTACGATGATGTCGTAGCGGACGTGCAGCGTTTTCTTGCCAATAGAGTTAATGTCTTGATTGATGCGGGGGTATCTCGAGAGAGTATCGTGATCGATCCAGGTTTCGGGTTCGGAAAAACGATAGACCACAACCTCACTTTGCTTAATAACCTCGAAAAAATACGAGTCGATGGGTTACCTGTGTTGGTGGGGCTGTCGAGGAAATCCATGTTAGGGCACATTACGGGTAAAACGGACCCAAAGGACCGTTTGGGCGCCAGTATTTCGTCCGCTGTTCTTGCAGCGATTCGAGGAGCCGATATCATACGCGTACACGACGTCAACGAAACCAAAGATGCGCTGCTGATATGGAGAGAGCTTGAGCGGCACAAGTAAGTGTAAGAGGTGATTTTTTGGCCAAGAAATTTTTTGGAACCGATGGAATTCGGGGTGTAGTTGGTAAGGACCCCATTACTCCGGAGTTTATGGTGAGGCTCGGTTTTGCGGCAGGGAAAGTGTTCGCTGCTAAAGGGGGTAGTGGTAAACCGGAGGGCAAGGCAACCGTATTGATCGGCAAAGATACTCGGCTCTCTGGGTACATGCTTGAGTCGGCCTTACAGTCTGGTCTCGCAGCTGCTGGGGCCGATATTTTGTTAGCTGGTCCAATTCCTACCCCTGGCGTGGCTTATCTCACTCGGGCGCTACGATTAAACGCGGGCATCGTGATCTCAGCGTCACATAATCCGTATCAAGATAATGGGATCAAGTTTTTCTCGAGTGAGGGCAAGAAGTTACCTGATGCTATTGAGCTCGAGATCGAGGGCTTTTTAGATCGATCTACAGATCTTCCCTATTCACAAGACACTGGTAAGGCTCGCCGAGTCACTGACGCATCTGGGCGATATGTCGAATTTTGCAAGCAGACGTTTCCTGACACACTTTCTTTGACTGGAAAAAAAATAGTCTTAGATTGCGCGCATGGAGCTACGTACCAAGTTGCACCGTCCGTATTTCGCGAATTGGGAGCAGAGGTAGTCGTGATTGGTGCCGAGCCAGATGGCATGAATATCAATCGGGATTGTGGCGCGTTGCACCCTGAGGCGTTGATTAAAACCGTGCTCAGTGAAAAAGCTGACTTTGGTGTCGCCTTTGATGGTGATGGAGACCGTTTGATGATGATCGACTCGAATGGACGCTTATTCGATGGCGATCAGCTTCTTTATGTGATCGCGAGGAGCAAGTCGCATGACGGCAAAGGGGTGGTTGGAACGCTAATGACGAATCTTGCGATCGAGAATGCGCTCAATTCGTTGGGCATCGATTTCGTTCGTTCGGCAGTGGGAGATCGCTACGTCCACGAAAAGCTAGTCGAAAAGCAATGGGTGACCGGGGGGGAGGGGTCGGGCCACATACTCTGTCTCGATAAACATACGACGGGGGATGGAATTGTATCTGCGCTGCAATGCTCCTCTGAAGCCAGCCGATCTGGATGAGTTTGGCATGATGCAATTCCCAGCGATAATCGGTGGAGTAGTGCCGGTGGTCAATTTGGAGGGTTTTAAACCCGGTGATTTGAAATTAGATGGGCCAGTGTTAGCCGACATATTTCTTGGGGTGATCAAAAACTGGAATGACCCAAGAATCGCCGCCCTAAATGAAGGCATAACGCTACCAAATAAAAAAATTACGGTAGTGCGCAGGGCAGATGGATCAGGAACCACTTTTTTGTTTACCGACTATTTAGCGAAAGTCAGTCAGTCATGGTCAGAGCAGGTTGGTGTTGGGAAAGCGGTAGCTTGGCCTACAGGTGTTGGAGGTAAGGGTAACGAAGGCGTTGCCGCATACATTCAGAGAATCAAAGGAGGTATCGGCTACGTTGAGTATGCCTACGCCAAAAAAAATGCTCTTAACCACGTTCTCCTGAAAAATAAAACTGGTACTTTTGCTGCTCCCTCATCTGAGACGTTTGCTGCCGCTGCTGCGAACGCTGATTGGGAGGGCGCGGACGGTTACTACGTGATCTTGACTGACCAACCCGGTGAGCAAAGTTGGCCAATTACTGGTGCGTCGTTCATTATCGTTTATAAAGCACCCGATAATCCGGAGCGCGTCAAAGCCGCGTTGACATTTTATTCATGGGCTTTCGATAACGGCGCGGCGATGGCTGACGAATTGTCGTATGTCGCGATGCCTGAGAATGTGGTCGAGAATATACGAAGTAAGTGGGCTAGTGAGATCAAAGACGCCTCAGGAAGTCCTCTTTGGTAAACCGTAGTAACATCCTTATGTAGATAGAATAGCTCTGGGCCCTGAGGGGCCCAGAGTTCATTTAGAATGGACGCGTTGGCTAAGATTTAACATTCAAAGACTTGGAGATAGCGGCTTACAAAATACTATGCTCAACCCCAACGACGCATCCAAGATCACAATAAGGAACAGGCGGCAAGATATATTGTTTGGTAGCGCCGCTCGCTTCTTTGCTATCGCCGTTCTCGGAATCCTTGTAGCCATTATCGGTTCCCTGATTCTTGGGTCGCTCCCCGTTTTTCGTGAATTCGGGCCAGGATTTTTAGTCAGCCCGGACTGGAACCCCGTTACGGATCAATACGGAGGACTTAATCCCATATTAGGGACACTGGTAACTTCGGCTATCGCTCTCCTGATTGCTATCCCATTAAGTTTCGGAATTGCTATTTTTCTCACGGAGTTATGTCCTGCGCGACTCAAAACTCCACTCGGCACCATGATTGAGCTTTTAGCCGCTGTGCCAAGTATTATTTACGGCATGTGGGGCCTGTTTATATTTGCTCCATTTTTCGCAGATCATGTTCAGCCCTACCTTCAAGAATGGCTGTTGCCGATTCCAATTTTTGGCCCCTTATTTGATGGCCCACCAATGGGCATTGGCGTTCTTACGGCGGGAATAATACTCGCATTCATGGTGGTCCCATTCATCGCTGCAGTGATGCGAGATGTGTTTGATGTTGTACCTGCCATCCTTAAGGAGTCAGCGTATGGCCTTGGATCAACTACGTGGGAGGTCGTTAGGCACGTTGTGCTTCCGTATACGAAGTCGGGGGTCGTCGGCGGCATTATGCTCGGTCTTGGCAGGGCTCTCGGTGAGACTATGGCTGTGACTTTTGTGATTGGAAACGCTTACGAATTCAGTACGGGATTGTTTAATCCTGGAAATAGTATTGCGTCCATTCTGGCGAATGAGTTCGCTGAGGCTGGGAGCGGGCTACACGAGTCGGCTCTCATCACATTAGGGCTGATTTTGTTTGGAATTACTTTTCTAGTGCTGTCGGTTGCGAAGCTATTCCTGTTACGAGTCACCAGGAAAGAGGGAGCCTAAACGGCGGGTGCGTTATGGATCTATATACAAAAAGGCTACTCACGAACAAGGTTGGACTTATCCTATCCATGGTCGCAATGGTGCTTGGTTTGGGAATTCTGTTCTGGATCTTATCGTCCTTAGTTGTTAAGGGGATCGATGGCATATCGATAGCGGTTTTCACTGAAATGACTCCACCTCCAGGCGAGTCGGGAGGCTTATTGAATGCGATCTTTGGCAGCTTGTTGATGGTCTCAGTTGCTATCTTTATCGCGATACCAATTGGTGTGATGGCAGGCATTTATTTGGCTGAGTACGGGCAAAAGGGCTGGGTAACGCCGGTAACACGATTTGTGAATGATATTTTGCTCTCTGCACCATCCATCGTGCTCGGGTTGTTTATCTACGCAATCTACGTCGCCAACGTGAAACATTTTTCGGGCTGGGCGGGTGCGTTCGCGCTCACATTGATTGCCATACCAGTGATCGTGCGATCGACAGATAACATGCTCTTATTGGTGCCAAATAGCCTAAGAGAGGCGGCAGCTGCTTTGGGGGCCCCAAAATGGAAAATCATCTTTATGGTCACCCTCCGGGCTGCTAAGGCGGGCGTGACCACCGGTGTTTTACTAGCTATCGCTCGTATCAGTGGAGAGACAGCCCCATTGCTATTTACCGCGCTAAATAATCAATTTTGGACATCCGATCTCGATTCTCCAATGGCAAATTTACCTGTAGTCATCTTTCAGTTTGCGATGAGTCCATTTGAAGATTGGAAGTCGCTAGCCTGGGTAGGAGCGCTTCTCATCACCTTTGCAGTTCTGTTTTTATCCATCATCGCAAGATCTATGACGAGAAAGAAACAAATTTAGTCCTACAAAACGATAACATTGCATAACTAATGACACATCCAGCCACCATCACGCCGATTGAGTCTGCGAAACTTGATATTAAAAATCTCAATTTTTTTTACGGAGATTTTCAAGGCCTCAAAGACGTATCTCTCTCTATCCCTGAAAATAAAATAACAGCGTTTATTGGCCCATCGGGGTGCGGTAAGTCAACCTTGCTTCGCACGTTGAACAGAATGTTTGACTTGTATCCTGGGCACAGGGCTGAGGGAGAGGTGATTAATCAAATACGCGCCAAAATAGGGATGGTTTTTCAGAAGCCGACGCCGTTTCCCATGTCAATTTTCGAAAATGTATCGTTCGGGGTCAGGTTGTACGAAAAACTTAGCTCTTATGACATGGAGGAGCGCGTTGAGTGGGCTTTGAGAAAAGCAGCCTTGTGGGATGAAGTTAAAGACAAATTGACGCAAAGCGGTCTTAGCCTGTCCGGGGGGCAGCAACAAAGGCTCTGTATTGCTCGAGGAATCGCTGTTAAGCCTGAGGTACTTTTGCTTGATGAGCCTACATCGGCTCTCGACCCGATATCAACTGCCAAGATCGAGGAGCTTGTTGTTGAGTTAGCCACGGATTACACGATTGCCATGGTGACTCACAACATGCAGCAGGCAGCCAGAGTATCTAATTACACGGCATATATGTATCTGGGTGAAATGATTGAATTTAACGAGACAACCACTATTTTCATTAAACCAGCAGTAAAAACTGAAGACTACAAATTCTCCCGCCGGCGGTTTTACGCGTTGTTTATAAAATCTCGGGTTTTACAACGCGTTGTTTATGGGAAGAGCACCTTTGGTCGTGGGGAACTGGAAAATGAACGGTTCTCTTACACCGAACGCTGACCTTTTGGGTGGTGTGGTCGGTGGCGTCGAGGGCGAAACCTGTGACGTTGGTGTCTGTGTACCGTTTCTATACCTTGGGCAAACGCAATTAATTTTGGAAGGCTCTGGGGTTAAATGGGGTGCGCAGAACGTCAGTGAACATGCTGGTGGGGCTTATACTGGCGAGATTTCAGCCTCTATGTTGACTGATTTTGGTGTGTCTTACGCGATCGTGGGGCATTCTGAGAGAAGAAGTTTGTATGGCGAATCGAGCGAGCTTGTTGGACTTAAAGCAAAAGCGCTCTTGAGTGCTGATATCCAGCCAATAATCTGCGTTGGCGAGACGTTAGAAGAGCGGGAAGCCGGTTCAACATTCGAGATTGTCGGCGCGCAACTCGAAGCAGCAATCGAATGCGTCGGTGTGGCGGGCATTGGTCGGTCAGT
This sequence comes from Candidatus Eutrophovita brisbanensis, assembly GCA_038147395.1. Classification (GTDB taxonomy): domain Bacteria; phylum Pseudomonadota; class Gammaproteobacteria; order Burkholderiales; family Eutrophovitaceae; genus Eutrophovita; species Eutrophovita brisbanensis. The sequence continues at coordinate 1,918,355 of JAYQTM010000001.1, read as the reverse complement.
ACTCGCTTACGAGCCAGTTTGGGCGATTGGCACAGGATTAACTGCAAAACCTGATGAGGCTCAGGCGGTTCATCGATTTTTGCGAGAGAGGGTTGAGCGAAAAGACTCGTCAGTGGCGGAATCCCTGCGGATTCTCTACGGCGGAAGTGTTAAACCGGATAATGCGGAATCATTATTCGGTCAAAAGGATATTGATGGCGGGTTGATCGGTGGCGCTTCTCTCAACCCGGAGGATTTTTTAGCGATTTGTCGTGCAGCTTCGGCGGCAGTTAATTAAGAGCGAAATATTATGGACTTTATAGTTTTAATCATTCATGTCATAGCAGCCCTAGGCGTTATCGGTCTTGTGCTCATGCAGCATGGCAAAGGTGCTGATATGGGAGCGGCGTTTGGCAGTGGGTCGTCGGGTAGTTTGTTCGGGGCGAGCGGATCAGCGAATTTTTTGAGCCGAGCGACGGCGATTTTTGCGACAATTTTCTTCCTGACTAGTCTTGGATTAAGTTTCATTCAGTTCGATGCCACCCGTTCTGTCGGCGTGATGTCTGGTGCGACGATCACGGCGCCAGTTGGTGCCGAGGCAGAAACGGTCGAGCAGTCAAGTGACTCTAAAGTGAATGAGATTCCCAAGTAGGGGATCGGCAAGACGCGCAGTTTAAGAGAGTATTAAGAATTGATGCAGACGTGGTGGAATTGGTAGACACGCAGTCTTGAGGGGGCTGTGACGAAAGTCGTGCGAGTTCGATTCTCGCCGTCTGCACCAAAATTTGTTGTTTACCTGAATCTTTTTGGGCTGATTTGGTCTGTTTTGTGGTGTGTTGGACCAACTCCCAGTTAGTTTCATGAAATGTAAGAGATGTTGACAGAATATTTCCCTATTTTGCTGTTCATAATTGTCGGTGTCTCCATCGGTCTCGTCTTGCCGCTTCTTGGTTCGATATTGAGTCGTGGATTGAAATCGCACAAGCCTGATCCCGAGAAGCTGTCACCTTACGAGTGTGGTTTTGATGCATTCGAAGATGCGAGAACGAAGTTTGATGTTCGTTACTACCTCGTGGCGATCCTATTCATCATTTTTGATTTGGAAATTGCGTTTCTCTTTCCCTGGGCGGTGGCTCTAGATCACATTGGCTTGACTGGGTTTATCGCGATGATGATTTTTTTAGCTTTGTTGGTCGTCGGTTTTATCTATGAGTGGAAAAAAGGCGCCCTAGAGTGGGATTAACCAAAAGATGATAGTTGAAGAAATTCAAGAAAAAGGATTTGTGACGACGACGGTAGACGCAGTCGTTAACTGGACACGAACAGGATCGCTTTGGCCGATGACTTTTGGTCTGGCCTGTTGTGCGGTTGAGATGATGCATGCCGGTGCATCCCGGTACGATCTTGACCGTTTTGGCGTTGTGTTTCGGCCCAGTCCACGGCAGTCGGATTTGATGATTGTTGCGGGAACGCTATGCAACAAAATGGCGCCAGCGTTACGCAAGGTCTACGACCAGATGGCTGAGCCGCGTTGGGTAATATCGATGGGGTCGTGTGCCAACGGCGGTGGCTACTACCACTACTCGTACTCCGTGGTTCGCGGTTGCGACCGAATCGTCCCTGTAGACGTTTATGTGCCTGGATGCCCGCCTACTGCAGAAGCATTGCTCTACGGTATCGTTCAGCTTCAAAACAAGATCAAGCGCACGAACACGATCTCCAGATAGATTTGATAGGCGATCTAGCTATATGAGTGTACGAACAGACAACTTGATCTTAGGATTACAGGAAGTACTTGGGAGATCTGACCTCGAGGTGACGGTAGATAGGAACGAGGTCACCCTGGTCCTTGGCCACTCGGACCTTATTGAAAATTTGAAGCGTCTTCGAGACGGCGACAAAACCCGGTTTACTCAGTTGGTTGATTTATGTGGCCTTGATTATCAGGGGCACGATGGCTCGCATCCTGGTCGTTTTGCCGTGATTTATCACTTATTGTCGATGGATCTGAATTATCGTCTTCGTGTAAAAGTTTTTTGTAGTGACGACGAGCAGCCCTCCATTCAGTCGGTCGTCGGCTTATGGGCTGGGGCCAACTGGTTTGAGCGAGAAGCGTTCGACTTGTTTGGGATCGTGTTTGAAGGACACCCCGATCTGCGCCGCATTTTGACAGATTACGGATTTGTGGGGCACCCACTTAGGAAAGACTTCCCTCTATCTGGCAATGTCGAGATGAGATACGACCCAGTAGAAAAGCGTGTCATCTACCAACCAGTCACGATTGAGCCACGTGAAATTGTGCCGAGGGTCATCAGAGAAGAGTCTTATGGGGGAGGCGACTGATGTCATCTCGAACCCATCAATTAGAGGTGATTTGTCGTGGCTGAGATTAAGAACTACACGATGAATTTTGGGCCGCAGCACCCGGCAGCGCACGGCGTCCTGCGCCTGGTCCTAGAGCTTGATGGTGAGGTGATTGAGAGGATTGATCCTCATATTGGTCTTCTTCATCGAGGAACGGAAAAACTCGCTGAACACAAGACGTTCCTGCAGTCTGTACCGTATATGGATCGACTCGATTACGTGTCGATGATGTGTAATGAGCACGCATACGTACTCGCGATAGAAAAGCTTCTAGGTGCCGAGGTGCCGATTCGTGCTCAGTACATTCGGGTCATGTTCGATGAGATCACTCGTATTTTGAATCATCTGTTATGGCTTGGGGCTCACGCACTCGACGTGGGCGCTATGACGATGTTCCTCTATTGCTTTCGAGAGCGAGAGGATTTGATGGATTGCTACGAGGCAGTTTCTGGCGCGAGATTGCACTCGGCGTACTATCGTCCGGGCGGTGTTTATCGCGATCTGCCTGATTCGATGCCGCAATATGAAGTATCGAAGTTCAGAAACCAAAAAGATATTAATCGGCTGAATGAGAACCGCCAAGGGTCCATGCTCGATTTCATCGAGGATTTCGTCGATCGATTTCCAGAGAAAGTTGACGAATACGAGACGCTATTAACGGATAACCGAATTTGGAAACAGCGCACGGTCGGCATCGGTGTTGTGTCGCCTGAGCGAGCGATCGCACTTGGTTTTACGGGGCCAATGCTTCGAGGTTCCGGGGTTGCTTGGGATCTTCGTAAAAAACAACCCTACGACGCTTATCATGCGGTTGATTTTGATGTGGCACTCGGCACTAACGGGGACTGCTATGACCGATATTTAGTTCGAGTCGAGGAAATGCGGCAGTCAAACCGAATCATCAAACAGTGCATTGACTGGTTGAGACAGAATCCTGGTCCGGTGATTACCCAGGATACTAAGGTCGCACCGCCAAGCCGCGAAGACATGAAGTCAAATATGGAAGACTTGATTCACCACTTCAAGCTCTTTACAGAAGGGATGCATGTCCCGTCTGGAGAAGTGTACTCAGCTGTGGAGGCTCCAAAAGGAGAATTTGGTATTTACTTGGTATCAGATGGTGCGAATAAGCCGTATCGTTTAAAAATACGCGCGCCAGGATTTGCACATTTGTCGGCGATGGACGAAATGACTCGAGGACACATGATCGCTGATTTGGTCGCGATCATTGGTACTCAAGACGTCGTGTTTGGAGAAATTGACCGATGAGTGAAACAACTGGACTGAGTCACGACGCTTTCAGCGCGATCGACAAGGAGATCGCCAAGTATCCCCCCGAACGAAAATCCTCTGCCGTGATGGCAGCACTTGCGATCGCTCAACATGAGTTGGGGTGGATCAGTAAAGATGTCGTTGAAAGCGTTGCGGAATATCTCGATATGCGTCCTATAGCGGTGTGGGAGGTGGCGACATTTTATGGGATGTACAACTTAGATAAACCTGGTCGATTCAAGATCGCGGTATGTACCAATTTGCCGTGCGCATTGAGGGGTGCCAACGAAGTGGCGAGTGAATTACAGAAGTTGCTTGGGATCAATTACAACGAGACCACCAGTGATGGCATGTTCACTCTGAAAGAAGCTGAATGTATGGGCGCTTGTGGAGACGCGCCCGTATTCATCGTCAATGATCGAGAAATGAAGACGCGAATTGAAACAGAAAATTTGGTCGAGTTAATCACGGAGTTGAAGTCGAAATGATTACGTCAAAGGTTCCTTTTCCTAAAGGTAGCTACGGTCCAGACGCGGTTATCATGCGCGATATCGATGGGCTGAATTGGCGACTCGCTGATTACGAGCAGCGAGGGGGTTATCAAGCACTACGAAAAATTATCTCTGAAAAATTATCACCCGAGGATGTTGTATCGGAAATCAAAAAATCAGCGCTAAGAGGTCGTGGTGGCGCTGGATTTTCAACGGGCTTGAAATGGAGTTTCATGCCCAAGGGCGATGGGCAAAAGTACGTCGTTTGTAATTCAGACGAGGGCGAGCCGGGGACATTCAAGGACCGAGACATATTGCGCTACAACCCCCATAGTGTGATCGAAGGCATGGCGATTGCCGGTTACGCGATGGGTGCAACGGTGGGCTACAACTACATCCACGGAGAAATTTGGGAAGTCTATGAGCGCTTCGAAGAGGCGATCGAAGAGGCGAGAGCGGCAGGTTACCTCGGTTCTTCAATCATGAACTCTGATATTTCGTTTGAATTGCACGCACACCACGGATTTGGTGCGTACATTTGTGGTGAAGAGACTGCGTTATTAGAGTCGATCGAAGGTAAAAAGGGCCAACCTAGATTCAAACCACCGTTTCCTGCGTCGTACGGTTTGTACGGGAAGCCCACGACCATTAATAATACCGAGACCTTTGCTGCGGTTCCGCAACTGATGTTGCAAGGAGCGGATGAGTTTTTAGCGCTGGGCAAACCGAATAACGGTGGTACAAAGATTTTTTCGATTTCCGGAGATGTTGAGACTCCAGGAAATTACGAAATCAAACTTGGAACGCCTTTTTCCGAGCTGCTTGAAATGGCAGGTGGTATGCGGGGCGGCAGAAAATTGAAGGCGGTCATTCCTGGAGGCTCATCGATGCCTGTTCTTCCGGCCGACGTCATGATGGCGACGGACATGGATTACGACTCGATTGCCAAAGCAGGCTCGATGCTGGGGTCTGGAGCGGTGATCGTCATGGACGAGACTCGTTGCATGGTGAGCTGTCTGCTGAGACTTTCTTATTTCTACCACGAGGAATCCTGCGGTCAGTGTACCCCGTGTCGAGAGGGTACCGGCTGGCTATATCGCATGGTTAAGCGTATTGAGAGCGGTCAAGGAACTGAGGAAGATATCGACAAGTTACTGTCCGTTGCCAGCAATATCTCTGGACGGACAATATGTGCGTTAGGGGACGCGGCGGCACTTCCAGTAAAGAGTTTTATTGAACATTTCCGGCATGAGTTTGAACACCATGTTCAACATAAGAAATGCCTGGTGGAGCACGCATGATCACGCTTGAGGTTGACGGAAAGTCGGTAGAGGTCGAGCAAGGTAAAACCGTGATGGACGCTGCGCGTGAGCTCGGTATTCATGTGCCACACTTTTGCTATCACAAGGAGCTCTCGATCGCTGCGAATTGTAGGATGTGTCTCGTCGATGTCGAGAAAGCGCCGAAGCCGCTACCAGCATGCGCGACTCCAGCCGTGGAGGGAATGAAAGTATCGACAAAGTCTGACCTTGCTCGCACCGCTCAAAAGAGTGTGATGGAGTTTCTCTTGATTAACCACCCTCTAGACTGTCCGATCTGTGATCAGGGCGGAGAGTGTCAACTTCAAGACCTTGCGGTGGGATATGGTGGCACTGGGTCAAGGTTTTCTGAGGGTAAGCGGGTTGTTGGACATAAAGATCTAGGACCGCTGATTTCCGCAGAGGAGATGTCTCGTTGTATCCACTGCACACGATGCGTTCGATTTGGTCAAGAGGTTGCCGGGGTGATGGAGCTTGGCATGGCGGGCCGTGGAGAGCACTCAGAGATCATGTCATTCGTGGGCTCAACGGTTGAATCTGAAATTTCAGGGAACATGATTGATGTGTGCCCGGTTGGGGCATTGACCTCAAAGCCATTTCGTTACACAGCGCGTACTTGGGAACTTGCACGTCGTAGAACGGTTAGCTCGCATGATGGGCTTGGTTCTCATCTCGTCGCACAAGTCAAACAAGACCGAGTTGTTCGCGTTGTTCCGCATGAGAATCCAGACACAAATGAATGTTGGATTTCCGATCGAGATCGATTCTCATATGAGGGATTGAATGTCGAGGATCGATTAACTCAGCCGATGCTGAAGAGGTCAGGCGAGTGGCAAGAAGTGAGTTGGGACGTCGCACTTGCACATATTGAAAGTGAACTCGCTGATATTAAGAACGGTTCTGGGAACAAGTTTGGTGCGTTAGCCTCTGCTCAGTCCACAACCGAGGAACTATTCCTTCTGCAGCAGTTGGTCAGAGGGCTGGGTTCGGAGAACCTTGACTATCGATTGAGGCAGGCTGATCCGGATTCCTCGGCAAGTCGATCAATTCCTCATTTGGGGATGATGATTTCTGAAATTGAATCGCTCGACAGGATACTGGTCATCGGGTCGAACATCCGTAAAGAACACCCTCTTTTGGCGTATCGAATGCGAAAAGCCGTCGAGAAACAAGATGGACAACTCATTTTTGTAAATCCCTTGAGATGCCATCCATTAACATCTCGGGCGCAGGAGCTCGTCACCGCGCCCAGTAACATGAAGTTAGTTTTGGCTCAGCTCGTCAAGGCTGTGGCGACAATGACCAACGCCAGTCTTCCACAGGTCTTTGATGCAGTAAACGTATCAGATGAAATATCGCGCGCGTCACGAGAGCTCGTATCTGGGGAGAAAAAAGGTATTTTTGTCGGGGCGTTGGCGCTCAATCATCCCGACAGATCGAAGATTGAGTTGCTGGCCAGGCGCTTGGCCAAAATGCTGGGTGCGCGAGTCGGATTGCTGACCGAGGGGGCGAATACGCTTGGTGCCGAGGCTGTTCGTTTTTATCCAAAATCTGGTGGCCTCGGAATGAAACAGATGTTCGATTCGGATTTGGACGCATACTTTGTGTTGCATGCTGAGTTAAGCGCTGATACGCAGATGCCGCGAGAGGCGCTAGCCGCTATGGCGCGAGCGAAAACTGTTGTCTCGTTAGTTTCTTATAAAGGTGAGGCCTCGGACTACGCGACGGTGTTGCTGCCAGTTTCACCATTTACAGAAACTCACGGCACGTTTGTGAACATGAGTGGGGCTGTCCAAGAGTTTGGCCCCGTTGTGCCAACACTCGGTTCATCGAGACCGGCATGGAAAATACTGTCGGCTTTGGGGAGGATTCTTGGGCTTGAGCAGTTCGAATTCGAAAATATCACTGCCGTTAGAGAGGCACTCTCGCCTCACTTGGCTGAATTAACCAGCCGTTTATCTATGAATGATGAGGTGGATGATTCGGATGCTGCAATTGATTTCAACCAAGCAGTTGGGTTAGAGCGGATTTCAGATGTCCCGTTATATTCTGTGGACGCAATCGTTCGACGAGCGAAATCGCTTCAAAAAACGGTTGATGCGATGGATGTGCAATGCGCTGTTTCCGATGCGGTCGCTCAAGATTTAAAACTGACCGCTGGCGATAGGGTGAGGATCACCCAAGCGGGTTCATCGATTGAGGCGAGCGTGACGGTTGACTCAAACTTGGATCAATCCAGTGTGAGAATTCCGATGAACTCTGCCTTATCACGTTCGCTCGGTGGCAGCTTCGGATCGATCGCGATTGAGCCGCTTCAAAGGGGAGTGGACGCGGCATGATTCTTGATTTTCTCTCTCCTTTGGTTGGTGAAGATTTGGCGTATATCGCGTGGACTTTGATCAAAATCGTCGCGATCGCAGTGCCCGTGATTCTTTGTGTGGCGTATCTGACTCTAGCTGAGAGAAAAGTGATCGGTTACATCCAACTCCGAATAGGGCCGAATCGAGTTGGTCCTAAGGGGTTGTTGCAGCCATTTGCTGATGTGTTGAAGCTGCTTACCAAAGAGATTGTGATTCCTACGAAAGCGAACAAGTTCTTGTTCGTGGTGGCACCGATGCTTTCTTTGATGCCGGCTTTGGCTGCTTGGGCCGTGATGCCGTTTACTGACGGGTTGGTCTTATCCAATATTGATGCTGGTCTCTTGTACATCATGGCCATTACGTCTATGGGCGTTTACGGCGTGATCGTTGCTGGCTGGGCTTCGAATTCAAAATATGCATTGCTCGGAGCCATGCGAAGCGGTGCTCAAATCGTTGCTTACGAAATAGCGATGGGCTTCGCTTTGGTTTGTGTATTGATGATGTCCGGTAGCTTAAATCTGACTCAAATCGTAGAGACGCAAAAAACGGGTTATGGCTTACTCGGTTGGAATTTGATTCCCTTGCTACCCATGTTCGTTGTGTACTTTATCTCGGGTGTTGCTGAGACAAACAGAGCCCCATTTGATGTCGCGGAGGGCGAATCTGAAATTGTTGCCGGATTTCACGTTGAGTACTCGGGCACTGCCTTTGCTGTTTTCTTCCTCGCCGAATATGCGAACATGATTCTTATCGCGGGACTTGCCGCCATTATGTTTCTCGGCGGCTGGCTATCCCCAATCCCGGGGATTGCGGACGGCTTTATTTGGTTGGCGGTCAAAGTGGCACTGATGCTCTTCCTATTTTTATGGTTTAGAGCAACGTTCCCGCGCTATCGTTATGACCAGATCATGAGGCTAGGTTGGAAGGTGTTTATACCAGTCACCATCGTATGGCTCGTTTTGGTTGGTGTATTGATGAGAATGTCCTGGTGGCCATGGTAAGGGTTCAGAGGAAATATTGATCATGTTTGGATTTATTCGAGACGTCTCAAAAACCTTTTTACTCACGGAGTTGAGAAAAGGTCTTATGCTCACGCTTAAATATTTCTTTAAGCCAAAGATCACCGTTCAGTTTCCCGAAGAGAAGACGCCACAAAGTCCAAGGTTTCGGGGACTGCATGCCCTGCGCCGATATCCGAACGGTGAGGAGCGATGCATTGCGTGTAAGTTGTGTGAGGCGGTTTGCCCAGCCATGGCAATTACTATCGAGTCAGAGAAGCGAGATGATGGAAGTCGTCGCACGACTCGTTACGATATCGACCTGACCAAGTGTATTTTCTGCGGTTTTTGTGAAGAGTCGTGTCCGGTGGATTCGATCGTAGAGACCCGTATCTTTGAGTATCACGGCGAACAGCGCGGTGACTTGTTGTACACCAAAGAGATGTTGCTAGCGATTGGTGACCGGTATGAAACCCAAATTGCGAAAGATAAAACCGATGATGCGGCATACCGTTGATTTGTTCTCAATTAATCCGATCGTCAAACAAGCGAGATAAGCCGTAATGGACTACGAGATGTTTGCGTTTTATGTGTTTTCTGCGGTTATCGTTGGCGCCGGTCTGTGTGTCATCTTCTCCAGAAATCCTGTTCATTCTGCGCTGGCGCTCGTCCTTGCATTTTTTACATGTGCTGCAATTTGGCTCATGTTGCGCGCGGAGTTTTTGGCGATTTCCCTGATACTGGTTTATGTTGGTGCTGTGATGGTGCTTTTTTTGTTCGTCGTGATGATGTTAGACATCAACTTGAACAAAATGCGTGAAGGCTATTGGAACTACTTTGTTACCCGCACTCTTTGTTGCAGGAGTGTTGCTTGCAGAAATGATTGTTTTGCTTGGAGGCCGCGAGGAAATCTTCTCAGCAGCACCATCGATTGCGAGCTCGATGACTGACGAGGGCAACACACTTCAGCTCGGCCGGTTGCTGTACACCGAGTATCTCTATGCTTTCGAGCTTGCCGCAGTGATTCTTTTAGTGGCAATCGTGGCGGCAATCGCACTGACCTTGAGACAGAGAAAGGACAGCAAGGCAATTGATCCGAGCAAACAATTTATCGTAAAGCGGTCAGATCGCCTCAAGATTGTTTCTATGCCTGTAGAAAAAGATCCAGTGGAGAAGTCGCAATGATCACGCTTTCCCACTATCTCGTTCTGGGCGCTGTTTTATTCTCGATTAGTATCGCCGGTATCTTTTTGAATCGAAAAAATATCATCATCATTTTGATGTCGATCGAACTCATGTTGCTTGCTGTGAACATCAACTTCATCGCTTTTTCTCATTATCTGAATGACCTCTCAGGACAAGTATTTGTATTTTTCATATTAACGGTTGCTGCTGCTGAGTCAGCGATTGGTCTTGCCATTCTGGTTGTGTTGTTCAGAAACTTAAGATCGATCAATGTCGAGGACATTGGCGGGCTGAAGGGTTGATAATTCATGACCGGAATTAATATTTATCTCTTAGCTGCCCTCTCTCCATTGATTGGAGCGCTCATTGCAGGACTGATGGGCCGAGTGATCGGTCGACAAGGCGCTCATTCTGTGACGATTCTCGGAGTTTTGGTCTCGCTCGTGAGTTCGGTCTATGTCCTTTTGGATGTAATTCAAGGAAATAGTTTTAACGGCACCGTATATACATGGGCGGTGATTGGCGGCGTGCCATTTGAAGTTGGCTTCTTGATTGATGAACTCTCATCTTTAATGATGGTTGTTGTTACCAGTGTGTCTCTCATGGTTCATGTGTACACGATTGGTTACATGAAGGACGACCCGGGGTATCAAAGATTCTTTAGCTATATTTCGTTATTCACCTTTGCCATGATGATGCTCGTCATGAGCAACAACTTCCTTCAACTATTTTTCGGCTGGGAAGCAGTGGGTCTCGTGTCTTATTTGTTGATTGGATTTTGGTTTAAAAAAGATACGGCAATTTACGCGAATTTGAAGGCGTTTTTAGTGAACCGAGTTGGCGATTTTGGTTTCTTGTTGGGTATTGCGCTCATACTTAAGTTTGCTGGTTCCCTTGATTACGCGACCGTTTTTTCTGGTTCGGAGGCATTAGCATCTCAAAGTTTATTAGGCCTCGTCGGATTTGATTGGTCGCTGATTACGGTGATTTGTATTTGTTTGTTTATCGGTGCAATGGGTAAGTCTGCTCAATTTCCACTTCACGTTTGGTTGCCCGATTCCATGGAGGGGCCAACGCCAATTTCGGCATTGATACATGCTGCGACAATGGTTACTGCGGGAATTTTTATGGTGGCACGGATGTCGCCACTATTCGAGCTCTCGGAGACTGCATTATCCTTTGTGTTGATCATCGGATCGATCACGGCCTTGTTCATGGGTTTGCTTGGTCTAGTGCAAAACGACATCAAGCGAGTGGTTGCTTATTCCACGTTATCTCAGCTCGGATACATGACGGTAGCACTCGGTGTGTCGGCGTATTCGGCAGCGATTTTTCATCTGATGACACACGCTTTTTTCAAAGCGCTTTTATTTTTAGCTGCGGGCTCGGTCATTATCGGGATGCACCACGATCAAGATATGCGACATATGGGCGGCTTGCGTAAGAAAATGCCGATTACTTGGTTCGTATCCCTGATCGGTTCGCTGGCGTTGATCGGATTTCCGTTTCTTTCTGGATTCTATTCAAAAGACAGCATTATCGAGGCGGTTCACTTCTCCAATATTAGTGGTTCAAGCTTCGCATATTTCGCGGTGCTCTCTGGTGTATTCGTGACCGCACTGTATAGCTTCCGAATGTATTTTCTTGTGTTTGAGGGTAAGCATCGAGGACATGGTTCACATGGGTCGCACCACCATGAGCCTCATGAGTCTCCAGCTGTCGTCTGGGTCCCGCTCGTTATTCTCGCGGTTTTGTCAGTTGTCAGTGGGGCCTACGCCATTGAACCTCTACTTTTTGGTGGGTATTTCGACCAAGTCGTGACTGTATTCGCGCAGCATGATGTACTAGCTCAGTTTGGCGAACATTTTCATGGTTGGGTTGCGATGGGCATTCATGGTTTCCAAACGCCGCCGTTTTGGTTGGCAATGGGGGGAGTCTTCACCGCTTGGTTTTTATTTCTTTATGCGCCCAATCAACGTCAGAGGCTCAAATTCTTGTCGCCGGTCATTAAGCTATTTGAGGAAAAATACTTCCTTGACCGTTTTAATGACTGGTTCTTTGCGCGCGGTGCTCGTGGCATTGGGTCGATGCTCTGGAGTGTCGGTGACGTCCGGTTGATTGACGGAATTTTTGTTAATGGATCGGCTAGGGCAATTGGGCGTTTGGGGACAGCCGTCAGAAAGTTACAAACGGGTTTCGTCTCACACTATGCCTTTGTGATGATTATTGGTGCGTTTGCACTGGTGTCGATATGGCTATTTGGATAACCCCTGATTGAAATGGACACATCGATGTTTGGCTCGCTTTCCATAATTATCTGGCTCCCAATCTTCTTTGGTGCCTTAGTTTTATTGATTGGACAAAATGGTCGAGACGCGTTGGCACGACGGGTCTCCTTCTTAGGCGCTGTGCTCGGTGCGGCTGTTGTTGTGCCAGTCTGGCTTGACTTTGACCGACAGGTCACCTCGTTCCAGTTCATAGAAAAAGTCAATTGGATTGACGCATTCAATATTTATTATCACCTCGGTATTGATGGGCTTTCCCTGTTGTTGATTGCGCTTAATTGTGTCACGACCATTTTTGTGATTGTGGCTGGATGGCAGGTGATTACAGAACGCGTCTCGCAATACAACGCGGCGTTCTTGATTCTGTCGGGGATGATGAATGGGGTCTTCTGCTCTCTTGATGCCATGTTGTTCTACGTGTTTTTTGAGGCAACGTTGATCCCGATGTTTATTATCGTGGGCGTTTGGGGTGGTCCCAATAGGGTTTATGCCGCGATCAAATTTTTTCTCTACACGCTTGCTGGCTCACTGTTGACCCTAGTTGCACTGATTTATCTGTATCGTCTCGCTGGGGGCAGTTTTTCGTTGCAGGATCTCTATGCTGTGGCGATTCCGCACAAAGCTCAGATACTCATATTCTTGGCGTTATTTGCAGCTTTTGCTGTAAAGATACCGATGTGGCCGGTACACACTTGGCTTCCTGATGCACACGTTGAAGCCCCAACAGGGGGGTCGGTCGTGCTTGCCGCCGTCATGTTGAAGTTGGGAGGGTATGGATTTTTACGTCTGTCGCTCCCGATTGTCCCAGACGCGGCACGAGAGTTAGCTCCGCTTGTAATAGGTCTGTCTCTCATTGCCATCGTATACATTGGATTTGTTGCCTTGATTCAGCGTGATATGAAGAAACTGATTGCTTACTCTTCAATATCTCACATGGGGTTTGTGACGCTAGGCATATTTTTGTTTAACGCCCAAGGCATTCAAGGCGCTGTTATTCAGATGATTTCTCACGGGTTCATTTCAGGCGCCTTATTCCTCTGTGTTGGTGTTTTGTATGATCGCTTACATTCTCGACAGATCTCGGACTATGGTGGTGTTGCCAACACCATGCCTGTTTTTGCCGCCTTATTTTTACTATTCGCGATGGCAAATGCAGGTCTGCCCGGTACGAGTGGTTTTATTGGCGAGTTTTTTGTCATTATGGGTGCGATGGAGGTGAATTTTTGGTTTGCCTTCGCTGCTGCGATGACCTTGATACTCGGTGCGGGTTATTCCTTATGGATGTACAAGCGAGTTGTTTTTGGTGAAGTTGGCAATGAAAAGGTCGGTGAGCTCACAGATATCAACCTACGTGAAAAGGTGTTGCTCGGAGTTCTCGCGTTAATCGTTCTGGGAATGGGTGTCTACCCATATCCATTTACCGAGATCATCGGTGTTTCGGTTGACCACTTAATCGATTTGGTGAATGTCACGAAGTATTGACCCTGTGACGAGACGTAAAGGCTAAGACATACATGGGATTCCAATTAAATGAACTCAACCTCCTCATACCTGAGGTTTTCTTATTGGTCGGGGTCAGTATCGTCTTGGTTGTGGACCTATTTCTGTCTGAGTCGAAGAGGCACTATTCCTATTTGTTGACGCAAGCGGTGTTGCTTTTGTCTGCTGTATTGGCATTAGGCCTTTTCGGAATGCAACCCACCGAGATCATGAGTGGGTTGGTTGTTATCGATGACCTGGGCACAGCCTTAAAAATCTGTGTTTGCTTACTCTTGTCTGCGGGCTTGAAGTACTCAGCTGTATTTTTAGGGCCGAGAGAGCTATTTAAAGGGGAGTATTTCACGCTCACGTTATTCGCGGCACTCGGAATGATGGTGATGATTTCCGCCAATCATCTCGTCGCTTTATACCTTGGCCTTGAGTTACTCAGTTTGAGTTTATACGCGATGGTTGCGTTGCGAAGAGACTCTGGCGCGAGTTCAGAAGCTGCAATCAAATACTTTATCTTGGGGGCGATTGCATCGGGCATGTTGCTCTACGGGATGTCAATGCTATATGGCGCTACAGGAAACCTGGATATCAGGGCGATCGTATCGTCCATTTCGTCGGGGCATGTTGATACGAATCTACTTAGAGTAGGCCTCGTATTTATTATCGTAGGAGTTGGGTTTAAGCTAGGTGCTGTTCCATTTCACATGTGGGTACCTGATGTGTATCAAGGCTCTCCGACTTCTGTGACGCTACTCATCGGAACCGCACCGAAACTTGCCGCCTTTGCGTTCATCGTTAGGTTGGTCGCTGAGGCGATGGGCCATGAGTCGCTACACGTCGACTGGCAGCAGATGTTACTTTTACTTGCGATTGCCTCTTTATTGCTTGGTAATGTTGTTGCGATCGCTCAAACGAACTTTAAGAGAATGCTCGCATACTCGACAATCGCTCACATGGGCTTTTTGTTGATTGGTTTCATGACTGGCACCCTTTCGGGTTACAGCTCGGCATTATTCTACGTGATCACATATGCCGTCATGGCCCTAGCAGGCTTTGGTGTGATATTGGTCCTGTCTCGCGATAATCAGGAGATAACGGATCTGACTGATTTCAGTGGTTTGAGTAAAACTCATCCTTGGATTGCATTTTTACTACTCATCGTGATGTTCTCCATGGCTGGCATCCCACCAACCGTAGGGTTTTGGGCGAAGCTGCACGTCATACAGTCGGTTGTTTCTTCCGGTTACGTTGAAGTTGCGGTGATTGCGGTCATTGCCTCTTTGATTGGCGCCTATTACTACTTGAGAATCGTCAAGTTGATGTATTTCGATGAGCCGCGGGATGGCGTGTACACCAAGAACGTGACTGGAGGGGTGTTATACACCGCTAATGGTCTTGCATTGCTCGTACTCGGAATCATGCCCGGTTGGAGCTTAATTTTTTGTGAGCAATTAATTTCGAGTTCCCTGCGTTATTTGTCATGAGTGACGCGCTCACGGAGAAGCGACGCAAATCCAAGAAGGTCTACAGCGGTGCACTGCTTCATGTTTTTGAAGACACAGTTGAATTACCAGATGGAAACTACTCGCGTAGAGAATACATAAAACATCCTGGTGCGTCTTTGATTGTGCCTGTTTTTGAGGACGGTTCTGTCCTAATGGAGCGACAGTTTCGCTATCCAGTTAACCAAGTCATTGATGAATTACCAGCGGGTAAGCTTGATGCGGATGAGTCACCCATTGACGCAGCAAAAAGAGAGTTAGCTGAAGAAACCGGATATTCCGCAAACGATTGGATTGAATTGGGCACGTTAATGCCTTGTGTCGGTTATTCGGATGAGCGAATCCATGTTTTTTTGGCTCGAAATCTCACTTTGGTTGGCCAATCTCTCGATGATGAGGAGTTTATTGAGACCTTCACCGTGCCGTTCAACGAGCTATATGAGTCGGCATTGGATGGTCGGATACAGGATGCGAAAACACTAATTGCCATATTTTGGGCTAAGAAATTTCTATAGCGTTTCAGAATATTTTGATCGGTTTTGTCGTTAAGGCTTGAATTATTCATTTTTACCCCGATATCCAAAGATCATCGGTATTGAGCAATATAAGGAAATTTGACATGTCAGAGGCAGCGAACAAAGAGACTCTTGGATTCCAGACGGAAGTGAGTCAACTACTCAAACTCATGATCCATTCTCTTTACTCGAATAAAGAGATTTTTGTCAGAGAACTTATTTCGAACGCATCAGATGCGAGTGATAAGTTGCGTTTCGAGGCGCTGACAGACAAGTCGCTCTTTGGTGATGACCCGGACCTTAAAATTAATCTAACAGTCGATAAAGAAGCGAGAACATTGACCATTTCGGATAATGGCATTGGTATGTCGCGCGATGAGGTGATACAGAACATTGGCACGATTGCGAAGTCGGGCACGAAGGAATTCTTTAGTAAGTTAACCGGAGATCAGGCGAAAGATGCGCAGTTGATCGGTCAATTTGGGGTTGGCTTTTATTCCTCGTTTATTGTGGCAGATAAGGTGACTCTTGTTTCCCGACGCGCTGATCTATTAGAAGGCGATGCGGTTAAGTGGGAATCAAGCGGTGAAGGTGAATTTACCATTGAGGCGAGTGAGAAGTCGACGCGCGGTACAGACATCACGCTACATCTAAAAGAGGGTGAGGACGAGTTTCTTGAGAGTTATCGACTCAAGTCCATCGCACAACGCTACTCCGATCACATTAATCTTCCAATATTCATGCCGAAGGAGGAGTGGGACGAGAAGGAGAATAAATTCGTCGTAAAAGACGAGCTCGAACAGATCAATCAGGCGTCTGCAATTTGGTCACGCGCTAAAAGTGACATCACCGAAGAGCAGTACGAGGAGTTTTATAAACATATATCTCACGATGCGGAGAAGCCGCTATCTTGGGCGCATGCGAGAGTAGAAGGCCGCAGCGAATACACCCAACTTCTATATATCCCAGCAAAGGCACCTTTTGATTTATGGGACAGAGAACACCGCCATGGTTTAAAACTTTATGTTCAGCGAGTGTTCATTATGGACGACGCGGAGCAGCTGCTGCCTGCCTATCTAAGGTTTGTCAAAGGTGTTGTGGATTCCAGTGACTTGCCTCTTAATGTGTCGCGAGAAATCTTACAGGAATCAAAAGACGTTGAGGCAATTCGAAAGGGTTGTATCAATCGAATATTGGGTCTGATCGAAGACCTATCAGAGAATCAACCAGAAAAATACACGATTTTTTGGAACGAATTTGGTCGAGTGTTGAAAGAAGGGGTTGGCGAAGACTGGTCAAACAAAGATCGTATTGCGAAGCTACTGCGATTCGCGACGACCTCTAGCGACACGCCTGACCAAACCGTGTCCCTCGCGGATTACGTTTCGAGAATGAAGGAGGCGCAAGACAAAATTTATTACATCACGGCGGAGTCATACGCTGCGGCTAAATCAAGTCCACATCTAGAAATTTTCAGAAAAAAAGATATTGAAGTATTACTGCTCTCTGACCGGGTTGATGAGTGGGTTACTTCAAACCTACCTGAATTTGATGGCAAAAAGCTCGTGTCGGTTGCTAAGGGCGATTTAGATCTAGGCAAGCTGAGTGATGGTGATGAGAAGAGTGATGAAAAGCAAGAAGGCGACGACAATGCGGATCTTGTAAAACGCGTGAAAGAAGCGCTCAGTGGTCGAGTTAAGGATGTGCGGGTCTCCAACCGTTTGGTTGATTCGCCATCTTGTCTGATCGCGGATGAAAATGAAATGAGTATGAATTTATCTCGCATGTTAAAGGCTGCGGGACAAGAAGTGCCGAACACTGACCCGATCTTGGAGATCAATAAAGATCATCCGATTGTACGCAAAATGGCTTCTGAGTCAGATGATGAGCGATTCTCTGATTGGAGTTCTATTATCTTTGATCAAGCGATGCTCGCGGACGGGGGTACGTTAAATGATCCCGCGGCGTTTGTCGGTCGACTCAACAAGTTAATTCTTGATTTGTCGCCAGGGTCTTGATCGTAATGATTGCAAGGGATACAGTTTGGACATATTGGAGTTTGATCGCGTAACTTTGTCCTGATCGATAGGTTCAGCATTATGATTCGTCACGTGCCAAATATGATCACCTTGGGGCGACTTTTGACTGTTCCGTTCCTAGCGATCATGTTATCTAACCATGACTACCATTCGGCTTTCTGGCTATTTTTAGTGGTCGGGATCTCAGATGGGTTAGATGGTTATATCGCGAGAAGATTTAATGCAACAACAACAACCGGCGCGCTGCTTGATCCCGTAGCCGACAAGATGCTCGTCATCACATGTGCATCTATTTTAATTTGGCATGGGTTGCTTCCGGTTTGGGTCGGTATCCCCTTAGTCTTTCGAGACATTGTAATGCTCGGAATTGGGCTTTTAGACACAAAACTGAAAGAGGCTCGAGTGTCGGCTAATTTTTGGGGTAAATCTCACGCGGCTCTTGCGTTTTTGAGTATCGCGTTTGCGATCGCACAGCCTGCTGGTATCGTGACATTCATCCAGTTCACTAGCGTGCTCTGGACGTTGCTTTTAGTCACGCTGGTTGTGTCCTCGACTGTGTACTTTGTGGAATGGCAAAAGGTTCGCCAACCGACACGCGAGAAAGGACACGCGCCGGGATAAACGTCTACAGGTTCAGGCGCAGATTATTTCAAATGGCGAGCCTGTAACACTGGCTCGGGTATTCTTGCGTTACTCGTGTTTCCATTTCGGCGTCCTTTTTTGAATGAACGCATCGATTCCTTCACCAGCATCAAAAGCCATCATGTTGCACGCCATGGTTTCCGCTGCGTACTTGTAAGCGTCGTCAATACCCATTTCGATTTGTCGATACAACATCTTCTTACCAGTGGCGACAGCAACTGAAGATTTTCGAATGATTAACTCAGCCATGTCCATTACTGCTGCATCGAGTTGCGTGTCTTCGACCGCTTTGTTGATGAGTCCGATCGATGCGGCAGTGGTCGCATCGATAAATTCTCCGGTGAATAATAGTTCTGCGGCTTTTTTTCTTGGTACATTTCTTGAGACAGCAACTGCTGGTGTCGAGCAAAAGAGTCCATAGTTAATACCAGAGGTTCCAAATTTCGCGGATTCAGAGGCGATAGCCAAATCACAAGTACCGACCAGCTGACAACCTGCGGCAGTTGCCATGCCGTGTACCTTTGCGATGACGGGTTGCGGAATTCTCATCAGGGACAACATGAAGTCACTGCATGTCGCGAATAGTTGATCGTAATATTTTTTGCTCGGATTGGATCGCATTTGCTTTAGATCGTGTCCGGCACAGAAAGCGGGACCATTGGCGGCAATAACGACGACCCTGATCGTGTCGTCTGCCTCTATCGCATTCAGTTCGTCCTGAAGCGCTTTAAGCATTTCTTCAGAAAGCGCGTTATACGATTTAGGTCGATTTAATGTCAGTGTCGCGACACCTTGAGAGTTCTCGCGCAGTAAAATTTTGTCACTGGTACTTAATTCAACAGATTCAGTAGCACCCATGATTCTCGCCTTTTATTTGAACGAAGAAATAGTATACGCGTGACAGGCGTAATGTGTTGGGGTCGTGCGGTTATAATGGCGCAGTTTGAGGCCCGAAAGAGGTGACTAAATAGTTATGCAAATCGAATATTTGCCGTTTTCTTTGTCTGATTACGTCGCGCTCATCACGTTTTTTACAGGATGGATTGGTTATCATCTGTTTGCGAGCAAAGCCGCGAAAAACGGTATGCCAAGTTTGATGAGCGTCATGGCGCGTACCCGACAAGATTGGTGGTCAGGAACGATAAAGAGGGACCTCAAGATAGTTGACGCGAATATTATTTTGACACTGTCAAATGGAGCGACTTTTTTCGCCTCTACCACGATCCTGATTTTGGGTGCTTTGCTTGCTCTTTTGGGTACTGCTGATCGTGCGATTGAATTTTTGTCTGAGCTGCCGTTTTCAGTTAGAAATGACAATTTACTGTGGGATTATAAAATCATCCTACTGCTTGCGATTTTCGTCTACGCATTTTTTAAGTTTACGTGGTCGCTACGCCAGCATACGTTTTGTTCTGTGATGGTCGGCTCTGCTCCAGAGCCAGATGCTGAGCCAAGTGTACTGTCTGAGTTTGTGAGACGCGGTGCGGATATGGCTAGTGAAGCGTCAAATACGTTCAATGATGGCTTGAGGGCGTACTACTTCGGCTTGTCGGTACTCACATGGTTTGTGAATCCCATTTTGTTTATTGTGGCTACGTTGTTCGTGATTACCGTTCTGTATCGAAGAGAGTTCAAGTCCCAGGCCCTGCGCGCAATGATGGGCAACGAGTGGCATGGCCACTAAGTCAGTCGTATCAGGGAACAGTTAAAGACGGCGTATCGTTTCTGAGACAAACGGTAGAGCGTCACTCATGAAGTGATGAAAGTCTTGTTCGAAAGCATCAAGATTTTCCCTCAGGTGATGGACGGTGCCAAGTAACGCGTTTCCTCGTTTGAGTCGTCTGCCGACGCGATCAATTGCTAACCCGATACCCTCAATCGTCTCGTAAGATTCCAACCAGTTTTCACGGATCATACGATTCGCCACCAAACTAAAGTTCGGTGGCACAGGCACCAACTGATTTGATAATTCTTGGTATACCCGAGTGACGTATGTGTCGAGGTTCTCCTTACAGTAAATTGACCAATGTGTTGCCAAAAGATGGTCGTAGTACATGTCGACTAAAACAGGAGCGTAACGTCTATCTTCTTTACTTATTCTAGATACGCTGATTTTGAAATGGCTGTTGCTGTTGGTGAATACGTCCAAGCAACGATGAAGCTGTATTCCAGATACGACCCGCTCTGGATATTGACCAGTGACGTCGTTATTTATCGGTCCTTTCACAAAATCACCCAGTAATCCGCCCAACCGCCAATCGGGGTCATCTGGCGAAAAAAAAAGATGAGCGAGAAAATTCATGGTGTTGCGTGACAGTCCAGATGTGTCTATCGATTACTTGAGTGTTTCGGCAGCTTCATTCGCGCTCAGATAAACACCTCCAGGACGTAACAATTCGATCAGGTGGCTTGTCTTTAATTTGTCCATGACAGGACCTTTTACGTCTGATAGGTGGATGGTGACGTCTAATTCTTTCGTTGTCTCAATCATTCGCTCTAATACCTCTAGCGCGGAGCTATCAATAATATTGACGCTGCTGAAAACAAAAATAATATGCTTCACCTCGTTATTTGTAACCAGGTAGTCTGCAGTTAAAGTTTCGAGGAATGCGACGTTAGCAAACGTTAAATTTTCGTCTACACGAATGAAAAGTAAATGGGGCCACGTCTCCACATCGTGACGTAGGATATTTCTGAAATGTTCTGTACGTGGGACTCGACCCATGACCGCAACATGTGGTTTGGCAGCTCTGATGGATAGGCTTGTGAGGGAGAATCCCACGCCAATTGCGAGGCCGGCTTCAATTCCAAGGAAAAGGACCGCCGTCGTTGTTGTGAGGAGCACCAGACCATCTATTCGATCGTAGCGCCATATTTTCCATGCCCCTTTAATATCGATTAGCTTTGTGACAGCAACAATAATGATTGCGGCGAGCGCGGCTTTGGGGATGTGTTGTAACAGTGGGGTGAAGAAAAGTGCGACCGCGCCGACCAATATCGCGGTGATAATTGCCGCGAGTTGAGTTTTTGCCCCCGCTGCGTAGTTAACCATGGTGCGAGAGAAACCACCCGCGACTGGCATACCCCCAGATATTCCAGCGGATAAATTAGCAACACCCAAGGCAATTAATTCTTGGTTTGTATCGATTTTTTGTCGGTGTCTATTCGCTAAAGTTTTAGCAATCGATATGCTTTCCACATAACCAATCAGCGCGATCAGTATCGAGGGGATGAGTAGGAGTTTCAATACCTCAATCGATGGTATGGCAAGGTCAAATTGAGGCAATCCCGCAGGAATGGAGCCGACTACTTTGACATTTTCTAGATTGAAGCTCGACACAGAGACCGCCGACAAGCACACAATGGCGAGTGGTGCTGCTCGCGAGAGGAGCGTCGCTGTTGAGCGAGGGACATGTAGTTTACAAAGAAGGTTAATCAGACTGTGAGTGCAGAAAACTAGAAAGACAACACTAAGTAGACCGATCAATAAGGTGATGCCCGAATTAAGTTGAAAACCGAGTTCGATCTCTTGAGTAACTGACTGCCAAGAAATGTGCTGTGGTTTGGAAAACCCAATCAAATTAGGTAGCTGGCTGAGGATGATCAGAATGGCAGCAGCGTTGGTAAATCCCGATAGCACTGAGTGACTCATGAAGTTTGCTACCTTACCAAACCGAAGGCATCCGAATATCAGGAGGGCGCCACCACTTAAAACAGCCATCGTGAGCGCTGCATTGAGTGGATGAACGGTCTCAGGGAGCGACGCGAGTGTTTGCGCCACCATGATGGCTGCGACCGACACAGGACCTACCGCTAGTGTTCGGCTGGTTCCAAAAATTGCGTAGACGATGGGCGGCAAGATGCTGGCGTACAGTCCCGTTTGGGCAGGTAGGCCGGCGAGAATGCCGAATGCCATACCCTGTGGGACTAATAAAATCGCGGTGATGATGCCGGCGATCAAGTCACCTGAGAAGTCTTCTCGTGAATACGATTTTATCCACTGAATCGATGGAAGCATGCGAAGAAGTGTGCGCTTCATGATGGGACAGGATGGCTCATGTCATTGAATGTCAGGTCGGACGATCGTAACGTTCTGGTTGTGACAACTTGTCCATAAGTATTAGTCAGAAACGGTGTGTATCGGGATTCGCCGTTACAATTGTATCTGATCAAATTTAATCCTATCTAGTCTTTCAACGGGTAATCAATTTTGCTTAATCATCACACGAGTGCAGATCTAAAGGTGATAACAGAGATCATTCAGACTGCTGCTAGCGACTTGGAATGTGCAACCGTTGCTGACCGTATGTTGCAGCACAGATTGAATGAACTCGTCGGAGGTGGTCACGAACAGTCGATCCGACAGGCGGCATGGTATCCGACTACCCCGGAGGCCGGTACGTACATTCGTGGTCAAGTCGATGAAATGATTGGCTCAAGGCCTATAGATGAGACATTCACGTTAGAGCTTTTTGCTCTGCCAGTGGTCCTGATTCTCGGGGCGACGAAGGATACAGTGCTACCATCAGTACTAACTGAACCGGCTAAATTGAATCAGCTTTTAGAAGACAAAGGTGTGCTTGGCCACTGCAAGAATTTTGGTTTGTCCAATGCTTTGACGGACTACGACGCGCTGTATCAGTATCCCCTTAATGACTGGATGGGAGGTGGTGCGAGGAGTACCAACGAAGATGACCAAATTATTGATTTTCCACCCGTGCCGTTGGAAATCAAAAAAAACTCAGAATCTGCTCATTTACGATTCCTATTTGGTGCAGTGCTTAACCCGAAGCAAGCGCCCAGTATCTTCTCCGCATCGGGTGATATCGGTCGATGGGGGGCTGACTTTGCTAAGGAGGTTAGCCAACAACTGACGACAAGCGATTGTTCCGTACTAGCGATCCCACGACCGTTAAAAACACCGTTCATGGCGATGGAGCAAGGCTATTGGTCGGTGAGAGAGATCGGCTTTCAACTCTTCATCAGCAATGCGCTGAAATATGCAAGACCTAGAATTGGCGAGCCAGACGTATCTATCGATATCACCGCTGCAGACGTGATGGTGGTCCGCATTTCTTCGGTATTCGATGACACATTTGATCGCATCTACAGCTACCCTATTGCACCGTATGAGTTTGGGCAAACAGTGTTGGGTGCTGTGAATCAATTTTTAACAGACGCGCGCGTTGCTCGTTACGAGTTGGTGTCGAATGAAGGTACCAATATGGTTCAACTCGAAAGTTAATCAAGGTCGATTTAAATGTCTAACGTTCTAATCACAGGGGCAGGCCGAGGTATCGGATTTGCCATCGCTAAAAAATTCTTGTCACACGATTGGAATGTTTTTTCATTAGATAAAGAATTCAAGAATGACGTAATTGGTACGCGTATTGATTATGATCTGACTGATGTAGAGGGGATTTCAAATCTGGTTCAATCACTCGGAGAGATCAATGTTTTGATTAACAACGCGGCGGTGCTCTATTGTGATCCGATTGATCAGATCCCAGAGCATCATATTCAGGAGATCATCAAGGTCAACTTGCTGGCGCCGGCTAAGTTAATTGATGCTGTATCACCTCAAATGGTCGCGAGAAAATCAGGCCGCATTGTGTCAGTGGGCTCCGTGTCCGCGTTTACTGGACATCCGGATTTATGGTACGGGGCGACGAAGGCTGCGTTACTTAATCTGACCAAGAGCTATGCGGCTCACCTAGGCCAGTTCGGTGTGCTCGTCAACGCCGTAGCTCCCGGCCCTACTTTGACAGAGATGTACGAACAACTGCCCGAGTCTCGTAAAACGTCGGTGATGAATAGCGTGCATTGCAAAAGGCCGTGCTTACCTGATGAAGTTGCTGATGCGGTGTTTTGGCTCGGGTCGACGAGCCCTGTCTATGTCTCCGGAACGACTCTTGATGTTAATGCCGGGTCGTATCCTCGTTAGTTCGCGATATGTTGCTCGAAGAGTACGTGTGCTGGTTTGTCAGGTAGATTTTGAAAATGAAATCACTTGGTGAGAATGCTCCCTATGACGCGTTGACCCCAGAGTTAATCCTAGATGGGTTGGATGCTAACGGGTGGCAAACGACTGGCAAGTTGTTTCCTTTGAACAGTTACGAGAACCGCGTCTACCAAGTGGGTGTTTATGAGCAAGATCGAGAGTTCGATATCGTTGTTAAATTCTACCGACCGGGGCGATGGTCAAAAGAGCAAATTTTAGAAGAGCATAGTTTTTCTTTTGAGCTCGTTGACGATGAAATCCCGGTTGTGCCACCTTTGTGTCGATCAGAGCGGTCCATTTTTGAGGCTGGGAATTTCATGTTCTCTGTTTTCGACAAAGTCGGGGGAAGAGCACCAAATTTAGAGGATGATTCAGTTTTGAGATGGATGGGGCGATTGATTGCCAGGACGCATCTCAAAGGATCGATTCGTCGATATGACGTGCGGCCCAAAATCGATGTGCAACAGTTTGGATTTGGACCATCTAGGGATGTGTTGGCGTCTGGATATCTGCCAGAGGGATTGTCAGACGTCTATGATGGGCTAATTCAGCGTGCGCTTTCGGAAATTCAGGATCGATTTTCTGGCCGTGGTGACTCTCGAGATATCCGTTTGCTTGGAGACTGTCACATTGGCAATGTATTGGTCTCGGACGACACGATGTGCTTTGTGGATCTCGATGACTCAGTGATGGGTCCATCAATCCAGGACTTATGGATGCTCTTATCCGGAGATCGAGAATCCATGCAAAGACAGCTTCGGGAGATTTTAAAAGGCTACGAGCAATTTCGAGATTTTGACTACAGCGAAGTTCTATTGATAGAGCCATTAAGGACACTGCGCATGATTAATTATGCTGGGTGGTTAGCAAACCGCTGGAACGACCCTGCGTTTCAAACCGCGTTTCCATGGTTTTCGACTCAACGATTTTGGGAAGAGCACATGAATCACATTCGCGAGCAAATAAGTGCAATGGATGAGCCGTTTTCGATTTAGTCAATGACTCGGACCAACACAAATTTTGGTTAGATTGTTTTGGTCGGATGATGTCATTATTTTCTGAGAAAATAGCAAGAACATAAAATAAAAGGGATTCTCATGTTATACGCGTTCCACGAGCTCCAGCGTTCATTGCTCGCGCCAGCTGTCGCTGCAGCTGGATTGATTAAAGAGACCGTGTCGAGTCCCTATAATCCATTTCATACGCTGCCTCTGACGCGAACCATCACCGCAAACACCGAGTTATTCACTCGCCTGATGCAACGCTATCACAAGCCTGAATGGGACATTGACTCGGTATCCGTTAATGGAGAAGAGGTCTCGGTGGACAAACACATCGTTGTCGATAAGCCTTTTTGTAAGTTAATTCATTTTGAAAAAAATATTCAAAATAAGGGGCCGAAACTCTTAATTGTTGCGCCTTTGTCTGGACACTTTGCGACCTTGTTGAGAGACACTGTACGCACCGCACTTATTGATCACGATGTGTGGGTCACGGATTGGGTTGATGCCAAGATGGTCCCGCTTTCAGAGGGCGCCTTTAGTTTGGATGATTATGTTGCTTACATCCGAGAGTTCATCAGAGCTCTGGCCCCAGAGCTCAATGTCATGTCAGTGTGCCAGCCTACGGTTCCTGTGCTCGCTGCAATTTCGTTGATGGCCAGTAATGGAGAGAAAGAAAGCCCTCAATCAATGATTATGATGGGTGGTCCAATCGATGCGCGGTTGAGCCCTACTGCAGTCAATCAATTCGCTGACCAACATTCTCATCAGTGGTTTGCCAACCAGATGATCATGCGCGTGCCGCAGAACTATCCGGGGTTTGCGCGGCGCGTGTACCCGGGATTCATGCAACACGCCAGTTTTATGGCAATGAATCCTGATAGACATCTAAATGCTCATTGGGAGTTTTATAAACACCTCATGCAGGGTGATCAGGACAGTGCGGAGGCACACCGACAGTTCTATGACGAGTACAACGCAGTTTTAGATATGCCCGCGGAGTATTATCTAGATACGGTGAGAGTTGTATTTCAGGAATTTTTATTACCAAAGGGTAAATGGGAAATCGGTGGCGAGTTGGTTGAACCATCCGCGATTGAAGGTACGGCGCTATTTACGATCGAGGGAGAACTAGACGATATATCCGGTAATGGACAGACCGAGTCTGCCCAGAAACTTTGTTCCAATATTCCTAAGCGACAGCGGAAACATTTACTCGCAAAAGGGGTTGGGCATTACGGTATTTTCAGCGGCCGAAAGTTTAGATCGCTCATCTACCCGCAGATAAAAAACTTCATCGAGAAGAGTTCGTAGCTAAGAGAGTCTCTCGAGCATCATTTTTCCAAACTGATTAAGGAGTCCGAGTAAGTGAATTCAGCGGATATGAATATGTTGTCGGCGCTTGGTATGCAAGCAGAGATTGTGACCCAGGCTGTTCCAGATGACGAACGAGTTTGGGTGCCTCAGGCGCCTGGTGTATGGTTTCGTCCTTTGATGTTAAACACTGTCAGTGGTGGCTGGTTTAATTTACTTCGTGTTCGAAAAAGTGGTGTTCTATCTCGCCACAGACATCCGATGGCTGTCTATGGGTACGTGATTAAGGGTCGCTGGCATTACTTGGAGCATGACTGGGTCGCAGAGCAGGGTGGATTTGTTTATGAGCCCCCAGGAGAAGTTCACACTCTTGTCGTTGACGAGGGTGTTGAAGAAATGATCACGATGTTCAATGTCAACGGTGCCATGATTTATGTCGATGAAAAGGGGAGCACGATAGGGTACGAGGACGTTTTTACGAAGTTAGAAATGTGTCAGGCCCACTACGAGGAGGTTGGGCTTGGAGCGGATTTTGTTAATCAATTTGTCAGATAGAAATCAAATCGGAGCGTTTTATGACTAAAGCAGTAAAGTTTCACAAAACCGGTGGGCCGGAAGTGTTGTCTTTTGAGGATGTCGTGGTGGGTAAACCAGGGCGTGGTGAAGCAAGGATTAGGCACACAGCCATAGGGCTCAATTTTATTGATACGTATCATCGATCTGGTCTCTATCCATTGCCATTGCCAAGTGGGATCGGTCTCGAGGGTGCAGGTGTCGTCGAGGCAGTCGGTGCGGGTGTCTCACACGTGAAGCCTGGAGATAGAGTAGCTTATGCCGGTGGCCCAACTGGAGCGTATGCAGAAGAAAGAGTCATGCCAGCAGAAAAGTTGGTGAAAGTTCCTCGGGGTGTTTCTGATGACGAGGCCGCGGCGGTTATGCTGAAAGGATTGACGGTACAGATGTTGATTCGCAGGGTATACCGAGTCCAAAAGGGTGAGACGGTGCTCTTTCATGCGGCAGCGGGTGGTGTGGGCTTGATCGCATGCCAGTGGCTAAATGCGCTCGGAGCGACAGTGATCGGAACGGTCGGATCTGATGCCAAAGCAAAAATTGCCAAGGCCCATGGTTGTCACCACACGATTAATTACTCGAAGGAGAATTTTGCGGATAGGGTTCGAGAAATTACGAAAGGTCGTGGCGTTCCGGTAGTGTTTGATTCAGTAGGAAAAGATACCTTTCAGGGATCTCTGGATTGTTTGCAGCCGCGCGGTCTGCTTGCTGTATTTGGTAACGGATCTGGACCTGTGAAAGATGTCGACGTGAACATTTTGGCCAAAGGTTCGTTCTATTTGTGTCGACCAACGATCATGACTTACACGGCGCAGCGCTCGGATCTTGAGGCGGGTGCGAAGGACTTATTCAGCGTGATCAAATCAGGTAAGGTAAAAATTGAAATCAATCAGCGCTATGCTCTTTCGGATGCGGTGCAAGCGCATAAAGATCTTGCTGCAAGAAAAACGACGGGATCAACAGTATTTAAACCCTGACGTTTGTTGTGTTCTGAAAAACGCCGCTTAAGCGGCGTTTTTTATCTGCGCTCTAGTATTTTGAAAACGTGTGGAGGTGATATGTTTCGGCTTGATGGAAAAGTTGCGTTGATATCTGGAGCATCGAGAGGCTTGGGTTGGGGTATGGCAAAGTCACTCGCTCAGCAGGGAGCTACAGTTTGTTTGAATGGGCGAGATAGGAAGACCTTGATTACTCGATCAAATGAACTCAAGGAGCAAGGGTTTCAAGCGGAGGTGGTGCCGTTTGATGTCTCCGATACTGACGAGCGTCAGATGGCGATCGACGCGTTATTAAAAAAGCTGGGGAAAATCGATGTCTTGATTGCTAACGCGGGGATACAGCATCGTTCGACTATCGAAAGCTTTTCTGACTCTGATTTTCGGAGAGTCATCGACACCAATTTGGGTGGGGTTTGGGCGCTCGCAAAGAGTGTTGCTCCAGGTATGAAATCCAGGCAGTCGGGGCGCATTATTTTCACAGGCTCCATTACGGCAAATATGGGTCGTCCCACGATATCTGCATACATTGCGTCTAAGGGTGGTGTACACGCGCTTGCGCGACAGTTAGCCGTTGAGCTTGGTGGGGCAGGTATTACGGTTAATGTAATTGCTCCTGGGTACTTTGCGACCGAGATGAATGAAGCGTTAATTTCAGATAAAGAGTTCAATAATTGGGTGTGTGATCGTGTTCCATCAGGGAGATGGGGAGCAGTCGAAGAAATTGGTGCCGCTGCAGTATTTTTATCCTCCGAGGAGGCTGCCTACATTAACGGGCACGTTTTGACAATTGATGGCGGATTCAGTGTCGCCATGTAATCGTTTCAAAGAGTCTAAGGTTGGCCACACATTCAATGGAGGTTGGTGTGACGAAGAATCAAGTAAAACAAAAGCTGCTTAGTGGAGAGGCTTCTTTCGGAACTTTTGGTTGGGAGTTTTTAGTTCCAGGTTTGCCCCAAATTGTACGTTCCTCAGGCGCTGAATTTTTGCTTTTTGACATGGAGCATGCGGGGACTGGATATGAGACCTTAAAGACTCAGATCGCTCTATGTCGAGGGATCGATCTGACACCAATGTGTCGAGTGCCAGCGAACCAGTATCAGTACATTTCTAGGGCATTAGACCTTGGGGCGAAGGGAATCATGGTGCCCATGGTGGGGAGTGCCGAAGAAGCAGAATTCATAGTCTCCTGTACAAAGTATCCACCTCATGGGAGAAGAGGGGCTGCATTTGGATTTGCAGCAGATGATTATAAGCACGGGAATGTGTCGGAGAGCATTCAGTCGTCAAATGACAATGTTTTGGTTATGGCGTTGATCGAGACCCAAGAGGGGTTGAGTCACGTTGAGGAAATAGCTGCAGTGCCGGGTATTGATGTCATCTGGCTTGGACATTTTGATTTATCGAATTTTTTGGGTATACCCGGTCAGTTCGAACACAAAAAATATATTGAGGCAATTGAAAAAATTACAAATGCTGCAAAGAGGAGTGGAAAGGCTTTGGGGTGTATGTCTGCCTCCTCCGAATGGAGTGTGCAGTATTGGGACTGGGGTTTTAGGATGTTCGCTTTTGGCGTCGACTCTATGCTTTTGCAATCGGCTCTGACTGAGGGGATCAACGAGTTGAAGTCACTATCACGTTAAAATATCAAATAAGAATATCAATATTATTTTAAATTACTTCAAATAATATAATAAGTCGTTCACAATCCGTCGCTCGCATGTGAAGGATTGTTGGATGGATTTCTTGTTTGTCGTTTCTGGGTTACTCGTTGGCCTCATCATTGGCGTATCAGGGGTTGGTGGTGGATCCTTGATGACGCCCTTGCTTGTTATGGGTTTTGGAGTGCCTCCGGCGACGGCTGTAGGCACCGATTTGTTGTATGCAGGTCTTACCAAGACGGGATGTTCCATATTCCGGGGTAAGTTAGGCTCAATCAATTGGAAGCTGGCGTCCCTACTGGCGTTGGGTAGTCTGCCTGCTGCGATTTTGACATCGATTTATTTTTTGGGGCCGACGCATGTCTCTTCCCAAACCTCAAGTGTGATTACCCAAACTTTAGGCTTCATGCTCTGCGTGACAGCCGTTAGTTTCGTATTTAGAAAACGTTTGATTGCTTTATCGGGTTCTTTTATACCGACGTCCAGTACACGCAGTCAAAAGATATTAATTGCGACGTTACTACTTGGTGCAGTTTTGGGTGTTTTGGTCACCTTGACATCTGTCGGTGCTGGAGCACTCGGAGTGACCGCATTGTTAATCCTCTACCCAAGTATTCCTGCAAATCACCTCGCCGGCACCGATATCGTTCATGCCGTCCCACTAACGCTTGTCGCGGGGGTAAGTCATGCCTTTCTAGGCTCCGTAGATTATTCCTTGCTGTTTACGCTTTTGTTGGGATCAATACCCGGAGTCATTGTGGGCAGCTTAGTCGCTCACAAAATTCCAGAGGTGGCACTCCAGTGGGTCATCGGCAGTGTTTTATTCGCTGTCGGAATTGCTCTCATTTTTTAGAAAATACGCAATCATTCATAACGTCATGTACGCATACCAAGAACACGATCAGCGAATAGTCAATCAAAGAGTAGTTCAATTTCGTGATCAGATGAATCGGTACCTCAGTGGAGATCTTTCCGAAGATGATTTCAGGCCTCTACGCCTTAAAAATGGGTTGTATATCCAGAAGCACGCACCAATGCTTCGTGTGGCGATACCGTACGGGTTACTGTCTTCCCGACAGTTGAGAGCGCTCGCGAGCATTTCACGTGATTTTGATAAAGGCTACGGACACTTCACGACTCGACAGAATATTCAGTTTAACTGGCTTTCTCTTGAGAAAGTACCCGACGTATTGTCCCGACTTGCCGAAGTTCAAATGCATGCAGTTCAGACCAGCGGTAATTGCATTCGTAATGTCACGACTGATGAGCTAGCGGGGGTTGCCGTGGATGAAGTTGTGAACCCGTTGGTATGGTGTGAGCTCATACGGCAGTGGTCGACGCTACATCCAGAGTTTGGCTATCTACCCAGGAAATTTAAAATCGCCGTGAGTGGATCATCTGTTGACCGCGCTGCAGTGAAGCTTCACGACATCGGTATCATCGCGAAAAAAGGTGATAACGACGAAGTCGGATTCGAAATATTTGTTGGCGGTGGATTGGGTAGGACGCCGATTATCGGACATTCAATCCGAGACTTTGTGACTTCGACGCACTTACTAAGTTACCTCGAGGCGATCATGCGAGTTTATAACCGCTATGGCAGGAGAGATAACAAATACAAAGCACGTATCAAGATCTTGGTAAAGGAATTAACACCATCTGTATTCGCGGAAAAGGTCGAAGAGGAATTTATTAAGACGCGAGTGAGCGTCCCTCCACTTAATAGTGCGCACATTCAATCGATTGAGCGGCAATTCTCGACGTATCAATTCAATAATGAGGATTTCGTATCGTTTGAAGATTTAGTGCATTTAAATGACGATTTGGCATATCAAACCTGGGCTAATCGAAATGTAAAACCTCATCGAGTCAATGGCTATAGCGCGGTCTACGCGTCACTGAAGAAAACGGGCTCACCGCCTGGAGATTTGTCGGCCAGTCAGATGGACGCTGTTGCAGAGCTCGCTGATCGCTTCAGTTTTGGAGAAATTCGGGTAACTCATACACAAAATTTAGTGTTACCCCATGTTCAAAATAAGGAGGTTGAGTTGGTTTGGAGAGAGCTTACGCAACTCGGGTTGAGTAGTCCGAACATCGGATTAGTGACCGATGTCATTGCATGTCCTGGGGGAGATTTTTGCTCCCTTGCAAATGCAGTTGCGATACCGGTTGCTAAGGCGATTCAGGAACGAGTCGATGACCTGGATTTTTGTCATGACATCGGCCCACTTGAATTGAATATCTCGGGGTGTATGAATTCATGCGGACACCATCACATCGGAAATATTGGAATTTTGGGTGTCGATAAGCACGGCGAGGAATGGTATCAAGTCACTATTGGTGGCCGCCAAGGTCTTAATGCATCGATCGGCAAAGTGATTGGAAAATCATTCCCTAGAGGCGATATCCCGCAAGTGGTCGAGAATTTACTGCGAGTTTACGTGGAACGCAGAGATTCAGAGGAAGAACGTTTTTCAGACTTTGTGGAGCGAGTCGGTATCGAACCATTCAAGGAGCGAGTCTACAGTGCACATTAAAAACCGTATTGTTGTCGATTCGACGTGGGCTATCAGTGATGGTGATACGCAGCCCCTTGGTTCAGTCAGTATATTTATCCCCTATGCCGATTGGCTGGCATTGGATGAGAATACTCGAGAATCGAGACGAGATACCCTGGGCGCATGGTTGAGCGTTGACCAGGAGCCAGGTGATTTGAATACCTATCCCGATCACCTTGCAATTCAATTTCTTTCGTTTACGGATGGTCGCGGGTACTCGCTGGCCCGTATTTTACGAGAGGAAAATAATTATTCTGGAGATCTTTACGCCGTTGGAGACGTGCTTCGCGATCAATTGCGTGAGTTAGAGCGGTGCGGATTTAACGCGTTTGTGCTTCGGTCAGACCAAGACGTACGGGCATCTATCTCGGCTTTTGATGATTTTGACTACGAATACCAAAGATCTGTTGTGAGCAAGTCGCATGGTGCGAACTCAGCGGTGAAGTAAGGAGCCCCATAAGATGACAGCGACCTTATCCGACAAAATCAAGACGACTGTGACTCGCATCCAGGAGGTTGTCGAGACACATCACCCTGCTGCGTTTTCAACAAGTTTGAGCGCGGAGGATATGGTCCTTTTGGACCTAATTAAAAGAGCAGGCTCGCCAGTGACAGTTTTCACATTAGACACGGGCCGTCTACCTCGACAAACGTACGATTTACTCGATGCTGTTCAAAAACAGTACGAGGGAGGCGTGCGAGTTTTTACTCCCCCTCACGCGGAGTTAGAGCAGTTAGTCAGTGACCAAGGAGTCAATGCCTTTTATCGCTCTGTTGAGAGTCGAAAGGCGTGCTGCGATGTGAGGAAAGTGAGGCCTTTACGACGAGCCTTAGATGGCAACAAGCTTTGGTTAACTGGTCTTCGTTGGGCGCAGTCGGCTGCGACACGGTCACAATTGGATTGGCTAACTTGGGATGATTCTTACCAGTTATACAAATTTAACCCCATGCTTGATTGGACAACTGAGGAGGTATTTGGATATGTCAAAGAATTCTCAATCCTAAACAACGCTTTATACGATGAAGGATATACGAGTATCGGCTGCGATCCGTGTACTCGAGCAATAAAAGAGGGTGAAGACGAGCGGGCTGGTAGATGGTGGTGGGAAAGCCCAGATTCCAAAGAGTGCGGCCTACACATTGATCAGCAGGGGCGATTAGTTCGCTCCACGACATAGTTATCTTTTCGAGTTAAGTAAATGAATAAATTAGTGGATAACCTAAATAATCCGGATGACGTACGACTCTCGAGCCTGTCGCATTTAGAATCGCTGGAATCGGAGTCGATACATATTCTCCGTGAGGTGGCCTCTGAGTGTGAGAATCCAGCCTTATTGTTTTCTGGCGGTAAGGATTCGGCTGTAGTCCTTCATCTGGCGCTCAAAGCGTTTTATCCAGAGAGACTGCCGTTCACGCTGCTACATGTAGACACGGAACATAATTACCCTGAGGTCATTCAGTATCGCGACGCCGTTGTATCTCACAATGAATTGAAATTAATTGTCGCCTCGGTCGGTGATTCCATTAAGAAAGGAAGAGTTCATTTACGAGCAGAAAATGAACCACGAAATAAACATCAGACCGTCACATTATTGGACGCGATTGAGGAGCATGGATTTGACGTCTGTATTGGTGGCGCTCGGCGAGACGAAGAGAAGGCGCGTGCAAAGGAGCGCATTTTTTCATTTCGAGATGAATTTGGGCAATGGGATCCAAAAAATCAGCGCCCCGAATTATGGAATTTGTATAACGCCCGAGTTTTTCCTGGAGAAAATATCAGGGTCTTCCCGATTTCAAATTGGACAGAGGAGGATGTTTGGGAGTACATCAAACGTGAGGATATTCAACTTCCAAGCATTTACTTTTCACACCAGCGTTCTGTTGTAAAGCGTCATTCGTTATTAGTGCCGATTACTGACTTGACTCCACCACTCGACGGCGAGGATGTTGAAGAGATGTTTGTGAGATTTCGCACGGTTGGTGACATTACCTGCACGGCTCCAGTTGCATCAAGTGCTCGATCGATCGATGAAATTATATTTGAGACGAAAACGACACGTGTCACGGAAAGAGGGGCCACGAGACTCGATGACCAAACGAGCGAGGCATCCATGGAGTTACGCAAGAAAGAGGGGTATTTCTAAATGGATGGGTTAAATCAATCCGCAGTGTCTGGACTGCTGAGATTCATCACCGCTGGTAGTGTCGATGACGGTAAAAGTACGTTAATTGGACGGTTACTCTTTGACAGTAAGACTTTGCATGAGGATCAGCTTTCGGCAATTGAA
This sequence comes from Candidatus Eutrophovita brisbanensis, assembly GCA_038147395.1. Classification (GTDB taxonomy): domain Bacteria; phylum Pseudomonadota; class Gammaproteobacteria; order Burkholderiales; family Eutrophovitaceae; genus Eutrophovita; species Eutrophovita brisbanensis. The sequence continues at coordinate 1,883,525 of JAYQTM010000001.1, read as the reverse complement.
GCTTCATCCCGGAAACGGGGGATGCAAAGTGTTGATTTATCTTTGCTCACTGATGGGCTCTCAGCTGAGAGAGAGCAGGGAATCACAATAGATGTCGCCTATCGGTACTTTTCTACTCCATCTCGTAAATTTATTGTGGGCGATTCTCCGGGCCACATCCAATACACCAGAAATATGGTGACCGCAGCGAGCACAGCGGATGTGGCGGTCATACTGGTAGACGCAGAGAGTGGCGTGAAGACACAGACACGCCGACATCTTTATCTGGCGCATTGGGTTGGGGTTTCTCGTGTTGTTTTTGCTGTGAACAAAATGGATACGATCGGTCACGATCAAACCGCGTTTGAGTTGATTCGCGACTCATTGATTGATTTGGCCAGAGAGATTGGGTACGAGGCAGTTGATGTCATCCCTGTGTCTGCATTGCATGGAGACAATGTGGTGAACCGCGGAGACAATATGCCTTGGTATCTTGGAAGCACCTTACTCGAGTATTTGGAACAAGTGCCCGGGGCACATGATTCTTCGAATCAAATATTTCGATTTTCCGTTCAGCGAGTACTGCGAGTGAATCGAGATAATGTACAGAGATGCTCAGATTTTGAGAATATGGATTGCAGAGGGTATCAAGGATTAATTTTGTCTGGCACGGTTCAAGTTGGGGATCGGATTACCGTGTCTCAAAATGGCTCTCAAGCGACAGTTGAGAGAATCTTACTCTCGAATAAAGAGTTCGGACAAAGTGCCACATCAGGTCAGTCGGTAACGATTTTTCTCGAGCATGATATTGATGTTTCTCGAGGTTACACGTTTTCTAAGTCCGATCAACCGATGTCTGTGGCTCGCGATTTAGATGCGGCGTTGTGTTGGTTTGACGAGGTCCCATTCGATGGCTCGAAAACCTATTTGATGAAGCATGGTTCAGACTCGGTTCGCGTGAAGGTTAAAGAGATTCAATATCGCGTGGATGTCGATTCACTAGAAAAATTGGATGCAGAAAATCGTATGGTGATGAATGATATTGCGCGGATTCAACTTCGTTCTCAGCGTGATATTGCTTTCGATAAATTTACAGTCAACCGACAAACTGGTGTCTTTATACTCATTGACGAGATAAATAATCACACGGTAGCGGCGGGGACGATTCAATGATGCCTGTGACTGGTCCCGATCGTGAATGCGCATCATCATCCTCTGCGTCAGGCGCAAAGGTGTTCCTGATTGGTGCGGGCCCAGGTGCCGTCGACTTATTAACGCTTAGAGCCGCGAGTGCGATCAAGACAGCGGATATTATTTTTTACGATTCGTTGGTCAGTCCAGAGGTGCTGGCCCTATCTACTGGAGCTAAAAAGGTCCATATCGGAAAAAGATGTGGCAGAAATTCAGCGACGCAAGAATTCATCAATCGTTCTTTAGTCTCTGCAGCGAGGCGATATGGTCAAGTTGTGAGACTTAAGGGCGGCGACCCTATGATTTATGGAAGGGCACAGGAGGAGATTGCTGCGCTTACCGCAGCGGGTGTGTCCTACGAAATCATCCCCGGTGTTAGTGCTGCATTTGGCGCGAGTGCCGATCTTGGTGTGTCATTGACAAAACGAGGAGTCAGTAGGAGCGTTGTGTTCGTTACGCCGAGTTTCGGTAACGGTGAGACACCACATGACTGGGTCGACGCAGTCATTCATGCAGATACGGCGGTCCTCTATATGGCATCACGGGATTCAGGTAAAATTGCGCGAACTTTGATAGATGCGGGCGTTCCAATAAATTTACCTGTCGTAGTTGTTGAAAACGCAACTCTTGAACACAGACAAATTATTCCCACCGTGCTAAGTGATCTTCCCATGGCCCAGGATCGTTTGGGCGAAGGTCCAGCTCTGATATTAATCGGTGAGGTCTACGAAGAGTTTGTTCAAACGGCTCTTAGTTCAGCGTCCTCAGAATTCGGTATTGCCCTAGCGGTATAGCCCGAACACCAGACTCACGTTATTAACACGCAAATTAATTAGGTTGATTGAATGTCAAAAGAAGACAAATACACAGCAGAGAAAATCACAGAACTCAGAACGTGGACTCCTCACCTCTTCAGCTTTAAGCTGACTCGTTTCTCGGGATATCGATTTGTTCCTGGTCAGTTTGCACGATTGGGTCTAAAGAAAGAAGATGGTTCGATTGTCTGGAGGGCCTATTCAATAGTGTCCGCCAGTTATGACGAGTTTCTTGAATTTTTCTCGATTGTGGTTCCTGGTGGAGAATTCACGAGTCGTTTAGCGGAGCTCGAGGTGGGCGATGAAGTTTTAGTGGAAAAACTGAATTACGGCTTTTTAACGACGTCGCGTTTTGAGCAAGGTAAGGACTTATGGATGCTCGCGACCGGCACTGGGCTTGCACCGTTCATTAGCATACTTCAGGAGTTGGACACTTGGGAAGATTACGAGAACATCGTTCTTGCCTACAGTGTGAGAGAGTCAAACGAATTAGCGTATCTCGACACCATAGAGGGTTTGAAGCAGCATGAGTACTTCGGTGATTTTGCGCATAAGCTCAAGTTCGTCCCCATCGTCACTCGAGAGAATATTGACGGAATGCTGAGTGAACGCATTCCAGTGTTGCTGGAGAATGGCGAATTGGAGCGTGCTGTTGGTATTAAGCTGGATGCAGTCAGAAGCCGGATTATGATTTGTGGTAACCCAGAAATGGTCGACGACACGCGCAAGTGGTTTGTTGATAACGGATACACCATTAGTCGGAGATCTAAGCCAGGGCATTTGGCATTGGAAAACCTTTGGTAACACAGCGTGCGGAATCTGGTTTGGTTCTTATTGCTCACGGGGCAAGGGATCCAGCCTGGAGACAACCGTTTGACTCGATTCGAGAGACTGTTGCCCATGCGAGTGATAAGCTTGTAGCGCTATGTTTTCTTGAATTCATGTCCCCAGACTTGCTCGGGGCGAGTCGCGATCTCAAGTCCCGAGGAGCGAATGAAATTGATGTGTTGCCGTTGTTCCTCGGTGCGGGTGGCCACGTAAGACGAGACTTGCCTGTTCTGGTCGAACGTGTGAGTGAGGAGTTATCTGTACCAATCCGTTTGCTGCCCTCAATAGGCGAGTCGCCCGAGATCGTTGCCGCAATTGCTCACTACTGTCGGGATTTATAGCAAGGCCAAATAAAAAATATTAAATAGTATTGCGAATCATTCTCATTTGCGTTTATAATTACCTTGTCAATTTCAATTTGAATCGGGAGAGTGGTAACGGAAATGTCGCAATTGAGAAATTATTCTTTCTTGTTGTTGCTATTGCTAACGCCTTTAATTTCGAATGCAGATCAGTCTGTCAACGAGAGAATAGAGGCTTTAGAACGAGAGCTTAAAGAACTCAAGTCTCTTCTAAAAACACAAGCTGAGGTACAAAAAGCGCAGCAAGTGCGCCTCGATGAGCAATCTTCCTCAGTTGGATACGCGGCGAGTGTGCAATCGGCTACATCGGTTGGCGGATACGGCGAAATCAATTACAACAATTTTGATGCGGCGAGTCAGCGAGATGAATTTGATCTCCAGCGTTTCATTCTCTTTGTAGGGCACGAATTTAATGAGCGAACCCGCATGATGTCTGAAATTGAATTTGAACATGCGCAGGTAAAGGGCGGCGATTCTGGAGGGGAGGTCGCGATGGAGCAAGCGTACGTTGAACATACATTAACAGACGGATTGAACTTCCGAGCTGGACTTCAAATTTTGCCTATCGGTTTTATAAATGAGTACCACGAGCCACCAGTTTTTTATGGTGTTGAAAGAAATGAAGTTGAGACACGGATCATTCCCTCGACATGGCGTGAACTGGGTTTTTCTATTAACGCGCGCACAATGAGTGGTTTCGAGTACAACCTTGGACTCACAACGACTCCAGACGCGAGCAAATTCTCAAGTTCAAGCGCATCGAAGGGCTTTAAAGATATGCGCGTCAGTGGTAAGCAAGTTACTGCAAACGATATGGGCGTTTACGCTGGCTTTAATTACAGAGGCATCCTCGGGTTACAACTTGGCGCTACGGTTTGGACGGGCAATACGTCGCAGAATGGTCAGGGTAAAGGGAACAATGCCGATGAACTCGCCAATGTTGATGCGACACTTACCGTTTGGGATATTCACGCGAAGTACTCAGGTAATCGATTTGAATTCAAAACTCTCTATGCTGCAGGAAGCCTGAGCGATACGGCGCAAATTAATGCATCAGCAGGGATAGGCGCGGGTTCGGACGATGCTGCGCCGGAGGATTTTTATGGTTGGTATGTTGAAACAGCGTACCGTATATATGAAGAGGGAGATGCGTCATTGGTGCCCTTTATTCGTTACGCTGAATACAACACACAGAAATCGGTGGCGCCGGGATTCTCGTTAGACCCACTAAATGACGAGTCGGTTACTACACTTGGGCTTAATTGGTACGTTCATCCTCAAGTGGTCTTCAAATTAGATCGTCAAGTCTATGACGTTGATGCCAATAAAGATCGAACGAACGTCGGCATTGGTTGGATGTTCTAGAACCGAGAAAGAATAACTTCCCCTCGTCGCTGTAATTTTGCGGCGTTAGTGGTGCAACCGAAAGGTTGCACCTTTTTTTTATCCTCGACGTTTTAGCTATAAAAAAACCCTGCCTTTGACAACGGCAGGGTTTTTTGGGTGGTGATGTTGATTAGTTAGACGCTGTGATCTTGTAGATTTCACCTTCGTCTGTGTTTGCATACAATGCGCCATCAGGACCCATTGTCACACCACGATAACGCTTTGACTCAACTGGAAGATGAATCACGCTTCTGATTGATTGGCCATTCTCGTGAATGTCATACACATCGAGTCTCATACCGGCAGGTGTTCCGCCGAATGCGATACCCATGATGCCAACAACTGCACGACCCTCATACATACCCCACTGCTTGCCGTTTAGGAAAGCAATTGAAGATGTACCTTGTGAGTAACCGTTGTTCTGCCATGCTGGTGGCATAAGGTCTGGGAAGCGTGTATCACTCATTGGCATGTAAGCTGCACGAACTGCAGGAATCACGCCCTCTTTCTGGTTAGGCATATATCCACAGTACTCGTCTGGACACTCACCTCGGCCGCCTACGTTCTGGCGAGGATCCCATCCACCGTTCTTACCGTTAACAAGCATTGTGAGCTCATCGTTGTGCCATGGACCATGCTCAGCCGTGAAGACTGCACCGTCAGCTCGGAATGCAATACCCTGAACGTTACGATGACCGTACGTGTAGATACGCTTATCAAAGCCAGCTGGTGGGTTGTTGTCTGGATGAGCATTTCCGTCTGTGTCAATTCTCAACACCTTGCCGCAAATGAGCTCAGGAGACTGTGGGCATACACCGCGGTGTCTGTCACCAGTTGTGATCCAGAGTGATCCGTCAGGACCAAACGTTGGTCGGTTACCGTTGTGAGCACCGTTACCACCGAATGGGTGGTTGGACTCGAATGGCTTGAACTGGATATCTTTGACGATATCTGTTCTGTTAGAAACGCTCTTGAAGTCGTCGCTGACTTCAAAACGCATCACGATATTTCCGTCGCAACGCTCAAAGTTTGTCTTACAGCCGTCGCCATGGTACATGGTCGACGCTGATGCGACGTAGATTCGTCGGTTTTGATCGAAGTTTGGATCAACCGCGATTCCGAGCATACCAGCCTGGTTTGAGCAGATTAGGTCTGAACCCATTCCTGCGTAGCCGCTAGAGCCATTCATGCCGTATAACGCATTAACGCTACCATCTGGCATGCGAACTGAGAAACCTTTACATTTCTCTGTGTAGAACATCGTGCCATCTGCAAGCATGTCGACATCCCATGGGCTCTCAAGCCCAGTCATGACCGCCTCTTGCGTGATCTTAGGTACTACCGCGCTGCCAGCGCTTGATGACGTGTTACCGTTATCATCTTGGCTGCTGCACGCAGTTAGCAGTAAGGCTGAGGTGATTAAGCCTAATCCGCCTAACTTAGAAAATACGATATTACTTTTTGACATGAACCCCTCCTTTTTGGGTGGCGCTGTTTAAACGTCTTTTAAGTTTTCTCGAACGATATTACTTTTGTAAAAAAGCGCACTCGCAGTTTTAAGTACTACGATTGAGCTTTGCTTTTTCGTTATGCTGCCAATACATTGTATGCTTCAAGTGACCTAAATTGAAGCGAATAACGTTTATCAAGTGAAAAAAAAGTGGGAAATAGCGGCTCGTGAATTAGTGAATAGCCGGATACAAAAAATACCGATCGAGGCTTTATCTTCGAAATATTCATTAGTTACTGAGGTTGATGGTTATGAGGTTCAGAGCCTAGTAAATCATTTATTGAGCGACACATTGGGCCCCGTACTTGGCCATAAGATTGGTTGTACCACCCCTGTGATGCAATCATTCTTGGGGATTTCCCAACCATGTGCGGGCGAGATTTTTGAATCTAAGGTCTATCATCGTGCGGCGAGGGTTTCTAGATCTGACTTCGTCAAGCTGGGCGTTGAGTGCGAAATTGTCGCTAGTGTTGGTAGAGACATAACACCCCAGACCACACAAAACGACAACTTTTTTGTCGAGGACTATGTTTCGGGGATCATGGTTGGAATGGAAATTGTAGATGATCGTTATCGCGATTACGCATCCCTTGGGATCCCCACATTAATTGCCGATAACTTTTTTGACTGGGGGTGCGTACTTGGTGATAGTGTGAGTCATTGGCAAACCATTCATCTAGATCGTATCACCGGTCGAACCAGAGTAAATGGCCGAATTGCTGGAGAGGGATCTGGAGCATTAATCATGGGCTCTCCGCTGAATGCTCTTAGGTGGTTTGTCGAGATGAGAGCAAGACGGGGTCTCGGTATCAAAGCGGGAGAATTCGTCATGCTCGGCAGTGTTGTTGAAACGAAATGGTTAAGTTCAGGAGATGAAGTGGAGGTCGAAGTTGACTCATTGGGCTGCGTCACTCTGGTCGTCGACTGAACGCAAAATTGCTGTATCTAAATTTTGAGGGTGTCATTTTCCGATATGATCCAGGTATGTTGACCGCGGACCAAGTATCAAAATACAAAAAAGACGGGTACGTCATTGCTCGCTCGGTCGTTGAGCCAGAGATGCTGGAAAACTTACGATCTGTTATTTTGAGCCTCACCGAGGAGGCGAGAGGTCTTGAGACGCATTCCGAGAAATTAGATCTTGAGCCAGGCCACACACCGAACGCACCACGTGTTCGCCGTATCAAAACGCCACACCGATGGCATCCGATTTTTTGGGATTTAATTCGATCGCCAAAGATGGTGTCCTGTCTTAAGTCGCTCCTAGGGGATCATGTACGGTTGCATGGATCGAAGCTCAATATGAAATCTGCGGGGGATGGCGCGGCAGTCGAATGGCATCAGGATTGGGCGTTTTATCCTCATTCGAATGATCACGTTCTTGCCGTTGGCGTCATGTTAGATGACGTGAGTGAGGAAAATGGCCCAATGTTAGTGGTGCCAGGAACTCATTTGAAAGACAAAGTTTGGGATCATCACCAAGACGGATATTTTTGTGGGGCAATTTCCCCGAGTTCAGTGAGCGATATTAATTTTGACAGTGCAGTTCCGTGCCTCGGGAAAGCGGGTGATTGTTCGTTTCATCACGTACGATTAGTGCACGGCTCGGCGAGGAATACATCCAATCAAGAGCGAAGATTAATGCTGTACGAATGTACTGCCGCGGATGCATGGCCCTACCTCAAGTTCTCTGATTTCGAGGATTTTAATGCCCGCATGATCACAGGGTCTCCGACCCTAGAACCTCGATCTGACAGCGTTCCGATTCGGATGCCTTTTCCACCAGCAAAAAAACAAGGATCTATTTACGAAAACCAAACCAGTCTTGAGGATCGGTTTTTTGACTAAACATCGTTTTGATCATGATGACTAGTGATCGCTTTAATCTGTACCAAAAACAGGGGTTCGTGAGCCCAGTGCGCGTATGCTCAGCTGTCGAGGCCCTTGCTTATCGTCAGCAGTTGGAGGACTTTGAAGCGAAGCACGCCCCCATCATGAGTACCGCTTTTCGTAACAAACCTCATTTGGTTTTAAAGTGGGTAGCGGACCTCATTCGTAACGAGGCAATATTAGATCTTGCAGAGGAAATACTTGGTCCCAATCTCCTTGTGTGGGGTACGAATTTCTTTATCAAGAATCCTGGTGATGGAACCTTTATATCTTGGCACCAAGATTCAACATATTGGGGTTTGTCTCGTCCTGATGTGATGACGATTTGGGTCGCTCTAAGTCCTAGTAATCGAAATAGCGGCGCGATGAAGATGGTCCGCGGTAGTCACAAATTAGATCAACTGCCTCACACCGATACATTTGAAACAGGAAACTTACTCACGCGCGGTCAACACGTGAATTTTGAGGTGAATGAGGCTGATGTGTCTTATATCGAGCTCGAGCCGGGAGAGGCTTCCTTGCATCATGTGCGTATTGTTCACGGTTCAGAAGCAAATTTGGGAGCAGACCGAAGAATCGGACTTGCGATACGTTTCGTTCCGACCGATGTGCAGCAAATCAGTGGTGCTCGAGATTATGCAACGCTTGTCAGAGGAACTGATTCGTTTAATTACTTTCATCATGAGCCGATCCCTGAAGAGGACATGGGGACCAAAGAATTAAAAAATCATGCGAGAATTTCTGAGGAGTCATTCAAGCTTTTATATCGAGGCACCGCAAAGGGGCCTGCAATCAAATAGAAAACGTTGAAACTTTTTGACGTGGATGATGACTTAAATCGTTAAAACAGAAAACAGGTGCCCTCATGCGCTTCATTTTTGCTTCACTGATTTTTTCTATAGCCTTGGGTGCCACAGCTCAAGAGTATGACATCGACAACATCGCGTCGGCTGGCGAGAATGAAATAGCGAAGTTCTATCCGAAGAGTGTTCGAGATAAGTACGGTGAGCGTTATTTTGAGGTCATGATTCGATCGATCGATCCCGAATCGGTCGCAACACAAGGAATGTTTTCGCGCCGAGTGACGTTTCGTGCGCGTTGCGATACCAAGGAGCTGGCAGCCTACGTGATCGATGTGAGGAATATTGAGGGCAAGTCACTCAAAATGATCATGGTCCCACCCGCCAATTTTCCATCAATGTGTTCGACGGCAGGTTTTCGTCGACCAACTTCTTAGCTGTCTCTACTCCAGCAACTGGTAGGCCTTTGGGGTCCAGGACGCCAATTTGAACGAGTACCGATGCCTGATCCCAGTAAATATGTTCGTTGTAGAGTTTGTCCCCTCTGAATTTGACGATTGCCACAAGTGGTATTTCGACTTTTTTTCCAGTCGGCGCGACGCCCGGGAGCATCCAATCAATCTCGATGTCATGAGTGAAACAGAAGAGCATCTCATCGACGAGAATGCCCTCGCCGATCGTCCTTGATATTGGAATTAGACTCGTGTCTTGGGGCGTTTTTGGGATGAAATGATGTTTATAAAACCGTTTTAGGTGTTCGAAACCGACTCCACCAGTCATCGTCGGAATGTGGTTCACATAGGGCTCACCCACCATTGTTTTCATTGTTGCATCGACGTCTCGGGTTGCGAATTCGTATTCACAATGCTTATCCCATAGTGCCGAGAAATCGTAATGAGGCCCCATGATTTTTCTGAATGTCGCAATCGAACGCTGATGCGCAACGTGTGCTGATGGTTTGTGAAAATGATCTGACGCTGGCCTAGAGAAGGCGTGGTCGACTCCTGGATAAATGAAAATTTCAACGCCTGGTTGCTCGTCTAGCGCCTTAGCGATCTTTGAGACCGTTTCTGGCGGAGCATATTGATCGTTCTCAGCAAAGTGAAGTGTTATTGGAACGTTAATTTGTTTTGCCTCGCTTAAATATTCTTCGATGGTGACGCCGTAATAAGAAACCGCACAGTCAACACCAGAGCGTGCAGCTGCGAGGTATGCCAGTCGTCCGCCGAGACAAAACCCGAGTGCACCGACTTTTCCTACTGTCTCTGCTCTCTGCCTCAGAGTCGAAACACACTGGGTGATATCACTCATCCCTAAGTCAGTATCAAACTTTGAAAACAAGTCGAAGGCACGCTGCCAATCTTGTTCTGTGTAACCGAGTTTAATACCGGGCTCAATTCGCCAAAAAAGATCGGGGGCGAGGACAACATAGCCTTCCTCTGCATAATAATCCGCAACCTCTTGTATGTACTCGTTAACGCCGAATATTTCTTGGCATAGAACAATCGCGGGCCCTTTCCCTGATTTGGGAACCGACAGGTACCCTTTGAATGTTCCTCCATCTGCAGCGTTAATATCGATCCATTGTCCAGCCATGCCACCCTCCAACATCCGTCAAATCAACTTTAAAGAGTCCAGTCTATATTTTTTCTTGAACGCTGGCTTGACATCCATAGAGGGTAAATCTAGATTGGCTTTATTAAGTGTTAGAGTCGTTTTCTAGGTTTAATCAGATCAATAATCCAGTTTTTGGAATAGGTGGAAAAGTCATGAAACAATTTTCTCGTCGTCGGTTTTTGCAAATGTCGGGTGCTGCAGTAGCTGCGCCTATTGCTGGTTCTCTTTTGCTACAGGGGTGTTCTCAAGATTCAAAAGCGTTAACGATCGCGTATAACGTGGCATTGCCCTCATGGGATCCAACAACGGGGCCATCTTCAGTGAATCCGACGATTCAAACATTCTACAAAGCGGTGTTTGACACATACATTGACCAGAATCCTGATCTGAGTTTTAGACCAGGCATTCTGACGAAATGGGGTTGGAATGAGGACCGCACAAAAGTAGAGATGACAGTGAGGGAGAATGCATTTTGGCATGATGGCTCTCCAGTTACCCCAGAGGACGTGGTTTGGTCTCTTGAGCGCGCTGCAAATCCAGAGAGCGGTAATCCAATCCAGTTTGTATGGAGCAAGATCAATAATTTCAGCGTGTCAGGTAACACAGTGATTGCCGATGTGAAGGAATTTGAGCCGACGTTGTTTAAGTGGATGGCGTTCCTGACTGGCTACGTGATGCCTAAGAAGGCGTACACCGAGATGGGCGCAGAAGCTTGGGAAAATAATCCCATAGGAAGTGGTCCGTACATGGTTGATAAGTTTGAGCGAAACGCGTTTGTGCGATTAAAGGCGTTTCCTCAATATTGGGGACCTAAGCCTGAATTTGAAACCGTGGTAATCAAGATGGTCCCTGATGCGTCTGCGAGAATAGCCGAGGTCGAAACAGGGAGTTCGGACTTAACGCTTCAAGTGCCATATGAAGAATTTAATCGATTGACCTCTGGGTCATCTCTAGCAGGTGACGCTTACCCTGTCTCTGATATCGGGATGATCTTTATCACGAACAAAGAAGCTGTCATGAAGGACCGAAATGTGCGGCTTGCGATGCACCACGCGATCAACAAGGACGCAATCGTGAACGACTTGCTTCTCGGTTTTGGTACGCCAATTGATACGTTACAGGCACCACAATATGATGCGTATGATCCTTCGATTGAGGTCCGCTATGACCCAAATTTGGCCAAACAGTATTTGGCCAAGTCGGGCTACTCTACAGACAATCCTGTCAAGTTTACGATTCAAACCACCCGCGGATACAAGCCTAAGGATTACGAGATGATCGAGGCGGTCGTCGGTATGTGGCGAGAGGTTGGTATTGAGGCTGAAATAGAGGTCTACGAGATCGCGAAACATTTCGAGCTGCGCATGCAACATAATCTCGCGCCCGCCGCATTCTACAACTGGGGAAATTCGATTGGAGACCCATCAACATCAACAGGTTTTGCGATGTTCAGCTACTCGCCTCATTCGGCATTCAAAAGTCCAGAGGTAGATCGACTCATTGGGCCGCTTTGGGGGGAGGCAGACGAAAACAAACGCATCTCGGGATATCAGAAAGCAGATCTTTATATCGCCGAGGAAGGGCTTGTGATTCCACTATTACAATATGCCCAGCCTGTTGTTCATAGCAGTAAAATCAAATTCACCCCTCACACTGCTGGCTTTATTCTGCCTCAAGATATCAAGTCATCTTAGCGAGGGTGTTGGTTCATGAGTGCGCTCGGAGGAACGGGCGCACACAAGACCTCACTACTCTTGTGTGTTCAGATTGAACGGCAAAGGTTGATCGGCAGTGATTAACGTACAACTTAGGCTGTAAATTTTGCAGCTCGCGTATATTATTAAACGACTATTGTTGGCTATCCCAACACTGTTTGGTGTCGCGATCATTGTTTTTGCCCTGATTCGTCTTGTACCTGGCGATCCCATTGCGATGATGATCCCACCAGGCGCCTCCGATGACGATATACAGAAGCTTCGAGCGTTTTACGGTCTTGACCAAGGCATATTGCAGCAGTTCTTAATTTGGATTTCCGCGGCAATGCAAGGTGACCTTGGTCAGTCGATCAGTTTACGCAGCGATGTGTCGGGTTTAATTCTTGGAAGACTGCCGGCGACGCTTGAGTTAGTGATCTTTTCACTCATGATCGCGATGTGTCTCGCATTTGTCGTTGTGTTTGCGGGTGTTTATTTCAGGGAAACTTGGCTGGAATCATTGATTAACGTCATAACTGGATTCGTCCAAGCAATACCTGACTTTTTATGGGGTTTGATCCTCCTACTCGTTTTTGGCGCTCTGATTCCGTTATTACCTATATCGGGACGCCTTAATCCATCCTTGATTTTTGACCCAGTGACGGAGTTTTATCTCATTGAAAGCCTGCTTCGAGGAGATATACCTGTCTTTGCCAATTTATTAAGTCATTTGTTATTACCAAGTCTCGCGCTGTCACTCCCTCTGGCAGCTATTCTGGCGCGTATATTCAAAGCATCGACTAAGGAAATGATGAGTCAAGATTTTGTTTCTCTCGCTCAGGTAAAAGGTTATTCAAAGTCACGAGTGATCGTGCGTGTCGCAATGAGAAATGCATTAATTCCAACGGTGACGCTAACGGGAGTCCAACTCACTTTTTTGATTGGAGGGACGGTTCTCATTGAACACATCTTTGCTTATCCAGGTCTAGGGAATTTAGCCATATCAGCGGTATTGCAAAGAGATTTTCCTCTCATCCAGGGACTTATCTTGAGTTTTGCTTTGTTGTTTATCCTGGTGAACCTAATCGTCGATCTAAGCTATGCATGGCTCGATCCGAGGTTGAGGAAATGACGTGGTAAAACCCAAGAGCTCTCTATTTTTCATCACACTCGTGTTGCTCGGTGTGTTGTTGATTTTTGCTCTCGCGGCACCCTGGTTATCTCCTTACGATCCACTGTCGCAAAATCTGAAGAATACATTTGCTCCACCGACGTGGTTTGGTGGTTCCGACCTTCACTGGTTAGGCACTGACAGTTTAGGACGCGACCTCCTTTCCAGGATAATCTTCGGCGCTCGCTCAGCGCTTTACGTGGCGATTGTGGGCGCTATGGGTGCGGCGGCGATAGGGTTTGTGCTAGGGGTGATCGCGGGCTTTTACGAGGGCCTGATTGATTCAGTTTTGTCGCGTTTGGTGGACATATGGATGAGTTTTCCATCAGTGCTCTTGTGCATTGTGCTCGCAGCAGTGATCGGGCCTGGCCTCAATACGGTGATTGTCGCGATTGTTGTCATTGATTGGACGAGATTTTTTCGGGTCGTTCGTGCTGAGACGATTGTGCAAAAGTCGCGAGACTACGTGAGCTCTGGGATTATCATTGGCCTGAGTCGTTCACAAATCTTAATTAAAGAGATCATCCCCAATATTCTCCCTCTCTTAATCACGTTACTGAGTTTGGAGATGGGTATTGCAATCGTGGTCGAGGCCATCCTCTCTTTTGTTGGATTATCCTCATCAGGCGTGCCAACATGGGGAGGCATTATTCAAGAGGGACGGTTGTATGTATATCAGGCGTGGTGGGTGATGGCTCTTCCTGTGATGTGTATCGTCGCCGCGGTACTCTCCATTAATGCGTTTGGCGACGAGCTGAGACGCTCTATTGACCCGATCCGTTAATGTCGGTAACTCGTCAAATATTGATCGTTGACAAGTTGCGGATCGCGATAGGTGAGCCAACGAACACGTGGATTTTAAGGGACGTTAGCTTTTCAGTTGAAGTCGGAAAAATTATCGGTCTTGTAGGTGAATCTGGTGCCGGCAAAACAATGGTGAGTCGGGCTATCTTGGGATTTCTACCTACCGGCGCGAGGTGTGTGTCCGGAAGAGCTCTTTTTGATGGTCGCGACCTTGCCGAGTTGTCGATGAATGAGCGTCGTCAACTGCTTTCCAAAGATATGGCTTATATTCCGCAGAATCCAATGACCGCATTAAATCCGGTGATTCGGATCAAAGACCAAGTGTGCGATGTGTTGAAGTTGCATCTAGGATTAAATTCGCGCGAAGCACATCTTCGATCAATTGAGCTTCTTGACGAAGTTCGGCTTCCTGATCCAGAGAAAATAATGAGCATGTACCCTCACGAATTATCTGGTGGGATGAGGCAACGAGTCTTGATTGCAATCGCGTTTGCGTGTCGGCCCAAACTTGTCATAGCGGATGAGCCGACGACGGCTCTTGACGTCACGGTTCAGAAACAAATTTTGCAATTACTCAAATCGCTTCAACAAAAATATCAGACCGCAACGTTGTTCATCACGCATGATCTGGGCGTTGTCGCAAAGATATGCGATGCGGTACACGTCATGCATGGTGGAAGGATTATAGAGTCTGCTGATACCGAAACATTAATCAATCGTCCAAAACATCCCTACACTGCGTCGCTCGTTGCTGCAACGCCAAGATTTGATCTACCTGCCAACACGCTGCACCCGATTCCTGATGGTGTAGTTCAAAGACTGAATCAGGAGATAGATGAATGGGACTCGAGAGCCTAATCGATGCTACTTCGCGTTGATGACTTATCTCTCAAGCTTCCTTCTCATGACGGGTCGTGGAAATTCGCCATGCCAAGTGAGAAAGAGATTTATTCAGACATCAGTTTTTCCCTTGATCAGGGGAGTTCGCTTGGCATTGTAGGTGAGAGTGGATCGGGCAAGACATCATTGGCTAAAACGCTTGTCAGGTTGTATTCCCCCAGTGGCGGCAGAATAAGATTTGATGGTCTCGACATCACGCATTTAGACACGTTGCAGTTACAGGCACTGAGGCCAAAGTTACAGTTTATTTTTCAAGACTCACTCTCGTCACTTAATCCGAGAAGAAAAGTAGGAGAGGCAATTCTTCAGCCTCTATTACATTATCGGCTCGCTTCCGGGCGGAGAGAAGGACTTGAATTAACGCGAGAGTTATTCGAACGCGTTGGTCTTTCCAGGAGTTTGATGGAACGTTATCCGCATGAGCTATCGGGTGGGCAGAGGCAGCGAGTGGGCATCGCTAGAGCTATTTCTTTAAAACCGAAACTGATCATTGCGGATGAGGTGGTGTCTGGACTTGATGTGTCAACGCAGGCCCAGATTTTGATTTTGTTGCGTGAGTTACAAGATGATGGTTCGCTTATTTTTATCAGTCATGATTTGTCGGTCGTGCGTGTCCTGTGTGAACACGTTCTCGTGATGCGCCAGGGACGTGTTGAAGACTATGGTAAGACAGTTGATGTTTTCAGTCGTCCAAAGAGCAGATATACTCGAGCGCTATTATCAGCGATACCAACGCCCGTAGTGGAGCCTAATTGGCTTGATAAAACAGATTTAACCGCCGAGTACACGAATAGTGTGTGTCAATATGGGGAGAAAATAACGATGAAAATTGAGGGTTCTGTTGCACTCGTTTCGGGTGCCAACCGGGGAATTGGTCGAGCTTTTGTAGAGTGTTTGATTAAAAGAGGCGCGAAGAAGGTGTACGTCACGGCGCGAGATCCGAAACAGTTGGACTCGGTGATATCGATTGATCCCGGTAAAGTGCATGCCCTTCAGCTCGACATCACGGATGGGGCGCAGATTGAAAACGCGGTAGGTGCTGCTCGAGACGTCGACCTTTTGATCAACAACGCCGGAGCCAATGGCAACACGTCGATGATATCGATCTCTGACACAGAAAATGCACGGCGCGAGATGGAAGTCAATTACTTTGGAACAATGGCGATGTGTCGAGCGTTTGCGCCTACGCTCAAAGCGAACGGTGGTGGAGCGATCGTAAACGTCTTATCGATACTCTCGAAAGTGAATTTGCCGGCCAGCGGTTCGTATTCTGCATCCAAGGCCGCGGCTTACTCCATGACTCAAGGGGTTCGCGCGGAACTAGCAGCCCAGAATACGTTGGTTGTTGGAGTTATGCCCGGAGCGGTGGACACCGATATGGCAAAGGATTTTCAAGGGCCGAAAGAGAATCCAATCGATGTCGCTAATGAGAGCTTGCAAGGTGTGGAGGATGGAATCGAAGATGTTTATCCCGGTGGTATGGCACAGGGGGTGAACGCCGGACTTGGCCAGGATCCCAAGGCCGTTGAAAAAGAGTTTGCAGGCTATTTGCCCGCCTGATGTTCGGATTAATTCGAGAAACTTAAATAGGAGTGAATGATGAGGTACGTGATCTCAATATTGTTGGGTTTGCTTGGTGTTTGTATTTCTTTTTATGGACACGCTCACGCGGGCCATGGAGTCACCTTGTCGACTAACGTCATGCATTATTTTCTTGAGCCAATGCATATTGGTGCGGTAATTCTTGTCGGAGTGCTATTTGTGGCGCTGCGGTTGATTTTGCAAAGATCTGTTAGCCGTTAACTTAGACGGTTCGGAAATGGGAACAACATCGGTTCCCATTGGTCAGACCTCGTGGATTTAAGAGGGATGAATTTCGATTTGTTGAAAAATGTTCAAAAGACATGGGAGATATTCGTTTGTTTAATTGTGTAAAAGTAGTGTTGGTTGGTTTGGCTCTGGTAGGAGTGTCCGTCTTGAGTGGTTGTTCAAGCGATGAATCTGCCACCGAAAACTCAGATACTTCACCCTTGGCGTATGTCACCAATCAAAAAGGGAACATCACGGTCATTGACTTGGAAACACTTGAGGTTGCTGGCGAGATTGACGTAGAAGGCAAGGGGCCACGCGGCATCGGGATCACTCCCGATGGTAAGACCATTGTTGTTGCCAACGTTGATGGGGGTGACATTAGCCTGATTGATAGAGAGTCGGGTGCAGTCAAAAAGCATATTGAAGTAGGTGAAAACCCTGAATTTGTTCGGGTTATTGGAAACAAGGCTTATATTTCGTTTGAGCCTGCCTCGCTTGGCGGACCTCCACCAAAACCAGGTTCTGAGGAGGCGATGAAGCTACAGGAGCAGCGCGAAGAGGATGAGGAGGAGCCAGCGAAAATCAGTCCAAATTAGTGATTACGAACGAAGCAGATGAAAATATTACTGTTCACGACATCGCAACTGGAGATTTAGTTAAAACTGTCGACACAAAGCCATTCGGGTATCGACCTCGAGGGATCAAAGTCTCTCCTGACGGTAATACCTACGTGGGTAGTATTGAATACGGTAACAGCATCGTCGTGATGGACTCTAACTTTGATGTGATTCGTGATGTTGAAACTGGAGAGGTTCCCTATGGTATGTCTTTCAGCAGAGATGGGAGTAAATTGTACGTTGCGCTCGCAAAAGGGGAGGTGATTCAGGTTTTCGACACTTCTACTTGGGAGGAGTTGGGTCGAGGTGAAACCGGTAAGCGGTGTTGGCACTTTACGTTTACCCCAGACGATTCAAAAATTCTTGTTGCCTGTGGGCGCTCGGATGAGGTGGTAGTCCTTAACGCCGCTGATCTCACAGTTGTGAAACGGCTGACAGGTTTTGCGATGCCTTGGGGCATCGTATCGTATCCAAAATCCGTTGGAAGTCTTGACTCTGTTTGGCAATAAAAACGTTTTAAAACTCTAGAAAATCCTCACCTTGGGTGAGGATTTTTTTTGTTCGCTAAAATGTTTTTGATATTAAAAAAACAATTTAGGGGCTTGATATGCAACGTTTAGCAGGAAAGATTGCGCTCATTACTGGCGCGAGTAACGGTATTGGTGCGGCGGCGGCAAGACGATTTGTCAAAGAGGGTGCGAGTGTTTTTATGGTCGGTCGCAATCAGTCTGCACTCGAGCAACTCGTCGAAGAACTCACGGAGGAGAAAAGTGCTTTTTTGGTCGGTGATGTCGCTCTCGAAGACCTCAATAAAAAAATGATTGACTCGTGCCAAGCCCGATTTGGCGAGCCTGATTGTGTCTTGCTCAATGCGGGAATTGAGGGTGCGGCATTTCCCATCCCAGATTATCCGACCGATGTATTTGATCAAGTTATGGCCATTAATGTACGCGGCGTCTTTCTTGGTTTGAAATATGTGCTCCCAAGCATGAGGAGTAGAGGAGGGAGTGTCATCATCACTTCCTCGATTGCAGGACTCAAGGCAAGAGGTCTCGGGAATTCAGCTTACGTGGCCAGCAAACATGCTGAAATGGGGCTGATGAAAACAGCAGCCATGGAAAACACGGGCCATAACATTCGGGTCAATTGTGTGCTTCCGGGACCTACTGAGACGCGCATGATGCGATCTATCGAGGAGAATCGATCCCCCGGGGCGGCTGAGGAAGCAAAAAAAGAGGTCCTTAAAGGGATCCCACTTGGGCGTTACGGTACTTCGGACGAGGTTGTGAATATGATCACGTTTCTAGCGTCCGACGAGTCAGCGATGTGCACCGGTGCGGCCTACACGGTAGACGGCGGGATCTCGGCTTGCTAGGCAAATATGTCGAAGGGGGAGCGGTATGAATGATCGATTAAATGACCTAGTCAATCAGCACTACGGCGAATCCGGACTCATGGGGCGAATTCTTCGGGCGTTAGAAGAGTCCGGTATCAACATACAAGACGCTGTATCGAGAGATTTTTCCCCGGTAGCTGAATTTCATATTGGAGGGCGTGCAGCGACAGTCAAGTTGGCAAATTTTGCGAAACTTCAATCTCACCACCGTGTGTTAGATCTTGGCTCTGGTTTGGGTGGTCCGGCTCGGACGTTGGCGGAGGAATTTGGCGTTCGCGTCGATGGCGTTGACCTGACTAGCGAATTCTGTGATGTCGCAAACGAGCTGACCAGAATTTCTGGACTATCTGATCGAGTGACTTTTTTTTGTGGTGACGCGCTGTCCCTGAATGTGGCCGATCACACATACGACGTCGTATGGACCCAACAATCTTGCATGAATATACGTGATAAGGAGCGCTTGATTCGAGAAGTGAACCGAGTATTGAAGCCGGGTGGAACCTATGTCTTCCAGGAGGTCTTTGGTGTCGATCACGGAGATCTCATCCATTTGCCAGTTCCTTGGGCACGTTCAGCTGAGATGAGTTTCCTATCACCACCTTCGAGTATTTACGATTTGATTTCAGGTGAGGGGATGAAGGAATCGGTCTGGTTGGATGCAACTGATCAATTCATTGAAGAGTATCGTGAGCTTGCAGCAAAGACTGGTGATGTGACTCAACGTCCGCCTCTTGGTGTGCATCTCATGTTGGGAGAGCAGTCCGCAACCATGAGACAGAATGTGGTGCGTAATTTAGAAGAGGGAAGAGTCTCTGTGTATCAGGGAGTCTTTGTGAAACCATGATACGTGGTGGAGTTGAGTGAAATGAATGATGCTGACGGGAGAATCGCAATACGCGAGATTGGTCCAATTTTCGATATCACGATTGATCGACCCGAAAAATATAACGGTTTCACACCAAAGATGTTTCGCGAGTTATCGGATGCATACAATGCGTACGAAGACAGTCCAGATCTTCGCTGTGCGGTGATCTCAGCGAGCGGAAACCATTTTACGGCGGGACTTGATTTACCGAAGATGGCCGAGCATTTAAATGATGATTTCATCATGGCCACTGAGGGAAAAATTGACATCTTTGGACTCAGGCCGCCATATCGGACAAAACCCGTTATTTGTGCGGTCAAAGGAATTTGCTTCACACTCGGCATCGAGCTCATGCTTGCCTCGGATATTGTGATTGCTGCAGAAAATTCTCGGTTCGCACAAATTGAGGTCCAGCGTGGAATCATCCCGGGCGGTGGGGCAACGGGGCGTATGGTCGCTCGGGCTGGGTGGGGGAACGCAATGAAGTATCTCTTAACGGGAGAAGAATTCGATGCGCAGACCGCCAAGAGTCTCAATTTTGTTCAAGAGGTTGTTCCAGTTGGAGAAGAAAAAACGCGTGCACTTCAGCTCGCGGAAATGATCTGCGAGTCCGCTCCGTTGGCCGTTCAACACACACTCATCAATGCGAGGTCAGTCAAACTCCATGGTGAGGAGGCCGGATATCAAGAACTTGGAAAGATTCAAAGAAGCTTATTACAGACGAGCGATTTTCAAGAGGGATTGAAAAGCTTCAAAGAGAAGAGACGCCCCAAGTTTTCAGGAAAATAGTTTTGCTCAGCTCGGGTTTTTGGGTAACCCAGTATGAGTTGTTCTGAAGTTCTGGTATTTTTTTGGTCGCCGGCTTCCCTCTGGACGAAATCCTGTTCCTTTGGGTTGGAAATTCGGAATCAGATGCTTTTTGCCAGGACCGATTAAGTCGGCTCGTCCCATTTTTTTCAGTGCATCTCTCAGAAGTGGCCAATTCTCTGGATCGTGATATCGAAGAAACGCCTTGTGAAGTCGACGCTTTCTGATCCCTTTCGGGATGACAACCTGTTCACTTGTGTCAGTCACTTTCCGAAGCGGGTTTTTTTCTGTGTGATACATCGCTGTTGCAATTGCCATCGGAGAAGGTAGAAAGGCCTGTACTTGATCTGCGCGAAAACCGTTTGATTTGAGCCAGATGGCAAGCTCAAGCATGTCTTGGTCTGTCGTGCCTGGATGAGCGGCGATGAAATAGGGGATGAGGTATTGCTCTTTCCCAACTTGTTTCGAGTACCGGTCGAATAATTCTTTGAATCGATAGTAGGTTCCTACACCAGGTTTCATCATTTTTGATAAAGGTCCCTCACCTATTGCCTCAGGTGCGATCTTTAGATAACCACCCACATGGTGTTGCGCAAGTTCCTTGACGTATTCTGGAGATTCAATAGCCAGATCGTATCGAACACCCGAACCGATGAGGACTTTTTTAATTCCTGGTAGCGATCGGACTCTTTTATATAAACCAATTAAGGATGAATGGTTTGTGTTTAGGTTTGGGCAGATTCCAGGAAAAACACACGAGAGTTTTCTGCACGATGATTCAATTTTCTTACTTTTACATGCGAGGCGGTACATGTTCGCAGTTGGTCCGCCGAGATCAGAGATGACGCCTGTAAAGTCTGGAACATTTTTTTGAATGTGCTCAACTTCTCTGACAATAGAATCCTCTGATCGGTTTTGTATGATTCTGCCCTCATGCTCAGTAATCGAGCAGAACGTACAACCACCGAAGCAACCGCGTTGAATGGTGACCGAGAAACGAATCATATCGAACGCAGGGATTTTTTTATTACCGTAGAACGGATGCGGGCGTCTCGCGTAAGGAAGTTCGTAAACTTTGTCCATTTCACCTGTGCTCAGGGGCACTGGAGGCGGATTAAGCCATACGTCTCTAGTTCCGTGTTTTTGGATCAACGCGCGCGCGTTACCTGGATTCGATTCAAGGTGCAGGACGCGCGAGGTGTGCGCATACATCACCTGGTCATTGGCTACCGTCTCAAAGGATGGCAGTCTCACAACGGTGTTTTGTCGTGCTGATTTTTTTGAGAGCACTTGGGGTGATGCTGACGATAAGCTTGCCTCGGGCTTGCTATCCCCATTATTTGTCATTTGGTATGGGTCAACAGGTGGTGCTATTGCGCCCGGTCGGTCGATTTCGGTAGAGTCTTGCTCTGTCCACTTAGGATCGATGTTTTTTGAGACGAACACGGTTCCCCGGATATCACGAATGTCTTCAATGGCTTCACCAGAAGCGATACGGTGTGTGAGTTCGACAAGGGCGCGCTCTGCATTTCCATACAACAGAATGTCAGCTTTTGCGTCGAGCAAGATGGATCGGCGAACTTTTTCTGACCAATAATCGAAGTGAGCTATCCGCCTGAGACTAGATTCGATGCCTCCCAATACGATGGGTTTTGTCTTACATCCTTCTCTGATCCTCTGGCTGTAGACAATGACACTTCGGTCTGGTCTTTTCCCTGGCTCGGCGTTGGGAGTGTACGCATCGTCTGTACGAATTTTTTTATCAGATGTGTACCGATTTACCATGGAGTCCATGTTCCCTGCGGTGACTCCAAAGTAAAGGTTGGGTTCGCCTAGTGCTTGAAAGGCGTCCGGACTGGACCAATCGGGTTGAGCAATGATCCCGACTCTGAAGCCTTGACTCTCGAGCAGGCGACCAATGATGGCCATGCCAAAACTGGGATGATCAACATAGGCATCACCAGTGACCAAGATGACATCGCACTGATCCCAGCCCAATTCGTCCATCTCATCGCGAGACATCGGCAGAAACGGTGCGGTTCCGAATCGAGCAGCCCAATATTTTTTGTACTGAAAAATGTCTTTGGGATCCGTTAACATGACTTTGCGGTGTTTGATTTGTTGGTAGTGTAAACCATCATCTGTTGTGCGATCACCGTTTATCCGCGATGATCCATTCCCCAGGTCCAAGTGTCCCGATTGAGTACGCTCCGATTGACACTCGAATTAAACGTAATGTCGGGAATCCAACGGCTGCAGTCATTTTTCTGACTTGGCGATTGCGCCCCTCTGTGATCGTGATCTCTAACCAGGATGTGGGTATCGATTTTCTATACCGGATCGGTGGATGACGGTCCCAAATATTTGGCTCGGGGATCACTCGGGCGAATGCTCGTTTGGTCTTTTTCCCCTGAATGACAACGCCGCTCATGAGCTCTTTTAAGGCTGTCTCGTTCGGGACCCCTTCCACCTGAGCCCAATAGACCTTTTCTTTGTTGAATTTCGGGCTCGATAACTTGTGCTGAAGCTTTCCGTCATCCGTGAGTAGAAGCAAGCCCTCACTGTCGTAGTCGAGTCGACCGGCTGGATAAACTTCCTTTAGCGGTACGAAATCGGCAAGGGTCTGACGCCCCGAGTCATCTGTGAATTGAGACAGTACGCCAAAGGGCTTATTGAATAAGATAACCAAGATGTATCTCTATGTGACTAACCATTTATAATGTCGAGTCTACGTTATTTCTTTTTACAAGCGAGAGGCCGGTGTCTAAAGATACTGGTGTCATGCTAATTGATATACAGATTGATATTGTTATGAATCAAAAAAAAGTTAGTTGGAAGTTCGTTGTATCAGGGTTGTTTGTCGCATTCGCGTTAACGACCCAAATGCTGCCGCATGCTAATGCTGCTGGATCGGTTGCAATGCAGGCTGAGAGCCTTATGAAGCTTGCTCCCCAGGCATATAACATGGGGATGCGTAATGGGAATCCAGAGAAATGGAATCAGTACTTTGAATCGAAATCGCGTCGTACCGCGCCGGGTCTCGTGATTAGTGGAGCTGATCAAATACACGCCTACTACAAGTGGGAATTCGAGACCTTCAAAGCGAAATGGAATACAAAAAGGGTTACCGTTAAAGATTTAGTCGGAGCCATGGAGTATGAGTGGGTCGCCACACACAAGCCAACTGGCGAGAAATTTACGATCAACGGTGTTGCTATCTTTGAACTCGGTATGAGTGGGAAGGTCCTAAATATGGATTTCTATTACGACAGTGCTCCTGTGTCGAAGTACTTTGAGGGCGCACCTGGATCGGGTAACTAAGGACAAACAATGACAGCATCGAAACACGCATCCCTTTTTAAAAAATTCCTCACGCTCACGGCTTGCTCGGTTTTGATTGGGCACGGCTCGCTTGCGATATCAAATGACGAGTCCAAGTGCCCGAAAGACGAGAATTGGGTTCAATGTCGAGCGCAAGAGGGTGATGTGCTTGCGATCTATATGGTAGCCAGGCAGTCATACGATCGAGAGTACGAGAAGGTTAAAGAGGGCGGCCTCGGAGATTTCTCCGAGGCACTGGTATTCGGTCGCGAACTCGTTGATCGAGGAGAGCGGAACGGTAAGAGACTATTAAAGATGGTCCACCTTCAATTGAGCTGGGGGAATCATGTCAATCGGGATCAGGCCCTCGCCTGGCTCAAGGAAGATAACCAACAACGTGAGCTTGATTATTTGCCAGTTTTGATCAACCGATTAGCACCAGGTTCTTCGAACTAGTGCATGTTACGAGATTAAAAAAAGGCAGCTCGCGCTGCCTTTTTTTACATCTCTTTGTTTCGCTCAATCGTGCGCTTCGCAGCCGAGTTGCCAGTCCTCACTGGTCTCTGGTGGCTCTTTACAACGTAAATCGTTAAGAATGAAGTCAGTGATGGTGTAGAGGTTGTCATCACTAAAGTCTCCGGAGAATGCTGGCATGCCAAGAGCTGTTCGGCCATGTTTGATCGTCGCGAATAGCATTTCTCTAGGCAGTGGCGTTTTTCTGAGATTCTTGCCCCAACCGCCCTCGCTGTGACCTCCTTGGCCCATATATTTGTGGCAGGTGATGCAGTACTTATCGAAGAGTTGCCTTCCACCGGGTCCACGTTTCTTAACTTTCGGACGTCCTCCTGTTGCGGCGTAAGCGTCATCCGTTGTGTTGAATACGAAATCAGGGGTTATCGTCATCGCTAATGAGATCGATAGGCAAATAACAATCCCTAAGCATTTTTTCAGTGTTATTTCTTTGACCATTTTCAAACGACTCACTTTTAATTCTTTTGATACAAGGGTTTCATTTAACCCAGAAATAACTTACGGGACCCGAAGGTCCCGTAAGTTTGATGCTACATCATCAAACCAATCGATAGTGCTGATTAGTTTGGTAGTTCAAATACGTAAAGCACGTTACTTGGAACTTGTGACTTCAGTTCAGGTGTCGCGCTAACGAACCACTGAGGCCATGCGCCGCCAAGTCCAACCTCGATGGCGATGTACTGCTTACCACCTGCCATGTATGAGATTGGTGGTGCGTTGATCGCTGAACCAGTTTCGAATCTCCAGAGCTCTTCAAGTGTGACGTCGTCATGAGCGACAACAGCACCTTCAGCGTATCCAGAGAATACCAAGCCGCCTGCGGTTGTCAAAAGACCACCGAGTTGTGGGTACTTGGTTGAATGCTTCGCGACTACTTTACCTGTTTGAACGTCAATCGCAGTGATGCTACCCCAGATTCGACCACAGTCAGGGTCTTCAAATGTAGAGTATGGTGCACCACCTAGGAACAGCTGACGTGGCTTGTGTGCGCCAGGAACAGTAACCTCGTTAAACGCTTTGTTACATCCATCGATTGTTGGAATGTAGTAAAGGTTTGTCTGAGGGCTGTATGCTGTTGGCGGCCAGTTCTTTCCACCCATGTGGCCTGGCTTCAGTGTGCCTTCGATTGTTCCACGGCCTTCAGTTGCAGTACCACGCATCGCTGCGGTTCCTGGAACGTAGGTTTGAACGTCTTTGCTAGGATCGTAAGTCTTTGGCTTACAATTCTCGTCAAGACCACCACTCCAGTTGAGCTCTTCAACGAACTGAGTTGCCCACAAGCACTTACCGGTTACGCGATCCAATGCATACGCATACCCGTTACGGTTCGCGTGAAGCACAGCCCGTTCAAATTTTCCATTGATGTTCGTGTCAACAAAAGTGTTTTCGTTGATTGAATCAAAGTCATATGGATCGTTTGGTGTGTGCTGGAAACCCCAAACAATTTCACCGGTATCAACGTCAAGCGCGATCTGGCTGTCTGTCCAGAGGTTATCACCAGGACGGTATGCTGAATCCCAGTCAGGACCTGGGTTAGCTGTACCCCAAATGAGGAGATTTAACTCAGGATCGTAGGAGCCTGTAACCCAAGTTGTACCACCACCGGTTTTCCATGCGCCGTAGTCGTCCTTCCATGTTTCGCTGCCTGGCTCACCAGGTGCAGGAATCGTGTAAGTTCTCCAACGCTGCTCACCAGTCGCGAGATCCATTGCTTCAATGTATCCACGAACACCGAATTCAGCACCAGCCATACCGGTCACGACCATGTCTTTGATGATGATCGGTGCGCCTGTGATGGTCTCACCGTTACCTGGATCAGCAACCTGAGCTTCCCAGATGAGTGTTCCATCAGTTTTATTTAGGGTGATGATTCTTCCGTCGATGACAGGAGAAACAACCATGTCCTCAGCTAGAACCGCACCACGGTTGTTGATACCGCAGCATGCAACTGTTGTTGCGTAATCGCGATCAGGTGCTGGGTCGTATTGCCATACGATTCGTGGTGTTCCACCGTTTGTGTCAAGCTTGGTGACAACGCCCCAACCAGTTGTGAGGTAGAGGAATCCATCTTCAGCGGTTGGTGTTCCCTCAAGACCAGCAAATGGGAACGCAATCACTTCTTTACCACCACCTTGAGTGCCACCCATCGCAAACGTGAAAGCAACTTTTAAGTCTTTAACGTTTTCTTTGTTGATTTGTGACAATCCTGAGAAACGGTGTGCTTCATAGTTACCGTGGTGATTAAGCCAGTTTCCAGGCTCTTTCTCACTATTAATAAGACGATCGGACGTCACTGTTCCAGCAATGGCAGAGGCTGCCAAGCTAGCACCAGCTAACGCTAACCCGAAACGTCCAATTGACGTTTTGAATTTCATAAAGTCTCCTCCCGAAGGATTTGTTAACAACTAAAAAAAGAGCAGCCAATCTAACTTTGAATTCAGAATTCGCTTTTAACTCTTCATTTCATTCTATACAACTCAACTTCAGCGTCAATACGTTCTCGGGGGAGATTTCGTTTAAAAATCGATATAAGTTTATTACCGACTGTCGAAATTATTTCGGGACATGAAAATTTGCCGAACTATAATTCGGCAAAGATTTTAAATTATTGATTATTATCGTTTTTATTTGATTTTTGCTTACCAAATCATAGATTTAGTCTAGAAGAAATAACGTACTTCTGAAAAGAACGTTCGATTATTTTTTTGAAGACCAAAGAGGGTGTCTGGGCCGCCATCAAAATATTCGCCACCGACCGTCGCCTTGAGATGATCGCTGATGGAATAGGTGAGCTTGGGGCGAATCAATGAACCATGTCTTTCCAAAAGGGTCGAGCCAGATAGTTCACCCTCCAAGGTTTCGTTCCACCATTTTTTTCCAATACGAACGCTGAGACCATATTCATCCTCGTCGAGCTGATGATTCGCCAAGGCATTGAGGGACGCGACCGCCCTTTGCCCTGCGTTCGCAAGAACTCTCGGGTCTTGGTGATCTTCTACGTACCGGTAGAACAGTTGCATGATCCCGCTTAGGTTATTGCCAAAGTCCCGCTCAATACCGAGAACTGAGTGAAAAAATGAATTTTTTGTGAGGGGGTCGATGCCGGATTCGTCTTCACTTCTTGTGTATGCAACCTCGAGAGCGTATCGATTCGCACCCACAATTGTGGCGAGGTCAGCACCCATGATTTTGACTCGGTTGTATTGCTTTTGAACGAGAACGTCTGTTCCTGATTGTCCAACAATCGACAGGTCAGCGTTCAGATCAAAGCCAGTGAAGTATGACAACGACCAGTCGATATCGCTCCCAGAACGGTCGAATTTCAAGGCATACTGGTTACTGCCGCCTGGTTCTACTTCGCTAAATTGAAGTCCTGCGACGTTCGCTGGTGGGAGTTCATTGGGTCTAAAGTTGGGAATCCAAATGCCGGTTAGGCTCGAATACATCCCAAAAACTCTGCTGATCTTTATCGCCTCGGTGCCGAACCGATCTTCATCAATTTCTGGCGACATCAGTGTGAAGTCTCGTGGCGTTAGATTATCCGTTGGATTCAATCGGTCTGTACGTCCCCAAGCGATGATTTGTCTGCCGACCCGGTAATCCCAGTCACCCTTCCGAACGTGGACATACATCTCCTTGATGCGATCAAATTCCTCGCTTGTCCCGAAAAGATTTTGATCTCTGACGTATCCCTCGGTATATACAGAGACGCCGCTCATAATGCGTTTATCAAGTTTTAGCCAAATGGAGCCTGTGCCGATATCTTGTTCTTTGTCGTTTAATCGATTCGAGGACCAAAAACCAGTGCGCAAAGATCCAGTCAGTCCAAAGTTATTTAGTCCTGTGTGCCAATAAGTCTCAGGTTCATAACCCTCGCTGAGTACATCATCTGGGAATAGTGATGGCTCGTCCGTATAGGGATCCGCCTCTTCCTGCGCTTTGACCGTTTGAGTGTGTAGGCTCAGTGAAACTAAAAAGGCGACTCCTAACTTCAGGAGTCGCCCTATGGCGGCGATATTTATAACTGGGATCATTCGCTTTCCATATACCTCGTGGTGAAGAATGAGTCTTTCACGCCGACACCAACCTCGAGCTTATCTACGATGATCACTGTTGAGTGCCCTGTAATCATATTCTGGGCACGAAGCTCCTTCGCAGTCCATTTGTTTCGGTCTGGCTCGACAAGCTCAATCTTAGAAAATTGCATCCGTTTGTAGAGCGCTCCGGATAGGTTATACATCTCGGCTTTTCGCGAGACGTAGTTGTCCTTCTGAATCCAACCAACACGTTTCGAATAGCCCGTGTTTCTTGCGACCGTCTCGTCTACTGGGGTAGATTCAATGATGTGACACATGAAACCGTCTATCTCTTCCTCACCAACAATCACGTGCTCCCACTCATTCACTTTGTGTCCAATCACGTCGCCGTAGGAAAAATCGGTTCCGACGAAACTGTCCTTTTTGTTGCTGGAGACTAGTCTTCTGACCTTCTTAAGACTTGGTAAGTACAACCATATGTCATCATCTTTTTTTGATTGTTCAACGAGAAGTGAAACCACCCCCCGAACGTCGGTAGGCTCAAGAAATCGAGTCATCCGCATATTGTCGATACCGTTATCTTGAAGTTTAGTCGTGCCAAAAGTTTTTCTCACGCGCTCTTTACCCGATTTATTCGTCAAGATCATCGTGGTTTCAGAGGTGGAGTCTGATACTTTGCTAATGACGAAATTTTTACTCATGATTTCGGCCGCTGTTTCCGCATGAGCAAGGTGAGCTTGTCCGAGTAACGCGAGCACGATGGCTCCGAGTAGAAGAAGTGTCTGATTGAATATGCGCATGTGAATCACTTTCCAAAAATGAATTTAGGCTTGAATTTGAGTACCAAACTTGGCATTAACGTCAACGCCGCAGTCACGCTAACCAACATGGCGCTACCAATGAGAAAAGCAGTCCATGTGTGCGGGTAGTAGCCTCTTGATAGCGCCTGCACTGCGTAGCCACCCGCGACTGCCGAGGCTACAAATAAACATGCCTTACCCGCCGTGTTTAGAACCTTCTTAAACGCCTCATCGACGTTAGTCCCTTTGGAAAGTTCCTCACGGAGCCGGAAGAGCATATATATTGCATAATCAGCGCCAATGCCGATGGCTAGAGAGGACACGAGCGCAGTAGGGATATTCAGCGTCAGTCCAAGAAGTCCCATCAATCCCATATTTGTCAACACTGAAATCAGCAATGGAGTGACAACCAGAAGGCCAGCAACGGGCGTTCGGAATATTACC
The DNA here is from genome assembly GCA_038147395.1 of Candidatus Eutrophovita brisbanensis. Lineage (GTDB taxonomy): Bacteria > Pseudomonadota > Gammaproteobacteria > Burkholderiales > Eutrophovitaceae > Eutrophovita > Eutrophovita brisbanensis. The sequence goes on along the minus strand of JAYQTM010000001.1, from coordinate 1,853,948 downwards.
GAGGCAAAGACAAATACGACGCCGGCGATCTGCGCGATGTTGAGAAGCTTGTCCTTAACGATGACCTCTGCCAGAGCGGCGCTTTGCGCGAGACTGCCTCCGACATTGACGGTAACAGAACTTGGGAAGTTCTCGGCAACAAATCCTTGTATTTTGGACCACAGGTTGAGCATGTCAGTGGTGTTGTCACTCTTGGTGAGTACTACCATGTTCGCTAGTCGATAATCGTAGTCGACGTAAGGGTCAAAGTCGCCCGGTTCACCTGACATTGAGTAAATCAGCAAATACTCTGCAATGGTGTTCTGATTTTCGGGAATCCGATAGTAAGCCGGGTCGTCAGCATTCATTGAGCGATTCATCTGTTTGATGAAATCTGCCATAGACATGACTTTACCGATGTTAGGTTGTGTCTCGATGAAACCTGCTAGCTCATCCATAGCCTTCAGAACTTCAGGATTTTTAATCGCGTCTTGTTCTTCGCCTTCGATTAACAAGTACATCGTGTTGGTTCCAGCCATGCGTTCATTCAAAGACCGATCGGCTTTCATGACCTCCAAATCTTCTGAAAAGTAACCCTTTAGAGAGCTTTCAATGCTCAATTTTGACATTCCGTAAATTGACACTGCGATTAGGACGGCTGCACTTCCGAAAATGTATTTTCTGTTCGGCCCGAGCATTGTAGCTGCATAGAAGCCAGTGATGCGGTCCCAGATTCTCTCCTCGCTCTCGAGCTTCGTCTCCCCTTGGCTCGGCGGCGGCAATATTGATCGAAGCGCGGGTATGAATGTCATTTCAATTGCCAAAATGCTAAGGATTCCGACGCCTGAGAAAACCCCAAAAACGCGGATGGATACGATATCGAATACCACCAATGAAAAGAAGCCGCAGGCGGCAACAAATCCAGCCATTAACATCACAGGTCCGATTTTTTGTACGGAGTTAATGACAGCTTGTCTGTTAGCTTCAATACTTCCATCATTCGAGACGATACTGTGCGGTCGGAATATATATAGGACGAGTCTTAAGAGTGCCCAGCATAAGAAGATCCAGACTGGAATGAGGGTGATGACTCCAACGTTTAAAACTGCCGATACGCCGTCGCTAAGCTCGCCAGTTTGAATACCCTTGTACAGGCCCCAAACAATCGGTATTCCGATGAGCACCGGAGTAACCTTTCCAAGGGCGCCGCTGGCATCAAAAAATCGGGTCGGCTGGTACTGAGCACCGTTGGGACGAGCCGCGTTATATTCCTCGTAATATCTTTTCAGTAACTGAACTGCGTGCCCGGCACCCACCGCAAGAACCAATGTTGGCGTTAAGGTGTTGAAAATATCCAGCGGAACATTCGCGAGCCCCATGAAGCCTAGCGCCCATATTACCGCGATCACAGGTGTCACCAGGGGTAAGATAAGCCCTTGGAGGGTTCTAAACGCCTCGAAATGAATGACACCGATGATCAATATCGCGATCAAGAGTAGGAACGGTGTTCTCTCCGCGAATTGTTCTATCAGGGCGATAAATGGGGGATAGCCAGTGACTTCTATGATGACGCTTTCGTCCCGTTCGGGGTTAACCGCCTCATTAATTTTGTTCGCAACATACGTGAATCCGACTCTCCCCTCTTTGATGTCCTCGGGCGAGGCATCTCGAACTTCTGCGAGAATAGTCAGAGTTTTGAAGTCATTTGAAACAACAGAATTCATGTAAGCGTCATTTCTTAACAAAGCTTCTTTAAGTGCGGATAATGCCTCTGGGGTGGAGGGGATTTCCTCCATCATCTGCCGCACTTCCATCCCGTATTCATTACCTTGAATATCTTTGGCTCTCGAAGCGGCAACGGACAATAAATTCGTCTGAACCACACGAGGCGTCGCACTTAGCTTCTGAGTGATGCGTTGTACTTTGGCAAGCACCTCTGGTTGGAAGACGTCACCTTCTTTAGGCGTGATACCAATCGCTGCGACGTAGCGAGAGCCGAACACCTCTTCAACTTTCAGCGTGGTTGCAACGAAGGGGTGGGACTTTGGAACGATCGTGTTTGGATCGATGATAACGGTTAAGTTACCCAAGTTCTTCGCGAAAAAAATGGTCAAGCCCATAATGACGGCTACGGTGATCCACCGAAACCTAACGATCAGTTCTATATAGTTACGCACGTTTCCCCCCGTGACATGAAAATTGCGGTGAGCCGATTTATTTTATTAGACGACCAGCAGTCGGCAGCAAGAATGAAGAGGCCGGAATTTTACCATTTATCGATTGTGGTTAATCGAGTTTTTTTCTGTGAAATCGTTCCCTAGAATTTTCCGTAAGTAAGATATGCCTCAGCCGGGTCCATTCCCGCCATTATTGCGGATCGAACAGCATTTTCAGTTGAGAGAACGGTTTCGGCCCGGTTAATGACGTCCACCACGTGGGTTTTGGGAATGATCACCGCACCATCGGAGTCAGCGAGTATGTAATCTCCTGTGGTAATTTGACAGTCGCCGATAGTGATTGAGTCGCCGAGTTTTTTGGGGATCCATCGTCCTACAACATCCTTCGGCGAATTAAACGAGCAAAAGACGGGGAATCGTAGCGACTCTATTTTTGAGACGTCTCTACACCCTCCGTCTACAAGATACCCGGATACGTTTCGTTTTTTGAGTGTTTCCGCAGATAACTCTCCCATTAGCGCGATGTCTTTGTTGTGGGGTTGGCAAACACCGACGTAATTGGCGGGGATCGAAGAGAGGAGCTTTGTCCACTCGATGAGTGTTTCGTGATCAGAGTGTTCATTCGTCAATTGCCCCTCGATTGCAAAAATAGGGCCAAACAATTTGAAACTCCTGTGCAGCGGCTTTATCGAGGCTGGCAAAACAAAATTGGTGAAACCCTGGTCGCGTAACACATCATGTACCGCTGAAGAATACAGTTTCGAAAGTCTTTGGTTGAGCTCAGGAGCGGGAATGTTCATCGTCCCATTATGCCTCCTAAATGAACGAGTAGCAGAAGCGTTCTTGATTGGCTCGCGTTAAATGGGGCGAGCGATTGGCTGCGGCAACGTCACGCTTAATTTGTCCGCCCAGCGTTTTAGCGATGGCATGATGTCTTCGTGAAGTGCAACTCCAGATTGAAGTTGTTCATCTCGTTTTTTGATACCGCGTTCGCCCGGCATTCGAACCGGTCGACTCGGGTCAAGGGGTGTTGATTTGGCACACGCTTTAGCAACCCAGTCGGTTTGTCGCGTGAATTCATCTAGCCCACCGAAAAGCTCAGGGTTGAGTACTTGTAAAAAAACTTCACCCGTCCAACCCTCTACTGGATCAGCACGCCCATGCCCTGATAAACCTTGCGTGAGCGCTTCAACGAGCAATCCGAGCGCAAATCCTTTGTGGCCATATTCAAGCCCACCAATCGGTAGCAAAGCACCCGGCTTGTCAGAGCCGATGACTGTGGGGTCATTCGTTAATTGACCCTCAGCATCGATCAGCCACTTACCATCAAGCTTGCTTCCATTTTTCGTTTGTCTTCCAACCATTCCGTTCGTCGTGATGGACGTTGACACGTCGATAAGGACAGGTTTGTCGCGTGTTGGCCAACCCGCCGCAATCGGATTCGGTGTCAACACACCGGTCCTTCCGCCAAAGGGGGCGACGGACTGATTCTCTGGAGCAGAGGACATGATGATCGCCATCATCCCGTTTGATGTCGCTCTGAGTAGATAGGCAGCTAAACATGCGATGTGATGCCCTCTTGCGATGGTCACCGTGCAGGTGCCGTTCACTCGAGCTCGCTCCATAGCCAGATCAAGCGCCTTCGAGGTCAACCAAGTGCCGGGTAGTCGGTTTCCATCCCAAGCTATTGCCGCGGGCAAATCACAGATGACTCGCGGCTCACCTGTCGTCGCCATTGTGCCGCTCTCAATGTCTTGAAGGTAGGGTCCCAGTAGTTGTAACCCATGCGTGTTGTGTCCGAGGAGATCGCCTTCAATCAAAACGTCGGCGATGATGTCTGATTTACTGCTCTCCATGCCGCTGGCATTGAGAAGGGCCGTAGCCATGACTTTCAGCGCATTGTGATCATAACGGGGGGTATTGAGCATCTGAACAAACCAAGTAGTGACTATGCTTTATGTCACATCATGATGATTTGACGCACCGTATGTCCCGATGCGAGACGGTCGAATCCCTCGTTGATATCCTCTAGCTTGATGTGATCACTCATAAGTTTATCAACGGGTAGCATGCCGTTTTGATACAGGTTGATGTATCTTGGAACATCTCTAGTTGGAACGCATGAGCCGACGTAGCTGCCTTTAACGGTTCTCTCCTCGGCGGTCAGATTAACGTGTTGTAACTCCCATCTGGCGTTAGGATGAGGTAATCCCGCTGTCACGGTTGTTCCTCCTCGCTTGGTAATCCGGTACGCAAGTTCCATCGCTTGGACAGATCCAGCCATTTCAAAGCCGAAGTCAACACCACCACTCGTCAGTTTTTTAACTTTGTCTACTGCGTCGTCGTCTTTTGCGTTGACGACAGCCGTGGCTCCTAGTGTTTTCGCAAGCTCCAGTTTGTCGTCATGAACATCGATCGCAATAATTTGGCTGGCACCTCCGACTTTTGCACCGAAAAGAGCATTCAGCCCTACACCGCCTAGGCCGACAACCCCAACAGTTGCGCCTGGAAAGACTTGAGCTGTGTTTAGTGCCGCGCCGACTCCTGTGAGCACAGCACATCCAAATAATGCGGCCTCATCGAAAGGCAAGCTTTTGTCTATTTTTACCACTGAGCCGCGATTGACGACGCAATATTCTGCGAATGCGGATACCCCAACGTGATGATAAACGGGCTCGTTATCCTGACTGAGCCGTATTCCGCCACCAAGTAGTGTCCCCGCTCCGTTCGCTTGTTGGCCAGCCTCGCATCGCCCGGGGTGTCCCTCTTTACATGGGATACACTCAGAGCAGCTCGGTGCGAATACCAACGCGACATGGTCGCCTGGCTCTATATCTGTTACCCCATCACCACACTCGACAACGATACCTGCGGCCTCGTGACCGAGGATCATTGGCATTTGTCTCGGGCGATTTCCATTAACCGTTGACAAGTCCGAGTGACATAGGCTGGCAGCTTTGACTTGAATCAAGAGCTCGCGCTCTTGCGGTGGCGCTATCTCGACCTCTTCGATCGTGATTGGTTTTGATTCGCTGTAAGGTTGTTGAAGCCCCATTTCTCGGATGACGGCTGCTTTCATTTTCATTTTTAAGTGTCCTCGTTGCTACAAATTAGTATGTTGTTCGTCCACCTGAAGCATCGAATACGGCTGCCGTGCTGAATGAGCATTCAGCGGTGCACAACCACACGATGAGCGAGGCAAGCTCTTGAGCTTCTCCAAGTCTTCCCATAGGAATTTTTGATTTCATGTAATCGATGTGACTTTCTGACACTTGCGCAAGTATAGGGGTGTTCACTGTGGTGGGCGTCACCGCGTTAACTAAAACGCCGGAGGTCGCGAGCTCTTTTCCTAAGGACCGCGTTAGTGCGATCACGCCAGCTTTCGCTGCTGAGTAGGCGGATGCCGTGGGGTTTCCCTCTTTTCCTGCGACAGATGATAGATTCACGATGCGGCCATAACCGTTATCCTTCATGTGGGGAACGAGCGCGCGACAAGTCAGAAAAGTCCCGTGTAAGTTAATGTCGATGACTCGTTTCCATTCGTCAATTGGATACTCATCCACGGGGGCGTTGATGCCCGCAACTCCGGCTGAGTTAACCAGTGAGTCAACGCGCCCAAAGCGCTCTAGCGTCTTGGTCGTCGCGTTCGCTATTGATGTCTCATCCGATACGTTGGTCTTGATGAAAATAAATGAGTCCTGATCGTAATTGGTGCTCGGAATATTCATATCCCACACGGCGACTTTGGCGCCAGATGAAAGCATTCGCTGGACAGTAGCTTCACCGATTCCGGAACTACCACCAGTGACAACTGCGATGCGACCGTTTAAGTCAAGTTGATTCATGCTAAACCGTTCATATCTCCACCTCTGATCTCATTTTTACCAGACCTAGAGAATCATCAAAATATATACTCGGGACTATAATGTAACGAAATTAAAAAAAACTTGGCGCTAGAATCTCCTGAGATCGTGGAGTTTTGCTTGTCGCAACGTTTTTCCATAGGGGGAGGTATCTTGTCAAAAGTAAAGGCTGCGATTGTTGGGTCAGGAAATATTGGTACTGACTTAATGATCAAGATCATGCGCCACGGTGAAGCATTAGAGATGGCAGCGATGGTGGGTATTGATCCAAATTCAGATGGCCTTGAGCGAGCGCGTCGGATGGGATCATGGGCCACCTCTGATGGCATTTCTGGATTGCTCGACAGCGATTGTTTTGATGACATCGGTATTGTGTTTGACGCGACATCCGCGGGAGCGCATGTCAATAATGACGCAGCATTACGTAAACTCAAGCCAGAGATCAAAATGGTTGACCTGACTCCAGCCGCGATTGGTCCCTACTGCGTTCCCGTAGTCAATTTGGATGAGCACTTGGATGCGTCAAACGTCAATATGGTGACATGCGGCGGGCAAGCGACGATTCCAATTGTGGCTGCGGTATCTCGGGTCGCACCCGTGCACTACGCTGAGATTATTGCGTCCATCTCAAGCAAATCGGCGGGTCCGGGGACTAGGGCGAACATCGATGAATTTACCGAGACAACGTCCAGAGGGATAGAGGTTATCGGCGGCGCTAAACGAGGAAAGGCAATCATTATTTTGAATCCTGCAGAGCCGCCCATGTTGATGCGAGACACGGTCTATGTTTTGTCTGACTTAGCTGATAGAGAGAAAATTGAAGCATCCATCGAGGAGATGGTTGCGCGCGTTCACGCCTATGTGCCGGGCTATCGTTTGAAGCAAAAAGTACAGTTCGAGGAATTTACAGAGGATAACCCCTGCAACATTTCTGGGGTTGGCAAGATAAGCGGATTGAAAACATCTGTATTTCTTCAGGTAGAAGGTGCGGCACACTACCTGCCGGCTTATGCGGGGAATTTAGACATTATGACTTCCGCGGCACTAGCGACCGGAGAGCGGCTCGCCCAACGAATTCTTGCAACTAAATCGGTAGCGGTGTGAGGGTGACGATGGAGAAAAAAATATACGTATCTGACGTGACTCTTCGAGATGGTTCTCACGCGATCCGGCACCAGTATGGAATCGATCACGTTAAAAAAATTGCAAAAGCGCTTGATGACGCTCGGGTTGACTCGATTGAGGTTGCGCACGGTGATGGACTTCAGGGTTCATCATTTAATTATGGTTTTGGTCGTCATACTGATGTCGAGTGGATTGAGGCCGTCGCCTCTGAGCTTACTCATTCGAAGGTGGCGACACTCTTAATCCCAGGGATTGGTACGATTCACGATCTCAAAGCGGCCCACGATGCCGGAGCGAAGGTCGTGCGTGTCGCGACGCACTGCACGGAAGCAGATATTTCCAAGCAACACCTGGAATACGCAAGAGAAATTGGCATGGAGCCTGTGGGTTTTCTCATGATGAGTCACATGAACACGCCAGAAGGCCTGGCAGAGCAGGCTCGATTAATGGAAAGTTACGGTGCTGTTTGCGTCTATGTCGTGGACTCGGGGGGCGCACTGAACATGAACGATATTCGCGATCGTTTCCGAGCGCTAAAAGATGTATTGAAACCAGAAACCGAAACAGGCATGCATGCTCACCACAATCTCAGTCTTGGAGTGGCGAACTCCATTGTCGCTGTTGAGGAGGGTTGTGATCGTGTGGATGCGAGCCTTGCAGGGATGGGTGCGGGCGCCGGAAATGCTCCACTTGAGGTGTTTATAGCGGCTGCGGACAGGATGCAGTGGAATCATGGTTGTGATGTGTATAAGTTGATCGATGCCGCTGAGGATATCGTTCGACCGCTTCAGGATCGACCAGTCCGTGTGGATCGTGAAACGCTAGCGCTGGGTTATGCAGGGGTTTACTCGAGCTTTTTGTTACATGCGGAGCGTGCCGCGGCACAATATGGAATTAAAACGATCGATATTTTGGTTGAGCTTGGTCGACGACGTATGGTCGGTGGTCAGGAAGATATGATTGTTGATGTCGCGCTTGACTTACTCAAGGCTCGAGACGGAAAGTAAGGTAATTTTTGACTGGCAACGGTTCGGCCAGTCACCGCGGTAGTAATTGTTTCACCATCTCGGCGATTGCTAAACTGGATGTGAGCCCTGGGGACTCAATTCCGAATAAATTGACAAGCCCCTTCACACCGTGAATTGCCTCAGACTGTATTAGAAAGTCTGCCGCAGGGTCTTGAGGGCCTGATATTTTTGGTCGAATCCCAGTGTAACCGGGGTTCAAATTCTCCAATTTGACGTTGGGCCAATAACGTTTTATCGCGTCATAAAAGAGTTTTATCCGGCTGTCATCAAACGCGTAGTCAATGTTTTCTACCCATTCCAAGTCCGGTCCAAAGCGTGCTTGACCTCCGATGTCTAGAGTGACGTGTACTCCCAGAAATGCTGTGTGCGCGACTGGATAAATGAGATGTTTGAATGGGTTTTTGCCGCTGAGGGTGTAGTAGTGTGCTTTCGCATAGTATGGCTTTGGGATGTGTTCCGTGGAGAATCCAGATAGATGTTCGGCAACGTGACACGCCTTGAGGCCGGCAGAGTTAATCAACACATCGGAGGATATTTCAAATGAGTCCTCTCCCTGTGTGCGAACGACGAAACGATCGTCCGAAATGGTCGCAGCGGCAAACGCTGTATTGCACGCAAGCATTGCGCCTGAATTTTCTGCATCCCCAAGTAGAGAGAGCATGTAATTGTGTGAATCAATGATTCCTGTCGAAGGAGAGAATACGGCACCGACGGAATTAATATCCGGTTCAATGTCTCGGACCTCATCCGCCGTGAGCCACTTTAAATCATTTACCCCGTTATCAGAAGCTTTGGAGATATACTGTTTAACTGTGGCAATCTCTGACTCTTCAGTTGCGACGACGAGTTTGCCAATTCTCTTGTGCGCAATACCCCTATCTTCACAGTATTGATAAAGCAAGTGTTTTCCTTGAACGCACAGCTTGGCTTTGAGAGAGTTCTGTGGATAGTAAATGCCCGCATGAATGACCTCCGAATTTCTGGAACTGGTGTGAGTGCCAAAAGCTTCTTCAGATTCGATTATCAGCACTTCTCTTCCCTGAAGGGCGAGTGCTCTCGCAACGGCAAGCCCGACAACTCCCGCCCCGACAACGACGCAGTCAACGTGATCCACTAAACTTCCTACTTATGTGTGTCCAAAATATTGTAAATGAAACAAAGCGCCAATTGATATGAGTCCCGGAATCAGTACGTTTACGTCGGGAAAAAAGTTGATGACGTCGCTACCTTGGTTTCAACCGTTCGCGCCTTTAGTGAACGAATTGAATTTCGATCGGTGGCCGGACTGGGACGATCTCAACTCGCTGTTAGAGACAGCAGAGGGTGAGATCACGAACGCCAGTGGACAGCCGATTCGATTTGTTCCACAACATCGGAAGCCGCGCGTTTTTGAGGAGCGGTTTGAGCAAAGTGCATATCTTCGGGGGGAAGTCTTGGTCCGTCCAAATAATTGGCACGATTTAATAAACGCACTCGTATGGATGAGGTTCCCCAAAACGAAGGCAGCGTTGAATGCGCGTCATTTTACTGTGCTCAAACGCAATAACGTGCAGGGGCGATCTTCAGAGGGGGACGCGCTGACAATTTTTGATGAATCGGGTGTCATTATCATCTCTCGAGATGAAGATTTAGTCGATCGATTATCGGGTCATCGTTGGGTTGATTTATTTTGGCGTCACAGAGAGCAATTTATTGACGACGTACAAGTCGTTTTATTTGGCCACGGATTGCTTGAAAAAAGCATGACACCCTTCGTGGGGATGACGGGAAAGGCGGTTGTGGTCAGTGTGCCAAAAGAGTCGAAGTGTTTTGCAGCTGGATTTGACCAAGATATTGACGCTCTTGCAGAGATCCTCGTGAGTCGAACTGACCTAATGACAAGCGGAAGGGGGTTTTTCTCTTTGCCGGTCCTTGGAGTTCCCGGTTGGTGGGCCGAAAATGAGCGGTTGGATTTTTATCAAAACCAGCAATATTTCCGCTCAAAAAAAAATAATGCTGATAATGCCTCGTTGCGTCGAAACGAAATCGTAGTGGTGCAGTCGTAGGCTGGTACCATGGCATTTGACACGACAATGACTTAAAAATACACTCACGCTGCATTTTTTAGAACTTGTCTAAAAAAATGGTGTCGTAAGCGATGTTTTCGTGTTTTAAAAAAGAAACTAAAAATTTGGAAGGGAAGTTATGGCTGATTTGAAAGGTTCAAAGACAGAGCAAAGTTTAAAAGACGCATTCGCTGGTGAGTCACAGGCTAACCGGCGCTACCTTTATTTCGCGAACAAAGCCGATGTTGAAGGCCAAAATGATGTTGCAGCAGTTTTCCGTTCAACTGCGGAAGGTGAAACAGGGCATGCTCACGGCCACTTGGAATACCTTGAGCAGGTCGGAGACCCAGCAACCGGGTTGCCAATCGGGAGCACACGCGACAACCTGAAAGCATCTGTGGCTGGTGAGACACACGAGTACACCGACATGTATCCCGGAATGGCAAAAACAGCTCGAGACGAGGGTTTTGACGAGATTGCAGATTGGTTCGAAACACTTGCGAAAGCAGAACGGTCTCACGCAAATCGCTTCCAAAAAGCGTTGGACGCGTTGGAAGACTAAGAAGCTTGCCCGGCAATAGCCGTAGAACAGAGCGTGGGTGAGCGATCATCCACGCTTTTTTTAGTGTCGTGAGGGAGTACGTGATATGCGAGAGGGTAGTTTAGAGGCCCCAACGAGGCATCCACTTGACTGGATGTCGGAAGAGTTTTATCAGGAAGAGCCACTTTTTGAGGAGCTCGAGAGGGTTTTTGACATCTGCCATGGGTGCAGACGTTGTGTCAGCCTCTGTACAGCTTTTCCTACGCTATTTGACCTTGTCGACGAGAGCTCAACCATGGAGGTTGATGGGGTCGCAAAAGAGGACTACTGGAAAGTCATTGATAAATGTTACTTATGCGACATGTGCTACATGGCCAAGTGCCCTTATGTGCCGCCACATGAGTGGAACGTTGACTTTCCTCACCTAATGCTTCGAGCAAAAGCTCAAAAATTTAAGAAGGGCCAGACGAAGTGGCGGGATAAGCTGTTATCGAGCACGGATGCCCTGGGTAAACTGTCCTCTATTCCCGTTGTGGTTCAGACCATAAACGCGGTTAATAATAATACGGTTACGCGTCTCGCAATGGAAAAGACGATTGGTATCCACAAAGACAGGCAGTTGCCGAAGTACTCAGGTACGACTTTTAGAAACCTTTCGAGGAAGGAAGATATTGCAACGAAGTCCGCTAAGAATGGTGACAGAACACCTGGAAAAGTCGCGTTATTCGTGACTTGTTACGTGAATTACAACGAGCCAAACATTGGAACTGACCTCTTGGCGGTGCTTCGTCACAACGAGATACCCAGCACTGTCGTGGAAAAGGAGGCATGCTGCGGAATGCCAAAGCTGGAGTTGGGTGATTTGGAGTCAGTCAAAAAGCTGAAAGAAAAAAATATCCCCGTTTTAGCTAAGTATGCACGAGAGGGTTACGCGATCATGACGTCTGTGCCGTCCTGCACACTGATGTTTAAACAAGAGTTACCTTTGATGTTCCCAGACGACGAAGACGTAAAGGCGGTCGCCAACGCCATGTTCGATCCGTTTGAATATCTCGTTCTTCGTGATCGGGATGGGCTGTTAAACAAAGATTTCAAACAAGCTCTGGGTTCAATCTCATACCACGTCCCATGCCATTTACGAGTTCAAAACGTCGGCCTCAAAACGAAGGAAATGCTAGAGAAGGTACCAGATACGGTAGTGAAGACTGTTGAAAGATGCTCAGGTCATGATGGCACATGGGGCGTTAAGAAAGAGTACTTTGATGACTCAATGAAAATCGGGCGTCCCGTGTTCCGGCAAATGGCTGACGCGACTCCTGATTATGTAAGCTCTGACTGTGCGATTGCAGCCACCCATATCATGCAGGGAATGGGGCGAGCTCAGGATGACAAGACGGTTCAAAAGAAGCACCCCATCAGTTTATTGCGGATGGCATACGGGATTTAGTGTAAGGAGAAGATAGATGTTAAACCGAGAGAAGTTGATGTCCTTGGAGGAATATGCAAAGAAGCGCCCAACATTTCGGGCAGAGGTGATGGCGCATAAAAAAAATCGTAAGGTTCACCTGGGCGAGCATGTGACTGTATTATTCGAGGACTCGCTGACGATACAGTATCAAGTCCAAGAAATGCTTCGAGTAGAGCGGATTTTCGAAGAGGAAGGGATTGTTGATGAGCTTAATGCGTACTTGCCACTCATTCCTGATGGCAGTAATTGGAAAGCCACGTTGTTGATCGAGTACCCAAATGAGGATGAGAGAAAAACTGCGCTATCGAAACTCATAGGGCTTGAGGATAAAATCTGGATGCAGGTGGACGGCATGGACAAAATCTTTCCAATAGCTGATGAGGACTTAGAGCGAGAAACCGAGGAAAAAACCTCGTCAGTTCACTTTCTTAGATTCGAGTTGACTGATGAAATGAAACGCGCATTGTTTTCCGGCGCAGATTTACACATGGGCGTTGAGCATCAAAACTATAGCTACACCACCGGCGCATTAGAAAATAGTGTTCGTCAAGCGCTGGTCAATGATCTTCAACACTAAGCGTTGAGGGGGTGCAACTTGGTTGATGGTGAGGGTTTGCGTTAGACTGAAGCGGTGTTGATCATCTGTTATTAAAACGTCATGATTGAGACCATAGAACGCAAGCTGTCTGAGCTTAACCTTCCTCTAGAAGTGGTTTTGTGGGATAAAACCCGCATCTGTCCTTCTGGAAATCCCGAAGTTTCCCTAACCATTCACTCTCCTAAAGGTTTAAAGTCATTAATCAGGCCGACTCTTGGGAAAATCGCTAAGGCGTATGTGAATGGCGTGGTCGACATTGACGGTGACGTCAAAAAAACCATTCGTATCGGTGAGAGTTTTGTGTCTGGTGAGTCGTCGACATATCAAAAGAATCTAAGGATTTTCGATTGGTGGCGGCACACCAGGCCAGCTGACCGTCAAGCGATTCAACATCATTATGATGTCGGCAACGAGTTTTATCGCCTTTGGTTGGATAAGAATCACGTTTATTCGTGTGGGTACTTTAAAACTGAAGGTGATTCTCTGGATGAGGCCCAAGAAAATAAACTCGATCACATATGCCGAAAGTTAGACCTCAAACCCGGAGATAAATTATTGGACATAGGATGTGGGTGGGGGGCGCTCATTATTTGGGCAGCGACCCACTATGGCGCAGACGCGACCGGCATCACGTTATCAGATGAGCAGTATCGTTTGGCGTCCGAGAAGATCAAAAAGCTTGGGCTTGAGAGTCGATGCCGAGTTAAATTGCTTGATTACAGAGACCTAGATTTTGAGAATTACTTTGACAAGGTGTCGAGTGTAGGAATGTTCGAGCATGTCGGTAAGGCAAACCTTTCGACGTATTTTCAAAAGATTTTTTCAGTTCTCAAGCCTGGTGGCGTTGTCATGAATCACGGGATCACCACAAATTCACTGGATGATCATTCCTTAGGGAGCGATATCGGAAAATTCGTTGATGAGTATGTTTTTCCTGGCGGCGAACTTGTTCACCTGTCGACCGTAATTGAGAAAATGTCCTCTCAGGGACTTGAGCCTTGGGATTCAGAGTGCCTCAGGCCACACTACGCAAGAACGCTATGGCACTGGGTTGACCGATTGGAGAGGAACGCTGAGCAAGCAAAGAAGTTGATTGGCGAGCAACGATATAGAATATGGCGAATTTATATGGCTGGATCGGCGCATGCTTTTGATAGAGGCTGGATCTCAATTTTTCAAATACTTGCGTTCAAGCCAACGTCTACCGGGGAGGTGGCATACCCTCTCACGAGAGCTCATATTTATGACTGAAACGCTCACTTTTAACACCTCTCGATTACCAAACTTACTTCGTACAAAAGTTTTACGATCGTCGCTTGACGTGTGTCGGGGTATGCTGCTTGTTCTGGTCGTTCTATTCCACGCCGCCGCAGGCGCTCAGGAAAGAGGACCCGTTCACCCGAGTAAAAAGCGTGTTTATGCGCCAGAAATTTGGAAAGAGGAAACGACTAATCTTCCGTCGGCCACTGGCGACGAACACTTTAGTGTGGTTGAGGTGACAGGCATGGGTGATTCAATCTTCAAAGTCGATCTGTCTTCTGTGAGGCTTGGTGATGATGGAGTTGTCCGTCTCACGCTCGCTGTCCTCTCATCACAAGGCCAGGCGAATATATTTTTCGAGGGCTTTCGATGTGAAACATCTGGGTACAAGTCGTATGCGATGCGAACCGGATTCAACAGCCCTTGGGTAACGTTCCGCTCGTCAAAATGGCGGCCCGTGCGACTTCAGCGTCGCAATAATTATCGGGCTGACTTAGTTCGCTATTACATCTGTCCTGCGTTAAACAATTCCGGCAGGGAAGACGACATAGTGTCTATATTGAGGAAAGGTAAAATTAGGAAGCTCGACAGGAGGGCTATCCAACAAAACGTGCGTTAATCTTCGAGCACGAGATTATCTCGGTTAATCAATTCCATATCTGTGACATAACCAATTAACGCTTCAATTTGCTCGGAAGGGTATCCCTTGATCCTGTCTGCTTCCTCTGAGCTATAGTTGGTCAATCCCATCGCGAGCATTTTGCCTCTTTCGTCCTTGCATGCAATGACCTCACCCCTCTTGAAAGTACCTTGAACTTGCTTTACACCGATTGGTAAAAGGCTTTTCGTGTTGCTCATAATTGCTTTCGCCGCACCAGAGTCTAGAATAACTGTGCCGCGAACCTTGAGGTGATTGCCGAGCCATTGTTTTCTTGCTGCAATCACGGCTTTTGACGCGGTCAAGCGGGTTCCAATAGCTTTGCCCGCGTGAAGTTTGATCAAGACGTCTGTCGTCCTACCATTTGCAATGATTGTGTCGGTACCACTTCTCGCGGCACGTTTTGCTGCTCGCAGTTTTGTAATCATGCCACCGCTCCCGACATGGCTGCCATTTCCCGTGGCCATAGTCTCTAAGTTTGGATCTCCAGCTTGAGCTGATTGAATGACGCTAGCTTGGGGGTTCACTCGAGGATCCCCCGTGTATAAGCCGTTCTGATCAGTCAGGATGATTAGCGTATCCGCCTCAATCAGGTTAGCGACCAGCGCTGCCAGTGTGTCGTTATCCCCGAAACGAATCTCGTCTGTTGCAATTGAGTCGTTCTCATTGACTATTGGAATCACGTTTAGCTTAATAAGCGTTTGTAGGGTGGATCGCGCATTTAGGTATCTCGTGCGATCACTAAGGTCGTCATGTGTTAGCAGTATTTGTGCCGTCAGGAGATCGTGCGACCGGAATGCATCTTCGTAGGCCCTGATCAATCCCATTTGACCCACTGCCGCTGCGGCCTGTAAGTCGTGAACCAGTATGGGGCGCCTCGCAATGCCAAGACGAACCATTCCCTCGGCCACAGCACCGCTTGATACGAGAACGACCTCGCATCCGGAGGACTGAAGGCTGTTGATTTGTTGAGTCCAATCACGAATTCCTGCGGCATTTAGCCCGCGACCATCGTTGGTGATTAGGCTGCTGCCAATCTTAATCACGACTCTGCGCATATTAGGTTTCTGATTCATCCTGTTTTTTATTTTCGTTTTCTATATGGCGCATTAGCGAGTCTGTAAGATCCTTTGTACCTCTCGACGATATTGACGATATACAGAAGATCGGAGTCGTTGAGTTGTCCTCGTGACGTAACCTCACACTCAGTTTATCCAGATATTCATTGATCTCGTCAGGAGGCAGTAAATCGATTTTGTTTAATGCAATCCAACGCGGCTTTTGATGCAATTGAGGATCATATTTTTTTAGCTCATCGCGGATGGCGAACGCATCTTGAGTGATTTTATCGATGTTTGGATAATCAGACGCCACGTCGATGACGTGGACCAACAGTTTTGTTCGTTGTAAATGTTTCAGAAATTGATGGCCAAGGCCAGCGCCTTCAGCCGCACCTGATATCAGTCCCGGAATATCGGCCATGACGAAGCTAGAATTTATTCCCGATCGGACCACCCCTAGGTTTGGTTGTAACGTTGTGAATGGATAGTCAGCCACTTTCGGTTTCGCTGCAGAGACAGATCGAATGAGAGTAGATTTCCCAGCGTTGGGTAATCCGAGTAGGCCTACGTCTGCTAATACGCTCAGCTCAAATCGAATTTTTCTGTTTTCTCCCGCGGTTCCATGAGTAAATTGTCTAGGAGCTCGGTTAATACTCGATTTGAAGTGAATATTACCGAGCCCGCCTTGTCCTCCTTTACATAACTCTTCCGTTTGCCCGTCTTCTTTTAAATCAAAAATAAGCTCTCCAGTTATGTCATCGTACACGTTGGTACCCATTGGTACCTCAATACATAAATCATCTCCAGATTTTCCGTAACAGTCTTTTCCCTGTCCGTTCTCTCCATTTTTTGCTTTAAAGATTCGTTTGTATCGGTAATCAATGAGCGTATTGAGGTTTCGACTGGCTCGAACAAAAACAGTACCCCCGCGACCACCGTCACCACCACTTGGCCCCCCTTTGGGGACGAATTTTTCTCGCCTGAATGCCGCGACGCCATCCCCGCCGTTTCCTGCAAAAACTTCTATGACCGCTTCATCAACGAATTTCATTCTCGAGAATTATCTTGCGTATTTGGTGTATAAAAAAAAACCCCGCCAACTCGGCAGGGTTTTTGTGGTGCTGTTATTCCCTAAGCCGGGGTGACGCTCACAATTTTTTTGTTAAGAGGACCAGTTTTTCCGAATTTCACGTGTCCGTCAATCTTGGCAAATAAAGTGTGGTCCCTGCCCATTCCTACATTGTCGCCCGGGTGCACTTGGGTGCCACGTTGACGAATGATGATACTGCCAGCTGAGATCAGCTCGCCACCGAATCGCTTAACGCCCAGCCGTTTTGCGTTTGAATCGCGTCCGTTTCTGGAACTTCCGCCTGCTTTTTTATGTGCCATTGTTGTCTACCTCTTAACCCGCGCGTACTTACGCAGTAATTTTCTCGATTAACAGTTCAGTATAGTTTTGTCTATGTCCTTGCTGCTTTTTGTAATGTTTTCGTCGTCGCAGCTTAAATATTCTGACTTTCTTACCTCTGCCATGCGATAACACTTTGGCAGAAACAACAGCGCCAGGTACTGTTGGCGTTCCTACCGAGATGGCGTCGCCATCAGCAACCAAAAGTACTTGATCTAAGTTAATTGCGTCTCCAACGTTAGCTTGGAGTTGCTCTATCTTTAGCTTTTCTCCGGAGGCAACTTTGTACTGTTTTCCGCCAGTTTTAACGACTGCATACATGTTCGTGACCTTGATTGTCTGTAACCTGGGAGTTTAGGCTCCCGCCAAAAGGGGACGGAGTATACCGTAGATGGGCTATTTTCGCAATTACTCTTAATCGAATTGACACGCAATTTACCGAAACTTAACATCACCAACGCTCGATTTGCGTTTATGGTGTTCGTTGGTTGATTTTTGTCGAGATTTTCTCGAGTAATTAAGGGTTTATATTGTTTTCAGACAAATCGAATGAACTGATTCAAGAGTGCGTGACCGTTTTAGAATTGGCAACCGAGTCACGATTGCACTCCCAAGTGCCTCTGGTGCAACAGGTCGCGAAGTATACGATAAACAGCGGTGGCAAGCGTCTTCGCCCGCTGATGTTGATTTTGGGGGCTAAAAGTGTTGGCTGCTCAAGCAATAAGGTCGTTGATATGGCCGTGGCGCTTGAGTTCGTTCATACGGCAACTTTATTACATGATGACGTGGTCGACGACTCCAAAGTTCGACGAGGCGAGAGTACCGCTAACGTTCAATTTGGCAATGCCGCATCGGTTTTGGTTGGAGACTTTCTGTACTCACGAGCATTTCAAATTATGGTGGATGTCGGTATCGATTCCGTCTTCAAAATAATGGCTGATGCCACGAACGACATCTCTGAAGGCGAAGTACTCCAGTTGGCGAATATTAAAAACATCAATCTTGGTGAGGAGGAGTATTTTCAGGTCATTCGAGCGAAAACTTCGAAACTGTTTGAAGCTGCGACGACTCTAGGAGGTGTGATTGCTGGCGCTGACGCTGATACGGTCGATGACCTGGGTAATTATGGTGCATGTGTCGGCACCGCTTTTCAGATTGTGGATGATATCCTCGACTATGTTGGTGTCGAAGGAGTCATTGGTAAAAAAGTGGGTGATGATCTACGGGAGGGCAAGGTGACACTTCCCGTTATCCATGCCCTGAGGGAGGGGACAGTGTCAGACAGAGAAATGATTAGCGACTTGCTCGGCAATGAAAACGAGTCGACTCCCGAAAAGACACTTCAAATATTCGATAGATTGGGGTCTTTGGAATACGCTCGAGGATGCGCTCGGAAAGAAGTGACTCAAGCGGTAGACAGTCTATCCTCGTTGCGCCCATCGTCAGCAAAAGAGTGCTTAGTAGAGTTGGCGGTGAGCTCCTTAGATCGGATTAAGTGAGAGGCAATTCTCTCGCGCTGCCTTCTGTTTGGTATGATCCAAAAAGTCGACAAAAGTGTTTCGGGGCGCTTGCTCGGGCCGTTTGTTGGCCTGATAGCCCTGTGGAATGATTACGTTGAAGCGAATGACTAAAGAATATTGGAGAGGGAATGCTTAAGTATCTTCTACTGGTCTGCGTGTGTGTGATCGCCTATCTATTTATCAAAGCAAGCGCGAGGAAAGGGAACCGCAGTAACTCGGACGGTGAGGCATCTCGGCCCCATGTCCAAAGTATGGCGAAATGTAGCTACTGCGGGGTGCATTTCCCGAAAGATGAAGGCCTTCAATCTCAGGGTCGGATTTATTGTTCCATTGAACACAAACGGGCGAATCAATAGTTTGATGCGATCAAAGGGGTGGAGTCTCCAAGAGAATGGCCGTTTAGGTGCTGCAGAGTTTATTGCCTCTGAAAATTTTGATAGTCGTCCAGTGGGTGTAGACATCCGTCTTCTAGTGGTTCATTGCATCAGTCTCCCACCGGGTTGTTTCAATGGCGGGCACGTCGAGAGTTTTTTTACCAACACCCTAGATTTTGACGCACATCCGTACTTTCGGACGATCAGAGGACTAAAGGTATCCGCACACTTTTTTATCGATCGATCGGGACATTTGAAGCAGTTTGTGTCGTGTGCTGAGCGCGCTTGGCACGCTGGCGCGTCGGCGTGGAGAGGAATTTCTGGCTGTAATGACTTCTCAATTGGCATAGAGCTTGAGGGTCAAGACACACAAGAGTTTGAAAGTGCTCAATATGAAACGCTTCTGACCCTAGCGCGTGTATTGATGGCCAACTTTCCGATTGAAGCGTGCGTGGGGCATTCCGATATAGCGACGCCGACAGGTCGTAAGAGAGATCCGGGTACTAAATTCGATTGGAGCCGACTTCGGGTTCTAGAGGGAATTGAGTTACCTAGCTGATGTATCCTTAAGGCTGAGTCTGTCAGTGCCCACTTACGTGGATTTGTCGCTACTATCAAAATGAAATCAGAGTCCTTTTCATTGTCAGCCTGACCCTGCGTAATTAACGACGCAATTTAATTCACATAACGCTTGACACCGTTGCCCGCAACACTAGAATTAGTGTTTATTGGCGAGCGTGACACAATATATTGTGTATGAGCTGTGTGTAAGCAGTGAGTAACTTGGGATTAAACGAGCGATTCAATGGTCCAAAACGCAGTGTTTGCTTGGATTTCGAATGCACTGTCGAAATTTTGAGTCAAACTCAAAAACAGGGGGCGAGGAGAGGAAATGCAATTATCAACGGGTGAAACTCAGACATCGGGCGTTGGGGCTGAAAAATTTAGAGAAATTGAAGCTGAGAGCTTAAAAATTGATTCAGGCTCGATGAAAGTCGTGCGGCGTAACGGGTCTGTCGTGGGATTTGAGGCGGCAAAGATATCGATTGCCATGACGAAAGCATTCCTTGCGGTGAGCGGTGGGCAAGGAGCAGCTTCGGCGCGGGTTCGCGAGTTGGTGGTGCAGCTCACCCAGGCGGTGGTAGAAGCATTGAGAAGACGTAATCCAACCGGAGGCACAGTCCACATTGAGGACATACAGGATCAGGTCGAACTCGCCCTGATGCGCCACGGTGAACACGAGGTCGCTCGATCATACGTTCTCTATAGAGAAGAGAGAAAAAAAGAAAGGCTGCAGGCAAAAAAATCAGCTGAATCAAGTCAATCGGAGGCAGGTGAGCCTTCAATCATCGTTGTCGTTGATGGTAAGTCGCAGCCACTCGATTTTCAGAGATTGAAGCAGCTCATTCACGACTCATGCGCTGGTTTAGGCTCATCGGTCGCTCCTGATGATGTGTTGGCGCTTACCATCAGGGATCTTTATAACGGGGTGTCGCAAGCGGAAGTCAGCAAAAGTCTGATTTTATCGGCTCGTTCTCTTATCGAGAAGGAGCCAGCGTATAGCTTTGTCACCGCTAGATTGCTTCTCAACGATTTGAGAAGAGAAGCTCTAGATGAGGAAGTTTCCTGGGAGGAAATGGGTGACAGGTATGCCACTTACTTCCCAAAATTCATTAACAGGGGGGTGGAGGCTGGTCTTTTAGACGAGAAGCTCCTCTCCTTTGATTTGAAAGCCATGGGCGCTGCGTTGCAACCAGATAGGGATGCCAAGTTCGGTTACCTCGGGTTACAAACGTTGTACGACAGATATTTTCTTCACGTCGATGACACGAGAATTGAGCTTCCGCAGGCATTCTTTATGCGAGTGGCTATGGGTCTAGCGTTAGGAGAGGTTGATCGAGAGGCGCGGGCAATCGAGTTCTACAACGTTCTCTCTAGCTTCGATTTCATGAGTTCGACCCCAACGTTGTTCAATTCTGGAACTACTCGACCTCAGCTATCGAGTTGTTACCTAACTACAGTGGACGATGATTTAGACGGTATATACGAGGCGATCAAAGAGAACGCGTTACTGTCAAAGTACGCAGGTGGACTAGGGAACGATTGGACGTCAGTTAGGGCGCTTGGATCACACATTAAAGGCACGAATGGCAAATCTCAGGGAGTCGTGCCGTTTTTGAAAGTCGTTAACGATACTGCTGTGGCGGTCAATCAAGGCGGAAAGCGTAAAGGCGCGGTATGTGCGTACCTCGAGAGTTGGCACCTTGATATCGAGGAATTTTTAGAGCTCAGAAAGAATACTGGTGACGACAGACGCAGGACTCATGATATGAATTCGGCTAACTGGATCCCGGATTTGTTTATGAAGCGGGTCATGGAGGGGGGCGATTGGACGTTGTTCACTCCATCCGATGTTCCGGATCTCCACGACTGCTATGGCAAGAAATTTGAAGAAGCTTACGTCGCTTACGAGAGAAAAGCGGCAGCGGGGGAAATCAAGCTTTTTAAAACAATACCAGCCGTTCAGCTGTGGCGTAAGATGCTGTCGATGTTGTTTGAAACAGGACATCCTTGGATTACTTTTAAGGATCCTTGCAACATCCGATCTCCTCAGAGCCATATGGGTACTGTGCACAGTTCTAATTTGTGCACAGAAATTACTCTAAACACATCTGAGTCGGAGATCGCGGTATGTAATCTTGGCTCAGTCAACCTGGTTGCACACCTCAAAGATGGGAAACTCGATCACGAGAAATTGAGAAGAACTATCTCAACTGCGATGCGTATGTTGGATAACGTGGTGGATATTAATTATTACGCTGTCAGCAAAGCGAGAAATTCGAACCTAAAGCACCGACCTGTTGGTATGGGGATGATGGGCTTTCAGGATTGTCTTCACGAGATGGATATCCCATATGGGTCACCTGAGGCAGTTGCTTTTGCCGACGAATCGACAGAGGCGGTCTGTTATTACGCTTACTGGTCGTCCACTGATCTTGCTGAAGAGAGGGGTAAATATTCCACTTTTGATGGGTCACTTTGGTCTAAGGGAATACTGCCCATCGATTCCGTTAAATTGCTTGCCGAGGAGCGCGGTGGTTATCTAGAGGTGGACCAGCAGACCACACTGAATTGGGATGAGTTGCGGA
This sequence comes from Candidatus Eutrophovita brisbanensis, assembly GCA_038147395.1. Classification (GTDB taxonomy): domain Bacteria; phylum Pseudomonadota; class Gammaproteobacteria; order Burkholderiales; family Eutrophovitaceae; genus Eutrophovita; species Eutrophovita brisbanensis. The sequence goes on along the minus strand of JAYQTM010000001.1, from coordinate 1,831,694 downwards.
CGAGGGTCACCACGGTCGGTATGAGAAATTCAAATTGTGTTGCGATTGCCCCCACCGCGACGATTGCTAATATTATTGGAGTCTCCGCATCTATCGAGCCAACCTACCAAAATCTTTATGTGAAATCGAACTTGTCTGGCGAGTTCACAATCACGAATCGATATCTTGTCGAAGATTTGAAAAAGCTTAATCTCTGGGATGAGGTGATGATTTCAGACCTCAAATATTTTGACGGATCTTTGTCCAAGGTTGATCGAATCCCCCCCGAGTTGCGCGCGATATACGCGACAGCCTTCGAAATGGATCCAACGTGGTTAGTTGAGTGTGCGTCGAGAAGACAAAAGTGGATTGATCAAGCGCAGTCTTTAAATATATATATGGCTGGAGCGTCTGGAAAAAAACTAGACGAATTGTACAAACTGGCCTGGCACAGAGGCTTAAAAACGACCTATTACCTCAGAACTTTGGGGGCGACATCGGCAGAGAAGTCAACAGTAGCTGCAGGTCAATTAAACGCTGTTGCTTCGAGCGTTGAATCAGCTGAGCCAAAGTTTTGTGCGATAGATGATCCAGAGTGCGAGGCATGCCAGTGAGGATGCTTCGCCGAATCCAGACAGCGGCGCGCAGGAAGATTAATTATTTTGTCGACCGTCACAACGAAGAGCGCCGTCAGCGACGGTTCGATCAAGAGTCTTTCGCCACGATTAAAAATATCGGACTAAACCAAAGTAACAAAGCCAGGTCGTAAACTTAGCTGACATTAATGATATGTATAGGGCTTTTTAGCTCAGTCAAAAACACATTTAAGGAATTTGAAAATGCTTCAATTTGAAGATGCAACATCAGCGATAGGAAACAGCAAAGGCATCACGTCAGGGAATAACGAAAAGCCTAAGTCGTCTGATGGGACACATACCCGTGTTCGGGTTGAAGACAAGAGGGTTATCAACGGTAAAGCGGACGTTAATCAGCTTGTACCCTTCAAATACAACTGGGCTTGGGATAAATATCTCGCTGGATGTGCGAATCACTGGATGCCTCAAGAAATTAATATGAATCGTGATATCGCGACTTGGAAGGATCCAAATGGACTTACTGAAGATGAGCGATTAATCATAAAACGAAACTTAGGATTTTTTGTAACCGCAGACTCTCTTGCTGCTAATAACATTGTGTTGGGGACTTACAGACACATAACAGCTCCCGAATGTCGTCAGTATCTTCTCAGGCAGGCGTTTGAGGAGGCAATACACACCCACGCATATCAATACATTGTGGAGAGTCTCGGCCTGGATGAGAGTGAGATATTTAACGCATATCACGAAGTCGCGAGCATTAGGGAGAAAGATCAGTTCTTGATTCCGTATATCGACACGCTTACCGACCCTTCATTCAAAACAGGAACTCCGGAAACAGATCAGTTGTTGCTAAAAAGCTTGATTGTGTTCGCCTGCATTATGGAGGGACTATTCTTTTATGTTGGCTTCACACAAATTCTTGCGCTAGGCCGTCAAAACAAAATGATGGGGGCAGCTGAGCAATACCAGTACATTCTTCGCGATGAATCCATGCACTGTAACTTTGGTATTGATCTCATTAATCAGATTAAGCAGGAGAATCCACACTTGTGGACACCAGAGTTCAAGCAAGAGATACAGGACCTTATGAAAAAAGGTGTTGAGCTTGAATATCGATATGCAGAGGATACGATGCCAAGGGGTGTTCTTGGATTAAACGCTCCGATGTTCAAAGAATATCTCCGCTATGTTGCAAATCGACGATGTCAACAGATTGGTGTTGATGCGATTTTTGATAAAGCGAACAACCCGTTTCCATGGATGTCAGAAATGATTGATCTCAAGAAAGAGAAAAACTTTTTTGAAACTCGAGTGACTGAATATCAAACGGGTGGTGCGTTGAGTTGGGATTAACTTTTACAACGTTGTAAAAAAAACACAAACAATAAAAAAAACAACACAAAAGTTTGCAGCGTAAAAACGAAAGAATAATAATCTGACCTCATAGAAGTTGGTTTGTGATACGCGTCGCTTTATTAATGGCGCTCTAACGGAGTTAGATGACTGAAAAAAGTTTTTCCTGCCGTTTAAAAGAAATTGAGACTCGCTACCTAAAGGGCGAGCGCAGCTAAATATTCACTATGGATTATTTGGCTTCACCTGTTACGAAGAGCATTCAATCAGAATGCCGTCTGATCGTTAAAAAGAAACGTTAACGTGCGAAATAACCGCTCGCTAAAGTATTTGTCGTCGCATCAACCAATAGGGGACGCGTCGATACGTAAAGAACTGAAGAAAATGATTTTAAGTATGAAGTCATTTTTTCGGTGTCGGCAACAAGACAACATTAACAATATAAGTGTGCCGAGTTTTTCAACCTAAGAAGGAGGTAATACCCATGGCAGTTAAGAAAAAACCAGCAGCTAAAAAAAGCCCAGCTAAGAAAAAGCCAGCAGCTAAAAAAGCTCCAGCTAAGAAAAAGCCAGCAGCTAAAAAAGGCTCCAGCTAAGAAAAAGCCAGCAGCTAAAAAGGCTCCAGCTAAGAAAAAGCCAGCAGCTAAAAAGGCTCCAGCTAAGAAAAAGCCAGCAGCTAAAAAGGCTCCAGCTAAGAAAAAGCCAGCAGCTAAAAAGCTCCAGCTAAGAAAAAGCCAGCAGCTAAAAAGGCTCCAGCTAAGAAAAAGCCAGCAGCTAAAAAGGCTCCAGCTAAGAAAAAGCCAGCAGCTAAAAAGGCTCCAGCTAAGAAAAAGCCAGCAGCTAAAAAAGCTCCAGCTAAGAAAAAGCCAGCAGCTAAAAAGGCTCCAGCTAAGAAAAAGCCAGCAGCTAAAAAGGCTCCAGCTAAGAAAAAGCCAGCAGCTAAAAAGGCTCCAGCTAAGAAAAAGCCAGCAGCTAAAAAGGCTCCAGCTAAGAAAAAGCCAGCAGCTAAAAAGGCTCCAGCTAAGAAAAAGCCAGCAGCTAAAAAGGCTCCAGCTAAGAAAAGCCAGCAGCTAAAAAGCTCCAGCTAAGAAAAAGCCAGCAGCTAAAAAGGCTCCAGCTAAGAAAAAAGCCAGCAGCTAAAAAGGCTCCAGCTAAGAAAAAGCCAGCAGCTAAAAAGGCTCCAGCTAAGAAAAAGCCAGCAGCTAAAAAAGCTCCAGCTAAGAAGCCGGTTCGAAGAGCCGCAGCAGCGCCTCGTCCTCTGGCTGCGCCTGCAGCTTGGCCATTCCCTGTCGCGGGTAACCGGCCTAATTAAGTCCTTTAATACTCGCGGATTGGTGGCAGTCACTTTGGGCGCCGCTGATTCGCGAGTTTATTTTTGGATATTAAGACGAACAAGTAAGGCGCGTTTGTGTTGTTAAGATTTTTGTTCGTTTGTGACTGTATAAACTAACCAAATAAATTAGAAGTTAATGTTCAAAGTATTATTCGGCGTAGCCTTCACCTCAATTCTGCTCGCTGTATCTGCCTGTGCGGTAGCTCAGGATGGTCAAACAATTTCGGTTACGAAGATCGAAGGAGACTTTGAGGACGTAAAAGAGCGTGTAATTTTTGCAGTTGAGAGTCAAGGTCTCGTGGTTGACCATACCTCTGACGTCGGCGGCATGCTTGAACGAACAGGTAAGGATCTTGGTGAGAGCTCACAAATATATGAGAGAGCCGTTGTTTTAGAATTTTGTAGCGCATATTACTCACGCCTTATGGCAGCGGCAGCTCCAGAGCTGCTAGCGTACTGTCCCTATGGGATATCCGTGTATTCGCTTCCGGGTGACGCCGGGTATTCTTATGTTGCATTCAAAAGGATTGCGACAATGTTTTCTGGCTCTGAGGAATACAAATCAATTCTAGAAAAGATTGATCGGTTGCTTGCTACGATCGTGGACGAAGCGTCGATGTGATCTCACTCTTAATCGTTCCTTGCGATCGTCAGCAGTCTGATTGTCCAGGATCTGGTAGTGGTGTTGCGTTAAAGGGAAAGCGGTTTCTGAGAGTGGCTTCATCGATTGTTTGAACGGAGACTTTTTTTCCTTCTACCGATAACATTAAATCGGTTGCGCCAATACTGTCTCCACAGATTGCTTTCTCTAGTGCTTCAAAGGGTCGAACATTATCGCTAGCGTGATCCACTTCAATATGCTCATACAGCAGAGTTAGATCCCGATCGCATATTACCCCGATATGTTGTCCCCAATTAGCGAGGACCCTCCCGTCACGGTCGAGATATACAGTCTCGATGTCATGAATAAGTTTTCCTGTATGTGTTTTGAGGCTCAGTATTTTATTTTCTGACTGACAGAAAATGACAAAAGGGGTGTATTCAAGGGTCACAAACACTTTTTGTGGTCCATTTTGAAAATACCACCGTTGATGTTCATCTGAATGGTAGTTCGCGCTTATGAATTGATTGAGGCCGTCATGAGTGATTCTTTTTCCCTTGACCAACCAGTTTCCACGTTGGTCAAGAGATAGCCATCGATATACATCGGGTACGTTTGGCCACTTGACTGAAGATTGCGCTACGCTCATTCTAGGGCTTTTGATAGGAGAGTAAGTTTGATCGAATTCTACTATTTGTCGGGATCTCCTTTTGCATGGCGTGTTTGGCTAGCTCTAGATTTCAAGGGATTAAATTATCGTAAAGTCGACTTATCATTTGAAAAAGGTGATTTGCGTAGTGAATCTTTTCTTTCCTTGAATCCTAGAGGAAAAATTCCAGTGATCGTTGATGAGGGAGTCGCTTTGTCAGAATCCAGCGTCATTCTGGAGTATCTCGACGAACAGTATCCAGGTGACCTGATGCTATTTCCCCGAGATGTCGTCAAGCGAGCCCAGTTAAGAAAGTTAATTAATGAAGTCGATATTTACTTTGATCTCGCAAACAGGAGATTACTTAATTCCGTCTTCTTCACGGCACGAGAAAAATGGGATGAAGACAAGATATCCAGAGCACTATCAGGGGTTATGAAAGAGCTCGATTATTTTGAAACAGCTTTTATTGATAGCTTGAATCGTCGAGCTGCTGCGATATTCGAGTTTTCAATGTTTCCTTTGATTGCCTTAATGTATCGGTTGGATAGTATTAAAGATGATCTAAATTTTGCGGCATCTGCTCCTCGTTGGTGTCAAGACTGGTACGAATGGTTGAGTGCTGAGAAAATTTTCAGATCGACCTGGCCCTCACACTGGGAGTTGCCATGAAAGTGCGTCTGATTTTTCCCGCACATACATTCGTTTTTGAAGTGACGCATGACATAGCTACGAATTTATTGTCAGATATTCTTCCTTTTGAATCGGTGGTGGAAACATGGGGCGACGAAGTGTATTTCGAAACACCGATAGCCATGTCACTTGATTCGGATGCGACTGATGTAGTCGACAAGGGTACTGTTTGTTTTTGGACCCAGGGGAACAGTATCGCGATACCCTTTGGACCGACACCCGTATCTGTTGCGGACGAGTGTCGATTAGTTGCGCCTGTAAACATTCTTGGCGTGATTGAAGGAGGATTAGAAAATTTGAGTCAAGTGAGTTCCGGGGATAGGGTGCGTGTTGAGCGTGTACCTTAGCTCTGGCTGATGATGCGGATAAATTGAGTATCGATGGAGTTGACGAGTCGGGAGGGTGTATGGGTGTGCTTTTAGGCTGTATCGCGGATGACTTTACCGGAGCGACTGACTTGGCAGGCACACTTTCTAAATCGGGAATGTCGGTTCTTCAGGTGCTTGGTGTCCCAGATAAAGATTTCGGCGTTCCACCATATGTCAATGCAATCGTTGTCGCCCTCAAAACGAGGAGTATTGATTCAGATGAGGCTGTTCTCGAGTCACTCGCGGCTCTAGATTGGCTCCGGCAGCTTGAAAGTCATCAATACTATTTCAAATATTGCTCCACATTTGATTCAACTGATGAGGGTAACATTGGGCCCGTTGCGGATGCGATGATTGACGTACTCGATCTGGACTGGACTGTATTTAACCCGGCTTTTCCAACGAACAAGCGTACGGTTTATATGAGTCACCTTTTTGTTGGTGATCAGTTACTCGCTGAGTCTGGCATGCGACACCATCCTCTGAATCCAATGACTGATTCTAATTTGGTGCGTGTCTTATCCAGACAGAGTCAATACTCGGTTGGCAGCATCACACATCTAGATATCGAGGGTGGAATCTCTCAAATCCGCCATAGTCTGGAGCGTCAACGTGAGCAGGGTATCCGTCACTTTATTTTGGATTCAATGAGGGATGAGCATCTCATGCTGCTCGGTGGGGCTTTCGCGGACTCAAAATTGATCACGGGTGGATCGGGAATGGCGATGGGGTTACCGAAAAACTTCCTAGATTCCGGAATGATGTCGGGTATCAAGCAGAATCGTCATGATACTTTTGATGGAAAAAGTGCCGTGATCTCTGGCAGCTGCTCGGAAATGACAAGAGCTCAAGTCGAACACTTTAAGGAAAATCATGCGAGTTTTTATGTTGACCCGTTGCAACTTGTCTCCTCCGATCACGTAATTTCTGAAATTGTTGCATGGGCTGATCAGAACCTTTCAGATGACCCCATCTTGATCTATTCCTCGTCCGACCCCGAACGTGTTGCGGTCATTCAGAGAGAGCTTGGTCAGGCACAGGCGAGCCATTTAATTGAAAATGCGATGAGCTTGGTCGCTCGCGAGCTGATAACCCTTGGTGTTGATAGATTAGTCGTTGCAGGAGGGGAGACATCCGGTGCTGTTGTAAAAGAGTTGGGCATTACTGCACTTGAAATTGGAGACGAGATTGACCCTGGAGTGCCGTGGACTTTCTCGATCAATCAACCAAAAATTGCCTTGGCACTAAAGTCTGGTAATTTTGGGGGTGTTGATTTTTTTAGTCGAGCTTTTTCTCGATGATTTGCTTAGGAAATTGAACGATTGACATGACAAATATTGGAAAATCGAGGGAGCAAATTTGTCGATTAGGTGAATCTCTTTTCAATAGAGGGTTTACGGTTGGCAGTTCTGGAAACATCAGTGTGCGACTTAGTGATGATCGCTGGCTGGTGACTCCGACGAACGCCTGTCTCGGCCGGTTGGACCCAGAGAGGTTGTCGGTCATCGATGCGAGTGGTAACTTGATAGATGGAGATCCACCGACTAAAGAGAGTTTTCTTCATCTCGCGATTTACGATCAAAGACCCTCGGATGGAGCAGTGGTTCATTTGCACTCAACTCATTCGGTTGCAGTGTCACTGCTGCCTGATGTGAATCCGAATCAACCGGTTCCACCATTGACGGCTTATTACGTCATGAAGGTGAGGGATTTAATTTTGTTGCCGTATTACGCGCCGGGTGATCTTTCGTTAGCGAATGCTGTCAGAGCCGTGGCGGGTAAGCATCACGCAGTCTTACTGGCGAACCACGGCCCAATAGTTTCTGGAAAAACCGTTGAGGAGGCTGTGTATGCTTCGGAGGAGTTAGAGGAGACCTCAAAATTGTTTTTGTTGCTTAAGGATCACAAACCGAGAATGCTAACTGAGGATCAAGTGATAGAGTTAAAAGAAAAGTGGCACTCATAAGTGCTATGAGCAAGGAGGAGAACTGTAATGTTTAGAAGTAAATGGTGGGCTCTTTTCGCGGCTGTTCTTTCAGCCTTAATGGCAAATTTAGCGCATGCACAAAGATCGTTTCTGCTTAACGGACTTGATAGTAAAGTCGTGATCAATGCTCCAGGGAAACTAGAATTTGTTGAGCCAGGGACTGACATCGTCAATATCTTGGACATTTCGGATCCGAGAAATCCAAAATTGGCTGCTAATTTAGCTTTATCAAATTCTTTGTTTGGGCCACCGACTAATCTTCAAGTTGGTCCTAGGGAGAACATTGCTCTCGTTACCAGTGCAGTCAAATGGGAATATAAAGAGGATAAATGGAAACCAGTTCCTGATAATCGACTGTTCGTGATTGATCTCACTCGAGAAAAGCCGGAGCTAACGGATACGCTTTCTATTGGATCACAGCCCTCTGGAATTGCAATTAGCTCATCCGGGAGCTTCGCCCTTGTCGCAAATCGTGCTGATCGCTCTATCGATGTGCTTGAGATCGACGGTTTAAAAGTGAGTCGCGTGCAAACAGTCGATGTGACTGATGAGGTCGCTGCGGTCGCGATAACGCCGGATGAAAGCATGGCGTTGATCGTGAAAAACAAAGTGAACAAGGTTGGTGTTATGAACCTCAACGATGGTCGTGCTACATACGATATAGCGTTCGATATGCCAGTAGGACAATTTCCGTACAACATCGATATCAGTCCCGACGGGAGTTTTGCGCTCGTCGCACATACGGGTAACGGGGGGCGTTCGGACGGCCATGCAGATCCTCTAGCTATTGTGCGTCTTGATGGTCGCGTTCCGTATGTTTCGAAGTATGTCACTGCGGGTGACGCGCCCGAAGCGTTCGCGATCAGTCCATCTGGTGATATCGCGGTTGCGTTGCTCCTTGGCGGGGACACGATTTTACCCACAGATCACTGGGCGCATGATAATCCGGGAGAAATCGTGGTATTCAAGATCTCAAAAAATGATGCGGTGCCTATGCAACGTATTCCGGTTCGTGGATTGCCCGAGGGCGTAGCCTTCTCTCCGGACGGTTTATATGCATATGTCAGTAGTTTTAAGAATCAAGAGTTGATGGTATTTGAGGTGATTGGCGATAGACTTGTCGACACAAATGTAAGAGTCGCTTTGCCGGGCACTCCAGCATCAATGCGCGGACGAGCGCGTTAATTTACGAGCTCGAAAGCTTTCAAAATAAGACTGGCGTCATTCTTGGATAACTCTGTTGGCGACGACAATAGTCTGCGCCAGTTTTTTGCACCTCTCACGCCGTGAAATAATCCAAGCAAGTGTCTCGTGATGGCACGCAAATAAACACCTTTTTTCACTTGTTCTTGCGCATATCGATGGATGGAGGATACGATCGCCTCAATCTTAGGCGAGGCACAACGATGAATCTGATGACTAAGCGTGCCCAAGAATTCAGGAGTGTGGTAAGCGGCCCTCCCAATCATGACGCCGTCTACCTGAGTTAAAACCTCGTTGTAATCGGTGGATTGGTCAAGTCCACCATTGAGTATGAATGAACAATCGGGAAAATCTTTTTTCAGCTGGTAGACGTAATCGTAGTTGAGAGGCGGTACTTCTCGATTCTTTTTAGGAGACATCCCGGAAAGTACCGCAATTCTTGCGTGTGCGACGAACGTCTTACATCCAGCTTCCGAGACCGTTCCTACAAAGTCTGAGAGAAAGCCGTATCCATTTGCTGAGTCTAGTCCCAACCGATGTTTTACAGATATTGTGGCGTCGGTCTCACTACTCATCGCTTTGACACAATCTCCGACAAGCGATGGTTCGAGCATGAGTGTTGCGCCAAAATTTCCATTTTGAACGCGCTCAGAAGGGCATCCGCAATTGATATTGAATTCATCGTATCCCCATTGATTGGAGATTTTGACGCAGTTGGCTAGATCTTCTGGTGAGTTGCCCCCAAGTTGTAAGCTGATTGGGTGCTCCTCTTTCGAAAAATCTAAATGTTTTTGCCTGTCACCGTGGAGTATCGCACCTGCTGATACCATCTCCGTATAGACCATTGCTTTTGGGGCGAAGAGCCGGAAAAGATAACGACAGTGTCTGTCACTCCAATCCAGCATGGGTGCGGTACACAGTCTATGATTGTCACCAAGATTGTGAGGATGGTTGTTTATCATTCTGTCTGCTCTGCTTTAAGGATCCAAAGAATTAATCTGTGAATCCCTAGGCAGAGCTCGGGTCTTTTATCGCGTTACGCAGAGATGACGGTTTGTTTCTGCTCTCCTAGGCCATCAATGCCAAGTCTCATGACGTCATTAACACTTAGGAAAACGGGCTCAGGTTTTATGCCCATACCCACTCCGGGTGGGGTGCCAGTGGAAATGATATCTCCTGGTTGCAGAGTCACGAAATATGAAAGGTAGGAAATCAGCTTTTCGATACGGAAAATCATTGTGTTTGTGTTTCCAGTTTGCATCCGCTTGCCGTTTAAATCTAACCACATGGCGAGGTTGTGGGGGTCTGACACATCATCCGGTGTCACTAGCCACGGGCCTACGGGTGCAAAGGTGTCAAAGCTTTTACCTTTTGACCATTGGCTGCCGTGCTCCAGTTGCCATTCTCGCTCTGAGACGTCATTGCAAATAGTGTAGCCAGCCACGTATTCCATCGCCTGCTCTTCGCTGACATTTTTAGTTTCCTTGCCAATGACGACGGCAAGTTCCACTTCCCAGTCACCTTTGGTTGACCCCTTAGGAAGGATGACATCATCATTTGGGCCGCTGAGAGCGCTGATGGCTTTCATGAAAACAACAGGCTCGGTTGGAATCGGCATGTTTGATTCTTTGGCGTGGTCCGAATAGTTAAGTCCGATACAAATGATTTTCGGTACTCCAGCTACAGGTATGCCCAATCTCGGTGACCCAGAGGCGATGGGCAGGCTATTAATATCTAGCTGCGCTAGTTTCGACAGCCCGCCTGCTTCCAAGAACTCACCCGTGATGTCTGTTACCTCCCCAGAGAGGTCGCGGATGTTATTGTCAGAATCAATAATGCCTGGCTTTTCTTGTCCAGGTTCCCCAAAACGAACGATTTTCATTTTCTCTCCTCTTGTTGCTCTCTATTTTAAGTTGTGATTCCACCGTCGATGATAATGGATTGCCCTGTCATGAAGCGACTCTCATCCGAGACCAGATATACCACCATATTCGCAATCTCTTCTGGCTGACCCAGTCGTTTCATTGGTTGTCTGGCGATAAACGCCTCCCGTGCTTTTTTTTCGTCTCCAAGCGCTTTTATGCGTTCTGATAAGCTTGGAGTATCGACCGTCCCAGGACAAATTGCGTTTGCCCTTACGCCCTCGTTGACATAGTCCGCGGCTATAGATTTTGTTAGTCCAATGACTGCGGCTTTTGTCGTTCCGTATGCAAATCTATTTACGATTCCTTTGATTGATCCAGCAACAGATGCGATATTGACTACGCTTGATGATTCTTTTTTTATCAGGTTTGGTAGGAATGCTTTGATGACATGGAACATGCTTGTGACATTCAACTCGATCGATTGATTCCAGTCACTGTCGTCGCAATGCAGAATATCGCCATGGTGTACGAGACCCGCGCAGTTAACGACAGCGTCAATGTCTTGAAATTTGTCAGCGGCATCTATAATCGCATCTTTGTCGATTACGTCTAGCGTCGATGTCGTGATCCCGGGGATTGAACGTAGTGTCTCAAGTAGCACATCATTTTTATCAGTTGCAATGACTTGTGCCCCTTCCTTTGCCATAGCAACAGCGCTCGCGCGGCCGATACCCTGTGCGCTCGCTGTAATGAGGACTTTTTTCCCGTTTAAACGACCTAAGCTCATGTTCTCTAGTTTTGTTATTGGATCTCGTTAGATTTATTTTTGCACATATTCTATCCGCTCAGATATGTTTTGCCTCTTTAGCGGCATCTGGTTGAGCTCTAGGCGTGATTGGTATAATTCTGCCATTAGAGTTTGATAACAACACTTAGCGAGATCACTAAAGTGATTCGTAGATTCTGGGGGACTTATGCTTCAAACGGCAGATTTGACGATTCGATTGAATGCGGCAGATGATGTGATCATTGCGCGTACAGAGTTACCGAAAGGTACAGAGGTTATCAGTGAAAAGATCAAAGTCTCTGGAGTGATCCCCGCCGGCCATAAGGTCGCGACTTGTGCACTTAAGGTCGGAGACCCAGTTAGAAGGTATAACCAAATTATTGGTTTTGTCACGCAAAACATACAGCCTGGCGATCACGTGCATGTTCACAATTTGGCGATGGGAGACTTCGAGCGAGACTACGCCTTTTGTGAGGATTTTGTCCCCTCGGTGGTCAACCCTAACCCGGCAACATTCATGGGTATCAAACGCAGTGATGGGCGAGTCGCGACAAGAAACTACCTTGGTGTTATTTCCAGCGTTAATTGCTCAGCGCACGTTTGTCGATTGATTGCGAAGTTTTTTGATGATGAGTTTTTGGCGCAGTATCCGAATATCGATGGCGTTGTTCCAATACATCACAGGACCGGCTGTGGCATGGGTGCCGAGGGCGAGCCAATTGAGTATTTACGAAGAACGTTAGGGGGCTACGCAATTCATCCCAATTTTTATTCAACGTTGTTGATCGGACTAGGCTGCGAAGCGAACCAAATCAATAATTTACTCGCAGCTCAAGGATTAACGAGGAGCGATCGACTGAAAGCGTTCACGATTCAGGAAACGGGTGGTACGCGAAAAACGGTTCAACAAGGCATTGACTTGATCAAAGAGATGTTGCCGGACGCGAATAAGGTCACTCGCGAGGTTGTGCCTGCGTCTCACCTCACACTTGGGCTAGAGTGTGGAGGATCTGATGGTTATTCTGGAATATCCGCAAATCCAGCGTTGGGGGCTGCTGCTGACTTGCTTGTCCAAAACGGCGGGACCGCGATCTTATCAGAGACTCCAGAGGTTTATGGGGCCGAGCACCTTTTAACCCGCAGGGCGGCGACGAAAGAGGTTGGGGAAAAGCTAGTTCGCCGAATCAAATGGTGGGAAGACTACACAACTCGATTAGGTGGTGAGATGAATAACAACCCTTCGCCTGGGAATAAGGCTGGTGGACTCACCACAATTCTAGAGAAATCCTTGGGTGCAGTAGCTAAAGGTGGCACCCAAGGCATGATGGATGTTTACGAGTACGCTGAGCAAGTAACCGCAAAAGGATTTGTATTCATGGATACACCGGGATATGACCCGGTCTCTGTGACCGGTCACGTCGCGGGGGGGCGAACATCGCGTGCTTCACCACGGGTAGGGGATCAGCGTATGGTTGTAAGCCGTCACCGAGTATTAAGCTCGCTACTAATTCAGCACTTTTTGAAAAGCAAGAAGATGATATGGATATCAACTGTGGGACTATCATTGACGGGACCGCGACAGTGGATCAAGTCGGACAACAAATCTTTGATCGCATTCTAGAAGTTGCCTCGGGGAATCAGTCTAAGAGTGAACAATGGGGATATGGTGAAGATGAATTTGCACCATGGGTGCTTGGTCCGACAATGTAGTGTGATGAACTGCCAGATTTAAAAAACTAGGGGGTGAAGATGACTTCTGATTTTGATGCTAAATCTTGGATGGATCAGTTTCAGAAACTGTGGAATCCCATGGGAATTCCTGTGCCTGGCATCGGGCAGCCTACGATTGATCCAAAAGAGTTAGAGAAGAAGATTAACGAACTTAAAGTCGTCCAGAGTTGGCTGCAAACAAACACAGGGATGGTCGACATGACAATCAAGACGCTGGAGATGCAAAAAGCGGCACTTGAGTCTATGCACGCAGCAGCTGCGTCGAAGAAAAACTCGGGGAAAACATCGAAGTAAAGATCTAAGGTTGGCAGTCATTCCGGCAGTGTCGAGTGCTTCACTTGAGTTTTCAAGAATCCTGTTTGAGAGCCGCGAGTATTACGAAGCTTTAACTCTCAGGGAGCGCATTCTAAGGGAGCCACTCGGGCTTAATCTAACACCTGAGGATTTGGACGGAGAAAGTCAACAATATCACTTTGGGGTGTATGATCGGAATGTGAATTGTTTAATCGCATGTTGCGTTGTTGATCCAAGAGACCAGAAGCGATTAAAAATTAGGCAAATGTGCGTGTCTTCATCATATCGAGGCAAAGGAGTAGGAATGTTTCTGATGCAACAAACAGAGTTGCGGTGTCGCGACCTTGGGGGCACGGAGTTGATGTTACACGCAAGAGTTTCAGTAAGTGATTTTTATCGTAAATTAGGCTACACCGATTTTGGAGCTCCTTTCATCGAAGTGTCAGTACCCCATATCTTGATGAAAAAATACCTGCCAAATATCAAGAATTCTGACGCCGGGTGAGGAGAGTGAGATGGACGAGCAATTAAAACGCTCTGCATTGAATTACCACAGGACTCCAACTCCTGGGAAACTGTCTGTCAATGCCACAAAGGGGTTGACGAACCAACGCGATCTAGCCCTAGCATATTCTCCTGGGGTGGCTGCGGCGTGTACCGAGATTGTTAACGACCCGACAAATGTGAACCTTTACACTGGCCGTTCGAATCTAATTGCCGTTGTGACAAACGGTAGTGCTGTTCTCGGACTTGGCCCGATCGGACCCTTAGCCGCTAAGCCTGTGATGGAGGGTAAAGCAGTTTTATTCAAAAAATTCGCTGGTATTGATTGCTTCGACCTCGAACTCAATGAGACTGACGAGGAGCAATTAATAAAAATCATAGCCTCGTTAGAGCCCACCTTTGGCGGCATCAACCTCGAGGATATCAAAGCGCCAGAATGTTTTCGCATTGAGAGAGAGCTGAGAGAAAAATTAAAAATCCCGGTCTTTCATGATGATCAACATGGCACCGCGATCATTGTGGCTGCGGCGTTCTTGAACGCTCTTGCCGTTGTTGAAAAAGACATAGCACAGGTGAAGCTAGTCTGCTCCGGTGCTGGGGCGGCCGCGTTAGCCTGTCTAGACCTGTTGGTGAAGTTGGGTTTACCCATTGAGAATATTTTTGTGGCAGATATTCATGGCGTCGTACGTCCCAGTAGGTCCATTGAAATGGACGAAATAAAGCGTCGTTACGCTAAAGAGACCAGTGCCACCTCTCTAAAAGATTTGCTCGATAATGCAGATGTCTTTTTAGGCTTGTCTGCCGCCGATGTGATCGATGAAGACGATATACGGCGTATGAGCTCTCGCCCCGTTATATTGGCACTAGCGAATCCTAATCCAGAGATTCGTCCCGAACGTGTCTACGCTGCGAGACCAGACGCAGTAGTCGCAACGGGTAGATCGGATTTTCCTAATCAAGTGAATAATGTCCTTTGTTTCCCTTTTATTTTTAGAGGCGCACTTGACGTAGGCGCTACAACGATCAACGATGAGATGAAGCTCGCGGCAGTAAGAGCGATCACTGACTTGGCTCGTGAGGAGCAATCGGACGTAGTTGCGTCTGCTTACGAAAATATCGAAATGACGTTTGGGCCAAATTATTTAATTCCCAAACCCTTTGATCCCAGACTTATTGTTCGTATCGCTCCTGCGGTTGCGAAGGCTGCGATGGAAAGTGGCGTTGCGACAAGGCCCATAGAGGACTTTGGGCAATACGTTGATCGTCTCACGCAATTTGTTTATCAGTCAGGCTTATTGATGAAGCCAGTATTCTTAGCGGCGAAGCAAAGCCCTAGGAGAGTGGTTTATTGCGAGGGGGAGAGTGAAAGGGTACTCAGGGCGGTACAGATTGTCGTAGACGAGGGCCTAGCCAAACCGATTTTGATTGCTCGCCCCGACGTTCTAATGTCGAAGTTAGAAAAATCAGGATTACGAATTCGACCTGGTAAGGACTTTGACTTATTGAACCCCAATGAAGATCCCCGGATTGATGGGTATTGGAAACAGTATTACGCCATCATGCAAAGAAAGGGCGTGTCACAGGATTATGCCAAGCGTGAGGCGTCTAGGAGAACGACCCTGATTGGGGCTTTGATGGTGAATAACGGTGATGCTGACGCCATGTTGTGCGGGACGATCGCGAACTTTGACATTCACCTAAGATATATCAACGATGTGATTGGACTTAGGCCAGGAGTCAAGCGGTACGCAGCGATGAATGTATTGATTCTTCCAGGGCGTACGATATTTATTTGTGACACATACGTGAACTTGAATCCAACAGCGGAGGAAATCGCCGATATCGCTATTCTTGCGGCGGAGGAGGTTAAGAGGTTCGGTGTCAATCCCAATATTGCGCTCCTGTCCCATTCTAACTTTGGAACCTCTAAAGATAGCTCGGCCCAGAAAATGTCAGAAGCGAGGAGAATGATCCAAGATATCGATCCACAGTTGAGAGTTGAGGGCGAGATGCATGGAGATGCCGCTCTCGATGAGGCAATTAGAAAACGAATATTCCCGAATTCTCAGATCACTGGGGAAGCAAATTTGTTAATCATGCCAAATTTGGACGCTGCCAATATTGCTTTTAATCTTATGAAGGTGACTGCTGGCGAAGGTATTACGATAGGTCCCATTCTTCTTGGTGCGCGTCAGGTTGTGCACGTTCTAACACCGACCGCGACGGTGCGAAGATTAGTTAACATGTCTGCACTTTGCTCTGTCGACGCGGCCAGCGATCGGTAGCGACAATCAATTAATTCGGGTTTTTCTCTAGTTTTTCGATAGGCACATTTTCCCAGTCGAATTCGCCGGTGATGACCTCTAGTCCAGCCAGTGTTCTGGCTTCATTGATCAGCTCGATCGATTCGCTCTCCTTGTTTCTGAGACAGTGTTCTCGTGCCATAAGGATCGAGGCGGCGAGAGACTGCGTCTTTTGATGGGATAGTTTGACTCCAGAAAGATCATTTGCGAGATTCCGTAACTCGGTTTTGCATCCAGCAATTACAGACGAGTATGCGAATATGTGGATCGTTGAAAATAACGCGATGATCAAAATCTTAGCGTTGCAGAGTTTCATACGACCCCTTTTGTTGATTAATTTCAGATAAGAGCCAAAGTTTCGCGACGATTTCTTGAGATACTTTTAGCAACGTCCCATAATTCTAGTTTCATAGAATTTAAAAAAGTTTCATGAACCGTCAATTAGTGCAGGATAAGTTAATGCGTTTTCGTCTCAATGGTGGTTGGCAAGACGAGTACGCATTCGTTCACGATGCAAGGTTTGAGCCTGTGTTAGCAGCGGTGTTGATTCCAATCGTTGTCGGATCAAAAGGACCGACAATCTTACTGACTCAACGAACTGAGCATCTTGAGAAGCATGCTGGACAGATAAGCTTCCCCGGTGGAAAAGTTGCAGACTCGGACGTCGATCGCGAGGACACAGCGCTACGAGAGACGTATGAAGAGGTTGGTCTATCTCTTGATCGATCGATCGTACTTGGTTCACTGCCTGAATATGATATTCGGACAGGTTTCCGAGTGACTCCAATCGTAGGTTGGATTGATGGCCCAGTTTCTTTCCAAATTGATGTTCGGGAGGTGGCGTCAACGATACAGGTCCCGCTGGAGTTTGTGTTGAATCTCGATAATTATCAACTTGATTGTAAGGATGACGGAGGAAATCCAAGATATTTCTATCGCTTGCCATATTTGGGCCATAATATTTGGGGGGCTACGGCTGGGATGCTCAGGATTTTTGCAACAGCGGTTTCGGATCAGGGATGACCAACAAGGCTCCCACCACTGCAGCAATCCGTTTTCTGAAGCGGGAGAAAATTCCGTATTCAGAGCACTTATATGATTACGAGGAGCACGGCGGTACGGCTGTTTCAGCTCGAGAGTTGGGTGTTTCGGAACATCATGTAATCAAAACTCTGGTGATGGAAATGGCGGATAAAAGCCCTATCATTGTGTTAATGCATGGCGATAAAAAAGTGTCGACAAAAAATTTGGCGCGACAAATCGGAACCAAGTCAATAGCACCCTGTGACCCTAAAGTGGCAAACAAGCACTCGGGATATGTTGTCGGAGGCACATCGCCATTTGGTACAAAGAAATTGATGCCTATTTACGTGGAGGAGTCAGTTTTCGATCTCGATAAAATATACGTCAATGGCGGATACAGAGGATTTCTGGTCGGTATTGATCCAAAGGTTTTATCAGTGGCTCTCGATGTTCAGAGCGTCAGTGTCGCAACAGAGTAGATCTGGATGGTGTTCGCTACTCTGCTTGTACAGTAACTTTCACTTTAAATGATTCGCCGTGACGATGTATCGTGAGGGTGACTTCGTCGTTAACTCGATAGCTGTCTAGTATCGCGTTAAATTTACTGACTGTCTCCACCGCGCGCTGTTCGATGTGCGTGATGACATCTCCGGGGACTATCACGCCGTCGCGACGCAATCGTGCCGGTTCGATACCTGCCTTGTCTGCGGAGGAATCTGGAGTCACTTTTAAGACGGCAACACCACGTATTTTCATTGACGTGGTGATTCTTTTGTTCAGTCCT
This sequence comes from Candidatus Eutrophovita brisbanensis, assembly GCA_038147395.1. GTDB lineage: Bacteria > Pseudomonadota > Gammaproteobacteria > Burkholderiales > Eutrophovitaceae > Eutrophovita > Eutrophovita brisbanensis. Next base: position 1,813,639 of record JAYQTM010000001.1, on the reverse strand, counting down.
GGATCTAGATAGACGCCAATTCCGGGCGGCGTATATTTGTTGAACCGTATCAGCTGAGGTACAACTCGGTTGATTGTATCAACCGGGACTGCAAAACCGATACCGGCGGATGTTCCTGATGGGCTGTATATCGCGGTGTTAATACCAATCAGACGTCCCGCAGAATCGAGTAAAGGGCCTCCTGAATTGCCTGGATTGATTGCTGCGTCGGTCTGAATGAGGTGCTCAATATCTTGTCCTCCGTCAGTGCTGAGGCTTCGGTCGAGGGCTGAGACAATTCCTGTTGTGAGTGTCCAGTCTAGTCCGAAGGGATTACCGATCGCATAGACCGTTTGACCGACTCTTAACGTTTCACTCTCTCCAATGAGTATTTCTGGCGGTGGCGCCGTCGGTACATCGATTTTGAGAACAGCAATATCGTGTGCAGGACTTGCGCCTATAAGTTTTGCTTTATAGTCGCGGCCGTCCTCCAGGCGAATTACTGCTTCGCTGGCACCTTTAATCACATGATAATTTGTGATGATGTGTCCAAACCGATCCCATGTGAATCCGGATCCAGTTCCACTTGGTACGGAGAATACGTTACGTGTCCAAAAGTCTCTCACGCGTTGTTTGGTGCTGATAAAGACAACCGATTTTTTTGATTTTTCAAAAATATCGATTGTTGACAATTCCTCTGAAGTTAATTCGCCTCGTGGGGTCACTTCACGCGGAGTGACTTTTTGTTTGTCGTTTGCCGCATTGAGGTATATGGCGCCACTGGCGAGACTGACGATCAGCAGCAAGCTGGTTAAGATTGATGCGCGATGACTTTTGATTTTGGGTGTATTCATCAGTATCTAAATCAGCTTTTTCGACTAAGCGTCTCCATCAAAGAGTCGATTCGCCGATGATTGTCTTCAGACCCAATAAATGATCGGAATAGCCACTCTTGCATCCTCATGCTGGTATCCAGGTCTTGACTTAGCACTTGATTCGAAAGTTGTTTTGTTTCTATCAAAGCTTGCCGATCGAACTGGGCCATGTTCTGAGCAATATTGGTTACATGTTGAAGCAGTTCATTTTCTGGGAATACATCATTAACATAACCCATTGCCTTAGCTTCCTCAGCAGAGTAGATCCGACCGGTTAATGTGAGTTCCTTGGCCCGACCTAACCCTACAATACGCCATAGTGGATCAAGAATCGGTGTGAGTGACAATGCGATTTCTCGCTGGCCGAATTTCGCTTTCTCAGATGCGTAACGAATATCGCACATCATCGTTAGGTCGAACCCTCCTGCTATTGCGGGACCTCCGACAGCACAGATTACTGGGAGTGGACAAAATAGGATCGAGCGATAGGTTCGATGAAACATCGCGGTGTACGTTTCATTACTAATCTTTTCAAGTTTTCTGATCTCTTGGAGATCGAATCCGGCAGAAAAATACTTTTCACCTCCTGTGAGAATGATGACATGAGTATCCGAATCATTTTCGATGTTACCTAGGACTTCGCTGATTTCAACTAAAACCTCAGGAGATAGGGCATTGCGCTTCTCCTCCCGAGAAATCGTAATCGTTTTGATGCCCTTTTTATTGGTAATCGTTAGGTGTTTTAAATTCATAGTGCGGTTTTCGGTAGTTGGAACTAAAATGACAAGTATATCGCGCAAGCGACATTTCTTAGTGCGACTGTAATGTGTTTGAGGGGTTAGGTTTTGGAAGTTCTTGTTTTGTTAGCTGCGATTACGCTTAACTGGTGTTTTTCGACGCCATTTTTATCGCTAAATAGATCGTTTGATAAGTCGCTATCTGAGGTTTTTCACACAGGGGTTATAGGTAGAACATCGATGTCCCCAGTTTTGGGTGTCGGAATGTTAGCCGCTATCGGTATTTTGACGGTACTGCTAGTCGAGCAGCTCGTCCTTCAAAATAATCCATTATTGGTGGGAGTGCTGCATTCAGTCGTTTTGGCGTTTTTCTTTAATCTTCCCTCGGCATTAATCTTCAATCGCTCTTCGGATGGATTGGTCTCCGAGAATCTTTTGTCCACAGTCTCGGTCCGATTTTTTGGAGTGACGTTCTGGTATGTGATCATCCCTGGAATATTTGGGGCCGCGATATTTTTCTTTTTTTTCGTAGCGTATTCCATGATTTTACGAAACGGTAACATTCGATCGTTATCGTCGTTCCGTCCAGTAACCATTGGCTATCAGTCGCTGTTTTGGATGCCAGCGCAACTGCTCGCATTCAGCTTTGCATTTGTTGGAGACTTCGAGACTTCATTTGCCAGGCGTCGCGCGGAGGGGGCTCGGTCGGGCTTTGGACTTAGAGCGTTGATTCTGGCTTCGGCCTGTGGAGCTTTAAATTCTCACTCTGTTGGTTTACAACGATCGTCAGATGGAGAGATTTACTATCAACCTTCGTTTGGTCTGAAGAATGCTCCAGAAGTAAACACAAGGCAGTGCTCCGCATTGCTACTTCGTGTTGGTGTTCTATGGATTCTGGCAATTTTTTCGTTGCTGGTTATTGCATGATTTGATGCCTTCTCGTTGCCCATAGATTACTTAATCTCTTGCAGTATTTTTTTATACTCTAACCATCGTGCCTCAGCTAAGTTGCCCTTGTTCAGCTCGTCAATGATTGCGCAGTTAGGCTCTACTGTATGGGTGCAATTAGCAAACTGGCATCTATCTTTGATATTTCGAAATTCCACAAAGAGAGAGTCCAATTCCTCTGGTTTGATGTGTTTCAGCCCGAAGTACTGAAGCCCTGGACAATCAATTAGCGATGTCGTGTCGTTAATCCGGTAAAGCTGTGCGTGGGTCGTTGTGTGCCGGCCACTTCGTAGTTTATTCGATATCTCCGCGGTTCTTGCATGTGCCCTGTCGACAACCTGATTCGTAAGTGTAGATTTTCCAACACCCGATTGTCCGACAAGGACGACGCTCTCGCCGTTTATGACCGTCTTTAAAGTGGTCGCTTTATCGATTGCTGATAGGCAAAGAGTTTCGTAACCTAATTTTTCGTACTCGTTTTTGAATTCTGTGATGGTCTTTGGGATGCCAAGGTCGCATTTGTTAATTATTAGTTTTGTATCGATACCCTGTTCCTCTGCTGCAAGGAGGCAACGAATGACCAAAGATGTATTGATCGGCAAGTCGGTTGCCACCACGATCAGAACTAGGGATACATTCGCTGCGATCAATTTTTGCCGAAAGTTATCTGACCTCCAAAGTAACGTATTCCTAGAGGTCACTGACTTGATTCGACCTTGTGGCCCGTCGTGTTCGATCTCACAGATATCTCCGCAGGCGTATTTTTCAGATCTGCCCCCTGGGTAGGCTAAGACAACAGTCGAGTCATTTAGCTCAACAAGGTAATGTCGTCCGTGCGCGGAGAGGATCGTTCCGACAGCAGTTTTGAGGTGATTTTTCAAATTCGCTGATGAGTCTTAATTACTGATCGATCTTTTTGTACGAATTCGAAGTTTATAAATTGAAGAGATGATCGACTTTAGCTGCGCAGATAAAGTCGTTTTCACTTAAACCATCTATTGCATGGGTCGTATATGTGACAGACACTGAGTTGTATCCTAGGGAGATATCTGGGTGGTGGTCCTCTCTGTGTGAGATCCACGCAATCGCGTTGAGGAAAGCGACTGCTTGGTAATGATTCTGAAATTCGTAGTTTTTAGTGATTGATTCCTGAGATAGGGACCAGTCTTGTAGTCCGTTTAGCATCAGTTTTGCCTGAGTTTCCGGTATAGGATCGACTCCTCCCTCGCAGGGCTGACATTTCTGTCTGATCAGATTTTCCGTGATTTTTGTTGTCATGATGTTAATTCGTTTGAGCCGCGAGAGATTCTAGTCTATTAATTCTCGCCATTGCGCCAGGGTGAGAGTCATAGAATGAGGAATACACTTTGTCGGGAGTTAACGTCGACGAGTTGTCTTTATAAAGTTTTACGAGAGCTGCGATTAAGTCTCTAGCCGGCGCGTGTCTCGATGCGTATTCATCTGCTTCAAATTCATTTTTACGTAGGTAAGCCGCGAGCATGGGTCTCACAAAAAACAAAAATGGAGGTAGAACGAAATAAAACATTGCGAGTAACATCGCATTTGAATCGAAGAAGCCGATATTCATACCCTCATGCATGAAAGAAGTCTCTTGTATTACTCCGAGAAGCCAGAAGAAGAGAAAACCGGACGCCGCCAGGAATATCGATAGCTTTTGTACGTGTCTGAGTTTGAAGTGGCCCAACTCATGCGCAAGTACTGCCTCTATCTCATTAGGTTCGTGTCGACTGATCAGCGTGTCAAAGAAAACGATGCGTTTGGTTTTCCCAAAACCAGTAAAGTATGCGTTGCCGTGGCTGCTCCTTTTACTGCCATCCATCACGAACAGACCACTGGATTGAAAGCCACATTTCTTTAAAAGTGACTCAATCCGGTCTTTAAGAGACTCATTCTCAAGGGGAGAGAATTTGTTAAACAAAGGTGCAACAACACTCGGAGAAATGTACTGCATGAAAAACCAAAACGCGATTGATAGTAACCACGCATTGATCCACCAGTAGGATCCCGACGTTTCCATAATCCAGAGAATCAGGCTGATAAAAATCGAGCCTATGATCGCGCTAACGATGAGCCCTAGAAAAAAGTCTTTAAGAAATAACCCCGGAGTCATTTTATTAAAACCAAATTTTTCCTCGAGGACAAAGGTTTTGTAGACATCAAAAGGGAGTTGCAACACGGAGCTGATGACGGTTAGAAGACCGAAAAAGATAAGGCCAGAGAGAATATATGATGAGGACCAATCTTGAGCGAGTGAGTAACACCAGTTCAGTAGTCCACCAAATGTGAGGACAATCAGAAGCACTGTATCCACGAGTGCTGTGATGCGAGCGTGCTTCATTTTGGCAGCAGTGTAGTCGGCCGCCTTCTTGTGAGCCTCAAGAGAGATGTCTTCCTCGAATGCGACAGGAACCTGATTTCGATGTCTCCGGACGGCACTGATTTGTCTCGTCGCCAGCCACAGCTTAACGCCAGTTGAAAGCAATATTGCCAGAAGAAATACGTATGAAAAGCTGTTGATCATGTTGTTTATGGATCGTGACAAAGGTAATAAGTGTACCCAAGTCGTTGGTACGAATTGATAGTTATAATCATTAATTATGACGCAAAATATAGACCATTTAATCTGGATTGACATGGAGATGACAGGCCTCAATCCAGATGCTGATCGAATCATTGAGGTTGCGATAGTCGTGACTGATTCAAACTTAGAGCGTGTTGACGAGGGCGCTGTGTGGGTTGTTAACCAAGATCGCTCGATACTTGACGCGATGGATGAATGGAACACATCGACTCATACTCGCAGTGGTCTAGTGGATCGGGTTCTTGAATCGCGTCAGGGGGAAGTTGATGTTGAAACTGCTGCGCTAGAGTACGTCAGTAAATTTTTATCTCCCAAGACATCGCCCATGTGCGGGAATTCAATCTGTCAGGATCGTCGTTTCATGGCGCGATGGATGCCCCGATTGGAAGCGTTTTTTCACTACCGAAATTTAGATGTATCTACGTTGAAGGAGTTGGCAAAGCGATGGAAGCCAGAAGTCCTCAAGGGTATGGTGAAGCATGGTAAGCATGAGGCGCTCGCGGATGTGTACGAGTCGATCGAAGAGCTCAAGCACTATCGAAAAGAATTTATTATTCAGCCGAGCTAGACCTGTATTTTTCGATCTGTTCAATAAGTCTTTCTGAGAATGCTCTTTTCGAGACATCGCCCATTTCATCGTTTTCAAAAATATGACGGTACGAACTTGCTAGAGATTTCCCGAGTTCGACTCCCCATTGATCAAAAGAGTTGATGTTCCATATCACTCCTTGGACAAACACCTTGTGTTCATATGCAGCGAGTAACGCTCCAAGAGTTCTTGCATTTAACTCTTTTAACAGGATTACGTTACACGGCCGATCTCCTGGCATTTCCCTCTCTGCTGAGATCTTGGTGTCGCCGGAGGTTTCCTGTCTTCCAAACGACAGGCATTCAACTTGCGCTAGGCAGTGTGACAGAAGGGCATTCGCGTTCTCCTGGTCTGGGTGTGGTGGGTTGACGATTCCTATGAAGTCGCATGGTGTTTCTGTTGGACTCTGATGCAGGTGCTGAGCAAAGCTGTGCTGGAAGTTTGTCCCCGGGACTCCAAAAATCGAAGCGCTCGTCGTGTAAGCGATACGCGACCCTGAACGATCAATAGATTTCCCATTGCTTTCCATCTCGAGTTGCTGTAGGTGGTTTGGTAGTAAGCCCAGCCGTTCGGAGTAGGGCAGCACTGCGAGGTTCGTTTGCTTACGAAAGTTTATATTCCAAATCCCTACCAATGCGAGAAGAACGGGAATGTTTTTCTCGTAAGGTGCGGTGGCGAAGTGAGTATCCATCTCATGAGCACCATGCAGTAGCTCCTCGAATACCTCAAACCCAAGACTCATCGAAAGAGACAATCCGACCGCGGACCAAACTGAGAAGCGACCGCCAACCCAATCCCAGAACTCAAAAATATTAGATTCAGTTATACCGAAATTTATGGCGGTTTCAGGGCTGGCCGTGATCGCAATCATCTGCTTTCTAACGATATCGTCCTTGGGCAGCTTCAGCTGAGTCGATAGCTTCGCTAACGCCCGATTTGCATTATTCAGCGTTTCCTGAGTTGTAAATGTTTTGGAAGTAACGATGACAAGCGTACGTTCAGCATCCACTTCATTGATAACGGTTTCCAAGTCCTCGGCATCTAGATTCGATACATAGTGCACGATGCTGGACGATTCGTTTTTGAGCGCTTTGTACACGACTCGAGGACCTAGATCGGAACCCCCGATACCAATATTTATGATCGTATTAAGACTCTTTCCCGTCGCTCCTTTTAGTTGTTTTGCTCTAAATAAATCCGAGATTATTTTTATTTTTTTGAGTGATTCTTTAACGTCAAACGAGATTTGATTCAGGCCGTGATCGTTGGCTGGAGTCGTATTGCGTAAGGCTGTGTGGAGTACCGATCTATTTTCAGTCAGATTGATTTTTTTACCAGCATACATCGCGGCAATCTGGTCAGAAAGATGTGATTGCTGACACAGCTCCATGAGTCTTTGCAGCGTGTTGGGCTCAATATGGTTTCTTGAAAAATCGAGAAAAATACCCGAGTGTTCGGCGGACATTCTTGAGGCTCGTTCGGGATCTTTCTCAAAGAGGCGTTTAATGGTCGATAAATTACGAGCCTGCCCTATGGATTCCAGAGCTCTCCATAAATCTGAATCATTTCGTTTTGACATTCTGATTACGTCATTTTTTGTTGCGCTTTGCCTTCTCAGGCTAACGTTTCACTCTGTCAGGATAGCAAGATATCGCTTTTGAGGCGAAAAAAAGCCCCTGCAGTAATACAGGGGCTTCATTTATGTTAGCTGGAAAGACTTATTTCTTTTTCTTCGCAGCTTTTGTTACGTTCTCAACAGATGAAGTAACTACCTCTTGAGCTTGTTTGGATGACTTGCTGGCTGTGTCATACGCCTGGTTCACAAAGGACATCAGAGCCTTGATCGAGGATGCCGCAAGGGCAGACCCAGGAATACCATTCTTCTCAGCGCTATCGAGAGAAGCAACAACTGCCTCATTCGCATCTGAAAACGCCTCTTCCATGAGTTTTGTGACCTCAGTTGAGGCTGAATTAGCGATATCGAAACTTGCCTTTACGTAGTTGACTACATTGTCGTAGCTGGGCTGTGCGAATTTGCTTTGGAAACTTTGGAGACTGTCTGTGTCTTTGACTTGTGAAGCTTCTGATGAGATTTCGCTAACCTTACTGGAAATCTCTTGAGCTGTTGCGACGTTTAAGTCAAACATCTTGTTCGCGGCAGTCGTATTGATTGAGGTAAGCGCGTTGGCTACGCTCAAGCTCTTCTCCTGAACCGCTGTGAATTGTTCTAATACTGTTGCCATATGTAACCCCGCTTAAAGTTGATTTGAATTTTGATGCAACGCATCAAATTAACTGCAATTGTATCAATTTATGGCTCAATGTCAAATATCCCAAAATATAATAAATAAATAAAAATCATATACTTACCGTTTTTTTTGCAAATTAGAATGTTAAATATTTATTAAAGTTTTGGCAATTCAATATGATTCGCACCGCAATATTGTTATGGTTGACTCGTTGATGCGTTACCCATTCCTATTATTGGATACGGTCTAAGCTCTCTCGAATATTGCGGCGATTCCTTGCCCTCCACCGATGCACATCGTCACTAACGCGTACTTGCCTTGAATCCGCTCTAGTTCGTACAGTGCTTTCACGGTGATGATGCTGCCTGTCGCGCCTACGGGATGTCCAAGCGCTACTGCACCACCATTTGGGTTCGTTTTGACTGGGTCAAACTTCAAAGCTTTTGCCACAGCGCATGCTTGAGCGGCAAAAGCTTCGTTGGACTCAATGACATCCATATCTGATATGGATAAATTTGCTTTTCTGAGCGCATTCTCCACCGCAGGGATAGGACCAAGGCCCATAACGCGCGGCTCTACGCCTGCGTGACCGTAGCTAACGAGGCGTGCCATAGACTTAATCCCTTTTTTCTCGGCTTCATCGCGATCCATCAGGACGACTGCCGCCGCACCATCGTTAATTCCTGATGCATTCCCCGCCGTTACGGATCCGTCTTTTTTAAAAACAGCGCGCAGTTTTTCAAGATTTTCTAGTGAAATGTCCTCTCTTACATGTTCGTCAGTGTCGAACATGCGCGTTGTCTTACCGGCCTTGACTTCGATCGGAAGTATTTGATCTTTGAAGTAACCATTTTTTATCGCTTTCGTAGCGCGTCGATGGGATTCAAGTGCAAATTCATCTTGCGATTTGCGATCAAGTTTATATTCAGCCGCAACGTTTTCAGCCGTAATACCCATATGCATGCCCTCGAATGGGTCGGATAACGCCCCCACCATGGAGTCGATGATTGCCTGATCTCCCATTTTGGATCCCCAACGCGCCGTCGGTAGCCAATAGTTTGAGCGGCTCATGGATTCACCGCCTCCAGCAACGGTGATTTTTGCATCACCAAGCTGAACGATCTGAGCGGCAGAAATAATTGCTTGTAGGCCACTGCCACAGAGTCGGTTTAAAGTCAGCGCGGGCACTTCTTTCGGAATGCCTCCGTCCATGCTCGCCACTCTGGAGAAGTACATATCTTTTGGCTCTGTGTGAAGCACATTGCCAAAAACAACGTGACCCACTTCTTCTGACTCGATTTTCGCTCGAGTCAATGCCTCCTGAATACATCTGGCAGCGAGCTGAGTAGGGGGGATGTCTTTCAGCGATCCGCCATAATCACCAACCGCTGTCCGTACTCCGGAAACCACTACGACGTCTTTGATGTCACTCATGTTTTATCCTTTCTAATGTATTCATTTGCCGCGAAGTCACAATTACCTCAGCCTCAAATCACTTTGGCCAACTAATGTTGTGATGCAAACTATGTCTCAGCGACCATTATAAATGCTTTAAGCTCAAATCTGCTGCATCGCAAAAATTTGATTATTGGGAGCTCTGTTTAAAACGAATGATCTTCTGGCGATCGCGTTTGGTTGGTCTCGTATCGAGGTGTCCTCGGTTCAGTTGTCTCTCAAGCTTTAAATTTTCTCGAATTTGCTCTCTATCGCGGATACTTTGTTCGTCCTCCCGAAATAGTCCGCGCGCGATTTCAGCAGACCCTCTGTGGCTGCTGATTTTGAGGACTTCCACAATCCACGAGTAAGGGGTTATTCGAATCTCGAGCCTGTCTCCGATAACAAGATGCTTTGATGGTTTGACTCGAACCTGATTGACTTGTACCCGGCCGTTTGTTATCGCGTTTGCCGCAAGGCTTCTCGTTTTAAAGAAACGTGCAGCCCATAACCACTTATCAATCCGAACCGTTTGATCGTCGTCGCTCATCGGGGGTTAATTCAGTGATGATTCAGAAAAAATACGGTCGACCCCAGCTTCGGAGTAAATATAATTCTTACCGCAAAAGTCACAGGTAATATCAACGCTGGCTTTCTCATCGAGTATTTCCCTTACTTCCTCTTCCCCTAGGGATCTAAGCATATTTGTTGTTCGTGATTCGGAGCACTTGCATGAGAACTCTATTTGATTGGGGTCGAAAACTCGCATGGTCTCTTCATGGAACAGTCGTCTTAATAGCTGTTGAGGTGCCAATTCCAGTAGTTCATGTTTTGAGACAGTGCTCGCAAGCTGACTGATTCGATTCCAGGCATCAGCGTCTTGATCAGGCACTCCTGGAATTTTTTGAATCATCAGCCCCGCTGCATTTTGTGCGTTCGCGGCGAGCCAAAGTCGAGTCGGAATCTGCTCCGATTGCGCCATATAGTGAGCGAGGGCCTCTTGAACTGTTTGTTGCTGTGTGTCCACAATTCCTTGATAACTTTGTTTTAAGTTCTCTTGGGTAATAGTTACCGCGAGAGAGCCTTCACGGAGTAGGTTGGGTTGTGTCGATTGTCCATCAAGCGACTCGTCCCACTTTGCCATGGATCGAAAAAAATTGGCTTTGAAGACTTCAGCAACCAGGAGTTGGATCCCAGTGGTGCCACGATATTGCAGGGCAAGGGTGCCATCAATTTTTATTGTGGCTGAGAGCAACAAAGCGGCGACTGATAGCTCACCTAATACTTCGACCATTGCCTGAGGGTAGGTTCGACGCTCGAGAAGTGTCTGCCATGAAGGCCCCAGTGTCACAATTTCGCCACGAACATTCTGTGACTCAAATATAAATTTATGCAGTACGTCTTCGTTCGGCACTTTAATCAAGTTCTCTTCTGTAAAGTCGATAACGCTCTGATTTGTCACCCGAGCGACCACCTTCCCAGATCAAAAGCCAGGGCAATCCGATTGTGTTTTGACTGTCCCACTGATCTTGGTGAATCAAGTAGTCGCAAACTTTTCCATCCCGCTCCTCATAGACATCAGTCGTTGCGATAGATGCGTGGTAGTGAATAAGCGATCTTTGAGCTGGGCCAACTTGTGCGATCACGCAGTTATATTGAGTGTTAATACTTGCTGCCATCGATTCAAACACTGTTTTGTAGGATTTTCTTCCATCAATCCAATGAAATAGAAGCAATACGGAAATGGCCCAACAGACAGTCAAGTTAAGAGTCCACATTGTGATTGACCGCTCTGGATGGCGTTTTATGTTGAATAGTAGAAAAAACCAGAATAGGGTAAGCAGTAGTGCTGCTGCTATTAAAAGTGGGCGGTGACCTGGAGCATATCCTGGTTGCAGACGAAAAAGATGCTCAGCGAGTCGTTCTGGAAACCCGAAATACGAGGCGGAGAAATAGACCCAAGCGGCAACTATAAAAAATACTGTCGACATAATCGAGAACCAGTACAGAGCGTTTCCTCCACTTCTGGGTGTGCGGCTTGCTGCGATTGAGCCGAGTAGTGCAAAGGGTATAAGAATTGGAATGAGCTGTGCCTCTGAATCGATTGGTTGCATACAGATGATGAGACTTGACGTGACCCATAAAGCCAAGGGAAGCTGGAGTTCCTTTCGCTTTATTCCTTCTCGACCTTCGATCCAAAGAGACCAAATGACAAAGATCCAAGTTGGCCACGTGAACCATGGAAGAATGGATATGGGGTAGATGATTCTTGAGATGCTTGGCATTGAAAATGCGTCCAATGCTGTCTCTGAAGCGTTGTGACTCCACATTCTTGGTAATCCAGGGTCTGTGGCGTATAGCACTCCAACCCACAAAGCAATAAACGACGCTGCAACTATAAGTGCGATACCAAGCGATGTGAGGAATCTTGAGGTGCGGTAGCGGGTGTTCGCAATCACGAGTAGAACCGAACACAACAGCACGTAAGCCAGATTATGTGCTGCTGAACCAAGACACAAAACTGATATTGCTAAACCGACAAAAATTCCACCAGCGATTGATCGCCTTGGGGCGAGCGCTAGTCCGTAGACAAGTATCGATATGCCGGCAAGTAATAGAGTTTCGGTTGATAGCTGATGGGATTTAACGAGCAGTCCGGCACAACCGGCGAGAAGTAGAGGAGCGACCCATTGTTGCGTTTTACCCCAAAGCTCTTTCGCCGTACAACTTACAAAAATAAACGTCAAAGTGAGCCAAACAAACATTGACAATCTGGCCGCATCATGAAGAGGCAGAATATTCTCGAACAGTCTGATGAAGCCGCCACTGACGACGTAAAAAAGTGGCCCGGCGATTTGGAACTTCTCGGAGATAACTATTTCGCTCCAAATCGGTGCATTTTGAGCTTGGGCTAGCATCCCCGTTAGGATGGCTTCCTCCGATTTCCAAGGGTCATGACCCACAAGACCTATGAGCGACCACAGTAGACACACCACAGTTGTCAGGATCAACGGATGTTCACCAATAACTGTTGCTAATCTGTCGTATCTGAGTAAGTGCGCTGGTCTCAACATGTGAACATTGTAATTACAGCGAAGCTGGTGTTGACTAAAAGGGTCGTAATAAAAGAAAAGGCAGCTCTCGCTGCCCTTTAAGGTTCAAATTTTGCGTGTTCGTTATCCCGAAGTTTTTACTCCACGATTCGCGTACTTTTGTTTGAATTTCTCAACTCGTCCGGCGGTGTCAACTATCTTTTGTTTGCCGGTATAGAAAGGGTGGCAGAGCGAACACACCTCAATCGAAATATCTTTTCCAATTGTTGATTGGGTGACGAATGTGCTGCCACAGCTACATGTCACGTTAACCGGCGCGTATGACGGGTGGATGTCAGTTTTCATTTTTTAGTCCTAATTTTCCTAAAGCGAGTTGTACGCTTTTTAATAATGACCTAGATTCTTTTCTCTAAATTGGCCGGCGATTATCCCCGAAAAACTATTTTTTGACAAGTCAGCAGTTGATCGCTGGAATTTACCCTTTTTCATGCTATCGAAAAATTCGTCGTTATTTTTCGTTGCTTTTAGTTTGCCAGTGAGAAACTCGGTCGCCTCGAGCTCATCCATCGGATACAGCAGTTTTCTCAGTATCCATATCTTTTGCAAGATATCAGGCTCAATGAGTAATTCCTCACGTCGCGTTCCCGACCTGTTGACGTTAATCGCTGGGTAGATACGTTTTTCCGTCATCCTTCTGTCGAGGTGGATTTCCATATTTCCAGTGCCTTTGAATTCTTCGTAGATCACATCATCCATTCGTGATCCGGTGTCGATTAGTGCGGTCGCTATGATCGTTAGTGAGCCTCCTTCCTCGATATTCCTCGCGGCTCCAAAAAACCTCTTGGGTCTTTGAAGGGCATTCGCGTCTACACCACCAGTAAGTACTTTTCCTGATGCCGGAGCTACCGTGTTGTAAGCTCTAGCTAGTCGTGTTATCGAGTCTAGGAGGATGACAACATCCTTTTTGTTTTCGACTAAGCGTTTTGCTTTTTCCATCACCATTTCAGCGACCTGGACGTGCCGTGTAGCTGGCTCATCGAATGTTGATGAAACTACCTCGCCTCGGACTGAGCGCTGCATTTCAGTCACTTCCTCTGGACGTTCATCAATCAGAAGCACAATAAGATAAACGTCAGGGTAATTAGAGGCGATTGAGTGAGCGATGTGTTGAAGCATCACTGTTTTACCGCTTTTCGGGCTTGCGACAAGAAGACCGCGCTGTCCTTTGCCAACAGGCGCGATGATGTCAATGATACGCCCTGTTAAGTTTTCATCCGATTTGATGTCTCGCTCCATTCGAAGGGCATCAGTCGGAAATAAAGGCGTTAGGTTCTCAAACAGCGTTTTATGTTTGCTGTTTTCAGGCTTTTCATCGTTGACCTTATCAACTTTGACCAGAGCGAAATAACGTTCGCCGTCTTTCGGTGTTCGAATCTCACCCTCAACCGAATCACCGGTGTGAAGATTGAATCTTCTGATCTGAGATGGGCTGACGTATATGTCATCTGGCCCCGCTAAGTAAGAGGTATCTGGTGATCGAAGGAAACCAAACCCATCGGGTAAGACTTCCAGAGTGCCCGATCCGGAGATGCTTTCTCCCTTTTTTGCTTGGTCCTTTAAGAGAGCAAAAATCAAGTCCTGCTTTCTCATGCGGTTGGCATTGTCAACTTGGTTGGCAATGGCCATCTCGATTAACTCGCTGACGTGTAAATTTTTTAGATCGGATAAATGCATATGGGGAGGATGGTTGAATTGGTAAATCCGTTGGAGGTGTCGGTAAGAGTCATGGAAGTCGACTTTTTACGCACCTCCGAAGTGGGGTTAATTGCTAGTTAAATGTTGCTGTCGATGAATGCTGTCAACTGTGATTTGGACAGCGCACCAACCTTGGTTGCTTCAGCGTTTCCGCCCTTGAATAACATTAGTGTGGGAATGCCTCTGATGCCGAATTTCGGCGGTGTCAATTGGTTGTCGTCAATATTCAGCTTTGCGATTTTTAGTTTTCCGGAGTACTCTTGCGCGACCTCATCGAGGATTGGTGCAATCATCTTACATGGACCACACCACTCGGCCCAATAGTCGACCAACACCGGAAGTTCAGAGTCAAGAACTTCCTCTTGAAACGAGTCGTCAGAAATATGATGAATGTTATCGCTCATTAGTATTCAATCCTAAATTTTGTTGAACTGTTAAATGGGTCTCTCGACGAGGAGTCGTCGGAGTAATAAGGTAAGGTGGATAGTTTGCGTAGTTTCTTTAGCTTACGACGTGTAAGTCGTGTAGGGCTTTCGCTCTTGTTGTCGGGATTATAGATCAAATTTTTATCGATATGTTCAATAAATAAAGTCGATAAATGAAACTGTCGACAATTTGTCACAAGGAATACGTTGACCGATGTGAATAAATTCTCTTTCAAGATCGTTTGGTAGAATTTCGATATTGGCTTAACTGTAAAAATATTATCTAAGGAATTTCAATGACTTATGTTGTGGTCGAAACCTGTATCAAATGTAAATGGACGGATTGTGTTGATGTGTGTCCCGTAGACTGCTTTCGAGAAGGGCCCAACATGCTTGTGATCGACCCCGATGAGTGCATTGATTGCACATTATGCGTCGCTGAGTGTCCGGAGGAGGCCATTTATGCAGAAGACGACGTGCCTGAGGATCAAAGGGATTTCATCGAATTGAATGCGGAATTAGCCAAAGGATGGCCTAGCATCACGGAAAGAAAGGATGCCCCCGAGGATGCGGAAGCTTGGCAAAACAAACCAAATAAGCGAGAGCTGCTAGAGCGATAATCGATTGGATGGTAGACAGGCGTCATGACTACTAGTCCTGAGTGCCTGAATACGTGGCCACATGAGGTGAGCCAAAACCTCATCGCGCAATACGCCTATGATTTTTTTGCTGATACTGGTAAAGACTCGCAGCGGGTGTTCGTTCTTCCGGCCTTACATGCAGCGTCAGAGATCTCGTCTCTCATATTTAAAGCGATCGGCTCGGCAACTCTGCTACCTAAATATGTCACGCTTGCGTCTTGGTCGGCTGAGGTTCCAAAGAGCTTTCGAGTCGTTGATGATTTTCAATTTGAGTTAGACGTTTATCAACTCATCAGTCGTTATCGATCTCTCGATGGTAACGATCTGAGAAAGCTTGCTCGTGATATTTTCAAACTGGTCAAAGAACTAGATTCTGCGCGTGATTTAGGGCTCATCAATCCTCTCAGTGGAACCGCGAAGGACTTGAGAGCATCTTTCACAGATTTGGAGCGTTTGATAGGATTCGAAGCTCGTTTGATTCGCGATGTTTGGATTGCATATTCTGGACTCAAAGACGGAGTTGCGTCTGCTGGATATGCGTATCAATATGGATTAAGCCAAATTGCCCAGAGTAAGGACAATTTGATCTACGTTGTTCAGTACTCAGACATGTCGGATATCGAGTTGAAGTTTCTCGACGCCTTATCCGTCGCGAACAAAGTTAAAGTATATCGAGTCGGCACTCATTCTCCGACCCGTTCTTTCGCCGCCCAATTTCTTCTTAGCGCGTTTAATCCGTCCAAAAAAGACAGCGCTAGCGGTAAGGCAATAGATCTCACTCGATACGACGGCGCTTCGGCTCTAAGCGATCGCATAAGGATGGTCGCGTCGAGTAATTTCGAATTACAAGCCGAGACGATTCGGCAGTCGATATCGAATTGGTTGGCTGATGGGAAACGAAATGTAGGGGTGATTGTATTTGACCGAAAGATGGCGAGACGGCTTCGCGCCTTATTAGAGAGAAGCAATATCTTGGTCCAGGATGAGTTCGGTTGGAAAATGTCCACAACAGCGATAGCGAGTGTATTTTTGTCCTGGTTGGAGTTGCTCTCGAATCAAGCGAATGTAAAATTTTTGCTGAGCTTTTTGAGCGCGCCGCTGGTTGGTCGTTTAAAGGGTGCTGCTTTTTTTCAAAATACGATTCAAAGTGTGGTGAAAAGTGGTCGCGATAAGGCGATTGACTTTGATATCAGAAACATCCCAATTAGAGAGGTTGCGCCCGACGCACTTCGCTTTCACAGAAATTTGGTCGAGTCGTTCGAAGAGTTCGATGCTTTAACAGAGTGCACATACTTTGAGTGGATCAATAGAGTACGACGTTCGCTCGTGACCATCGGTTTGTATGATCTCGCCAAAAATGATTTGGCAGGTGCACAATTATTGTCTCTTCTTGATCAATTGCGTAGCGGCGTATCTGCGAATTTAGACCGCGTCACATTTTCTACTTGGTTAGAGTGGATGAAATTTCAACTCGAATCCCAAACTTTTAGGGACGCCGAGATCTCCAGCCCAGTTATTTTTACCTCCTTAGCATCCTCTCAGCTTCGTCAATTTGATGCAGTCGTTTTTGCAGGCGTAGATGACGAGAGTTTCCCAATTTGGTCAAAGGAACACTCATTCTTTGGAGACGGAGTTAGGAGTGAATTGAATCTAAAAACAAAGCAAGATCGGAAAATCTCAGATGAAACAGAATTGATCGGTTTGTTGCTGTCCACTGATCAAGTTTTAGTTTCTTGGCTATCAAATCGGGGTGGAGAGGAAAATATATTAAGCCCTTGGTTTGAATTGTTGTCTCTCCAACACATGAAGATATTCAACGATGATTTAAAGCGGCTGTCTCAGCCAAGTTCGATCATGGGAGATGATTATTACTACCTTGATGAACGTGATGTCTCAGGTTTGGGCACTATTCCCGAAGTCTTTGTAGACGATCGGGAGCAGATACAGAATATTTCCGTCAGTGGCTATCAAAGTTTAATGCACTGCCCGTATCAATTCTATTTTCGACATGTACTAAAAATTCGTGACCAAGAGACATTCGGCGCTCGAGCAACGAAAAGAGACTACGGCACGGTGTTGCACGCCGTAGTGGAGAAGCTTCATAAAAATTACAAGAATTTCTCGGGATGTGACCGATCGCTACTGATCAATGAATTTTGTCGTATCGCAGATTCGGAGCTTGATAAACACATCAGTGATCGAGTGGCGTCACTGGGTTGGCGGCGTAGGCTCCATCGTCTAGCTAGAGATACATAGATACTCAATTAAAGCGTGAGACGATGGGTTGGCATATCGCGGAGATTGAATCCGAATATCAACAAGAGCTGATTGACGAATCGGGGGACATGTATTTATTCCATGGACGAGTTGATCGAGTGGATGAGCAGTCTGCGGGGCGCAAAATGGTTTTGGATGTTAAATCTCAGAGTACAGCCAAGCTCAAAAATTTCAATCGTCAATTTGATGAAAACGTGCAGCTAATTTCTTACGTATCACTCGTTGGAGCCGATTGCAATGATGCCGGGTTTGTTGCAGTAGGTAATGATGAGATTGATATTGTTACTTTGGGTGAAGTTGAACTCACGTCGATAATTTCTAATCACGTGTCAAGGCTTAATCGATCAGTTGCGTTAATTCGCGGAGGGCACCCACTGCGCGCGCATGGAAGCGAAAGTGCTTGCAAGTTTTGTGAGGTGAAAGCGATATGTCGTAAGGAGTTTAGCTGGTAGCCATGTTGGATAAAGAGCTCAACATTGTCCTTGATCCAAAGAGAGACGTCGTGGTCGATGCGTGCGCTGGCTCTGGTAAAACTTGGCTGCTTGCGTCTCGGATTGTCAGGCTTCTTTTGAGTGATGTGGACGCGTCAGAGATACTGGCGATCACATTCACGCGGAAAGCTGCTCAAGAAATGAAGTCACGATTGATCGAATGGTTACGGTTTTTATCCGTGGCATCCGATGGCGAGGTGCGTGAATTTCTTATCGCAAGAGGGATCTCGAGACGCGATGCCAGTCAGCTTGAGGCCAGAGCTCGATTGCTCTATGGCGAGTATCTCACGAGTGATCCGGGAATTAACATCAATACCTTTCATGGTTGGTTTCATCAAATCCTCCAGTCGGCGTCTTGGACCTCTCAATCTGGAAGAGGGTATGAACTTATTGAGGACGAAACGACTATACGCACGCACGCATGGGATCAATATTTCGCGGACGTTGATGCAGAGTCACTTGAGTATGAAGTGCTGAGTTTTTTGTATTTCAAATTCGAGTTATCAAATACACACAGTATTTTAGAAACGCACATAAACAGTCGTCTAGATTGGTGGAGTGGATCCTGGGATACGCAATCAGATTTATTCATTAGGCAGTGGAATGAATTGAAGACGATAGATCCACTCAGTGAGCTGCGTTCGGCACGGTTTTGGACAACATTCGGTCAAGTGAAGCCTTTGGTTGAACGGAATGGTTTGAAGAGGGAATTAGGTCTTGTTAATAAGATTGTGGAGACTCGAGAGGCCGATGACTTAGATGCGTGTCTGGCTCACTTAAAGAGTCTCTTTGGTAAAAAAAGAGTGCCCAGTGCAGCGATGGAGCAGAGACTCGGCATCAAGGACCAAAAACGTTTTCTCGAAGTGGCGAATCAATTATCGGAGATGGTTATTGATGTATATGACGGATACATCGAGACGGTCTCGGTGCAGATGGACTGTGCGGTCAAAATCATCGGTAATCAGTTGATCTCTCGATATCAATCGCTAAAACATGCCGATAAATTACTGGATTTTTCCGACTTAGAGTGGAATGTAAAAAATTTACTCACACTCGAAACGGAGGCCGCGCATACGCTTTCAAGATTAGACACTCGATACTCCCACATTTTGGTTGATGAATTTCAGGATACGAACCCGATACAGTGGTCTGTCTTGAGGTCGTGGATCAAAGCATCTGATGAGATAGGTGGTGCAGTTCGATTATTTTTTGTCGGAGACCCAAAGCAATCAATTTATCGTTTTCGAAGAGCGGAGCCACGATTGTTCGATGTGGCCAAGAAGCTAGTGATGTCTCGGCCCCACGGACACAACTTGAATCAATCTCAGAGTTACAGAGCAACAGCTGGATTAACAGGCTTCATTAATTCGTGTTTCACGGGTGTTCTTGAGGGATTTGTCGAGCATCGGAGCACAGCGGGTGATTTGCCGACAGAGGTTGGATTGCTTGGGCTGGTTGAGAAAGGGGCATCAGAGCATGAGGAGAATTTACGGTGGCGTAATCCCTTAGTTGAGCCGTTTTTGGAGGTGACTGATGACAGATATTTCCGTGAAGGATTATTGATCGCCGATAAGATCTCCGAGTTAGTCGGTGGTAAATGTGTCAGGGAAAATGGTCGAGATAGACCAATTGCTTACTCGGATATCTTGATATTAGTTCGACGCAGGACCCATTTGGGAGATTATGAAGATGCTCTCAAGAGACGCCGTATCCCATATGCCGGAGAGCGGAAAGGTTTCTTGCTTCGGAAAAGAGAAGTTCTTGATTTACTCAATTTGTTGAGATTTTTTCTAAATCCGCATAACGATTATTTGTTAGTTACTGTTCTCAAATCCCCAATTTTTTCTGTCTCTGACAGTGAATTGTCAGTTCTCGTGAAACGGGATGGACGATCAATATGGGGCTTTTGGCGATCTCGATCAACTGACGGTGACACGTTTTCTTCTGTGAGTTTGTCCGAGGCGTTCGAGCGACTACAGCATTGGATGGAACGAGCCGATGTATTACCTGTTCATGATCTTTTGGATCTGATTTATCGTCAGGATGATTTAGTCAACCGTTATCAAGACGTAGCTTTACCAATTTATAAGCGGCAAGTTAAAGATAATTTGCATGCGTTTTTAGAGTATTCGTTGGACGTGACAGGGGGGCGCTATCCTTCGGTTGAGCGATTTGTGAGGCACATAGATACGCTACTCCAAACGGAGGGTGCTGGGCCTTCGGAAGGCGATGGTACCAATAACGAAAATATCGTTCGTATCATGACGATTCACGGCGCAAAAGGCCTCGAGTCCCCGATTGTTTTCTTGGCCGATAGTAACGCTCGGGCCGATCAGAAATCTTGGGATATTTTGGTTGATTGGATCCCCGGGGAGGATACGCCCCGATCGATGGTCACGTATGGGTCGTCAAAGTATCATTCAGGTAATGTCCTTGATCTTCTTCAGAAACAGAGAGCATTAGATGAACGAGAGGACTTGAATCTTTTGTATGTCGCGTTGACTCGTGCAAAGCAAGCTTTTTATGCGTCAGGTGTTGAGAGCTCCAAGAGTAGCTCAGTCTCTTGGTACTCAAGAATACAGATAGCTTTGGAGGAATATGACGTATCGACTGAGTTGCCTATCAACCAAGCGGTGGAGGATGAGAGCTCTCAATCAAAGAGTCTTGAGCCGTTTATTTTAAGAGACCACAAATTTCCGAAACAAGTTGGAGAGCGGATTGGGGCGCATTCGGATCCGAATGTAGACCTAGGTATCGCGGTACACAGAATCTTGGAATTAGTATCGAATGACTCGCAAGGTTGGGACAGGGTGGCGGTCAGGCAGCTCGTCAAATTTGGAGATGATATTTTTGATGAGGCTTGGGACGTGAGCAACGCTATATTGCATTCCAAGCAACTAACTCGCTTCTTTGACGCTTCTCAATTCATTAGAGCGAGTAATGAGCTTGCCTATCTCAATGAGGAGGGAGAGGTAAGGCGAGTTGATCGGTTTGTAGAGTTTGATAGTGAGTCGTGGATACTTGACTACAAGATCACTCGTGATGACAGCGATGAACTTGATGACGAAAAAATACTAGGTTACACGCGTCAACTTTCGGGATATAAAAACGACTTGTCGAAACTTTACGCGACGGAAAAACTGCGTATGGGGATTATCCTTCGATCTGGGGTTTTAATAGAGCTTCATTAGATACTATGAGGTTCTAAATCCAAACGTGCAATCCAACCTTTTAGCGACGGGTCTGGTGGGCTATAAATCTCAAGCACCTTTGGGTCATGTCCTGGGATGATGTGGTGTTTGGTTGTCGCCCTACGCTCTATCTGATTGAATCCCTCCATCATGTCACCAAGGTTGTACACGATAGGGAAGGCTTTACGTCTCTCCATGTTCGCGTAGAAATGACTGGCATCTGAAGCTAGTACAACGTTCCCCCTCGCGGTCTCAACCAGAACACACTGCAGTCCTTTGGTATGGCCGCCTACATGAAAAACGCTTACTCCCGGGATGATTACATCCTCGTTCTTGTGAAATATCACTCTTTGCTGGTACACCTTCCGAACCATATGTACAACATCATCGACATCATACGCGCGACGCATATTTTCGTGGCACATATCCCGTCCGGTTGCATATTCCATTTCCAAGTCTTGGAGATGGAACACAGCATTCTTAAATAAATCGATATTTCCGGCGTGGTCATAGTGCAGATGAGTGATGATGACGTGCTCTATATGCTCAGTCTTCACATCGAGCGCTCGTAGACCTTCCTCTACAGTCTTATGTATCAATCGACCACGTTTTTGTGCCGACTCTGGACCGAAACCCGTGTCCACTAAAACGGTACGAGTTGCATTGCGAATCAACCATACGTAATAGTCGATGGGCATCGGATACGAATGATCATCTCCATCTATAAAATTTTCATTAGATTGACGGTCGTGAGAGCCGTACTTGATCGCGTAAATCTCGTAAGTCATTGTTAGAGTGTTTGTTAGGCTGACTCTTTTTCAAGAATTTCTTTCGCGTTCTTAAACGAATCTATTGCGGCAGGAACCCCAGCATAAATAGCGACTTGTAACAGGATCTCTCTGATTTCCTCTTTGGTTACCCCGTTCCTGAGCGCGCCACGGATATGTAACTTAAATTCATTTGGTCTGTTAAGTACTGCCAGCATCGCGATATTCAACATACTTCTGGTTTTTTTCGGCAATTCCTCTCTACCCCAAACCGCTCCCCAACAATACTCGCTCACCAAGCGCTGCATTGGGGATGTGAAATCGTCCGCGTTAGCCAACGATTTTTCAACGTATTCAGCCCCCAACACTTCTTTTCTTATTTTTAAACCTTTTTCAAACATTTCGTCATTCATGATGATTCCTCTTTGTTGTTGTTCACTTCGATACCTGCCCAATTTTCAATCACACGACAAAGCGATGTGAAGTCGGACTCCTCACCGTATACCGCTTTCGTCGTGGCGAACATTTGCCTGACTGAGGACCCTACAAACATCGGTATACCCATAGCTTCAGCTTCGTCGATGCATAGATTGACGTCTTTGTATGACATGCCAGTGGAGAATCCAAAATCAAAAGATCGAGTGAGTACGGACTTAGGGAACTTGTCTTGGGTCGCTGAATTTCTACCTGTGCTTTTATTTATGATTTCCAGCATTTGAGTTGGGTCAAGACCAGCTTTTGCACCCATGACCATTGCTTCCGATGTGACTGCAATTGCTGCGCAAGATAGCAAATTGTTGGCAAGCTTCATCGTCTGCGCTTGACCAGAAATCTCGCCGACATGATATGGGGTTCCAAATGTTTTCAGTAATGATTCGTTTTTGTCGTACAGCGTTTTGTCGCATGAAACCATGACGGATAAAGTGCCATCCCTGGCGCCTTTTAGCCCTCCGCTTACTGGAGCATCAATATAATTTTTGCCACGAGAAAAAGCTTGCTCTGCTATCGTCTTTGATGCCCTAGCGCCTATGGTCGAAAAATCGATGATGGTATGTACCCGTTCCCCGCTGATTAATCCACTGCTGTGCGTCACCACAGACGAGACGATCTGAGGTGTGGGTAAACTTAGCATCACGATATCGCATTGGTTTGCGATGTCATGAACTGATTCAGCAGCAATACCACCAGCGGCAACTGCTTTTTTCAAGGCTGCTTGATCGATATCAAAAACGTGTACTTGGCGGTTCGAGGAGATAAGTCTGATCATCATGGGTACGCCCATTTTCCCCAACCCGATGAATCCAATTGATAGTTCTTTTTCCATGCGTTACCCCGTGCAGAACAAGTGATTTGATCCAAGTTAAGTATGTCACATGGGCTTGCCTAGGTGTAATCCGCCATCAACGAGTATTGTTTCACCGGTGATTAGTCGACCAGATGAAAGAAGCCATAGCGTCGTTTCAGCGATATCGTCTGCTGACGCAGCAGCCTTTAGCGGAACGCTTGCTTCGTATTTATCAATGAATGCTTTGTAGTCGCTCTCGGAGTATCGGTTTGAGTGCCATTCGGTATCAACAAGGCCAGGGCACACAGCGTTGACTCGAATCTCTGGTGATAGCGCTCTCGCCAAGGAGACGGTCATCGCATTCAAAGCGGCTTTGGACGCGATATATGCTGTTGATGAACCGATCGCTTTTACTCCGGCAATGGACGAAATATTCACAACTGAACCATCGACTAACCTTAATGCTTTTTCACACGCGCGAATCATTTGGTAAGCGCCAACGACATTTGTCTGATATATGTCCAGAAAATCTTTTGCATCTAGTGCTTCAAGATCGTGTGCCGGTGCAAATTTTGTGATTCCAGCGTTGTTAATCAGACCATCGATTCTGCCCCAACGCGTCATGGCAGCCTCTGCTATTGCGCGACATTGGTCGTCGTTAGAGACATTTCCCTCAACAGCGATTGCGTCGCCACCAAGTTTGATACACTCTTCAGCGATGGTTTGTGCGCGAGTTCGACTGCTATTAAAGTTCACAATGACCTTCGCGTTGTGACGCGCGAGTTGCTTGGCGCATGCGGCACCAATGCCAGTACCACCTCCGGTCACGATGACCACTTTATTTTTCAGGGGCATCTAAATTTACTCACCGTTAGACATGCCTGATTAATTTACCGGGAAGATTTCCAGTTTGTTCATCATTGCAGATGATTTCTGTTCCGGAGACAAACGTATGCCTATATCCCTTTGCTCTTTGGATTAATCGTCTCCCTCCAGCTGGGAGATCGTATACGACTTCGGTATTTAATAACGCTAATTCGTCGAAATCGATGACGTTTATGTCAGCCTTGAGCCCCGGTTTTAGCAGTCCACGATCTCTCAGGCCGTAACCCATCGCGCTCACAGATGTGTGCTTTTTGACCAAAAATTCGATTGGTAATTTATCTCCTCGGCTACGGTCTCTTCCCCAATGGGATAATAGATATGTTGGTGCTCCTTCATCACACACTGAGCACACGTGCGCTCCACCGTCTCCTAAACCCATGATTGTATTTTCATCCAGTAACATTTCTTGGATGACGCCGAGGTCTCCATCAAAGTAATTCTCAAATGTGTGTGCGAGTAATCCTTTTCCATTCAATCGAAGCATTCCCTCGAGTGCAATCTCAAGTGGATCCACGCCGCGTCTTTCGGCGAGGGCAGTGATCGCTTGGTCAGGGCTGGGTTCATAGTCGAACTTATCTCCCATGACAAACGTTCTCGACAACCAACTTTTGATGCGCTGAGTATGTTCGTCTGAAGGAAGATCATTGATTAAGGATCTCTTTAAATCAGCGTCTTGATTAATACGATTAACGCGCTCTTGCGGACTCAAGGAGGACATCTCCAGCCACCGCGGGTGCGTTGAGAAAGGATGCAGAGTCGTCTCGAACCCCATAATGACAACAATTGGTCTGCATCCGACCTGGCCATTCACCTCAATTCCTTCCCGTCGAGCCTCGTATATTTGATCCCGAGTCTTTCTCCAAAGGTCCGGGGAATTGTTAACTTGTAGTAATAAAATTGAGAGCGGGCGTCCTGATACTTCGCTTGCCATGCGCATGATTTCAAACTCGCCATCTCCAAAATCTGAATTGACTTCAATGATGCCCCTGTTGGCTCTTTTCATTGCTAAAGCAAGGCCCCTAAGTTCGGGGTCTTTCGCGGACAAGCTTGGTGTATTTTTCCCGTCCTTACTGAGATGTTTGGTCGTCCGAGATGTTGTAAATCCGAGAGCACCTGCACGAAGTGCCTCTTCGAGTAGGCGGCCCATCTCGTCTATTTCCTGATCCGTTGGCAACGTGTTGTGATCTGCTCCACGTTCGCCCATCACGTAGAAGCGGAGGGGTGCATGAGGAACCTGCGCGCCAATATCAATTGCTTTTGGTGATCTGTCGAGGACGTCCAAGTATTCAGGAAAGGATTCCCATTGGAAGCTAACGCCCTCTGCAAGAACCGAACCTGGTATGTCCTCCACTCCTTCCATTAGGTTGATTAAATATGGAATATCAGGTTTTCTGACTGGTGCGAAGCCAACACCGCAATTTCCAAATATCGCTGTAGTCACACCATGGTAGGTTGAGGGGGTCAGGTAAGGGTCCCACGTGGCTTGGCCATCGTAGTGGGTATGGATATCCACGAAACCTGGTGTGACCAGCATGCCGTCTGCGTCTACGACCCTTCTGGCGCTTCCAATACTTTTTCCAATGTCGGTAATGAGTCCATCGGCTACTGAGATGTTGCCAACGTATCTTTTCTGTCCGGATCCATCAATGATGGTCCCGTTTTTAATCAGTAGGTCGTTCATTTAGGTCACGTTTACAGCTATGAGAGTTAATGGAAATTCGGTTTAATCAAGTAGTCATTTCGGTCTACTGATTTCACAGTTATGTTTAATTTTTTGTCATCTCGAATGAATGTGATTGGGACCGAAACGCCGGCGGCGCCTAAGCGCCATATTGATCTGAACAAGTTGGCGAGCGAGCTAATCGCCTGCCCGTTAACGTCTATGATCTGATCCCCTTGGGCCACACCAGAGATTTCTGCTGGACCATGGTGCGCTAGACTGCTGACGATGAGCTTCCCCTCGCTCTCGACCGTGTACATACCTAGCCAAGGTCTCGGTTCTGCACCACTATGACCGTGAGTGATGAGGTTATCTAGAATTGGAAAAACGATAGAAGTAGGAACGACCATATTTCCTTGCTGCGACTGCCCTTCAAACAGTTCTTGGAGGAAAAGAGAACCGATTCCAACCAGATTTCCTGAAGAGTTTAATAGTGCGGCGCCACCCCATTGTGGATGAGGTGGTGACGTAAATATCGCGTTATCCAACACATATTCCCAATATCCCGCGAATTCTCCTGTTTTCACTACGTTAGTATCTAGGGCGTGACGTCGACCCCCGTAACTAGCAAGTATCACGCGATCATTCGCCTTGACGGCTTGATGGTTCTCTATGGTGATGTGCGGAACATTCAGATTATCCAGAGCTTGAATAAGTCCAAACCCGGTAGTCTGGTCGTATGCTAGTGCGTGTCCAGGTACACTTTTATCGTTATTAGTTGTTACCCAAATGTCTCTCGCCTCAGTGATTAAGTAACCGATAGTTAGTATCAGCCCTGAACTTCCGATGACGACTCCGCTGCCTAATCTTTCTGTCCCTAGAATGTCTGCGGTGAATGCCTCGTCCGGAATCATGGATCTGATCTTCACGACAGCGTCGAGTTTGTCCGTGAGGCTGAACTCACATGAGTTGCTCTTCGGTCTGAGGTTTTCTGGGAATTCCCAGTCTCCGGGATCTTGCATGGCCGTTTAGTTGTTGGATACTATGTTGGACATTTTAGTGCACTCACAGTCAAATCGGTATTCGAGGATCGGCAGGAGGTACTTACCGTGGTTTGCTCGAAGTCTTGCGGTCAATTTGGGGTTCTTGAATCGGTAAGCAAATCAGCGCCGCCAGCAGTGCGAGTGAAGCATCAATGATCCAGATCCATTGATAGGTGCCTTGTATGTTCATTGCGACTCCCCCTGAATAGGCTCCAAGAAAACCGCCTAATTGATGAGAGACTAGGGTGAGCCCAAATAATGTTGCTAAAAAGCGAGTTCCGAAAAGCTTACTAACGATCGTGGCTGTTGGTGCGACAGTGGCTAGCCAAGTGAATCCAAGCCCAACGGAAAATAGATAAAAAGTGATCTCAGTCTTGGGTGCGATGAGATAGAGCAGTATTAATACTGCACGAGAAAAATACATGGCAAAAAGTAAATATTTACTTCTAAATTTTTGGGTGAGCCAGCCGAAGGTGAGGCTGCCTAAAACGTTTGCGAGTCCGACAATTCCCAATGACCAACTCGCAACATTCGCGCTCTGACCACACAGAGCGACTTCTCCGGGCAGATGAGTTGATAAAAATGCGATGTGAAACCCACAAGTCATAAAACCAAGGTGAAGGTAAATATAACTTTTGTTACTGAACGCGTCGATTAATAGAAATTTCAGGCTCGGTGAGTGTTCTCGAGTGGTGGCCACTCCTAGGCTGCTTGGATTATCCCGGAGAACATATACGAGGGGGAGAACGCAGCACGCGACGACTCCGACGCCAATCAGCGCTATGTGCCATCCGAAGAAATCGATAGAAGATTGGGTAATTGGTGCAAAAATGAATTGCCCGAGAGAGCTTCCTGCATTGATGACTCCTGCCGCTAAACCACGTTTTTCGACAGAGATTCGACGGCCAACAGCGCCGAGTAATACTGAGAAACTAGCTGCGCCAGCACCCGTGGCCGCCATAAAGCCGAGAGTGAAGATCAGGGCCGGCGCATCTCTCACGGTCGCGGTGAGTGCCATGCCTAGCGCGTAGGTCAATATCCCAAACACGAGGACGCGACCGGCGCCGTATTTGTCGGCGATCCAACCTGCAGCCGGTTGGATTAGCCCCCAAAACAAGTGACCCAGCGCAATCGCCAAGCTGATCGGAACAATGCCAATTCCGGTTGTCGAGTTGATGGGAGAGACGAATAGGCCTTGCGACTGACGAGAGCCCATTAATACAAGCAGTATTAAACTTGCGGCACCGACGAGTAGCCACTGTTGACGGGGGTGCATGGTCTATGTCGCTGTTTGTTAGTGAATTTATTAACTGCCTAGAGAAAGGCCGACGATTGTACCAAAGGCTCGGTTCGCTACCTTTTAGATCGAGAGGCGCCGAGTTTATTCGATGATTTTTTTTGGTTCGAGATAAACAATTTTGCGAGGAGTTCAAAGTTTTTCTCGTTTGCGTCAGTCTTTCTTTTAATAAGACAAATTTCACGAAATGGTGTTTTACCCGCAATGGGTCTTGCGATGAGCTCTGTGCCGCGAAGTGCACCAGCTTTGATCATCATTTCAGGCAAAAGAGTGAAGCCAATACCATTATTTAGCATCTGAAGTAACGTGAAAACGCTGCTGGCTTCGAACGGATTGTTTAATTGATATGGCTCGCTCGAGGCGCACGCTTCTATCGAGTGATCTCGCAGGCAGTGTCCCTCTTCTAGCAAAAGTAAGTCAGATAAATCGACATCCTTCAGTGATATTTCTTTAATTTTTTTGTAGCTCACGTTATCTTTAGAAACCCACCAAAATTCGTCCTTAAACAGCTTTTTTATGTCGAATCCTTGTACGTCATATGGAAGCGCGATCAAGGCAAAATCAAGTGCTCCAGATCTGACTTGGTCAACAAGTCGATCCGAAAAATCTTCTCTCAGGTAGAGTTTGAGTTGAGGATAATCGCGCGTTATTAGCGGAAGGATACTGGGGAGTAAAAAAGGGGCGATCGTGGGGATGACTCCCATTCTTAATTCACCACTCAAGGGTGACTTGAACGCGTCCGTCAAGCTGACGAGATCGTCGACTTCAGCAATGATTGTTTTTGAACGTTTGACGATTTCCGAGCCAACTTTAGTTAACTGTACACGTCTTTTGGTTCGCTCAACCAACGTCACGCCAAGGACGGTTTCAAGTTCTTTAATTCCTGAGGATAGCGTTGATTGAGTGATAAATAGTTTCTCTGACGCCCGATGAAAGTTAAGTGTTTCAGACAAGACGATTAGGTACTTGAGTTGTCGAATGGAGGGAATCGCCGAACTCATAGCACGATCTTAACCGTTAAGGATTAAACGCAAATAGAAGTCTTCAGCGCTACTTAGACGCTTTGCCTTAAATCGGCTCCTTGGTCATTTTGAAACTCGTCTTTGATATATCTTTGGTCGTAACCGTTGAATAAATGTCCGAACAAACCTCGATTTAAGTCACTGGTTCCCATGTACCAATCGGTTATGGGATAGGTCAGGTTCATGTTTCGTTCCATCATAATGGGTTGACTGTGGTGGGCCGCATGGTGTCTTCGAATCGTGTTGATCAGTGGGCAGTTGCGTACAAACCAGTTTTCCTTTACATGGCAGCAAAGGTGAAACGTTTCGTAGTTCAAGTAATAGAAAGGGGTTGATAACATGACAAGGAACCCCGCATTAGCCGACCAAACATAGCCGATGATGAGAGCGAATGGGACGGTAGCAACTAGAAAGATAAGCAGCGCGTAAGGTGGAAAGAGTACGATTCTCCATTCACGGTTGGTGTCATAGGTCATTCGCTTAGACGTGAAGTATTGGTGGTGTTGATGCACATGGCGGTGATACACAGGCATTAGCGCACCACCGAGTTTTTTCACGGGATGGTGCATCGCGTTTTTGTGAATCCACCATTCATTAAAGTTATAAAAGATGAGAATTGGACCGAGAATCGCGATCTCGGCCAGGGTCGGCGCATGGATGTTATCAACACAAAATGCGATGACTGCAAGACCCGGTAGATAAATCGAGAGTAGGTGCCCCCATCCTGAGTACCATTTTGCGATCCCTCGTTTGTATTCCTCTCGAAACGCTCTTTGTTTTTCCGTCATTTGACCTGAAAAAAAGTTTTCTTTATCCATGTGACATCCTTGTTGGCGTTCAATTACGTCATCCTTCTCTTAACCTACTCTACTATAACCCTGCCTACCTGGAGATGGCATCCACGACGGCGAGAGCTGTCATGTTGACGATCCGTCTCACCGTTGTGGTCGGTGTGACAATGTGCACGGCTCTTCTGGCTCCTAGCAATATGGGCCCAACTGTGATGCCATCGCCTCCCACCATCTTCAATAAATTGTAGGCGATGTTAGCTGAGTCGAGATTTGGCATCACCAGTAAATTGGCCTCTCCAGAGAGCTTGGAGTCCGGATGCATGCGGTTTCTGATCGACTCACTCAGTGCCGCGTCTGCATGCATTTCCCCGTCGATTTCTAATTCGGGATCCAGACGCTCAATGATGTCTAACGCCGAACTTAGTTTCGTGGCGGACGGATTGATTTCGGTCCCGAAGTTGGAGTGGGATACCAGAGCAACTTTCGGTTTCAAACCGAAGCGCTTGATCGTGTCGGATGCCATTAAAGTGATTTCCGCGATCTCTTGTGCGGAGGGATCATTGTTTACATAGGTGTCACTAATAAACAATGTGCGATTTTGCATCGGCAACAAATTCATCGTGGCGTAGATCGAGGCATCATCACGTTTGCCGATGACGTCGTTAATGTGTTTTAAATGATCGTGATATCGTCCGACCGAACCACAAATGAGGGCATCTGCATCTCCGCGCCTGACTAACATCGCGCCAATTAAAGTAGTTGCACTCCGAACCGCTGTTTTTGCATCATCAGGAGAGACCCCTTTACGTCGCATGATTTGGTAGTACTCTTGCCATGTTTCTTTGTATCTTGAATCACTCTCCGGGTTGACTACCTCAAAATCCTCTCCAGATTTAATGCGTAACCCCGCCCGCTCAATACGTGTTTTGATAACCTCCGGTCTTCCAATAAGGATTGGTCGGCATAGTTTTTCGTCAGATACAACTTGAATTGCCCGGAGCACTCGCTCGTCCTCGCCCTCCGCATATATGACTCGACGGGGGTCTGATTTTGCTGCCTCGAAAACCGGCTTCATGACAAATCCGGTTTGATACACCAAGTTAGATATCTTCTCGCTATAAGCGCGCATGTCCTCGATCGGAAGTGTGGCAACCCCGCTGTCCATTGCGGCTTGCGCTACAGCCGGCGCGATACGCGTGATTAAACGTGGGTCGAATGGTGTTGGAATGATGTATTCGGGGCCGAAACTCAAGTCCTGTCCTTCATAGGCGGAGGCGACCACATCAGATTGCTCGGCTTGAGCGAGTTCAGCAATTGCTTGAACGCACGCAAGTTTCATTTCTTCGGTAATGCGAGTCGCTCCCACGTCTAGAGCTCCCCGAAATATAAACGGAAAGCATAGAACGTTATTCACTTGGTTCGGGTAATCAGATCGTCCAGTCGCAATGACCGAATCGGGGCGGACGGCTTTCACTTCCTCTGGCATGATTTCGGGAGTAGGATTCGCGAGTGCGAGCACGAGTGGTTTCTCTGCCATTGCTGCAATCCACTCTTTTTTTACTGCTCCAGGTCCAGATAAGCCGAGAAATACATCTGCTCCTTCGAGCACTTGTTGCATCGTGGTGAGATCTGTGTCTCGGGCATAGGCGGCTTTGTTCTCATCCAGAGTTCCTTCCCGGGATGTGGATATCACCCCTTTCGAGTCACATACCGTGATGTTCTCCCGACTCAGACCTAAATTCGTGATGAGATTCAGACACGCAATAGCAGCAGCACCCGCGCCAGAGCACACAAGCCGTACATCCTCAATTTTCTTGCCGACAACTTTTAAGCCATTGATTAGGGCGGCGCCAACTATGATTGCGGTTCCATGTTGATCATCATGGAAAACCGGTATGTTCAACCGCTCCTTGAGCTTCTTTTCTATGTAGAAACATTCTGGTGCTTTGATATCTTCGAGGTTAATCCCTCCAAGGGTTGGCTCTAGTGCGGCAATGATGTCGACAAATTTGTCTGGGTCATTTTCGGCGAGCTCAATATCGAAGACATCAATCCCCGCGAATTTTTTGAATAGACAAGCTTTTCCCTCCATAACTGGTTTTCCGGCAAGAGGACCTATGTTGCCAAGACCTAACACAGCGGTACCGTTCGTAATGACGCCGACAAGATTCGCTCTAGACGTATATCTAGCTGCTTTAGCTGGGTCCGCTTCAATCGCTTTGCACGCATATGCTACACCTGGCGAGTAGGCCAGCGCCAAATCTCGCTGATTTGTTAGTCCTTTTGTAGGGACGACGGAAATCTTTCCAGGCGTCGGTGTTTCATGATATTCGAGTGCCGCTGCCTCCAGAGTGTCAGACATGTGTTCCCCCTAAATTGATCTTGGTGCGTAGTTATATTGTGAATCTTTATATTAACGATTAATTCGTTGTTTCGAAATTGAGAGGCTTATTTGCCATTCAGTGAAAAAGCTTTGACGAAAGCACTCGTTTTAGGTATAACGCGCATGCAAGATTATCAAGCTGGGACAGTGCTATTCGCTGTACGAAGCTAGTCGTGGGTTACCTGTGATTGTGTTTTGGTTGGTCTCTACTTGAAATTTTTGTCATTTTTTTTATTTTTCAAGGAAAGATTCAATGAGTACAGGTATTGTGAAGTGGTTTAACGACTCCAAAGGTTTTGGTTTTATAACTCCCGATGATGGTGGTAAAGACTTGTTTGCGCACTTCTCGGCAATTAGTTCCAGCGGTTTCAAGACACTCAAGGAAAACCAAAAAGTTTCCTTCGAGGTCACGACTGGTCCTAAGGGTGAGCAGGCAACCAACATTACGCCAATAGACTAAGGGTTTTGCTGCTTTACGGAGCGGCCCTCAGGGCGATGCGCCTCGCTAACTAGCGAGGCGTTTTTATTTTCCCATTCCAAATGTTTTGCTAGGATCTGAACAACAGCCTAGTTGAACATACCATGCTTACTAAATCAGATTCTTACCGCGAACTCTACGACAATTTTCAGTGGCAAATTCCTGAAACCTACAACATTGCCGCTGACATATGCGATAAGTGGGTAACGGGTACGCGTCGGCGAGCGCTGGTGTTCGAGACGCACGATGGTCGCACCGAAGAATATTCGTTCGACGATGTTCGTAGAGAGTCGAATAAACTGGCTAACGTTTTTGCGTCAAAAGGCATTACAAATGGAGACCGAGTAGCAGTTCTGTTGCCGCAGCACCCGATGGTTGCTTTTGCGCATCTTGCGGCTTACCGATTAGGTGCGATTGCGGTACCGTTGTTCACGCTATTTGGACCGGATGCGCTTGCGTTTCGGCTAAAA
The DNA here is from genome assembly GCA_038147395.1 of Candidatus Eutrophovita brisbanensis. GTDB lineage: Bacteria > Pseudomonadota > Gammaproteobacteria > Burkholderiales > Eutrophovitaceae > Eutrophovita > Eutrophovita brisbanensis. The sequence goes on along the minus strand of JAYQTM010000001.1, from coordinate 1,780,312 downwards.
GACTCAGGTGCTAAGCTGATCGTAACGGATGGCGTAGGTGTCCAGACGCTTTCAACTATCCGTGACTCATTGCCTGATTTGTTGCACGTTCTAAGCGTCGATTCTCATGTGGGCTCTGACTCTTCCTCCATTGATGCTTTGATGGATGTTGCGTCTGATTCCTTTGATACGAAGAGGACACACGCTGATGATCCAGCTTTAATTATCTATACATCCGGTACAACTGGAGACCCGAAAGGTGCACTCTTGCCTCACAGATCAATGCTTGGCCACATGCCTGGTGTCGAATTCTCACACGATTTCCTCGGGCAGCGCGGTGATTTGATTTGGTCGCCGGCAGACTGGGCATGGATAGGTGGCCTGGTTGATGTCTTGTTCGCGGCTTGGCAAGTTGGAGTTCCAGTTCTCGCAAGACGTTTTGAGAAATTTGATCCAGAGCTCGCGGCGCGGCTATTGTCCAAGTACTCGGTTCGTAATGTGTTCATGCCCCCCACCGCGCTAAAACTAATGAGGTCCCTTCCAAGCAAGCAGTTCGCTGGAGTTAATTTGAGGTCAATAGCGAGTGGTGGAGAATCTTTAGGGGAAGAGCTTCAATCTTGGTCAGAAGCAAATTTCGGAGTCCCGATTAATGAATTTTATGGACAAACCGAGTGCAATATGACTGTCAGTGCGTGTTCCAGCTTATACGGATTCAAACCTGGAAAGATTGGTCGAGCAGCTCCGGGACATCGCGTCGAGATCATTGATAAAAGTGGCAATATCCAGCCTCACGGTGAGATAGGTGACATCGCGGTACTGTCTCCGAATCCAGTGATGTTTCTTCGGTACTGGAACAACGAGAGGGCGACAGCAGAGAAATTTCTCGGTGACTGGCTAGTCACCGGGGATATTGGAGTGATGGACGAGGAGGGCTATATTACTTTCGTAGGGCGAGACGACGATGTCATCACGAGCGCTGGGTACCGAATCGGTCCGGGGCCAATAGAAGATTGTCTAATTGCTCACCCACAAGTGCAGTTGGCTGCTGTCGTTGGGAAGCCAGACGCAACCAGAACCCAAATTGTGAAGGCCCATGTTGTTTTGCGCCCTGGTCTGATTCCTGAATCTGGATTGGCAGAGGAATTGAAAGAATGGGTAAAAATCCGACTTTCCAAGCATGAATATCCCAGAGAGATCGTGTTCGTCGATGAGTTGCCGCGGACCAATACAGGAAAAATTATTCGTCGGCTACTGCGAGATTGATTGTTATCAGGCTACACCGTGATGACTACTTTCCCAAAGTGCGTTCCAGATCTCAAATAGTCATACGCATCAGCGACATCGTGATAGTCGAATGAACGATCAATGATGGGTTTGACATCTTTGGTCTCGATCGTTTTGCACATTCTCTGTAACATCGATACGCTACCCACATAGATACCATTTACCGTCAATCCCTTCGCTACGATTGGTCTAGGGTCGATTTTATTTTCTGTTCCAGTTAGCCTACCAATAAGGCTCACTGTGCCTCCGTGAGACAGCGCATTCATCGATGTGGTTAGAGTTCCGCCCCCGCCGACCTCTATGACGTGATTGACGCCTTCACCGAGAGTCAATGTTTTGATCTCCTCGTCCCAATTTTTATGAGTGAGGTAATTGACCCCGTGATCAGCACCGAGCGCCTTCAACCGATCAAGTTTATTGTCATTCGACGAGGTCGCAAATACAATTGCTCCCGATAATTTTGCGAATTGAATCGCAAAGACTGACACGCCTCCGCTACCCAAGGTTAGAATTCGGTCTCCTGGTTTTGTCTCACCTTTTTCAAAAAGTGCATGCCAAGCGGTCAGCGCCGCACACGGAAGCGATGCAGCCTCCTCGTAGCTGAGATTTTCAGGTGCTCTGACAATAGAATGTTCAGGGAAGATTCTGTACTCGCACAAAACCCCATCTATTCCACCACCGAGTGCTCCCTGCATGTATTCGCCTAGAAATGATCCATCTCTCCAATCTTGAAAGAAACTCGATATCACCCTCGTCCCAATTGACCACGTGGTCACATTTTTTCCTACATCGACGATATCTCCACAGCCATCTGACAACGGGATGATGCTTCCTCCTGAAGGAATTCCTGGGTAATTGCCATCAGCAACAATCAAATCTCGATAATTGAGTGCACATGCTCTGATTCGAACAAGGACCTCGTTGTCACCTAAGCTGGTTTTTTTCTCTTCTTGGATATTGAAACGGGGTGTGTTCCCCGTCGTGAGCTTAACGATGTTCATGTTGATGATGTGGGGTTTTATCTAACTTACGCCGGGTCGCCGGCAATTGTTGTTCTTCTCATGTCTCGTTTTTCTTTGGTGTCATCAAACGGACGTGCTCGATGCATCGTCCTTCGGTTGTCCCACATGACAAGATCGTACTGTCGCCACACGTGTGCGTAGACGTGTTCTCTCTGAGTTGCGATCTCGGTTAATTCTTCGAGCAATAATTTCGCATCTGCTTTAGGCATTCCCACGATAGCACCCGCGTGAGAGGCTAGGAAGAGGGATTTTCGACCAGTCGCTGGATGTGTGCGAACCAGTGGTTGTATGACAGGCTCAAAGTCCGTTCTTTCGGCGTCCGTGAATTCGGTCATTCCGAGCCTCGCTCTTGAGTGCATCAACGAGTGTTCGCACTTCAAATTTTCAATTAAGTTTTTCATCTCACGGCTTAAGTTCTCATACGGCGCATGCATGTCGGCATACTGCGTGTCGCCACCCTTCACAGGAATTCTTCTCGCTGATAAAAGTGAATACCGAGCGGGGTTTTTTCTAAAAGAGCTGTCGGAGTGCCATAGGCGATTTCCAAGATTAAAGACCCTCTGTCTCGACTCTTGTCCGTGTAGATTATCGCTCTTATCTAGGTTTGATATGTCTGCCAACATGTTTGAAAGCCGCCTGTCTTCTTGCTTTGTAATATTGGTTTTATTGTTCGCAGGCTCAATTTCCCCAAAGTTTAAACTGAATGCAATTTGTTGCTCGTCGTCGATATTTTGATCTCGAAAGACGAGTACCCCATGCTGATCGATCGCATTTTGAAGTGTTTCTATCGTCTCCCGCGAGAGGGCATTGCTCACGCTAATACCTTGCACTTCGGCGGCAAAGTTATCCTTTATGGGTGCTATCGATAAACTCATTTTTGATTCCCTCGCATTTCTTGTTCCGAATGATTGAGAAAGCGTCTAGCCATTTAGTATCGAATCAGCTACAAACGGATTGTTTAGTCTCTCTTGTCCAAAGGTCGAGTTAGGTCCGTGGCCAGGTATAAATGTAACATCGTCACCGAGCGGCCAGAGTTGGTTGACGATTGATGAGATTAATGTCTGGTGGTCTCCCTTAGGAAAATCTGTGCGACCGATTGACCCTTGGAAAATGACATCCCCAACAATTGCTAATTTTTCTACCTCAGAGAAGAAAATGACATGCCCTGGCGTGTGTCCAGGACAGTGTTTTACCTCTAACTCAATGTCGCCGAACGTGATCGTATCCTTGTCAGTCAAGTATCGATCTGATGTAAATGACTCTGAGGCAGGAAAGCCAAATTGACGGCTTTGTTCTGCCAGTTGGTCGATCCAGAATTGATCGTCTACATGAGGGCCTTCGACTGGAACTTTGAGTAATTTAGAGATTTCTCTAGTAGCACCACAGTGGTCAAGATGACCGTGAGTTAAAAGTATCTTTACCACCGTCACTGACTCTTTTTTGACGGCCTCTAAGATATGATCAATATCGCCGCCTGGATCAACGATAGCCGCCTCGTTTGTTTTTTCACAAATCAGTATTGAGCAATTTTGTTGAAATGGCGTCACGGGAACGATGATGACTCTCATGTTTGAAATATTCTCTTTATTTTTTCTAATCCTAATTCTAGGCGATCCGTAGATGTGGCGAAGCACCACCTCACGTAGCCCTCGCCTTCGGGGCCAAAAGCTTGGCCGGGTGCGAGACCCAATCCATGTTTTCTCACGAGCTCTTTCGTAAATGATAGCGAGTCCTTCAAGTTCGATACTTTTATAAATAGGTACATAGCTCCCTCAGGGTTCGAGAGCTCTAAGGACTCAATATCCCGGAGCCCAGAAAGTAGATGATCTCTGGCGTGTCTCAGCTTATTTTTTACTGCGCTGATTGGTTCTTCCCCTAGAGAGAGGGCGGCGACCCCTGCTCTCTGGACGAACACTGGAGCACAAGACGTGTTGTACTCAATTAGCGTCCCGATGTCGATCTCCAGAGATTGCGGCATGTTGATCCAGCCGAGTCGCCAACCTGTCATTTGCCAAGTTTTGGAGAATGTGTTCACGCTGATGAATCGATCCTCCTCATCTACTAGCGGTAGAAAAGAGGGCGCAGTTAATGCGGATGAATAATGTAATCGCTCGTACGCATCATCGGCAATGATCCAAATTCCTTGTTTTCTGCAGTGTTCAAGAATGACCTTCTGTTCCTCTGTTGAGATTGTCCAACCTGTTGGGTTATTTGGCGAGTTGATCAATATCGCTTTTGTTTTGCGCGTTAGTGAAGAGAGCAGGTGATCTAAATCGAGCTGCCATCTTTGATTTTCGTACCGCAAAGGCTCTCGAACAGACAAGCCGCCGATGATCTTTGGAATCTCAACAAGGTTGGGCCAAACTGGCGTGATTATTGAAACCTCGTCTCCTGGGTTAACGATGGCTTGTATTGCAATCATCAGTGCGGACATTCCAGAATTTGTGACTGCGATACTTCTCTGGTGTGAATATCCGTGAAGACTGGTTGAGTACATTGTTATTGATTCGCGTAACTCTGGGATTCCAAGGTTTTGTGAGTAGAACGTGTCCCCAGCTTGCAGCGATTTGATCGCAGCTTGTCGGATGGCTTCGTGGGTGATTTCATCCGATTCCCCGAACCAAAAGGCATCAACCCCTTGTTGATCCATGCCCACGTCAGCGACCTCTCTGATGCTAGAGCGGTTGAGCGTTCGTACGATATCTCTTGCCTGGTTTTTCATAATCGATATGTATCTTCGATAATTTTCAAGTACAGGAATTGTAGCCTTGGTCAAGGTGTGATTACTTTAGTAATCTTTTTGAAATAATCGATATAATGAAAATCATTCTCATTTAGATTCAGTTATCCATGACGTTACCCGTAACCCTTGCCGGCCTCAAGAAGGGCTTCAGAGCGACTATTGAGCGTGTTGAGCATCGGGATGAAAACGACCTGATTTCACGCCGCCTGAGACATTTGGGTTTTGTCCCAGGTGAAGAGGTCGTCATGATTACGCATGGTCCATTAGGCATGGATCCAGTACTTATTCAAATTGGTTTCACTCGTTTCGCTTTGCGAAGGGAAGAGGCAGGTCGAGTACACGTCACCGAGGTGTCTTCGATATGATGCGCATCGCGTTAGTTGGTAACCCAAATTCTGGGAAAACCGCGCTATTCAATCAATTAACCGGCAGTAGACAAAAAGTTGCTAACTACCCGGGTGTGACGGTAGAAAAAAAATCTGGGCTCCTGCGCGTGGCAGGTGACCAGTATGAAATATTAGATCTTCCTGGGGCTTACTCCTTCGATACACAGAGTCCAGACGAGTTAGTTACCCGAGACGTGTGTCTGGGTCTCGTCGAGGGGGAAAAGCGTCCCGACCTGATTGTTTGCGTTGTTGACTCTACTAACTTACGGTTACACCTGAGATTTGCGCTCGAGGTTCGAGCACTTGGGATCCCAATGGTTCTTGCACTGAATATGGCTGACTCCGCCAAGAGGCGTGGTATCACAATTAACTCAGAGGCCTTATCTGAAGGATTGGGGGTTCCCATTGTTGAGACAGTCGCAGTGAGACGAGAGGGCGCCCGCTCGCTTACAGACTTCATCCAAAGTGGGATGTTTCAGGAGCCTCGCAAGGCGGAGGATATTGACTTCCATGCGGAGGCGAAACGACTGATATCTGAAGCTGTGTACGTTCCTTCAAAAACCGCAACGCTTGACGACACGTTGGATAGGGTCTTTTTACACCCCGTAGCTGGTCTTGGGATTTTGACGCTCACCATGTTCTTCATGTTTCAGGCAGTTTTTTCTTGGGCCGCCCCGTTCATGGATTTGGTGGATTCGGGCGTTGGACAATTGGGGCAGTTTGTTGAGGTGATGTTACCGTCTGGGCCACTCAGGGATTTGCTTGTTGAGGGGTTGATTGGTGGCGTTGGGAGCGTCATTATTTTTCTTCCACAGATACTGTTTCTATTCTTGTTTATCTTGATCCTTGAGGAGTCAGGTTACTTGCCTCGAGCAGCGTTTCTACTTGATCGCTTTATGGTCGGTGCTGGACTCTCGGGACGCTCGTTTATTCCGCTGTTATCTAGCTTTGCGTGCGCAATACCTGGAATCATGGCGACTCGAACAATTCAGGATAGACGCGATCGAATCACAACGATTCTTGTTGCTCCATTAATGACGTGCTCTGCGCGACTGCCCGTGTACGCGCTTCTTATTGCAGCCTTTATCCCAGATCGGGCGGTACTTGGGATGTTTAACCTGCAGGGGCTCACCCTTTTCGGTCTTTATAGCGCGGGCATTGTCAGTGCGCTACTTGTTGCATCAGTGATGAAAAAAATGAGACGCTCTAATGAGGTTCAAACATTGATGCTTGAGTTGCCAGCGTATCGAATGCCTAACCCAAGAGATATCGTGATTGGTTTGATTGAGCGAGCCAAGATTTTTCTCGCGCGTATTGGTAAAGTCATTCTCGCGATAACCGTCATTCTTTGGGTGCTATCTACCTATCCGAGTCCGCCAGAAGGTTGGCAAGGCACAGCGATTGACTACAGTATTGCTGGTCGAATAGGACACTCTGTGGAGTGGATTTTCGCGCCGCTCGGATTCAATTGGCAGATTTGTGTTGCCTTGATTCCAGGTTTGGCAGCGAGGGAGGTTGCGGTCAGTGCTCTAGGAACTGTGTACGCGATTTCCGCGTCGGTTGAGGATCCGTCGGCTCAATTGCTCCCAATTGTTTCGAGTGAATGGAGTTTAGCAACCGGCCTTGCTCTGCTTGCATGGTACATATTCGCCCCTCAGTGCCTGGCAACTCTCGCGGTAATAAAGAAAGAGACCCAATCTTGGGGGGTGATGTTAACTGCGATGGTTTATCTCTTTGGACTCGCGTATCTCGCTTCGTTACTAGTTTTTAACCTCTTTAATTAATATCACGTGTCTGCGTATCAATTTTTTGAGTTAAGCACTGTTTTGGTCATCGTTATTTGTAGCGGGTGCTACCTTCTTTCCAAATGGTTTCCGAAATTGACGTTTAAGACACTTGTCCTTTTAAAGGATGTGTGTGGTATGCCAAGACACAACATAGACGTGCCAACCAAGCAATCATGCGTTGGATGTGCGCCTACTTCATCCTGTGGAGCGTGTCGGTCTGCCAAGTGAGACCTGATGTCTATTGCGACGCGCTGCACAGGTTTTGAGACCAAACTAGAATAGTCGGTTAATAAAGAGCTCGAGTGGGAGCTCGATTACTTATTACTTTGGGGGGGATTAATGTCAAAAGAACATTACTTAAACTATATCGCTGGCGAATGGAAAGACTCGGCTGAACACGGAGAAAATATTAATCCTTCTGATACGTCTGATGTGATCGCGACGTATGCTCGAGCGACAAGGGAGCAAACTCAAACAGCAATTGATGCAGCCTCTGACGCGTCGTACTCTTGGTCTCAATTTGGTGTTCAAGCTAGATCAGATTTGTTGGATAAGATTGGTAACGAGCTCTTAGCGGATAAAGAGCGGATCGGAACTCTTCTATCGAGGGAAGAAGGCAAAACGTTGCCTGAAGGAATTGGAGAAGTGGCCAGAGCCGCGTACGTTTTTAAGTTTTTTTCAGGGGAAGTTTTACGCCGCAATGGAGAGTTAATCCCGTCGGTGCGTCCTGCAATTGACGTCGAACTTACCAGAGAACCCATGGGAGTGGTGGGTATTGTGGCACCTTGGAATTTTCCAGCGGCAATCCCAGCCTGGAAGATTGCGCCAGCACTAGCCTATGGCAACACGGTTGTATTCAAACCCGCAGATCTTGTTCCCGGGACGGCGCATGCGATCGCTAAAATCATCGTTGATTCTGGAGTTCCAAGTGGAGTTTTCAATTTTGTCATGGGTCGAGGCAGCGTTGTTGGCGATGAGATTGTGAATAATGGCAAGGTAAATGCAGTCTCGTTTACTGGATCAGTAGAAACAGGTGGGAAGATTGCGCAAGCGGCAGTATCGAGGATGGCTAAATTTCAATTAGAGATGGGTGGTAAGAATCCACTCGTCGTTTTGGATGACGCAGATATTAATAATGCGGTTGAATGTGCGGTTAACGGAGCATTTTTCTCGACTGGACAACGGTGCACGGCGTCTTCGCGGTTGATCGTTACTGAGGGTATTTACGATGATTTTATTGACGCAGTTGTTAAACGGTTAAGGGGCCTAACAATCGGCAACGCGCTCAACGCAGATACTCATATCGGTCCTGTTGTTGATAAGAATCAACTTAATCAGGATATGTACTACATTGAGGAGGCGAAAAAAGAGGGAGCTACTCTCGCGTTTGGAGGTGATCTTCTCAAGCGCGAGACAGAGGGATTTTTCCTCAGTCCTGCATTATTCACTGATACGAACAATGATATGAGGATTAATCGAGAGGAAGTGTTTGGTCCTGTTGCTTCTGTCATTCAAGTTAAGAATTATGATGAGGCTTTGTCAATTGCAAATGACACGCCTTTTGGACTGTCTTCCGGCATCTGTACTTCATCACTGAAGCATGCCAGTCATTATCGAAAAAATGCGCAGGCAGGAATGGTGATGGTTAATTTGCCTACCGCTGGTGTGGACTACCATGTTCCATTTGGCGGTCGTAAGGGATCGAGCTACGGCGCCAGAGAGCAAGGGCGATACGCTGAGGAGTTCTTTACGACGGTGAAAACAAGCTATGTCAGCGCTTGAGGACTCCGAGTAGCTGAATATTAAATTCGGGAAACTAAATTATGTCATCGCATCTTTTTTCATCTTACCAATTGGGTCCGATAGAACTCGCGAACCGAATTGTCGTATCTCCAATGTGTCAGTACATGGCGACCGATGGCAGGGCGTCCGATTGGCATTTAATGCATTACGGAAATTTGTCGATTGGTGCAGGAGCGTTATTAATGTTCGAGGCGACGCATGTTTCCGCTCAGGGAAGAATCACGCATCGTTGCCTTGGTTTGTACGACGATGAGACGGAATCGTCGCTTCAGCGGGTTGTTGATTTTTGTCGCGAGTATGGAGAGGCGAAACTGGGTATTCAGCTCGCGCATGCGGGACGTAAAGGTTCCGCCAGAACCCCTATGGAGGGCATGTCTGCGCTTCAAGAGAATGAAAACCCGTGGGAGACTGTAGCGCCTTCAGCAATTGCATTTACGGATGGATGGCATACGCCCAAGATGATGAATGTGAGTGACCTTGATCGAGTCAAGAGTGAATTTGTTGCGGCAGCCAAGAGAGCCGCTCGCATTGGTTTCGATGTCATCGAACTTCATGCGGCACACGGATATTTACTCAATCAATTCACATCTCCATTATCCAACCAAAGGACCGATGAATATGGTGGCCCCGAGCTAGATCGAAGACTTAAATATCCTCTTGAAGTTTTTCGAGCAGTGCGGGAAGCAGTGCCAACCACCGTCGCTGTTGGAGCTCGAATTTCTGGTTCGGATTGGGTAGATGGGGGATTAAACCCTGACGAGATGAGCGTATTTGCACGTGAGCTTGAGGCTTCTGGATGTCATTTTGTAGATGTCACCTCAGGACAATTGGATGCACGACAAAAAATAGGTTTTGCTCCAGGTTTCAATCTGCCATTTTCTAATCGGGTTAAGAAAGACACCTCGATGGCAACGATGGGTGTGGGGATGATAACGAATGCATCTCAAGCAGAAGAAGCGATTCGATCTGGAGATGCAGATTTAATTGCGTTGGCTAGAGGAGTCATGGATGATCCAAGGTGGGCATGGCATGCAGCTCAAGCACTGGGACACGAGATGACGTACTCACCAAATTACCAGAGGTGTCATCCCAGCGTCTGGAGTCGCTAGCGAATTAACTTCACGTTCCCACGGCGTGAACAAGCCAAAGCGTTATCGACGGAAAAATAAATAACAAGACGATACGCATCAAGTCTGATACTAAGAATGGGATAACGCCTTTGAATGTTTCCAATATTGGAACGTCTTTGGCTAGGTTGTTGATGATGTACATATTCAGCCCCACCGGCGGTGTGACCAGTCCCATTTGCATGACAATCAATACCAGAATGCCGAACCAAATGGCCTTGTCGCTATAATCGAGCCCCCACAAGTCCAGAGACATCACAGCCGGGAAAATGACAGGGATGGTCAGGATGACAGCCGATAGCTCATCCATGAAAAACCCCAATACAATATAAAGAGCGATAATACAGCCGACGATGAGCAAGGGTGACCATTCAAGGCTGGTGACCCACTCTGATAGATGGGTTGGCATTTGAGAAAGTGCTAGAGCTGCATTAAGCATATCAGCACCGATAAAAATCAAGAAGATCATTCCTGAAGTTTGTGCCGTCCCCAAAATACTCAATTTGAAGGACTGGATGTCGAGCTCTCTTCTGTAGATAGCTGCGAGAAAGGTGCCCAGAGCGCCAACTGAAGCGCCTTCTGTTGGTGTGAAAATTCCCGAGTAGATCCCGCCAAAAACGGCAATGAATATGAGCGCTATCGGCCATATTTCTTTGACCGCATTGAGCTGCTCGCGTTGGCTTTGTCGGATCTGAGCGGGAGCTAAGTCCGGTCTGAGTTTTACGGTGAGCCAGATAACAGCACAGTAACCGATCGTTGCTAATATGCCTGGAATAATCGCGGCTAAAAATAATTTTGCGATATTTTGCTCTGTCAGAATTGCATAGACGACAAGAGGAACAGATGGTGGTATCAGTATGCCAAGCGTTCCTCCCACGGCAAGCGAGGCAGTTGCTAATCGACCCGAGTAATTGTGACGACGCATCTCTGGCAGCGCGACATTGGATAATGTGGCCGCTGTTGCGACAGAGGATCCGCAAACCGATCCAAAAGCAGCACATGCGTAGATCGATGCCATTGCCATACCGCCCCTAAAGTGTCCGACTAACGCATTAGCAAACTTGAATAGGGCTTTCGATAGGCCGCCTTGGGTCGCAAACTGTCCCATCAATATAAAAAGCGGGATCACAGATAGATCGTAGACCGAAAATCTTGCAAACGCCAAACCCTTGAGATAGTTAAGAAGAGATAAGTGTCCAGCAATGAGCCAGTATCCAATGGCGCCTGGTATGAACATGGATGCAGAGATGGGCACTCTCAAACACATGAGTGCGAGCATCATGAGAAATAGGGATGCTCCTATTTGCAGGTTAGACACTTTTACTGTCCATCCATTTTCTCACTCCAATGTCTAGAGCGACTATGGCTGTGAGTGCTAACCCAGGGACCATCAGTGCGTAACTGATCCAAATGGGAAACCCTCGAATCATTGTGATTTCCCCAGATGCTTTGCTCGCGATCGCTCCTGCTCCTGACCGCCATGCAATGATACTTAACATGATAAATACGAGAAGGCCGGCGATAGCATCGAGCTGACATTGGCGTCTTGTTGGAAGCGTTTTTGTGACAAAGTCGACGAACATGTTGCCTCCGTGTGCGTGACACCAAGGTAAGAAAGATCCGACAACGATCGCTAGCCCAACTTGTAGCAGTTCAAAGTCCCCCTGTATTGGCATCATGCCGAGTGCTCTAAGGGATATGCTGACACTGACCATGACGAGAATACCGAGTAAAACAATCCCTCCAAACATGGCAAGCCAACTGGCCGCAATATCAATCGCATCAGAGAATATGGTTTTACTGGTTAACCCGTTAGCATTTTGCATGACAAAGTCGCGCTATTACAGTTGATCTAGTACTTGGGAGCTTGCGAGTAAGATGTTGACGTTACCGCTGCCAGATGATTGAGCATAGTCGCCAAATGTGATACCCCTGCAATCAGGGAGTTGTTGTTTCATCGAAGACGCAGCCCCGAGCATGGTCGCAATAGCTCGTCCTCCCATTTCGACAACACTTCGCTTCGAGTAATCTTCAAACCCATCGATCACTTGATCAATATCCCCTCGTTTCAATTGCTCGATGACGGATTGGTCTAATTTCAATCTGTCATCCCTTGGCCAATGTTCTCTCCCGCGAACTAGGGCGTGGCTAAAAGCGCTGCTGGCAAGCACAACAACGCGCTTGTTTTGGTGCTGCGCGATTTTTACGATTGCAGATCCTGCATCAAGACACTCCTCTAAGTTCGCCATCAGAACAACGGGGATGCTCACAACAGGAATTTCCGATTCTGGATCTAAATGTGAGAGAGGGATGTAAGTTCCATAATCCCATGAGTAATGGGCAGTTTTATTCTCTTGGCACGGAATTCCACGGCCCGTCCATTCTTTCAGCAGCGCTGCGGCAAATTCAGGGTCCCCTTTGTATTCGTATGGGATTCCGGGTATTAGATCGGGTGCTTCTTCCGCGACACAAATTCCTCGGTGGGACTCGTGTAACGTCGTAAACCAATTAAAGGTTGAAACCCAGTGGGTTGATATAACGACCCACAAATCGGGTTTTAACGCTCTGAGCTGCTTCCCAAGTCGTCGCTCTCCCTCGACCAGAGTATTCTGATACTCCGGCGTGATTTCAGCCCGTGACAGAGTCGGCACATGCGCGACTACGCCGCATGCCAATACGCCATCATTCATTGTCATATTTCTCAGTCAGTTCTGTCGCGCGTTCGAATAATAGTGCGCCATTTTTCCCCAACTGATTCATTTCTTCAATCCACTCGTCTCTTACCGAATCGGCTGCAGTCTTCCAATGTTGAAGTTCAGTTTTCGAGATCGTATTGATGGACTCCGGGGATACAGTAGATTTACCCGTTTTGTCACCTTCAGAAAATACATGACCAATCCAACGAGATAGCTCTCGCCCAGAGTTGTCATCGATGATCTTTCGATGTTTCTGGGGTAGGTTTTCATATGCTGCCTTATTCATTGCGTAAATAAACGCGGTTGTGTAAATCGCTCGCTCGTCAGGATCGCTATCACTGTGAAATTTCGTGAGTTCATTCGCTTTGATCGCTGGAACCACTTCGTAAGGAACGATAGTCCCATCAATCACGCCTTTGGCCAAAGCCTCTGGGACAGAGGGTATTGGCATGCCTACTGGTATTGCACCCAGTGCAGATATCAACTTATTCGTTAAACGCGTTGGTGCTCGAATTTTTAGTCCTTTGAGATCCGATAGTGTTTTGATTGGTTTTTCGGTCATATGAAATACGCCAGGACCGTGGACATGAGTTGCTAACAAGTGAATATCAGCGAACTCGTCTTGGCCATTTTCAGCCACATAATCCCACATGGCTTGGCTAGTCGCTTCCGCAGTTTTCATCATGAATGGCAACTCAAAAACCTCGATTCCAGGGAAGCGACCGGCTGAGTATCCAGGAATTGTCCATACGATATCAACTACACCATCGCGTGCTTGATCAAATAGTTGCGGTGGTGTGCCTCCAAGCTGCATTGCAGGATAGATTTCACAAGTGATTTCACCAGCTGATGTTTCTTCAATCTTTTGACACCATGGAACAATAAACTTGGCATGGGCGTTTGATTTAGGAGGAAGAAAGTGATGAACTTTCAAAACCGTATTTTGATTCTCTTCGGAGCAGCCTTGGAGCAAGATTGCATACAAACATATGAAGATAAATAATATTTTTTTCACTTTAATCCCCTAAGTTTTTTTGTTTTTGGTGTCTAGTGGGTTGGCGATTATTTGAACCTGACAGTCACACTTCCAAGATGTTGGAATTCAGCGGTAACAGTGTCGCCAGCATCCACCGCGATAGCTTCTGTGATTGCTCCAGTCATGACGAATGTTCCAGCGGGGATGCTTTCTCCGCGTTCCGCTAACATGTTCGCCAGCATGGCGACACTCTGAGCAGGATTCCCTAAGACGGCTGCTCCTGCTCCTGTTGCCACGACCTCCCCATTTTTTTTCAACACCACTCCCGTAGTTGCTAGGTCAATATTGGCATGGTCGGTCATTTTGCCACCTGTGACATATCGAGACGAGGAGGTGTTGTCTGCAATGACGCTTTTCAAGTCGAACTTAAAGTCTCTGTATCGTGAATCGATAATTTCCATGGATGGAATTAAAAAATCGATGGCTTCGAGGACTTTCTCTGTACTGCAGTTGGGTCCGGTGAGCTCTGATTTTGTTACGAGCGCAATTTCTGGCTCAATTTTTGGATGGATTAACTCTGACACAATGATTTCTTGACCATCATTTCTCGCCATGTAGTCCATCAGGAATCCAAAGATCGGTGTATCAACTCCCATTTGCTTCATTTTGGCCTGAGAGGTCAACCCCATTTTTAAGCCCGCAAATTTATTTCCTCGCCCGAGTTTATTATTTCTGATGGCGTATTGGATGGCGTACGAATCATCGTAGTCCATGTCTGGAAAATCATCGGTTATTTTCAAAACATCTTGTGCGTTCAATTCGGCGTTCTCTAGATGTTTCGCGAGGTTCCCTATTTGTTCATCGGTTAGCGTCATGTATTACCCCGTGTCCTAAAATTAGATTTATTTTTGATCCACTTTATTCGAATCGACATTCAGTTCGGCCAAGACCGCCAACTTCCATCTCTAGATGATCGCCCGCGTCGATAGGGAACATGATCGAGAGAGAGCCAGACAGAATCACTTCGCCAGCTTTCAGCGTGATGCCCAGCGAACCTAATTTATTTGCCAACCAAGAGACCGCGTTGAGCGGATGGCTCAGCGTAGCTGCTCCCGCTCCCGTGCCAATTATTTCGCCATTTTTTTTCAATACCATGCCACACGTAGCAAGGTCGAACCCTTTGAGCGTTTTTTGAGGCGAGCCAAGTACGTATGCAGCGGCGGAGGCATTATCGGCTACCGTATCTTGGATTTTTATTTTCCAGTCCGTGATTCTGGAGTCGACGATTTCGAAAGAAGGAATGATGCACTCAGTAGCAGCCAGGACGTCCGCTCCCGTAATGCCGGGACCGGCTAGGTCCCTTTTCAATAGAAATGCAATTTCACCTTCTCCCTTCGGCTGGCAAAATGAGCGATGTGGAATTGGGTCAGACTGGTTATATTGCATACCAGACATGAGGTGTCCGAAGTCAGGCTGGTTGACCCCCAATAAATTCATGACTGCTTTCGCAGTGATGCCAATTTTTTTACCCGTTATCATTTCCCCGTCTGCGACACGCCTGTTGACCGTCTGCAGTTGAACTTGATACGCATCTTCAATCGATAAGTCAGGCACTTGGTCAGTCAATGCAGATATTTGTCTCGCGTCTTTCCAAGCGTCATAAAGTTCGTTTCCGAGTGTTTCAATTTTTTCTTTTGTTAGGGACATAAATAACTCACAACTTGACGCAAACATTTGTTAATTCTGAATAAAACTCTAGCGAGTGCACTCCACCTTCGCGTCCAATTCCTGAGGCCTTCATTCCTCCGAAGGGGGTTCTTAGATCACGAAGGAACCAGGAATTGACCCAGCAGATGCCAGCCTCAATTCGGGCGGATACTCGATGCGCACGCGCAAGATTAGTCGTCCATAGTGTTGTCGCTAGACCGTAGGGCGTATCGTTTGCGAGCGTGACCGCTTCATCCTCATCGTCGAATGGAACAAGATGTGTGCACGGACCAAATATTTCCTCGCGGACAACCCGTGAGTCCTCGGATAATCCTGTCCAAATCGTGGGTTCAATCCAAGAGCCATTTGTGAAGGGAGAGGGCATGTTGGGAGTGCCGCCACCTATCAAAATCTGAGCGCCATCGTTTTTCGCTTGATCGTAATAGCTAAGTACTTTTGCTTGGTGCTCTTTGCTAATTAGTGGTCCAAGATTTGTGCTCTTATCATAAGGATCTCCAACCTTGAGATTTTGAGCATAATTTTTCAGTCGTTCACAAAAGTCGTCGAAAATTTTACGTTCGATGTAAACACGCTCGGTGCCTAAACACACCTGGCCACAATTCGCGAAAGCGGCACGTCCAATACCATCGATCGCAGCGTCGATATCACTGTCTGCAAATACGATGCCTGCGTTTTTTCCTCCTAACTCAAATGAGACGGACCTGACTCCCTGTGACGCTGCCGACATTATTGCTTCACCGGTCTTTGTTTCACCCGTGAATGTGATCGCATCAACATCAGGGTGTTTCGTTAAAAACTCTCCTGCCGATTCGGGACCAAAGCCATGAACGACGTTATATACCCCGCTTGGCACGCCTACCTTGTTCATCACCTCTCCTAGCAGAGTTGCTGTTGATGGCGTCTCTTCAGAGGGCTTGACAATAACAGTGTTGCCACACGCAAGGGCGGGGCCAACTTTCCATGTCATTAGTAATAACGGTAGGTTCCACGGACATATGACGCCGATAACGCCCTTGGGTCGTCGGATTGAGTAATTGATCGCCCCAGTCCCGTCGGGTGTTTGCATCTCAAAATATTCACCAGGTACGTTTTTGACTACGTCAGCGAATACTTCAAAGTTTGCGGCGCCTCTCGGAATGTCAATGTGAGAAGCTAAACTCGCTGGTTTTCCAGTGTCGGCAACTTCTGCCTCTAAAAACTCTTGAAACCGATTTTTTATTTCCGCTGCTATGGCATACAAAAGGTGAGTTCGATCAGCGAGGCTCATCTTACCCCACGGGCCTTCAAGCGCGTCTTTTGCCGCTTGAACGGCCAAGTTGATTTCTCGCTCGCCTGCTTCAGAGACTTCGCTGATGAGGTTGCCGTTTATCGGGTTGATATTGGGGAATAGTTTTGTGTCCTGTCCAAGAACAAACTCCCCGTTGATAAAGTTACGTACGGTATCCATATTGTTAATATTCTCTAAGACTCTGATTCTTCTTCTCGTTTAGCAATATTCGCCAGTATTTCTGCTCCGCGATTGGCCGCTGATAATCCGCGAAATAGGAAGCACAAGTTAATGACTCCTTGCATCTCTTCCCAAGATGCCCCCGCCTTTCTCGCGGCGATTCCGTGCAGCGCAGCTGCGTCGTTGAGATCCATTAGCAACATCCCGAAGAGCATGAGCTGAGATGTTTTAACATCAAAACAACTCGGATACATTCCGTGCTCCCGTATTTTTTCCTGAAGCTCAATCATCTTCGGATCAAGCGCGCCCGTGACAGATAGTCTCGCCTCAATCCTGGGGGGTAGAAACCCGAGAAGCTCTTTATATATTTCGCTTCGAGCCTCTAAACTCTCTGTCGTATCTTTGTATTCACCAATACGTTTCGCAACAATGTCTTTATCGATCCGTGGCGGAAGCATGACCTCTCCTTTTAATGTACTCATCCTTAGTGGTGATTGACGACCAAGGCTATGCAGGACGGGTTAACTTCAGTCCTAGCCTGTCGTTTAATTGTTCTCCGCAATCATACTACCTACAACGAGGTCGTATCACTGGAACTCAGTTTAGTTGATTGTTCTCAGTTTCTCAGTGATGCTGGGGTGTTCCCACTCTAGGTCACCGAGTATTTTGAATTCAGGCTCGTGATCGCTATTGAGAATATAGGTGGTTGGTAGGCCTTTATCGATCCAAGATTTCACTTTCTTGGCACCTGGATCGATCAGTGTCGTGGAATCAGGATAATTTTTTTCCCAAAAGTCGCTGACACGTTTCTGTGTCTCACCATAATTGACAAAAATGAGCTCAAAATCTGATGAACTGAGGTTCTTGCTGAGCCGAATCAGCGCTGGCATCTCTTTCACGCATGGGCCACACCAAGTCGCCCAAAAGTTAATAATCAATTTTTTGCCAGAGTATTTTTCAAGGGAAAATGGCTCCCCAGAAAGATATTCACCTTCTAATTTTGGAAGTTGGTATTCAGGGTCCAGTTTCCCGAATCGATCGACTGGATTAGCCATGGTCAGCGTTGAAAAGAGAAAGAGAACTGACGCCAAAAATAATTTGGACATAACGAGCTGTGTTATCGATGTATTGATGAGCCAGTTCGACCGAACACGATGATGAAAGTTTTTAGTACCGCACTAAACATCCCAAGGGTTTGGGCGGTTTGATTTTAGACCATATTTTTTGATTGCTTTACCGAGAATTTCGGCATCTAAATCACCATCATTAACAAGCGCTCTCAAGGTTGCGAGCGCTATATGGTGGCGGTCGACTTCATAAAAATCTCGAAGAGAATTTCTCGTGTCGCTACGACCAAATCCGTCAGTGCCGAGGGTGACATATCTACGAGGAACCCAAGTTCGTATCAGATCTGGCACAGAGCGCATATAGTCCGTCGAGGCGATGATTGGTCCTTTCGTTTTGTTCAGACATTTTCCTACCCAAGACTCTTTTTCTTTCACTGAGCCGCTGTACATGTTCTCACGGTCCGTTCCTAAACCGTCTCTACGTAGCTCGGTAAAACTTGTCACACTCCAAACGTCCGAGCTGACATCCCAATCGTTTTCAAGTAGTTCAGCCGCAGCTAAGACCTCTCTGAGTATGGTCCCAGAGCCAAGCAGTTGAGCTTTGAGTTTCTTGGATTTTCCTCCGTCTTTGAGTAAATACATGCCTCTCAAGATTCCCTCGCTCGCGTTCTCTGGCATGGCGGGGTGAGGATAATTCTCGTTCATGACAGTGACGTAATAAAAGATGTCCTCTTGATCCTGCAGCATTCTTTTCATTCCATCCTGGATGATCGTCACGACCTCATAACCGAAAGTCGGATCGTAAGCGACGCAGTTCGGAACTGTCGAAAAGAGAAGATGGCTGGAGCCGTCTTCATGTTGTAACCCCTCGCCAGAAAGCGTTGTCCTGCCTGCTGTGGCGCCTAGAAGAAATCCTCTAGCCCGTGAGTCCCCAGCAGCCCAAACGAGATCTCCGATTCGCTGGAATCCGAAGCAGGAGTAGAAAATATAGAAGGGCAACATCGGGGTATCGTGTGTCGAATAGGACGTGGCTGCCGCGATCCAAGATGAGATGGCGCCTGCTTCCGTGATGCCTTCCTCCAGGATCTGACCATTCTTAGCCTCTTTGTAGTAGAGCAGCTCGTCTTTATCCTCTGGGTCATATAACTGTCCGAGAGGAGAGTAAATTGCGACTTGTCTAAATAGGGATTGCATACCGAAAGTTCTGGCTTCGTCAGCTACGATAGGAACAATCCGTTTTCCAAGTTCTTTATCTTTCAGCAGTTGTGCGAGCATCTGAACGAAAATCATGGTGCTGGATTGCTCGCGCTCACCAGTGCCTTTGGTGAGCCGTTCAAAGCTATCGAGCGCAGGTGGTTCAATGGACTTAGACTTCGGTACCCGAGCAGGCAGGTACCCACCGAGCTGTTGTCTTTGTGCGTGCAGATACTTCATCTCTGGACTGTCGTCACTTGGTTTGTAAAAGCGAACGTTTTCTACGTCTTCATCAGATAACGGGATCGAGAATCGGTCTCTGAAAGCGAGTAATGCATCTGTCTCAAGTTTTTTTTGCTGATGTGAAGTCATCTTCCCTTCACCCCAGTGGCCCATGCCATATCCTTTTTTCGTTTGTGCCAGGATGACCGTGGGCCTTCCTTTATGATTCAGCGCTGCGTGGTATGCCGCAAATATCTTGATTGGATCGTGACCACCTCGTTTCAGTCGGTCAATATCCTTATCTGTTAGATGAGATACCAATTGTTGTAATTCCGGATACTTGTTGAAAAACGCTTCCCGGTTGAACTGACCATCTGTTGCGGCGTATTTTTGAAATTCGCCGTCAACAGTTTCATGCAGTCGTTTGATGATTACGTTCTCTTTGTCCTTCGCGAACAAGGGGTCCCAATCTGAACCCCACATAACTTTGATGACATTCCAGCCTGCCCCTGCGAAGAGTCCCTCGAGTTCTTGAACGATTGAACTGTTTCCCCTTACTGGCCCGTCTAATCGTTGGAGGTTGCAGTTCACGACGAAGATGAGGTTGTCGAGCCCCTCTCTTGAGGCCATAGAGAGTCCTGCAATGGATTCGGGTTCATCCATTTCTCCATCGCCGACAAAGCACCATACTTTTCTGTCCTTCCCGGAGCGTATTCCGCGGTCTTCGAGGTAACGAATAAATCTTGCTTGGTAAATCGACGTGATCGCACCAAGCCCCATTGATCCAGTTGGAAATTGCCAAAAATCGGGCATTAACCAAGGATGGCAATACGAGGACAGACCGACGCCACTGGTTTCTTGTCGATAATTTGCGATATTTTCTTCGGTCAAACGGCCCTCGAGGTACGCCCTCGCATAAACGCCAGGCGCTGAGTGCGGTTGAAAGTAAACACAGTCTCCATCTTGTCCCGCTTTAAAAAAATGATTGAACCCAACCTCAAATAGGTCAGCAGAGGAGGTATACGTTGCGATGTGGCCACCTAGGTCTGAGTTGACTCGATTGGCGCGAACCACCATCGCAAGCGCGTTCCATCGGATGATCGCCGATAAACGCGCTTCTATTTCTGAGTTACCTGGGAAAGGAGGTTGGTCAGCTAGAGCGATCGTGTTCGAATAGGGGGTGTTAAGTACTGGCGGCATTGGAACGCGCAACCGTCTTGCCTGTTCGAGTAATTTCATCAGTATGAACGTCCCGCGCTCCTGACCTTCAATCGCAACGAGCTGATCAAAGGCTTCTTGCCACTCTTTGGTTTCGGTCGCGTCCATATCTTGGGGCAAGACGCGCCAAAACGCGGAGACATTCATTTGTTTTTGCTCAGACAGGTCGGTCATGGTGCTGCATCCTCTATCTTTTCTATTTAATCCTTAGATTTCGAATCATATCTAAAATCATTGAGCATGTGATTTTGTTTGTTCTATAAAATAGGCATAAAATAAGCATATAATTTTGTTTTATAAGAAAATTAAAATATAAAATATCAAAAAGTATGATTGATGCAACAGACTGGAAAATTTTAAGCTTGCTTCAAGAGGATGCGCGAATCACGAATCTTGAGTTATCGAGAGCGATCGGTTTGTCTCCTTCTCCTTGTTTAGCCAGAGTTCGTGCGCTGGAAAAGGCTGGTTACATTAATCGATATGTGTCACTCCTTGATTCGCTGAAAGTTGGTTTAAAAGTCAGCGTTTTCATTAATGTGGCTCTTGAAAGGCAAGTTGAAAAAGCGCTCGAATTGTTTGAGGCATCAATAGAAGCTCGTCCAGAGGTCATGGAGTGTTATTTGATGACGGGAGAATCAGATTATCTGTTAAGAGTCGTGGTTACTGATATCCAAGCGCTCGAGGATTTTATTTTGAATTTTCTATCGAAAATCCCGGGCGTGGGAAACATCAAATCGAGTTTTGCGCTAAAGCAAGTGAAGTACAAAACGGCGCTACCTTTGCCTAAACTGTAGTTTTGATTATGAAAAGAATTGCTATTTATTGTGGTTCAAAATCGGGTAATCGCTCTCAATTTACCCTCGATGTTCAAAAGCTGGGTGAGGTCATTGCCAGAGAGAATATCGAAGTTGTTTACGGGGGTGGTCGGGTTGGTTTGATGGGGGTACTTGCGAATGCCGTGCTCGCTCAAGGCGGTCGAGTCACCGGAGTGATTCCCACCGGCTTATTTACCAACGAGGTTGCACATACTGAATTAACGGATCTGATCACCGTCGAGGACATGCACGCTCGCAAGGCGAAGATGATTCAGTTATCTGATGGGTTTATTGCGCTACCTGGTGGTCTTGGCACGATGGATGAATTTTTTGAGGTGTGGACTTGGTGTCAGTTAGGAATTCACAATAAACCGGTTGGAATTTTGAACATTGATGGTTATTACGATGCTCTACTGACTTTTCTGAATCAGATGGTCGGTTGTGGATTTCTAGATGCTGTTTTTCTAGAACAACTATACGTAGATACAGACAGTGAGCGTTTGATTCAAAAGCTCAGAGAATATACGCCCACGAAAACCAAGCCAACGGGAGTGCGCTAGCTAACTCGTCATTTGACGAATGTCTTGTAGAGAAGTGGAACGACGAAAAGTGTCATTAACGTCGAGACACCAAGCCCCCACATAATTGATGAGGCGACTGGGCCCCAAAGTAGAGAGCTTCCGCCTAATCCTGTCGCGAGTGAGAGTAGACCCGCGATGGTGGTGAACGAGGTGATCATGACTGGCACCACTCGACGCCTCCCCGCAAAAATGATTGCATGAAGGCTACTCATGCCGGAGATCCGCCTCGAATTTGCTGCATCGATTAACACGATTGCGCTATTCACGGAGATGCCAGTTAACGCGACAATGCCATACATTGTGTAGAGGCTGAGCGGGTTTTGCGTGATGATAAGCCCAATGACAACGCCGATAAATGCCAACGGGACGGCAGCGAGAATCATGAGTGGTTGGTAATAGCTCTTAAACTGCGTTCCGATCAACAAGTAGATGAGCCCGATGCCAAACAAGAACAGTAGGAGCATCGCATCAAGACTCTCTTGAATGTCATCCAGCGCACCTGAGAAGTCCAGTGTGACGTCAGGGTAGTTCTCTCTGATTTTTTCCCACTCGGTTTTGATCAGGTTGTTGACTTCGACTTCATTGATTTTTTCTCTATCGATATCTGCTTGGAGCGTCAGAGTCCTTCTGAAGTTGTAGTGCCGGATACTTTCTCGAGAGACTCCGTTATCGGCGTGAACAAGCTGCCGTAGTGCCACTTGATTCCCTGAGGGGCTCACTATAGGCAGTGACAATAATTGATTCGTACCGTTGATTTCATTTAAATCTGATTTGACTCGAACGTCTATCTGTTCCCCTCCCGCTTGGATGAAGGTCACAATCTCGCCATCAACGAAGAGTCTGATGGCCCTGGCGACACTGCTTGGGTTGAGTCCAGATTGCTTGATTGATTCTTGATTCAATCGCAGATTTAATTCATTTCTCCCTGGTGTGTTGTCATCACTGATATCGAACACCGAGTCGATTGTGCTCAAAAATGAAGAAAGTTGATTTGATACTTTAGCGAGGTCGTCAAAGTTATCTCCACGAATTTTGACACTGATGGGTTTTGTCAGAGGAGGCCCCCCGATATCCGGGTGAATGTGACGCTCGCTGGTCCGTTATTCTCCGTGATCTTTCCACGCATTGAATTGATGACATCGTCAACCTTTCGCATGTCTCCTTCTCTCGGGTTTAGGCTGACGATGATCTGACCATATCGGCTCGCGTAAAGTGGCTCCGTGTCGGTGTATTTGATGCCAGCCACTGAGGTGATCGCGCGTTCCTCATCCGAGGCCACAAACTGACGTACTTTTTGTTCGACCAGCATGGTTCGAGCCATGGTCTCTTCAAGCGGAGTACCCGAAGGTAAATCGACATTGACGTAAAACACTCGTATCGGGTCAAACGCGAAAAACTGAATTTTGACGAGTCCAGCTCCAACCGCCATCAACGCAATCACGAATGCGAGAATGGCGATTGAGAGGAAGGTTTTGGTGCGCCTCATGACGAATATCAAGAGCTTGGTGTACTTCCTTCTAATTGAACGTGTCTTAGATTCTCTGATGCGCTGAACTTTTGATTTTTTCTTGAAGTTTAGTTTGAGTCCCATGATGTGAGCCGGCAGCATCCAGAAGGCCTCAAAAAGGCTGAAGGCAAGCGCGAGTGTCACGACCGCAGGCACAACCAACATAAACTTCCCAACGATGCCGGGTAGTAGCATCAACGGCAAAAATGCCGCGATCGTTGTAAGCACAGAAGTTAGAACAGGCGTGAAGACTTCCCGTAATGCATCAATACTGGCTGTGATCGCATCTAAACCTCGAGATATCCTAAAGTAGATTGCTTCCACGACAACAACGGTGTCGTCCACTAGCATTCCAAGAACAATAACGACTCCGAGCAGAATTGAGACATTTAATGTCCACCCGCTCGCATAAATGATTGCAAAGGCACCTGCGATCGAAAATGGTATCCCTAAGCTCAGAAGTATCGCCATTCTCCCTCCGAGAAAAGCCCACGTTGTCGCAAGCACCAGCAGCAAACCAAGTCCTGCGTTAATCTGCATGATGTTGATGGCTTCTTTCGTGGGGACGGTCTGATCGTCAACCAAATCGAGTCGTATCCCTGTTGGTTCAAGGACGACATTCTGAGTTTTAAGGTATTGATTAATTCGATCCACCAAGTCAATCGTGTTGGTGTAACTTTTTTTCGTAATGGAGAGCAGTACACCGTCTCTCTGGTTTTGCGTCGCCAGCTGAACTGCTTTTTCTCGAGCTTTACTGACTCGTGCCACTGAGGATAGTGGCACGTAGTTCGCACCTTCGAGTAACTTCACAGGAAGCTCATTCAAGTCTTCAGGGCTTTCGCTTTTACCAATGAGGCGAACCAACCAATCTTGTTGGGACACTTTCAAATTACCCGCAGAGACGTCTTGAAACCACGCCATGATGGAATTGGAAAGATTCTCTGGCGCGATACCGTAATTCGCTAGTTTTCTGGGATTGAATTCCACGAGCAGCTCGGGATCTTGTAATCCAATCGCGAATACGTCATCAACGCCACTGATGCGCTCGAGGTCATCGCGAACTCGACGCGCTGCTTGTCTTAAGATCTCGTCGTTCGCTTGACCAAGAACCATGACCATTGCAGTGGGAAACCCATTGGAGGTCGTTATCTCTAGTATTCTCGGTTCGTCTACTTCGCTCGGGAGCTCTTGGCTTGTTTTATTTTGGATCTCTCTTCGAAGATCATTGATCCGCTTGTCGAAGACACCGTCCGATAAGTCTTCGAATCGAACGAGGATTGTGGAGATGCCTTCTCGACTCCTTGAGGAGACGTAGCGAATATCCGAGACTTTTCTAATCGCGTCCTCTAGGGGCTGCGTGACCAATTTTTCAACATCTTCAGTCGAGGCGCCGCGATAGACTGTGGTGACTTGGATCCAGTTAAAGTTGATCTCTGGATCCTGTTCTCGCGGCATATTGAGGTATCCCCCAATGCCCATGATGAGTACCACCGCAAATGTCAGGTTTGCGAGAACATGGTTCGATAGAAACCGTTTGAGAAACAACATTATTGAGCGAGGTTGACCGGCTGGTTATCCTGGAGTTGATGCTGCCCTGACGTAATGATGATGCTATCGAGACTGAGATCGGTCTTAGCAGGATTCCCTTCGTCTGCGGTCTCTAAAGGTGTGAACCGGGCTATTCCTTCCTCGAAGAGGAATACACCCAGCAGATTCCCGCGTCTCACGATCGTGTTAACGGGCAGATGTGGGTTTTTAGATGACCATTTGATGATCCCAGGAGCTCCTATGGCTGGAATTTCTTGTGTAAATGTCAATCGGACGTCTTGGTAGCGATCGTCTGTGGAAATGATTGACGTGATGCGTTTGATGCGAGCACCGTACTCAATCCCATTCGATACAAATTGAACTGATCGACTATTTTTTAACGACGCCACGTCAGACGGTTGAATTTTGGCTGCTAGTTCAATGGACTCAATATCGTGGATTTGCACCAGCGGACTTCCTGGCTGTGCGATTTCTCCTAAATGTCCAAGACGAGCTGACACGATGCCGTCAAAAGGAGACGTGATGGTGCATTTTTCAACGGCCCGTTTTGCGGCATCGTATTGTGCAGCGTATAGACGCAGGGCCGCCTCTGCACTCGCCTGTTCGGCCTCACGAATATTCAGCGCTTCAGGCGAGATGAAACCTTTTTCGACAAGCTGCCGACTTCGATTGAGCTGCTTTGTGCTGAGTTTTAATTTCGATTCGGCTGCATCTAAATTTGCTTTGGCTTGTAACAGCGCAAGTCGGTGATCAGTGGAATCTAATTGAACCAGAGCATCTCCTCTCGATACCGGTTGCCCAACTTCTGCGTTGATTAGAACAATCTTTCCGGAAATTTCGGCACTAAGCGTACTGTTATTTAATGATTCTGCAGACGCGTGAGCTTCTCGCGTTGGGTACACGGCGACGTCACGGAGCGACTGCCCCGAAACCATCACGTTTTGTCCGTACACGGAACCTGCCACCACACATACACCGAGTAACAATGCGTGAAGTAACGATTTATAAAGGAGTCTATTCGCTCGCATGATCTTTGATTAGATTTGTATTACGCCGTTTCCTCAGGCGATTTGGACTTTGTCTAGATCCTTAGGTTCAAGGTCAAGAACCAAGCAAAGTGTACTTTTTTTTATTCTTTAGTGTTACGATTGTGGGGCTAATAACAGAACTCTAAAGTTCGTATAGGGAGGAGACCAACAATGAATGTGCTGACACTCATGGCAATCATCATTGCCTGCTATTGGATCATCGGTATGACGATTATTTCGAAGATCCATGACTGGGATTAAATCCTAAGTAATCCTTTTAGTAAGTTAACTGTTTATAAAAAAATAAAGTAGGCGAGTTATGGACACAAATATTGGAATGTGGGGATGGGGCTGGATAGCGGTTTTCCTTACGCTATTCGTTGGTATCGGTGTGTACGGGATGAAAAAGACCAAAAGCGATGAGGATTTCGCGGTTGCGCGTGGCGCGTACGGTCCCGTCACGTTGGCGTTTGCGTTTGCGGCAACGATTGCGAGTGGAGCGACTTTCATGAGTCTGCCGGGTATGGCCTTCTCTAAAGGTTTCGCAGCGACCTGGTACCCAGCGACCTATCCCATCGCGATTTATATCGGGATGATTTTGGCGATCAAATTGATCAAAAGAGCCGGTGATCGGTTCCGCTCTAATTCGCTACCAGAATTTATGGGGCAACGGTATCAAAGTAATTTTCTACGAATTGCGTTTGCCTTGGTCTCGCTGCTGCTTGTTTATTACATCGCGGCACAGATTGTTGCTGCTGCGACCATTTTCGAAGTGCTTTTGGGGCTTAAGTATCAAACAGGCATCTTATTTAGTGTCGGTGTGATTGCCCTGTACATCACCATGGGTGGTTCCCATGCGGATATCATCACTGATGGTATTCAAGGAGCGATGATGGTATTCATCGCGCTGTTAATCGCCGCCATGTTTATTTTGGCTGTCGGTTTTGAGGGCGTTGGGCCTGCGGTGATCAATGAAGCCCTAGTCGTACAAGATCCAAGTTTAGGGTGGGATAATTATTTCAGGGAGGGAGACCTTTTATTCGGTAGTTTCTGGCTCGTCCTTCTCATCTTTATCGCGCATATTCCTTTTGCGATGAATCCCCACATCGGGAAATTAGCCTTTGCACTCAAGGAGCCAAAGCAAATCCGTACTTTCCTATTGATCGCGATTCCGGTCGGATCAATACTCGGGTTCACGGTTTTGGGCGGATTGCACGCCCGAGCTTTGTTTGGCGCTGAGATCAGGCCTGATGCTGCAATACCGGTGCTCTTTACTCAGTTGTTCCCGCCATTCATTGCAGGGATGCTCGGTGTTGGTGTGCTGTCAGCGATCATGTCGACCTCTGATGGCTTGTTTATTTCGATCGCAGTGATCTTTAGTAACGATCTTTACAAGAAGACTTTTGCGCCGATCGTTCATAAAAACAAATCTAAGGAGCAGATCGAGCGTATTGCACTCAATATCTCAAGGGTATCGATTGTTCTCGTCGGGGTTGTTGCGTGTTACCTCGCTTGGAATCCACCTAAGTTCCTTGCTGTTCTGTTGTGGATCGGTATCGGTGGAATTCTTGCTGGGGCAACCGGCCCACTGGTGATTGGTTCACTATGGAAAAGGGCGACGAAGGCTGGTGCGATCGCCTCCTTCTGTGTTGGCGTCATTGGGTATGGTTCAAGTACGATCTATTGCCGACTTATCATGGAAACGCCTTACACCAATCCATTCACCTTAGCGGGGCTCTGCATCATCGCAGCTGCAATCGTGATGGTCGTGGTCAGTGTGATGACAAAACCGCTACCCGAGGACCACGTGAATAGCATGTTTGGAAAAGCCGCCTAAGCGACGTCATACCAACGGGACGAAACGAGGACGCAAGAGCTCGATGTTTTCAATGTCTTCATTTCGTCTCGATGGGCGTGTTGCGCTGGTGACTGGAGCAGGACAGGGTCTGGGTAGCGCTGTTGCTCAGGCTTATGCTCAAGCTGGCGCCGAAGTTGTATTGTTGGGCCGTACGGAAAAATATTTGGACGAGACGGCCGAGATCATTCGTAACGCTGGAGGGAAATCCACGACGGTGGTGTGCGATGTCACCGACGACAGTCACGTCAGACGTGAAATATCCAGTCTGAAACGTCTAGATATCTTGGTCAACAACGCTGGGACGAATTTTCCGGAGCCTTTCACCGATGTCACTGACGAGCATTTGAACTACATGTTGGATCTCAATGTGAGAGCATGTTTTGTCGTTGCTCAGGCCGCTGTTAAAAAAATGTTGTCATCGCCTGAGCTCGCACAGATCGGGGCAAGTGTCATCAACATGTCTTCGCAGATGGGACATGTGGGATCACCAAATAGAACGGTCTACTGTATGACAAAGCATGCTGTCGAGGGAATGACTAAGGCAATGGCCGTAGAGTTAGCGCCGCAAAATATCCGAGTGAATAGCATTGGCCCCACTTTTTCCGAGACCCCCATGGTGAAACGGATTGTGGATACACCGGAAAAAAGGGAGTTCGTGACTTCGAGAATTCCACTGGGTCGTTTGGCGTCGCTTGAGGATGTTGCGGCAGCGGCAGTTTATCTCGCATCATCCGCTGCATCGATGGTCACCGGAACTCATCTAATCGTTGACGGTGGCTGGACTGCTCAATAGTCTGATTTATGCTGCGTTACTCTGCTAAAAACGGAAGGACGTGAGATAACACCTCCTTCGGTTTTTCCTCTTGTATCCAATGTCCACACTCGTGGATGACACCACCTCTGACATTGAGACTTACTCGCGTCAGTGACTCGAGCGTTTCACCCCCTCTGCCAAATGCACTGCCTCCCCCTAGTGCTAGAACGGGCATGGTTAATTTCCCATTTTTTTTGATTAACTCCATGTTGTGCGCCACGTCTTGATCTAACGCCCGGTAGTAAGCAAATCCCGACCTCAGCGCCCCCGGTTTCGTGTATGTGCGTAGGTACTCTTGTTGGTCTTCCTTCGATATCGCCCCTGGTTGGTATCCGTAGTTGTCGTAGAACCACCCAAAGTATGTCTTCTCACGACCAGCGATGAGTGACTCAGGAAGATCTGGTGTTTGATGAAAAGCATGGTGCCATCGACGTCCATTTTGAGAGAAGGTCCCGCTCCCGTCGCCGGGGACCGCGGTGTCAAGCATCACAAGCTTTTTGACGTGATCGGGATATTTCGAGGCCAGTACGAACGCGACTGGTCCACCCCAATCATGAGCAATGAGAAAATATTCTTTTATGCCTAGATGCTCGTGAATGAGTTTTCGAATATCCTCAGCGATGGTCGCTTTGTCATAGCCACTTAAAGGTCTCGACGAATCACCAAGCCCGCGTAAATCCGGCGCGATAAACGAATATTGTTCAGACAGTTCGGGCAGAATTTTGTGCCAGCAGTGCCAACTTTGTGGCCATCCGTGCAGCAGGACGATTGGGAAACCTGACCCGCCCGTCACAAAGTGTAATCGAATGTCGTCAGAGGAAAAATATCGGTGTTCAATATTCATCGTATCGAGTGTGCGGTTAACTTCCGTTAAAAAAACTCAATAACGCTTCGGCCGTTTGCGCTGGTTCCTCTTCGGCAAGGTAGTGTCCGCAGTCGATGCCAAAGCCGTCGACATTGTTTGCCCATTTTCTCCAAATGGATAATGTGTCATACCATTGTTCTAGTTTGGCTTGCTTGCCCCAAAGGGCGAGGACAGGACATACGATTTTATTGTTGTTTTTTTGGTCCTCAAGATCGTGTTCGCAATCAATCGCAATTCCGGCACGGTAGTCCTCACAAATGGATCGCACTGTCTCCGGGTTTTTAAAGCACCGTAAATAATCCTCTATCGCCTCCTCTGTGAAAAATTTTCTTGGCACACGATTCGTGTGCCAGCGCCAAAACCACTCTGGATCATGATTAATCAATGTCTCCGGCAATGGGCTTGGTTGAGCAAGAAAAAACCAGTGATAGTATCCCAGGCCAAATTCAGTATTGGATCGTTGAAACGATTCAAGAGTAGGGATGATATCGAGGACAGCCAGTTTCGATACCACTGATGGATGATCTAAGGCCATTCGGTACGCAACTCGTCCGCCACGGTCGTGTCCTGCAACCGCGAAGCGTTCAAATCCCAACTGTTTCATGACCTCGATTTGATCGAGAGCCATCGCGCGTTTACTGAATGACTCGTGATCTGGTGTCGATTCAGGCTTATAGCTCTCGCCGTATCCAGTAAGGTCAGTAGCGACGACGGTGAAATGTTCGCTAAGTTTTGGTGCAACGGCATGCCACATCACATGTGTTTGAGGATTGCCGTGCAAAAGAAGGAGGGGAGGTCCTTCCCCCCCAATTCTTGAACGAATTTCGTTGCGACCTAACTTGATTGTCTTAAGTGAGAACTCCTCGAACATTGATGTGCGCGTCACTTACGATGGGATGATGACACCCTTGCCGGTTGTCTGAGAATCAAAAAGTTCGTAGGCCTCTTTGGCTTGGTCTAGCTTCCACTCATGCGTGAAGAGAGCGTCCAAAGAAATCTCTTTGTCGGCAACATATTCGGCACACTTTGCTTGCCCAACGGTTGAAAATGTCCAGGAGCCAATAATTGTGACCTGTCTTCTCAACATATCATTACTGACGTTTAATGTGACGATGTCACCCTCGCCCACGAAGCAGGCTTTACCCCAGGTCCGCACACATTGGACTGCCTGAGTTCTTGCTACAGGCGCAGATGAGCAATCAAGAGATGCGTGGGCTCCACGGCCGTGCGTTGCATCGCGAATCGCTTGAACCACATCACCGCCACTCGCGGGATTGATGAGTACGTCCGCACCAAAATCTTTGGCTCGCTGGAGACGTTCTTCGCTGGTATCGAGTGCGATGACTCGAGCGCCCATTTGTGATGCGAGTAGCGTGGCGGAGAGTCCCACGGGGCCTTGACCAAATACAGCGATCGTTTGATCTCCCATCAATTCGAGCCGCTGAAGCGCCCCCCAGGCAGTACCAGTGCCGCATGAAATCGCTGCTCCGGCCTTAAAGGATAACTCCTCCGGAAGAGCCACGAGTGTGCGAGCAGGGCATTTCATATACTTTGCATGAGCGCCGTGTCCAGTTGCCCCGTAGACCTCTTTCACGCCGTCCACACATAATTGCATCCAACCGGTGGAGCAGTGTTCGCAGGACCCACAACCGCGGTAGTGATGCTGCATGACTCGCATACCTTCTTTCGCAACATTGCCGGGAACGCCTTCACCTACCGCTACGACGACACCACAGGGCTCGTGCCCTGCGATAATGGGGCCGTCCAGGTCGCCCAATCCAAGTGATGATGCGCCGCCCTCAGCTCGGTAGAACTTAAGATCACTACCACACATCCCGGATGCTTTGATTTCAAGAACGACCTCTCCAGGTCCCGGTGTTGGATCTGGAAAATCTAAGATATCTAATTTTCGACTTCCTGGAAAAACAACGCCTTTCATGAGTGACTCCCTAAAGTATTAATCGTGGTTTATTTGAGAACGAAAGGATTTCCGGTCTTAGCGCCGGTATTGATCCAAACACTCTTTGTTTGCAGATACTGATAAATCGCTTCAATGCCACTCTCGCGACCGACACCTGAGTCCTTGTAACCTCCGAATGGTGACATGTAGCTGACAGCTCGGTATGTATTAACCCACACTGTGCCTGCCTGGATTTTCTCGGACATTCGAATCGCTCTGCCGATATCGCTCGTCCAAACCCCAGAACCAAGACCAAAACGAATATCGTTCGCTATTTTTACCGCTTCCTCTTCATCCTTAAATTTAATGACCGAAAGTACGGGGCCAAATACCTCCTCTTGAGCAATACGCATGTCATTCGTCACGCCAGTGAAGACTGTCGGTTCGACAAACCACCCATCACCACATTCTGGTCTCGTCGCAGGGGCTCCGCCGAGTGCGAGGTTTGCCCCCTCGGTTTTTGCGACATCGATGTAGCTGAGGACCTTCTCATACTGAGGCCTGGTTGTGATTGGGCCAACCTGTGTGTCCATACTCATTGGGTTTCCCATTCGAGCGGTTTTCGCAAGGGCGATCAACTTTTCCATGAATTCATCATGAATTGATTCTTGTAATAAAAGTCTCGAGCCAGCGATACACGTCTGTCCGGTTGCCGCAAAAATTCCTGAAACAGCACCGTTGACAGCATCTTCAATATTCGCGTCATCAAAAACGATATTCGGTGATTTCCCTCCAAGTTCTAGAGTGACACGTTTAAATGTTTTAGCCGCTACTTCGTTAATCGCTCGACCCGTCGCATCAGATCCAGTAAACGCAACTTTACGTACGAGTGGGTGCGTGGTTAACGGAGATCCAACATCTTTACCAAATCCAGTGACCACGTTGACGACACCTTTCGGAAACCCTGCTTCTTCGACTAATTTCACGAATTCTAATGTCGATGCTGAGGTGAATTCCGATGGCTTGATGACAACTGTACAGCCAGCAGCCAGTGCTGGGGCTAATTTCCATGCCAAAAGGAGCAGAGGCGAGTTCCAAGCTGTGATCGCAGCGACGACGCCTAAGGGCTCATGTCGCGTGAAGTTGAAGTAGCCTTTCTTATCCAAAGGGATAACTGAGCCTTCGATTTTGTCTGCAAGACCACCAAAGTAGTAGTACCACTGGGGTACGTAATTGACCTGCCCCTGCATTTCAGCAATCAGTTTACCGTTGTCTTGAACTTCGAACTCGGCTAATTTTTTTGCATCTCGTGCGATCAGGTCTCCCAGGCGGTGAACGAGCATACCTCTTTGACTTGCGGTGAGCTCAGGCCATTCTCCGGTGGTGAATGCTCGGTGCGCTGCTTGTACCGCACGGTCAACATCTTCAGGCCCACCTTCTGCAACTTGCGACCAAACCTTTCCAGTAAACGGATCAAAACTGTCGAACCATTTGCCACTGCTTGCTTCGACGAATTCACCATCGATATACATCTTAAATTTTTCCATACCACGCTCCCTTGATATTTAAACAACAGACGTCCTAGCGAACGCCCATCTGAGTTTCTTTATTTCTGACTAATGCACTGATCGCTGTATTAAATGGCGCTGATACGTCCACATCAGATCCAGCGACAGGGATCGCGCCATTGATGGCATCAATTTCCGACATTCTGCCGGCGATATGGTCGAGCAGCATCGAGGGCTTTGCTTTTGGAATCTTAGATCCAAAGTTTCTAACATATTCAATTGGATCATCAATGCGCACATTGATCTTTTTCGCAATCGCGACGTTGTACGCTTCAAGCGCACAGTTTGATGCGCATATCCATGCATGGGTATTATCCATCACTTCGCCTATCGTCAATCCAGTTACTGTACATGTACCCGAAAAACAGACATTACATATCAGTTTCTCCCAGATTAACTGATCGATGTCATCAAAACACTCCACTCGGAAGCCGCCGGACTTCCACGTGTCCGCAATATTTTCCAGTCTTTGTGTCACGGGCCCGGAGAACTCTCCAAGTCTGACCAACTCCCATCCATTGTGGTGCGCGAAGCCAGGCTCTTTGATCGATGCACCAAAACCTCCGACCACACCTACGAGGACCTTATCTTTTCCGAGAATGTCGGCCGCTGTGTCTGGGCCTCCGAGACCGTTTTGAATTGATAGGACTGACGTGTGTTCACCAACCAAGCAAAGCGCAGACTTCGAGGCTGCTTCAACGTGCATCGCTTTTGTCGCAATGATGACCAGATCACATTGACCTACTTCCTCAGTGTTTGACGTGGCATTTAGTTTGACTGTTCGGGAGCCAGATGCGCCCTCTAGCCGAAGTCCATTGCGTCGCATGGCGTCGATATGATCTTGCCAAGAATCAATGGCCCACACGTCGTGACCCGCGTCTGCCAGTAAGGCAGCGTAAACGCTACCCATCGCGCCGCAACCTAAAATAGCGATTTTCATGATCGATTGTTCCTGAATGGTTTTTATTAAAACCTAGAGGGGTTTTGCAAGCTAGAGCTTGCTTTACGCGAAACAGCCTCCTAGTTCGAGTTTCGGGTATAAATTTCTACGCAATTACCCTCTGGGTCCATGACCTGAAAGGAAGTAAACTCGGGTCCGGTTTTGAGTTGGGCGTTTTCGAATTTTTCGAACCATTCGTTCAGTTTGGACATGTCATCAACCTTAAAACCGATGTGTAATACGTCTGGCCGATTGATTGGTTCTCCTTGCTGAAATGCGATAAGCACTCCGTCGCCTCTGACAATGTGCTTATCGGCGGTGAGGCCGAACGTCTGGGCATACCAATTCGCTAGTTGGTGAGGGTCTTTCGAGGGGATGTTCACATGTTCTAATTGAAACTCTGGCACGGTATTTTCCTGTTTGGTTGTTCGTTAGGCACCAGTTTGACTGAAAGATCTTTTGGATGCTTGAGTCGAAGTTGGTGATCTCAAAGTATCCCTAGATCCTACATCGTCTAGATCACTTTTGTCCAAAGAAATTCTCTGGCTGTTACTTTGTAGAGCCAATACGCCGCAGGAGCGTTATCAGGAAAATTTTGGTTTTCGTTTTTCTAAGAAGGCGTTAACCGCCTCCCTGTGATCGGATGTTTTGTGTGCAATTGATTGAAGGTTTGCAGAAAGCTCGAGTAGGCTGGGTAGATCCTGCCTTTGTCCCTCTCTCAAAAGCCTTTTTGTCATCCTCAGGACCATACCTGGATTTGAGGCAATTCTTGAGGCGAGTTCAATGGCTTCGCGCATGAGATTCTCGGGATCAACAACTTTTGATACCAAGCCAATTCTCAGCGCTTCCTCAGCATCTATCGTATCTCCGGTAAAGCTCATTTCAGCGGCTTTTGACATCCCGACTGTCCTTGGTAGAAACCAAGCGCCACCATCTCCAGGGATGATTCCGACCTTGACGAAACTTTCGGCGAATTGGGCGTTTACGGAAGCGATTCGGATATCACACATACACGCGAGATCACAGCCAGCGCCTATCGCCGCCCCATTCACTGCGGCAATCGTCGGGACTTCTAAGTTGTATAAGGCGAGAGGGATTCTTTGTATACCGTTTCTGTAACTCTCTCTAATGGCATCGCTAGACAAATCTGCATCCAGCATTTCTTTCATGTTTTTGAGATTTCCGCCAGCCGAAAAAACTGGACCGGATCCCGTGATAATGACGGCTTTGACAAGCTGGTCTTTTGATATCTCGTGACATGCTTCTTCAAATTCATCAGCCGCATTGTTTCCAGTGAGTGCGTTACGAGTCTGTGGTTCATTCATCGTTAGCGTGACAATGGCGTCATCTTTGTGAACGTTTAGAAATTTCGACATAGCGTCCCTCGGATTCAGTTTTCTTGGTTATGCGTGTTGCGTTAGGAAATGAAGCGTTCTTTTTGCGTCATGACGAATTAAATCTTCGCCGATAATTCCATGCCAATATTCTGCATTTCCATAATCATGACTCCATTCAAGAAGGCGTCGTGTGAATAGTTGGAGTTGGTATTCTGCTGTGACGCCGATTGCTCCGTGAATGGCATGTGCGATTTTGACGCATTTAGTCGCAGCAACGCTACATTGAGCCTTGGCGATAGCGCACTGCAGTTGATCAAGCTGTTCTATATTTTCCGTTTGAAATGCAAGTTGAGCCGCTGTCTTCGCCACGGCAGCTAATTCGGTTAACACACTGATTTGTTGTTGTATTGCTTGAAATTTTCCGATCGCCCTGCCGAATTGTTTTCTATCTTTCGCATACTGTAATGTCAGTTCCAATAATGACTCCAAAGCGCCTGATATGAGTGATGCTGTTACGGCGGCACCGATAGAATGCCAATCATAGGGTGAATCGAATTTAACCGCCTCAGCCAAACCATCTTCCCAATCGCAATCTACGTAGGACAGACTTTTAAAGCCAGAATCCGTATTTGTTGCCGCGTGTATGGGTAGTAGAGCAATCTGTTTGTGTCCCGTGTGTAACTCATAAATCAGCACAGTTTTAGAAAATTTTCCGAATGGAATATTTTCAGCCGAGAGGATTTTTGAGTCATCCGTTTGTTTTTTTATCGCGAATGTTATTGGTAGAAGATCGTGCTCGCCAAACACGTTCTCGTGGCAATATTTAAAGATGATTGATTGGATCAGAGGGGTGGGCAATGCAAGCTTGCCGCACAGACGAGCATATTCCGAAAGACTTTGAAAACTGATTGATGCTCCTTCATGAGATTCGTCGAGCATCAAATTCACGAACCCATTGTTCTCGATGTGTTGCCACAAGAAAGTCCAATCGGCTCCGTGATCGATCTCGTTCACTTGTTGCGTTGTGGCCTGCTGAGTTAAGAGCTTTTTAAGGGACTCTAGAATGATATCTTCGGCCATTATCGAAGTCCTAAGTCTCTCGCAATCATGCCCCGTAAGATCTCTCGAGTACCTCCACGGAGCGAGAAAGTTGGGCTGATTTGAGAGATATACGATAAGGCTCCCCTGAGCGATCTTGGCGAGCTGACATGGGGGAATCGAAACAACTCATTGCTGATCTGGGTGGGTATATCCTGTTCGAGTTCTGTACCGAGATCTTTGACTAATGCTGCCTCAGTGATTGGAGAGAGGCCTGTTTTCATTTGTGTCGCGAGAGTTATGGACATGTGCCGCAATACAACCAATCTGGCCACGATCTCACCGAGTTTAGTCACCGATGAACTGGGTGCGCCTCTTTCTCGGATGAAGTCGAGCCACAGATCGCAAAGAATAATCGAAGAGTAGATGCGCTCTGGACCGCTTCTTTCGTACGCTAGCTCGTTTATTACTTGGTCCCATCCATTTCCCTCAGTGCCTATTAGCGATGATTCGTCCAGCAGTACATCATTAAAAAAGACCTCATTAAAATGATGATCACCAGTCAGGTCGCGTATTTTTCGAATATCTATCCCTGGCGACTTTAAATCGATAACAAATTGAGACAAACCACTGTGCCTGTCCTCTGCTGAGCCAGAAGTTCGGGCTAGCGCGATCATGTAGTGAGATCCGTGCGCGTTCGTCGTCCAAATTTTTTGTCCATTAAGTCGCCAACCTTCGGTGGTTCTCTCAGCTCTCGTGTGTATGCTCGCGAGATCTGATCCGGAATTTGGTTCACTCATGCCGATGCAAAAAAATGCCTCTGCCGCACAAATCTTTGGCAGAAAATAACGTTTCTGAGTCTCGGTCCCGTACTTCATAATCAGTGGGCCACTTTGTCTATCCGCTATCCAGTGAGCGCCTACAGGCATACTGTGTCCTAGTAGTTCTTCGACGATCACGAACCGACTAAGCGCGTCTAGACCTTGACCGCCGTATTCGGTTGGTAGAGAGACTCCCAACCATCCTTTTTCCGCTAGGCCTCGACTGAAATCTGGGTCAACTCCCATCCAAGATTTTGATTTTTCAATGACGGGTACTTTTTTTTCATATCCTTCAATGAAAGACCTAACTTGCTCCCTCAGAGTTTGAGTGTCGTTAGGAAGCTTCGCAATGTTAAAACTGTCAAGGAGCATGAATTAAATAACTCGTTTGTTTGCCAGTTTCTGAATCTCATCTTCAGACAGCTGACACAGTTCGGAGAGTACTGTTCGCGTATGTTCTCCTAATTCCGGTGGCGCGTAGTTGTACTGGATGGGTGTCTCCGACAGGTTAATTGGGTTCGCAACGAGTGGGACAGCTCCGTAGTTCTCGTGCGACATTTCGATTTGCATTCCTCGGGATGCCACCTGCTCATTATTGAACACTTCTTCAAGCGAGTTGATGGGGCCACAGGGGACCCCAATTTGCTCGAAGCGCTCGATCCAATCCGAGCTTTGGTGATTTTTAATTTTTTCTGCGATGAGCGGTATTAGGTGCTCTCGATTTTTGTTGCGCGCTTCATTGCTTTCAAAATCAGGATCATGACTGAGTTCCGGCAGGTCGATCTCATTCATCAATTTTTTGAATTGATCATCATTGCCCACGGCAATGATGATGTGACCATCCGCCGTTTTGAAGTCTTGATAGGGCACGACGTTCGGGTGGGCATTGCCTAGTCGTTCGGGATTTTCCCCCGTATGGAAATAGTTCATTGCTTGGTTTGCGAGCACTGCAACCTGCGTGTCCAGTAGGGCCATGTCAATATATTGCCCCGATCCTGATTCGGTTCGATGATGGAGTGCTGCGAGAATTGCCGTTGATGCGTACATTCCCGTCATAATGTCAGCCAAGGCAACGCCAACTTTTAATGGGCCACCGCCGGGTTGATCGTCTGGCCGACCGGTCAAGCTCATCAGTCCACCCAAGCCTTGAATCAGAAAATCATACCCCGCGCGAGCTGCCCAAGGCCCTGTTTGCCCGAAGCCTGTGATCGAACAGTAAATTAGTCGCGGATTGACTGCCTTGATCGCATCATAGTCCAGTCCGAATCGTTTCAAGGTGCCGAGTTTGTAATTTTCTACAAGAACGTCAGATTCTTTAATCAGTTGAATGAGTACTTGTTTCCCCTCTGGGTGGGTGAAGTCAAGTGTGACTGATTTTTTGTTGCGGTTCGTACACAGGTTATAGGCCGCAGTGCGCCCTTTTTTGTTCACTCCTGTTTGGATATATGGTGGTCCCCAGTGTCTGGTGTCGTCACCTACGATCGGTTTTTCAACTTTGATGATCTCTGCACCAAGATCGCCAAGCAGTTGGGTGGCCCAGGGGCCAGCCAGTACTCTCGATAAATCAATGACCCGAATATCATGCAAGCTTGTTGGGGAGGTCATCACACTCATCACATGTAATCAAATTCTCGTTTGATGTAGAGATCTTCATGCTATCACCCACTGTTTGTTTCTTGCTGGCGATCTAGGAGACCGCAGCAAGACGTCGACCCCACTCATGAATTACAGTGATTCGGCGATTGCTTGTCCCACATCATTGGTGTTTGCTGTACCACCAAGGTCTGGTGTTGTCGGTCCAGAAATCAAGCATTGTTCGATCGCTTCATTGATCGCCTTAGCGGCTTGCGTCTCACCCAGGTGATCCAACATCATCGCTCCTGACCAAATTTGTGCGATTGGGTTCGCAATATTTTTTCCGTAGATATCGGGGGCGGACCCGTGTACCGGTTCAAAGAGTGACGGAAAATTCCTTTCAGGATTGATGTTTGCCGATGGTGCGATTCCAATCGTGCCGGCAGTTGCTGGACCTAAATCAGAAATGATGTCACCGAAGAGATTTGACGCGACGATCACGTCGAATTTTTGAGGGTTTAGTACAAGCTGTATGGTGATGCCATCAATGTGGTACTGGTCCGTGGTTACGTCAGTATAGTTAGACGAGACTGCTTTAAAACGCTCATCCCAATATGGCATGGTGATTGAGATCCCGTTTGATTTTGTAGCTGACGTGACGTGTTTTCGTTCTCTCTTTTGTGCGAGACCAAACGCATAGTGCATGATTCGATCAACGCCTTTTCTTGTGAACACAGATTGCTGCGTGACTGTCTCCCGGTCTGTTCCCTCAAAAATTCTCCCACCGACTGAAGAGTATTCCCCCTCGGTATTCTCTCGAACGACGAGGTAATCGATATCTTCAGGTTTTTTGTCGACAAGAGGACACTTAACGCCAGGCAGCAGCTTTACTGGTCGCAGGTTGACATACTGATCAAATTCTCGACGATATTTGATTAACGAATCCCATAGTGCCTTATGATCGGGAACCACTGCTGGCCATCCGTTTGCTCCGAAGAAAATACAGTCGTGACCACCGATATCATCTCGCCAGCTCGGCGGCATCCACCAACCATGTTTTTCGTAGTTATCGCAGCTCCAGTCGAAATGATCGAATTTCAACTCAAAGTTGAACTTTCGAGCGACAGCTTCAAGAACCCGAGTTCCCTCTGGCATGACTTCTTTTCCGATGCCGTCTCCGGCAATGACTGCAATTTTGTACGACTTCATGGTGTGATGTCCCTGTTTTTGTTATCGGTTACTTTTCGTTATTCGATTGTGCATGGTTAAATGCGCTTTGTATTTTAAGCTCGATGGCAGATATTTAGTACACAATGCCTGAATTATTCCATGGTGAGTCACTAAGATTCAAAAAACACATTTAATTAATTTAACGAGAGCAGGGAGTTCAGATGTCGCAAGAAATGAGGGCGGTAGAAGCTAGCGGGTTTTCAATACAAGACCTTCGATTGGTTAAGTCACCGATTCCAGAGGTGGGCAAAGGAGAAATGCTTGTTCGACTCGAAGCCGCGAGCTTGAATTATCGTGATCTCGCAATATTGGATCAAAAATACATGCCTAACCTGTCGCTTCCTTATGTCCCATGCTCGGATGGCTGTGGCACAGTTGAGGCTGTAGGCTCTGGCGTGAGTCGGTTCAAAGTGGGAGACAAAGTCATTCCCGTATACACGCAGGGTTGGTATAACGGGCTACCGTCGAAAGCACAACGAACGACAAAAACGCTCGGTGCGCCATTGTCTGGTGTGCTTCAAGACTACATCGTGATTCCCGAGGAAGAAGCCGTTTCCTCGCCTCAAAGCCTTAGCGACACAGAGTGCGCGACACTGCCAATAGCGGCGTTGACTGCTTGGAATACGCTTGAACAGGGTGGGGTTAAGCCTGGCTCAGTGGTGTTGGTCCAAGGCACTGGTGGAGTTGCTTTATTTGCACTTCAGTTTGCGAAAGCCGCTGGCGCTAAGGTGGTGTTGTTATCTTCAAGTGATGAGAAACTCGAGCGTGCCAAGGTTCTTGGTGCTGACACATTGATCAACTATCAGACGAATCCAAACTGGGGCGCACTCGCTAAGGAGGCCACTGGGGGAGAGGGGGTCGATATTGTTGTTGAGACCACGGGACAATCTCTTCCTGAGTCTCTAGCTGCCGTTAAGTTTGGCGGATTCATTGGGGTCATTGGATTCGTGGGTGGGCACGAGACAACGATTTCGGTTAAGACGCTCATTGGCCCTTTCGTCCGAGTTCAGGGAATCGCAGTCGGGTCTAGGACGCAATTCGAGGCGATGAACAAGGCGATCGATCATCTGAAGATCAAGCCGATTATCGATTCGGAGTTCTCCCTTGAGGATTCGTCCAAGGCTTTTGAGCATTTAAAGTCAGCGAAGCATTTCGGAAAGGTTGTCATCAAACATTAGCCGTTCCCAAAAGATAACTGGGAATTGTTCCCAAATATTGATCAGTCGAGCAACTAACCCACAAGTTTCGCGTCTAGATTGGTACGCTCGGTGTCAGAGACGCGAACAGATCGACTGTTAACTCTGGTTTATCGGTGTGGTTTGGTAACTTCCTCCCAAGGGGCGAGACGTCCGCCCCGCTCTTTTATCTAGGGGCCTTTTGGTCCCTTTTTTTTAAGTATTCAGTTTTAATGCAAAGAGGTGCAATATCCTTACAATTGTGAGGACATTGTGTCTGACGGATTGGTCTTCATTTCTAGGAAGGATGCCATGAGTGCTCAACAACACTGGAGTGACATTGTATTTCAGCTTGCCCTCGAGCAGGGGATCACCAACGTCAGTTTCGTGCCAGACGCTGGCTTATCACCGCTGATCAAACTGTGCGAAGAGAGTTCTCAGATTAACGTCGTGAGATTAACGTCGGAGGACGAAGGGGTATCGCTAGCGCTTGGCTCTTGGCTTGGTGGAGTCAAATCTCTTCTTTTGATGCAATCGAGTGGCGTCGGCAATTGCATCAACATGTTATCAATGTTGAATACGTGTCAGATCCCGTTGCCGATGATCGTTACCATGCGTGGTGATTGGGGAGAGTTCAATCCATGGCAGGTTCCGATGGGGCAAGGGACTGAGGGTGTGCTCAGAGAAATGGGCGTTACTGTGTTCAAAGCGCAGAAATCAGAAGAGGTGCCTGAGTGTGCTGAGGGGGCAATCAGACTCGCTTTTAATACATTCAGAGCGACCGCCGTGCTAGTGGGTCAGCGTGTGCTCGGTGCGAAAACATTTGGAAAATGATTATTGGCAGAGGTGGATAACATGGCAGTCATGAAACGTCGAGAGGTCGTTCGACAGCTGTTGAAGGACCGAGAAGATCTACTCGTTGTGGCAGGGTTAGGTGCGCCAGCGTGGGATGTGACGGCGGCGGGGGATCATGTATTAAATTTTCCGCTCTGGGGCGGCATGGGTGGAGCGATCATGGTCGGTCTTGGTCTCGCACTCGCGCAGCCCGATAAAAAGGTGCTTGTCATCACAGGTGATGGCGAATTGCTCATGGGTCTTAATTCACTCGCGACGGTCGCTGTTGCAAATCCAGATAATCTATCGATTGTTGTGCTGGATAACGAAGTGTATGGAGAGACTGGTAAACAGATGACACATACGGCTTTGGGGGTTGACTTGGTGGCGACCGCCAAAGGGTGTGGATTTTCTAATTCATTTATAATCCCCGACTTCGTCGCACTTGAAACGCTT
Source organism: Candidatus Eutrophovita brisbanensis (assembly GCA_038147395.1). Lineage (GTDB taxonomy): Bacteria > Pseudomonadota > Gammaproteobacteria > Burkholderiales > Eutrophovitaceae > Eutrophovita > Eutrophovita brisbanensis. Next base: position 1,737,743 of record JAYQTM010000001.1, on the reverse strand, counting down.
CGGGAAGCGGTTCTGAACCCGGGTTTGGTGTTTGCTCAAATTAAAGTGGACCCAAGTTCCGATGATTTGGTGCTCCCGCCACGCGACGGTGCGCTGTTAAAAAATAGGTTCCGAGAGGCTCTTCTAGGGCCAAAGTGTCATTTGTTGAATTAGCTTCTCGCTGGTTTGGGAATTTTGACGAGTAAGCTCCGAGCCAAATTGCGAGGGTAAAATTCTATGCGTCCACTTGAGGGGATTACCGTTGTTGCGTTAGAGCACGTCATTGCGGGACCGTTTTGTACCAGGCAGCTAGCTGATCTGGGGGCTCGAGTTATAAAAATTGAAAGACCTGGCGGGGGAGATCCAACCCGAGCGTACGACGAGCGAGTCGGTGGACTGGCATCCCATTTTGTGTGGACCAATCGATCTAAGGAGAGCATCACGCTCGATCTCAAGAAAAGTGAAGGGATTGATGTTGTCCACGCGCTTTTAAAGAATGCCGATGTGCTGCTCCAGAACCTCGCTCCGGGTGCTGCTGACCGCATGGGCTTCTCATACGAAAAACTCAAGGATAAATATCCGACATTGATTGTCTGCGATATTTCCGGATACGGCGCTGATGGGCCGTATAGAGATAAAAAGGCCTATGATTTACTCATCCAGGCCGAGTCTGGTTTGTTGTCAGTAACGGGTTCAGAGGACGAGCCTGCCAAAGCTGGTTGTTCGATAGTGGATATTTCCGCTGGTATGTACGCATTCAGCAATATCCTAGCTGCAATTATTCGGAGACAAAAAACTGGGACGGGGTGCCGCATTGATATTTCAATGTTAGAGACGATGACTGAGTGGATGAGCTTCCCGATGTATTACGCATACGAAGGTGCTCAACCTCCCGCGAGGACTGGGGCGTCTCATGCAACGATTTATCCATACGGACCGTTTCCTGTTGGAGACGGTAATACCGTCATGCTTGGGTTGCAGAATGAGCGCGAGTGGGCGATTTTTTGCGACAAAGTGCTTTTGAAGCCAGAGCTTACTGGTGATGATCGTTTTTCCACAAACACCAAACGATCTGAGTCCAGAGATGAACTAAGAGCCATCATTGTTGAAGTTTTCTCCGATATGACACTTGCATCCGTAACCGAGAGGCTGGATGCGGCAAGAATTGGCAATGCCTCAATGAATACGATGCAACAGGTCTGGGATCATGACCAACTGCGTGCGCGCGAGCGTTGGAGAATGGTGGAGTCCGAGAATGGTGCCATCAAAGGGATGTTGCCACCTGGTGTGCCTGAGGAGTTCGATCCAAGAATGGATCCTATTCCATCGGCGGGACAGCATTCGGAAATGATTCTTCGAGAATTAGGTTTTGAGGAATCTGAGATTAGCCGGTTGAAAGAGGGCGGTGTGATCTAGGTTCAACAACTTGACGCAACTAATCAAAATAATTTGTAGGGAGTGAAGTATGAGTGCAGCAGAGATTAAGAACTATGACAATTTGATTAATGGAAAGAACGTAACTGCTCAGAGTGGTCAGGTTCTAGACATGATTGATCCGTGCAATGGCAAGGTGTTTGCAACCATTCCAGACGGTGATGTGGCGGATGTCGATGCTGCTGTCAAGGCGGCCCAAGGGGCTCTAGACGGAGAGTGGGGTAGGATGGCCCCGGTTGAGAGAAGTAGAATTTTGCACAAATGGTCGCAGCTGATTCTTGAAAATTTCGAAGAGTTGTCAGCACTTGAGTCCCGCGACACCGGTAAGCCGATAACGGCAGGACGTGCGGACATTACGGCGACGGCCCGTTACTTTGAGTTTTATGCAGGTGCGGCTGATAAACTTCACGGCCAGGTAATTCCATACCTTGACGGATACAGCGTGAATGTCCATCGGGTGCCGCACGGTGTGACGGCGCACATTATTCCTTGGAACTATCCAGCTCAGCAGTATGGAAGAAGCGTGGGTCCAGCATTGGCTGTTGGCAACGCCGCGGTGGTGAAACCTTCTGAGGACGCTTGTTTATCAACGCTTGTGATATCGCAATTAGGGATCGAGGCTGGTCTACCCCCTGGAGCGCTCAACGTTGTCACAGGACTCGGGAACAAGGCTGGCGCAGCACTCGCTGAGCATCCAGGAATTAATTTCATGAGCTTCACAGGCTCTCCCAGAACTGGAACGATTGTCCAACAGGCAACTGCGCAAAACTACGTGGGTTGTACGCTCGAACTTGGTGGCAAATCTCCGCAGTTGATTTTTGCCGATGCTGACCTAGATAGAGCGCTTCCCGTTGTTGTGAAAGCAATTATTCAGCACGCCGGTCAAACATGTTCAGCAGGCTCTAGGATACTCGTGCAAAAGAGCATCTACGATGATTTTATGTCTCGCGTTGCGGCGCAATTCAGTAAAGTTCGAGTCGGCACGCCAGATATGGATCTCGACTGCGGGCCTGTGATGAACGCGAAACAACAAGCATTGGTCAACGGCTTTCGTAAAGATGCAATCGATTCGGGTATTGAGTTAATTGCCGAGGGCCAATTTGCCGACGGCATAGATACCAATGGATTCTGGGTACAACCCGCTCTTTTTGGTAACGTGCCTCGGGATCATCGGCTCGCATGTGACGAGGTTTTCGGGCCTGTCCTCTCCGCGATTCCATTCGAAGACGAGGCTGATGCGGTCGCGCTTGCTAACGCAACAGAATATGGGCTCGTGGGTTCGGTTTGGACGCGAGATGGGGATCGGCAGCAGCGTGTTGCGAAGCGAATGAACTGTGGGCAGGTGTTCATCAATAATTACGGTGCTGGTGGTGGAGTTGAATTACCGTTTGGTGGAATGCGGAAAAGTGGCCACGGTCGTGAAAAAGGCTTCGTTGCGCTTGAGCACTTCACGACAACAAAGACGATCGTTCACCATCACGAGTAACGCATCAATTATTTCAGTGATTTCCCCTCTGGCACGAGTGGTTGTTTGATAGTAAATTAACCTTAACTGTTTCAGAGGAAGCAGTGGTGAACGGAAGTTTCTATCAGGAGGGGGTATGTCTCAAAAGCGTCACTTGGGTGTCAAGCGCCGAGATTTTGTTAAATCAATTGGTGCTCTAGCTGCTGCAAGCACTCTTGGTTTTCCGTATGTGTCGAGAGCTGCGGGTAAGGTCATTCGGGTTGGTGTTCCGACCATATTGTCTGGTCGCGTCGCGCAAGTTGGTATGTCGTCGCTTAACGCGATCAACATGGAAGTCAAGAAGTTCAATGATGCGGGAGGCCTTGGCGGTCGGCTCATCGAGATCATTTCGAGAGACTCAAAGGGAAAGCCTGATGAGGCTGCGAATAACGTCAAACATCTGATCAACAGCGAAGGCTGTGAGATCATCATCGACGCTGAGGCGTCTTCGGGATCTTTTGCCGTTCAGGAGGTAGTTCGAGAAACAGGCGTCTTGTGTTTGCACACAGTCTCTGAGACGTCCTCACTGACCGCTGATCCTAAAATTCGTGTCCCAAGTGCGTTTCGGGTGGCCAGACAAGGGATACACGATGCTGTGGTCAGTGCTTCATATGCAGCGACAATCGCCAAAAAAAATAAGTTGCGGCGTTGGATGAGCTGTTCGCCGGACTATGCATATGGCAGAGACAATACCTCACTATTCCTTGACTATCTGAAGCGCTTTTACCCTGATATGGAGTTGGTCGGGGAGACGTGGCCAAAATTATTTCAAGCGGACTACACCGAAAACATCACTAAAATTTTGCAAGTTAAGCCAGACGCAATGTATTCCGCGCTTTGGGGCGGAGATTTGGTCTCCTTCGTCGACCAGTCGAGTATCTACGCGCTTTTCTCACAAACTAAGTTATTTGCGACAAACCTTGCTGATTACACCACGATGTCTGCTATCAAAAATTTACCTGATGGCATTCACTCGTCAAATAGGTACCTAAAGGCATATCCTGCGACTCAAGCGAATCACGATTGGGCAGATACATATCGTGCTGCTCATAAGGATTGGCCGACTAACTGGGCATGGGAAAATAAACTCGCGGTTGAATTTCTCGTTGCTGCGTTAACGAAAGCCAACTCTACTGATGCGACCAAAATGTCGGAGGTTATTCGTGGGCTAACAGTCAAATCTCCGTTTGGTCATAATGGGACTGTCACCATGAGGGGCGAGGACCAGACAATTATCAACTACGCAATCGGCTGGGGAGCCACACTTCGTAAGGAGCCCTTTATGAAGGATGTGTTCCCGGGGGATTGGAAGATGATTCTGGAGCTAGAGGCCGAGTGGAAGGAAAAATCGGGTTACGTTTAATTAATCCGTACAACAAATGTTTCTGACTTCAGGGTGAGCCTGAGCTCAATGTTTTCTTTGTAGTTATCCAAGGGGCATATTTTGGATTTTGAGGCACTATTTTCTTGCGTGACGAGCACGTCTTGTATCATCACGCAAACGACGGGTGGCCTGATTAGCGGCATGCTGTTGTTTTTGGTTGCTGCTGGTTTATCCCTCATCTTTGGAACGCTGAAGGTGACCAACTTCATGCATGGCTCGTTGTACATGTTGGGAGCCTACTTTGCTTACACAATATTCAATCTGAGCGAGAGTTATACGCTTGCAGTGATCGGTGCTGCGGTTGGTGTCGGCGTTTTTGCTCTTGTCTTTGAGAGACTCTTTATGAGTCGAGTATACGGGTCGGACGTGTTACTTCAGTTGTTGGTTTGTTACGCGTTCATCTTGATTCTGGATGACGCCGTCAAACTGATATGGGGGTCAGAGTTTCTTGCGATGGGAATGCCCGAAGCATTTCGAAAGCCTCCGTTTTTTATCGCCGGTGGCGTGATTCCGGTGTTTTACATGTTTTTGATTGTGGTGACGCTCATCATCGCTGGGGTGATCGCTTTACTTATTACCAAAACGCGTTTCGGTAAGATTGTACGAGCCGCGGCGATCAATCCGACAATGACGTCATCGCTGGGAATAAACACTGCATTGGTTTTTGGAAGTGTGTTTGCTCTTGGTGGTTTATTAGCAGGACTGGCTGGAGCGCTTGCTGTGCCCGTGCGCTCTCTCGTCGCAGGAATGGGTTTCTCTATCGTTATTGAGTCTTTCATTGTCACAGTGATTGGCGGCATGGGCTCTATAGCTGGCGCCTTGGTTGGCGCGCTATTGATCGGTCTTGTCAGAAGTTTTGGGGCAATTGGTTTTCCGTTATTTACCGAAGGACTTATGTTCGTACTGATGGTGGTGATCCTGGTATTGCGCCCGAGTGGACTTTTCGGCAAGGACCAATGAAATGAAGACTGCGTCGTTTAAATCAGATTTTCTCGTTGCCGCGATCGCACTTGTTATTTTGTTGGCTTTACCGAGTATCGTGGGTGGAAAGGCCTTCCCAGATTTTGTGATTCGTATGTCCGCTTACGCGGTATTTGCAACGTCGCTGAATTTATTGATCGGATACGGTGGCATGGTGTCGTTCGGTCACGGGTTATTCTTTGGCCTTGGTGCCTACAGTTTCGCATTAATGCTTCAAAAATTAGGAGTGTCGGTTCCAGTCGCTTTAATGGGGACTGTTGGAATCAGCGCCCTGATTGCGCTCATAGTGGGTGCGATATGTATTCGATTGAAAGAAATCTACTTTGCATTTCTGACGCTAGCGTTTCAAATGTTATTCCACAGCAGCATCATTGCGTGGACTGACGTCACTGGTGGTGACCAGGGATTGACGGGTGGAATTCCGAGGCCCCCGTTTTTAGGTATTCGTCTCGATGATCCGGTACATCTTTACGTTTTCTGCGCTGTCATGCTTGTTGGCTCGCTCTTGATCATGAGACATCTTCTTCAAACGCCCTTCGGTTTCAGTTTGAGGATGATCCGAGATAATCCTAACCGGTGTGGTTTTCTCGGTATCAGAGTTTGGAGGGTCAAATTATTAGCATTTGTCGTTGCAGGCATTTTCGGCTCTATCGGTGGCCTGATTATGAGTCTCTACATTTCCAGTGCTTATCCCGATTTTGCCTATTGGACGATGTCCGGAGAGGCGATTTTCATGATCCTTCTCGGTGGTATGACCGTTTTTTTAGGACCGTTGGTTGGAGCTGTGACGCTACTTCTTCTGACCGATGTCATATCAAGTACTCCTGCGCTCAAGGAATACAACATGTTAGTCCTCGGTCTCATTATCCTAGTGTTTGCATTGGGTTTACGGAAGGGAATCCTTGGGAGCGTATACGAGTGGTGGGCCGATCGAAGACGTCCCGATTCGACTGCTAACCCAGAGGCACATGCTAGCGGGAGTCATCACTGATGTTGCACATTGATCGCTTGAGAAAGTCGTTTGGTGGTGTTGACGCGATGAATGGGGTAAGTCTGGAGTTTCCGACTGGGTCGCTCACAGCGATCATTGGGCCTAACGGTGCTGGGAAAACGACCTTCTTTAATTTGATCACGGGGCGCTACAAGCCAGATGAAGGTCGCGTGCTCTTAAACAATGAAGATATCGCTGGGTATCAACCTGAGGTGATTGTCAAAAAAGGAATTGGTCGCGCATTTCAGATCGCGAGTATTTTTCCATCGTTAACCGTCAGAGAATCGGTTTTTTGTGCGCTTCACGCTCATCGGGAGCGGCATACGCATCTTGGCCGACATTTCCCCTTAAAAGAGTTGTCCGATCAGACTGAAGAGATTTTGGACCTAGTTGGGATGCATTCGCGCGCGAATGTTGTGTCTGGAAATCTCTCCCATGGTGATCAAAAACTTTTGGATATTGCGCTTGCGCTGGCATTGGATCCTAAAGTTTTGTTGCTCGATGAGCCAACGGCTGGGATGGGAAGTGAAGAGCGGTGGCAGATGATCGAGACCGTGTATGAATTATGGAAGCGCAAGCGCATGACGTTGATATTTATCGAGCACGACATGGACATCGTTTTTAAATATGCACAAAAAATCGCGGTTTTAAGTTACGGGAGTGTTTTGGCTGAAGGGTCTCCAGAGGCAGTCAAGCGTCATCCCAAAGTCATCGAGGCCTATCTGGGTAAGGCCTACGCTGGTGGAGAGTGCGAATGAGCCAACCACTATTGCGCGTGATGGATTTGGATGTGTATTACGGTGCAAGTCAGATTTTATTTGGTGTCAATGTTTCGGTTGAGGAAGGCCAAACAATGGCTTTGCTTGGTCGCAATGGTGCTGGAAAATCGACGACGATGAAGGCAATTGCAGGAATTGCGCCGCCAAGTCAAGGGAGTATCTCGTTATCTGGCGTCGTTGTTTCGGGGAAAAAGCCCCATGCAATAGCCAAATCTGGGATCGGATATGTGCCCGAAGACCGGCAAGTTTTTCCTGAGCACTCCGTTGATGACAACTTGGTGATTGCAGCGAAAAAAGGGGTCAATGGGCAAGACTATTGGAACCTAGCGAAGGTGTATGAGATGTTTCCACTCCTGGAGCCGCTGAAAAATCGTATGGCTGGCAATTTGTCGGGCGGGGAGCAGCAGATGCTCACGATTGCGAGGACGTTGATGGGTAATCCCTCAGTATTGTTGCTTGATGAACCAAGTGAAGGGCTTGCACCTGTTATCGTCGAACGTATCGGAGAATTGATCCTACAGTTGCGAGATCTTGGCGCGACAGTATTGCTCGCGGAACAAAATATGCATTTTTGTCTCGGAATCGCGAGTCATGCAACCGTAATTGATAAGGGTGAAATCGTATACGCGGACACGATCGAGGCACTGCGTGCTAACGAGGCAGTCACTCAAAAGTATTTGGCGATCTGAGGAACTACAAATTAAAGTAGTGTTTTTGTTTCTTAACTACTGTGGGAATTTGTAATGGCTCAGGATGACTCCTACCGATCGTGGGTAGGTAAAACAGATTCGGCGGTTGATTTTGTAGATGAGTCTCGTGTCGAAAGAATGTACGCAACGCTTGATGTGTCTCCGCCACCATCGCTTGTTGGTTCAGTTGTTCCTATACTTTGGCATTGGATGTTTTTCGCGCCCGTTGCGAACTTTTCAGATCTTGGCGAGGATGGACACCCGAAAAGGGGTGGGTTCCTTCCTCCTGTTAATTTGCCTCGAAGAATGTGGGCGGGTGGAAGATTAATCTTTCACAAAGATTTGTTGGTGGGGACCCGTGTCTGTCGAGAGTCAACGATAAAAGATATTGTTTTGAAAGAAGGGCGAACTGGATCGATGGTCTTTGTCACGGTTGCTCACGTGATCAGCGATGAGGATGGTGTCATTCTTGAAGAAGAGCACGATATTGTTTACCGAGATAACGAGAAAATTGGTACGCCATCTCCTAGGTACAAGGACGCGCGACAGACTTCCGATTTTTCTAATTCAGTCACCCCTGATCCAGTGACGTTATTTCGTTATTCTGCGCTCACGTTTAACGGACATCGTATTCACTACGATCGAAAATATTGTTTAGAGCAAGAGGGTTACCCGGGCCTAGTATTTCATGGGCCGTTGACTGCGACCTATCTTTCAAAGCTTTTGACGGACAAACATGGTGGCGTGAAGATCTCGACCTTTAGCTTTCGGGCGGTAAAACCTATTTTTGACAATCATTCTTTTGACGTTCACGGTGAGCGTGTTGGAGACGACGTTTATAATCTATGGACTCGTGACCATGCTGGTCATATCACTATGGAAGCATCGGTCACTTGTGTGAACAAGTAAACGTGTTAAGAAAGATGAGTCGTAGGTATGTCTGTTAATCCTGATCAATATCAAGAAATTCGAGACGGTGTACGAGCCGTATGTGAACAATTTACAGATGAGTATCATCGAGAGGTTGACTCTAAAAGAGAGTACCCAGAAGCGTTTGTGAAAGCGTTGACTGACGCGGGGTGGCTGTCTGCAATGATTCCCGAAGAGTTTGGTGGCTCTGGACTCGGTCTGGCTGAAGCCTCAGTCATCATGGAGGAAATCAATCGGTCGGGCGGCAATGCTGGTGCGTGTCATGGTCAGATGTACAACATGGGCACCTTACTTCGTCATGGTTCTATTGAGCAAAAAAACCGTTATTTGCCTGAGATTGCGAATGGCTCCTTACGTTTGCAGTCCATGGGGGTCACGGAGCCGACGACGGGTACTGATACGACAAAAATTAAGACGGTGGCAGTGAAAAAAGGTGATCGTTACGTCGTGAATGGGCAAAAGGTATGGATTTCTCGGATTCAACATTCTGACTTAATGATTTTGCTCGCGAGAACGACACCGTTGAAGGATGTCCGAAAAAAATCCGAAGGCATGTCAATTTTTATCGTCGATTTACATCAAGCGATTAATCATGGATTAACAGTTCGGCCGATCGAGAATATGGTGAATCACGAGACAAATGAGCTGTTTTTTGATGAGCTAGAAATTCCAGAGGAAAATTTAATCGGCGAAGAGGGAAAAGGTTTTCGTTATATCTTAGATGGCCTGAATGCAGAGCGTACTTTGATTGCTGCTGAATGTATCGGTGACGGGTACTGGTTTGTTGATCGGGCATCCTCTTATGCAAAAGAGCGTGTCGTTTTTGATCGCCCGATTGGACAAAACCAGGGGATCCAATTCCCTATCGCTGAGGCGTTCATTGAAGTTGAGGCAGCTAATTTGATGCGTTGGAAGGCATGCGAATTATTTGATGCACAACTACCCTGTGGTTCAGAGTCAAACATGGCGAAGTACTTAGCCGCTAAGGCGTCTTGGGAGGCAGCAAACGCCTGCTTGCAAACGCATGGTGGATTTGGTTTTGCCGCAGAATATGACATTGAGCGAAAATTTAGAGAAACGCGTCTATACCAAGTGGCTCCAATATCGACAAATTTGATTCTTTCTTACACTGCCGAACATGTGTTGGGCTTGCCGCGTTCGTTTTAATTGATTCAACGCAGATAATAGTTCAGGAGTTTTTATCCATGGAGTTGGAATTAAAAGGTAAGCGAGCGATTATTACAGGTGCATCGAAGGGTATCGGATTTGCTGTAGCTAAAACGCTAGTCGAGGAGGGTTGTTCCGTACACCTCGTGGCGCGATCTGCCGACAAGCTGTCCAACGCGGTGGAGGAGTTATCCGCACTCGGGGCTGGGAGTGTGAGTTGCAGTGCGCTAGACCTATCGGATTCAAAAAATATAGAGATACTACTCTCTGATTTTAGCGAGACCGATATCTTGATCAATAACGCGGGTGCGATTCCTGGTGGAGATTTGCAAACGATTGATGAAGATCGATGGCGAACGGCGTGGGATTTGAAAGTTTTTGGTTATATCAACCTGAGCCGTGCAATATATGCGCGAATGGCGCAAAAAAAATCTGGTGTGATCATCAATATCACTGGACTGGCTGCGGATCGACTGGACACAAATTACATTGCGGGTTCCTCGGCTAATGCATCACTTAATGCATTCAGTCGCACGCTCGGAAGTAACAGCTTTAAAGACGGCATCAGGTGCTTAGCAGTGAGCCCGGGAGCAGTGGAGACGGAACGCCTTGTCGGTTTGATGAAGACTAAAGCACAATTAGAAATGGGAGACGAGAGTTCTTGGCGCGACTTGCTCAAGGGGCTGCCTTACGAACGCGCAGCCACCGTAGATGAAGTCGCTGACGTCGTGGTATTTCTTGCATCAGCTAGAGCATCTTATTTGAGCGGTATCGTTGTGAACGTGGATGGAGGACACAACGCCCGAGGTGGGGCATTCTGATCCCAATTGATTGGGTCAAAATATACAAAAATATTTAAGACCCAACTTCGTCATGGCTGAAACGGATTAAAGTATTCGAGTGCCAAATTTATTGACTGCAGCGTTCGAAAGGGTCAAACCAAGTCCAGGTTCTTGGTTCAGGGTGAGTATCCCATTTTGAATGGCTGGTGGATTTTCGTAGAGTTCGGCTTGCAGCGGATCTCTCTCTGGATCTGTGAATGACTCAACAATACATCCAGCGGGACTGCCGGCGACAATGTGTGCATGTATGAAACAATCATGGTGTGGCGCTACTTGAACGTGGTTTAGCTCACAAAGCGCAGCCAGCTTTCGACCTTCAGTGAATCCTCCCGTCATGGTGCAATCAAATTGGAGAATGTCGATAGATTGTTCATCAATGAGTGAGCGACACCCCCAACTGGTGAGTTCGCTTTCACCGGCTGATAAGGGAATTGATGTTTTGTGTGACAGCAGTTTGAGCTCTCGACGGTCATCCGCCCACCTTACTGGTTCTTCGAGCCACCGAGGTTTGAATGCCTCGAGTAACTTCGCACCCTCGATGGCGGTTGCTAAGTCCCATCCACGGTTTACATCAATCATCAGGTCGGCCTCATCCCCGATGATGTCTCTTACGGTGGCAACTCGATCGATATCCTCAGCAAGTGACACTCCTCCGACTTTTGCTTTAAAGCCCTTGTGTCCTTGATCGACTAGCATTTGAATTTCATCGCGAAGCTCAACAAGATCTTTTCCGTCTCGGTAGTAAGCGCAAGTCACGTAGCAAGGAACTTCGTCTCGAAATCCTCCAAATATCTTGTAAAGAGGTAAGTTCGCAACTTTTCCGATGACGTCCCAACAAGCAATGTCTACGGCAGCTCCGATTCTCATCAAGGCTTCTTTACCCCAACCCTTCTCGTGCCCAAACCTTGAGAATGTATGTGCGAACAGTTTTTGGAATAGTTTTTCCGTCGCCAGTGGATCCTCGCCGATGATTTGTTCGGCGATCCCTGTATTGAAACAGTGGACTGCAGCTTCAATGGGTGTGTAACTCGTCGCGATACCGAATCCTTCGACACCTTCACTGGTTTTGATCTTTACAAGTATCTCGTTTGCGCGAGGAACGATGAAGTGGCTGACCCAATGAGGTCTCCCAGTATCTGGTGCTTGAAGTATGTGGACCTCGATGTCGGTGATTTTCATAATCTATTTTTCTTTAAAAATCTAATTAAATTGTGTGACGTGATCTGTGGCATCAATATAGCAGCCCACCTCACTGGCCCACTTATTTTTCTCGACGCTCAAACTTCGTTGATTTTAACCCTATCGAACCATTGCTAACTTCCGAATTTTCGGTACCTTGCGCGTTTTAGTTGCAGAACGGGTGAAGCACACAACAGGATGTATCCAACCCACAAGACGAGCTGGTTTGGAGCGGTCACGTTTATTTTGATCCTGACGTCCCATGATGATAGAGATGACGGCGATTTGGTTTCTAAAACAAATTGGAAATGACCCGGATAAGGGATGTTAATTGGACCTACTGTACTTCGTCGTAATCCGATTATCTGACCGTCGAGTTGGATACGCGAACTTGCTAACGCGATTTCTCCGTCAGAGAAAATGGCATGCAAGTTTTGAGTCTTCGGACAAGATCTTTCTGAGCAGGTGATGTTGATCGTAACTGGGCTTTGCTGTGGTGTGAGCGTTAGGAGTTGTGGTTGGTAACTCACTCCTTGGGTAATTCTGAAAATGCTTCCATCATCAAGTTGCCAACGAGCTCTTGTTTCCTTGAGAGTAAATGTATCGATCGTCTCACCCGAGAGAAAAATACAATACGCCTGATATAGAGGACCTGTCAGCAGTCCAATGAAAAATATGAGGATTAGTTTTTTATCCACAAAAAACTATGTTGATGCAGTCTCGGTTTTCGCGCTGTTTACCCCGGTCGCCGCTAATATCGCACCAATTTGAAAGCAACCTATCAAAACAAATATCCAGATAGATAAATGGAGATCCATTAAGAGGCCAAAAATAAGTGGTGCCAACGCGATCCCGATATCTAAGCCCGAGTAGACAACGCCATAAACTCGACCGGTTGCTCCTTGTGGTGAGGCGGCCCGCACCAATAAGTCTCTCGATGGTCCGGCAACTCCTGCGCCGAAGCCAATAATGGCTAAGAGGGGGAAGACTGACCAGCTGCCAAGCAAACCGAATGCAGTAAAGATTGAGGTCATTCCTGCGATCATAAGAGAAGCTCCTATCACTCGGCCGTGGTGATTGGTCATACTTGCGGCAAAGCCGCCGGCTATGAGTCCCCCAGCATTGGCAAGCATGTAGGTCGTGATTCCTAGAATCGCTATCGAGTAGGGAATGGCGTAAATTTCACTGATCGCGGTCGGTGCGAAGCTTTGAATTCCACCAAAGGCGAGTGCAGAAATCATGAAAAACAAAAAGCACAACCAAACAGATTTCAAACGAAGAAAAGCAAAATTCCCCAGTTTTTTTGGCCTGCCTGCATCAGTTTTAACTGCACCTCTCGTCCCGCCCAACAGGGCTTTGCTTGAATACAAGATAACGAGAACGACAAACGCAACACATGATGAGGCCGCTACGGCAGTTCGCCAATCAAAAAGATGTGTTAGACCCACTAAGAAAACGGGTGCTAATGCCCATCCCAGCGCACCTGATATCCCATGAGCACTAAATGCGTGGCCTAATCTTTTAAGGGATACCCTGTTATTGAGCAGGGTGTAATCTGCTGGGTGAAAAACGCAGTTGCCGAGACCGGCGATTCCAGCAAAAAAAATGAGCGATAAATAGTTTTGGCTAATGGCAAAACCTAGAGACGCGAGACCAGATAGCGCCAGCCCAATCACTAAAGCTGGAAGTGCGCCGAACTTATCGACGATAAAGCCGGCAAGAGTTTGTCCTACACCTGAAATCAGGAAGAAGATCGTCAGAAGCATCCCAACCTCTGCATTTGTGAGCGCGAACTCTGCTTTGATCCATGGGAATAGAGGCGGCAATATCAGATGGAAGAAGTGTGACGTTCCGTGTCCTAGGCTTACGAGCCCAATCGTGAACACGTCTTTTTTTAAATCTGATGCGCTCATCGGGAACTGGCTTCAACAAGATGACGTTAGTGGCGGTGGCGTATTTTGACATGCTTTTTATATTGGTGGTCCAAACGCATCATGTTCTTCTTGAATTTGATTTGGCTCAAATTCGGATACACTCGTTTACTGGATAAGTCATGGTTAAAAAGTTGGGAGGCTCAATGGATTTAAGGTTAAAAGGTGCGAGAGTTATTGTGACTGCTGGCGCAGGTGGGATTGGCCTCAAGATAACGGAAAGATTTTTAGCGGAGGGGGCTTCGGTCTATGTTTGTGATATCGATCAGAGCGCATTAACGAGTGCAAAACAACAATATCCGGATTTGGCGACAGGGGTCTGTGACGTCTCGGACCGAAACGCGGTGTCAAACATGATTCATGAAGCGGTCAATGGCTTGGGAGGCCTTGATTGTTTGGTGAATAATGCGGGTATCGCTGGGCCGACTGGTGCCTTTCATGAGATCGACCCAATTGATTGGGATCGGTGTATTCAGGTGTGTCTTACAGGGCAGTTCAACTGCGCAAGACTTGTTGTTGAGCATCTAAAGCAGTCCAAGAATCCATCCATCATTAACTTGTCTTCAGCGGCAGGACGATTTGGCTTCCCTAATCGCGCACCTTACTCCGCGGCAAAATGGGGGGTCGTTGGGTTCACTAAATCGCTGGCGATGGAGTTGGGGCAATTTGGTATTCGATGTAACGCGATACTGCCCGGGCCTGTGGATGGCGAACGGATTCAGTCTGTGATCCGAGAAAAGGCAGCAATTGCTGGGCAAACGGAAGAAGAGTTCACATCCTCGTGGCTTTCGATGGCGTCTATTAGAGAATTGATCGACCCGCAACAGTTAGCTGACCTTATTGCGTTTATTGCCTCTCCCTTAGGGAGAACAATTTCAGGTCAAGCGTTGAGCGTTGATGGCGATTTGCAGAGCTTAAAATGAGAGCTCTCTCAAAGAGGTAGTCCTACGTAGTTTTCAGCCCAAACCGTTTGAGCTGCGTCTGATTGAAACACGTACTCGAGTTCGGCTTGTTGCAGCTTGACACCAAGGTCTCCATTCTCTGGAAGATAGTGGAGTAAGGTGGTCATCCACCAAGAAAACCGCTCAGTTTTCCAGACTCTTGCGAGTGCTCGAGTGGAATATTGCGTCAGAATACTCGCGTCTTTACGCTGAGACGAATAGTGTTCAGTCAGAGTCTCTGATAAGTAATATATGTCGCTTGCGGCTAAATTGAGACCCTTTGCTCCAGCTGGAGGCACAATGTGAGCGGCATCTCCTGCAAGAAACAAATTTCCAAATTTCATTGGCTCTGCCACAAAGCTCCTCAGTGGAGCGATCCCTTTTTCAATCGATGGCCCTGTTTGTAATTTTGCGGCGCTTTCAGGGTCCAGCCTAGACTTCAATTCGTTCCAGAAACGCTCATCCGACCAATCTTCAACTGCGTCATTCAAGCTACATTGAACGTAACAACGGCTCCTCGTCGGAGAGCGCATACTGCAAAGAGCGAACCCTTTTGGGTGGTTGGCGTATATCAGCTCATCAGATACGGGAACGGTATCTGAGAGCACGCCTATCCATCCAAACGGATAAACTTTTTCGTAGGTGTTGATCGCTGAGGATGGCACGCTCTTTCTCGTGACTCCGTGATAACCGTCGCAGCCCGCGATGAAATCGCACTCAATTTCAAGTGACCTACCTTCGATCTCATAAGTGACCCTCGGTTTGTCGGAATCGAAGTCATGTATTTGAACGTTGGAGGCAGAGTAAATCGTTTTCGCGTTGCTCTTTTCGCGTGCATCCATGAGATCTCGTGTGACTTCGGTTTGTCCATACACGACAACTTTTTTTCCTGAGGCGTATTTTTTGAGATCTAGTCTGTGTTTCGTCCCGGAGAAGGCAACATCAAAACCATCATGAATCAAGCCCTCACGGTGTAAACGGTCGCTTACCTTCGCTCGATCTAAAAGGGAAACAGTTCCCTCTTCAAGGACTCCCGCTCTTATTCGCCCCAGTATGTAATCTTTATCCTTCTGCTCGACGATGATTGTGTCAATCCCCGCTAAATGAAGTAATTGGCCCAGTAGTAAGCCCGATGGCCCGGAGCCGATGATCGCAACTTGTGTTCTCATTGTGAGTAGGTATCGCTAACTGATGGTGCAGATAATTAGATTTGTCGATAAAGTTAACAGATTTTATGGACGTCGCGTTTCGCTTTGCTGAATTGGTCTCTTTGGATGATTTATGACTGAAAGGTTCACCGTCGAACTGTTTTCTTCGGAGTATGCAGCTGCGTTCAAGGAGCTTAATCTCGATTGGATCGAGCGCTACTTTGTCGTTGAGCCGCTCGATGAATTGTTGCTGTCGAACCCTCAGGAGCATTTCATAGATAGCGGTGGCCAAATAGTGTTTGCGGTGCAAGATGATTTGGTCGTTGGTTGCTGCGGCATTTTTAAACACACTGAAACTGTTTTTGAAATTTCAAAAATGGCAGTTCGACCGGCATTACAAGGTTTAGGGATTGGTAGAGTTTTATTGGATCGCGCGATCGAGGTGGCTCAGTCGCTCGGAGCTGAGCGTTTGGAGATCATATCCAGTACGCGACTTAAAACGGCTCTGGCGCTGTACGCGTCTGTGGGCTTTGTTGAGGTCCCTCTTGAGAGTGATGTATACGAGCGCGGGAATATCGCACTCGAGTTGGTGCTGTGAGTAAAGTTTTTACTCGTCGATTAGAGGATCAATGTGGTCTGTAAACCACGAGAGCATTTTTGATCCGCGTTGCTTCAATCGGACTGTCCCACTCTTATCGATCACGAAGACCGTCGGCGTTCGGTAGCTTGAATTAAAACCGGACTCTTCGATGTCGTGCATCATCATGCCATCAAGATTGTAAGCGCCCAGCATACCTGAGACGCGATGCCGGTCGGACTCCGTGTCAACACCAATTGCGATGAAAATGAGCTGTTTCCCTCTTTCCGACTCGCGGTAACTCTCTATATTTCCGATCTCGTAAGCACAGCTTTTGCAGTAGCTCGAGTAGAAGTTAATCATGACCACTTGTCCTCTATGCTCCGCAAGATCAAAGTTTTTGCCGGAAAAAAGTTCTCCCCTTAAGCTTGGGGCAGGGTCACCAACGTTTACAACTCCAGCGATGGCTCCGGAGGTAAGCGTGAAAAAAAGGACGAGTGGGGATATTGTTCTGAGGAAACTTGTCATAATGTTTGTGTGTTGTGTGTAATGTGTGTTTGAATCAAACGCTCATATAGCGAGTGTTACCTCTGATATCTGAAGGTTATGAATAGTTCAAGAAGAAGCTTTATACGTCGGTCTGCCATTTTGGGTGCGCTAGGGGCTTTGCATGCTGCAGGCTTTGTCAACTTTCCCCAAGCAAGCGCGCGTGACTGGAATTCGGAGGCTTTTGAGGCGGATTCCCTCGACGAGGCGATCAATCGGTTAACGGGTGAGAGTGTGCGCGATGGCGCTGGGATTATTCGGTTCGTTGCGCCTCCGATCGCTGAGAACGGAGCGGTTGTCCCTATTGGTGTTCGTGTAGAAGATGGCGAAGAAATCGTCTCTTCGATTGCAATATTATGCGAAAAAAATCCTCGACCACTTGCGGCATTTTATGACTTGCATCCAGACGCTGTTCCGTTTATCCGTACCAGGATAAAAATGAGAGAAACCGCCCCCGTTGTCGCCCTTGTGCGGACGCAAAGTGGCATTTATAGAGCCGAACATATTGTGAAAGTCACGAAAGGCGGCTGTGGCGGTTAGAGAGAGTAGGTCGATGATAAGGATTAGATATGGCTAGACCAATGAAAGTTTTCGCAGCTCTCGACACCGAAGGTGTAACCACAGTCCGAGTGCTGGTGCGTCACGATATGGAAACGGGGCTAAGGAAGAGTAAAAAGGATGGCTCCTTGATACCTGCTCACTTCATTCAAAACATTGATGTGAAGCACGGTGACAAAACGGTATTGTCCGCCCAGTGGGGCGCTGCTGTTTCAAAAAATCCCTCTTTGTTTTGTTACTTTAAAGGCGGTGCCGTTGGTGAAGAGGTCACGGTGTCATGGTTTGACAACAAAGGTGAGAGCGGATCGAAAACCTCGTTGATCACTCAGGCTGATTGAGTGGATCGTTACTCTAGAGCAGCTTGATTGATTTTCCCTTTCGCAAGCAGCTCTTGAAATGCTTCTAAGGTAGCCGAGACCCCAAGATCAAGTGGCACGTGCCCATAGTCACCAAGGTACTCCCTAATAGGCGCGTCGGACAGCTGCATCGGAAATGGGAGTGGATTACCTTCAGATGATAGCGCGGCGTCTGGTGCGAAGCGTTTGATTACCTCAATAGACTCCTCGACGGTCGCAGTTGAACCATTGATGTCGAAGACCCTGAAGTCATTTCGATCTACTGATACCGATTTGATGAATGCGCTTGCGACTTCGCCCGCGTGTAGCCATGACACGGGGCCAGTAAACGGGACGGTGTAGTTTTGTTTCATCGCTGCTGCGAGGATCGCGACGGTTGTTTTTGAGGTCATTCCTTGATCTCTTCCGATACCGTAAACGACACCTGGACGCATACATGTACTCGGAACCGACCAGTCGTTCATGTAAACCTTTGCAGTCTCTTCGTTACAGAATTTGTAAGCTCCGTATAACGTTGGCAATGTGTTTTTATCAAATACTCCATGAGCTGCGATCGAGCTTGCGAACGCGACACGTTTGATATCAAACTTGCGTGCTGCCTCTAAAACATTGACTGTTCCTACGACGTTAACCTGTGCCCCTAGAATCGGATCTGATTTGCAAAATGGGACTTGAAGGGCAGCCAGATGTATGATCGACCTCGCGCCAGAGCGGTCAATCGCATCAAGAATCGTTGTGGGGTTTGATATGTCTCCCTCTAACCACGTTACCTCATTTAATTTTTCGGCTGACATTAACAAACTTGGTCGACGTTCGTCTTTTATTAGATCGACGGCGATCATTTTCACGCCCGCCGTACTTAATAGATGTAAGACCCAGCTGCCGATACACCCGCTTGCTCCCGTGATGATGACTGGCTCGGAAAAATCTTTTTTGTCAACCGGAAAAAGGTCTGTGATTTTGGCACTTTGGGAGTTCATCGCATTAAATCTCCATAGGTAACTCGTTATCCTGCGCCCATTCCGTCAGCGAGGCGTCATAAACTTTGACGTTGCGGTGTCCTAGCATATCCAGTGCCAGCGCGACACTCGTGGCGGCAATGCCACCGCCGCAATATGTGATGATCTCTTCTTGGTTGAGCGCATCCTTGAATAAGTCTTCGAGATCCTCAAGTTTTTTGAATGTGTTGTCGTCATTCACGTGCTCTAGGGCAGGGAGATTGACGCTTTTAGCAATATGGCCTCTTCGGCCATAATGGACGCCTCCGGTTCCTTGATGTTGTTCGCGTCTTAGGGCGTTAATGAGACACACATTCTCACCAGAGAGGTGATCCAATACCGCTTGTTTGTCCGCGACCATGTCTAAATTTGGAGCTCGTGGGGTGTAGTTACCACGAGACTTCTCGGTTGCGATGCCGCTGTGTATCTCTCGATTTTCAGCTGCCCACTTTTGGAAGCCACCATCTAATACGGCCACGTTCTCATGATTGAATACTTTTAGTGTCCACCACAGGCGTGTGGCCCACCAGTGGCTTGTGGTCGCGTAGGCCACCACCATGGTGTCATCACTGATACCTTTGCTCGCCATCGCCTCGGCAAATGTTTTCGGTGTGGGTAACATAAAGTGGCACCGAGGATGGTGGGTTGATAATTCACCATCGATATCGATGAATTGTGATCCAGGGATGTGTCCTTTTTTGAAATCCTCAATTGCCGGTACGACGTCGTAGAGCGAAAAGTCTTTTTTGGGAGGCAGCAGGGTCGAGCTGTCCAGAACCACAACGTTTGGGTTATCTAGATTCTCTGAAAGCCAACTGGTACTGACCAAGTGTTGCGGCCATGAAGAAATGGACATTTTTGATTCCTTATTGAGTGAGATCAACAGCTGGTGTAGTCTATCACCGAGGACCGGTTAGCATCCGCATCCGTTTCTGGCGTATGAGCTAATGTCCTCGGCAGTTTTCGATTTCGCTGAATATTCACGTTGTTGTCACGCATTTAATTGGGAAGAAAAATGCTTGAAGGCTTGCCTTACCTCGAGTCGCTCTACAACAATCGAGCGGCCTTGCCAGATTTTCAAAGTTACATTGATCGTTGGGCCGCTAATTCGTCTGGCATCTGTCGGTCGATGAAGGATCAGTGTGAGCGGGATGTTCCCTACGGGGATTCGATGCTTGAAACCATGGATGTTTATCTCCCGACCTCGGTTCCTGATGCGATGATGATGTTTATCCATGGCGGCTATTGGCGCTCATTGGATAAGAGTCAGCACGCATTTGTAGCGAGACCTTTTGTTGAGCGAGGTATCGCTGTGGCGGTGATTAACTATTCTTTGTGTCCGCAGGTCACGATGCGCGAGATCGTTTTACAAGTGATGTCTGCTGGTGCGTATCTATATCGCAATGCGAATGACTTCCGTGTGCCGAAGAAACGCTTGTTTGTTGCCGGCCACTCTGCTGGTGGCCACCTTGCGGCTATGAGTCTCATTTGTGAATGGCCGAGTTTCTCCAAGGGTCTACCGAGAAAGATATTTCAGGGGGGGTTATCTATCAGCGGCCTTTACGATCTACGTGTTTTGACATCTATCCCGTCCATAAACAACGATCTGAGGATGACTGAGGATGACGCGGTTGCACTGAGTCCGTCGTTATTGTCGGCGCCAAACGGTCAAAAATTAAACATTGCCGTGGGTGGTCAAGAGCTGGGTGGGTTCAAGGACCAGCATCGTCTAATCGCGCAGTCTTGGGGAAACAGTATTGGTTTTGATCAGCCATGCCCACTCGACAATCATTTCAGTATCCTTGATTCTTTTGCTGATCCGACATCGAATTTGTTTCATTCAACGATGGGCATGTTTGATTGATTGTGCCAATCGAAAATGAATAAGTCCTATTTCGTAGGAAAATTCGACGTATTACGCGAGCCATTGGATGATTAAGGGGCGCGGCTCAGCCTCGAACATACAGAATCGCTACGAGACTCTCTCCAGAGAAGTCATACACGATGGTTGGAGTTTGTTTGAGGACGACGAGCTCCCAAAGTTTAAGACTGAGGTCACGGAGCTCAAGGTCAAAAGTATCCTTTCAAGGAACGACTCTCCTGATATTTCATTTCGATACTCGATCAATCCGTACAAAGGATGTGAGCACGGTTGCATTTATTGTTTTGCTCGGCCGAGCCATGCGTTTCTAGATCTGTCTCCAGGGCTAGATTTTGAGACGAAGTTATTTGCCAAAATGAATGCCGTCGATTGTTTGATTGAAGAAATTAGCCAGCGCGGTTATCGATGTTCTCCGATTTCTATTGGGGCAAACACCGATCCATATCAACCGATCGAGCGTCAATACGAACTGACTCGCAAGATTGTTCAGGTATTGGCGGAGTGCCGTCATCCGTTCAATATCGTTACCAAGAATGCGCTTATTGAACGTGACATCGATATCTTAAAGCCGCTCGCTGCTCTTGGTCTCGTTAAGGTCTACGTGTCGGTAACGACTCTTGATAACCAGCTCTCCGCAAAAATGGAGCCTCGCGCAAGTAGTCCGAAGCGACGTATGGCATTGGTCCGTCGGCTTGCCGATCAAGGGATCCCTGTGGGCGTTATGTTTGCCCCTGTGATTCCTTTTCTGAATGACTCCGACCTGGAGAGTATCTGTGCGAAGGCCTCGGAAGCTGGAGCGGATTCTTTAGGTTACTTACTCATTCGTTTGCCTCATGAGGTCAAACCTTTATTCTTTGAATGGCTTGATGCTCACTACCCATTGAAAGCTGAGCATGTCAAAAGCCGCATTAGGGCAATGAGGCAGGGGCGTGAGAATGACACGCAGTTTGGCAGAAGGCATTCTGGGTCGGGCGAATATGCGTCTTTACTGAAAAAAAGAGCAGAGCTAGCTGCTCGCCGCTGTGGCCTTTCAGATAAGAAAGAGCTCGATTGTTCGCAATTTGACACCGGTTTACTCTCTGGCCAAGCGCGACTCTTTACTTGATGAAAAAATTATTTGTCGCAGCAAATATCATGGAGGCCAAGCTGGTTGCTCAGCTCCTTGAAGAGAATGGAATTGGCGCCATGATTTTTAATGAATCTCTTCAGGGCGGCGTTGGTGAAATCCCATTTGTAGAATCGTGGCCTGAAGTACGGGTTCGGTTTGAATCTGATTGGCAGCGGGCAAAAGACCTTTTGGAGTCATTTTTAAATCCGTCCAAAGTCAGTGATTGGGAATGCGATTCGTGTTCCGAGACCAATCCGGGTAATTTCGAAAGTTGTTGGCGTTGCGGATCTTGGGTCAAGTCCAGCTAGGGCATCCAGATTGAATGGATCTCGATATAATCGGTCCCGTATTTAGTTCGGAAATGTTCCTTTGAAAGCGTTTTTACAAAATGTTTTAGTTGTCGTGATGGCAACACTGATCTCGATTGGAATCATCGAGTTGGGTTGTTGGGGATGGATGACTTTCGTCAGAGGGGATCATTTAGCTCGATGGGAATTTAGAGCAACTCAGCCGGCACCCTACCAAGAGGCGGAATACTTCAATCGCACTTTCCTAGAAGAGTCTGAGACGTTTGTAAACGGTCGGTTAACTTCCGTTGCTGAGTTGGATGACTACTCTGGCCAGTACTTCAATATCAAAGATGGTTTTCGAGTAACGACTGATATCCCGAAATTGGCTGAGAGAAGAGTGTTGCTTTTTGGAGGGTCAACCCTTTTCGGACAGGAGGTCCCTGATCACCATACCATCGCGAGTTATCTCCAGCGTATGTTGAATGAGTCGGGCCAACCGTTAGAGGTTCGAAACTTCGGTTTACCTGGGATGAATGCGGAGCAGCAAGTTGAAATCTTGCGACGAGTAGAAGTGAGAGAGGGAGATATCGTTCTCTTTTATCACGGCGTCAATGACATTTTTTACGTGGTTTTTGGGGGAGCTGAACAGGGATGGCGCAAGGGTGTTCCCGTCTTTCGACCAGTTCAAAAGCTGAGCCCGGTTGCTCAATGGATGGCGGCTTGGCACAAGAAACTTAAGGACTACAGTTATACGGCAGATCTCGCTTTGGATATTTTCGATAGGTCGACTCCTTCGACGATCTCGGACGATGAAGAGCTACAACGAGGGGTGCGTATCGCGGCGAGGCGCTTCAAGGGGGCTATCGTCAGTGCTGAAGAGTTGGCTCGTCAATCAGGTGCAGAGTTTAAACACTATCTGCAACCAACGATCTACGACTTACCCGAATTAACTGTATACGAGAGTAAGTTGATCCGGAACTACCTTCAAACGCCCCCAGGAGTTGAGAGGGCATTTCGCATCGGGTACCCAGAGCTTGACGGTGTATCGCAAACGTTAGCTAAAGAGGGGATCGCTTACCGCAGCATTGTCGATACGTTTAACCAAAGGACAAGTAGCGGAGAAATATTTTTGGATTTTTGTCATGTTAATCATGAAGGCAATCGTCTCATTGCCCAGCGAATATTTGACGATTATTTTCGAAGATGAAGACCTAAACGCTGAATGTCAGCTTCGAACAACTGAACGTTAGTCGATCGCTGCGGGAATCCGCGAAAGACCATCGACAAAACTCCCAACAGCGATGTCTTCGGCTAGTAGCGAATCGCTGCTGATCTCCAGAACGAATCTAACCGGCTTTTCCAGATCGATGGGACGTCAAGGTTTTGCGACGCATGTGTTCGATATTCACAACAGATCCACGCGCGTCGATAAATACCGCAGTCAAGTTAACCAAAGTGTTTTTCATCCACATCGACACGTGCTGATCCTCTGGAAAGACGAACAGCATGCCGCCCTCAGCGGGGATTGAGGTGCGGCCCATGAGGCCTATCTTTCTCGTTTCGTGGCTGTTTGCGATCTCAACTTGAAGTGTCTTGCCCTCGACAAGTATCGGATAAGTTTTTGGTGAATTTGCGAAGCCCACCGATTGCTGCGATGCAGCAAAAATGAGCATTGCGACGATGATTGTTTTTGTGATGAGTCGACCACTTCGCAGTATTGTGGACTGAAAAAGTGAAAAATTAGGTTGAAATCTTGAGGTTTGATGGATTCTTTTCATATTCTGAAAAATAACTTAAATACCAAATGAGATGCTCTCATCCTAATGAAAAATACTTCCTGATGCGTCGCAAAATCATGAGTGGTGCCTACGGAAAATACTTAGATTATCTTCAAAATATACCTATTTATGATGTTGACACTACATAGTGGTTCGAATAACGTTAGCGTGTCGTGAAGTATAGGATCCAGATTTAGCGTTAGTTAGTCAGGAATTTTGCTTTACGAAGTTTGAAGTAAGTTAACTAAACCAAACTTTGCGCGACGGGCCGTATACGCCCCGAGCGATGTTTAATTGGGAGGTAGTATTAATGCATAACTATAAGCGTGTTGCAGTTTCAACAGCTGCACTAGCATTGTTAGGCGCTTCCAGCATGGCATCTGCGATTGGTGTGGATAGACTAGAGTCTCAGCTCTATCCAAACTATGTCACAAACGACATGTTGATGAACGCTGACGTCGATTCACAAAACTGGTTGCATTACGGTAAAGATTACCAAATGACCCGTTACAGCCAGCTATCACAAATTAACCGTGACAACGTCAAGTCGCTCACACCGGCTTGGAACTTGTCATTCGGTATTCTTGAAGGTCAGGACAGTCAGGCTGTTGCTGTTAACGGCACACTCTACGTCACGACTTCATTCAACCGAGTGATGGCTGTTAACGGTGCAACAGGCGACATCATCTGGAAATACGAGCGTGAGCTCCCAGGTGACGTGTTCCCTAAGTTGTGCTGTGACGTTGTTAACCGTGGTGTAGCTGTTTACAAGAACAAAGTCTACCTCGCGACTCTTGACGCACACATCGTAGCTCTTGATAACCAGACAGGTGAAGTTGTTTGGGACAAGAAAGCTGGTGATTACACATATGCTGAGACTTTCACAGTCATGCCATTGGTCGTAAACAACAAAGTTGTTTTCGGTACAGCGGGTGCTGAGTACGGTGTACGTGGTTGGTTAGCTGCAATTGATGCTGACACAGGTGCTCCTGCATGGAAGACATACACCATCCCTGGACCAGGTGAGCCAGGAAACGACACATGGGGCGGTGACTCATGGAAGTACGGTGGTGGTTCAACATGGATTACTGGTTCTTACGATAAAGAAACCAACCAGCTTTTCTGGCCAGTTGGTAACCCAGGTCCTGACTTCGATCGTCACGTACGTCCAGGTGACAACCTCTTCAGTAACTCTGCAATCGTTGTAAATGCAGATAGCGGTAAGATCGAGCAGTACTTCCAGTACACACCAAATGATCCATACGATTACGACGGTGTTAACGAAAACGTTCAAATCGACCTAGGTGGTAAGAAGATCTTCGTTCACGGTGACAGAAACGGTTACCTATACGGTATCGATCGTCGTAACACCATCAAGACTGCAGCTGGTAACCAGATGAAGTGTGTTTGGGCTACTGCAATGAACGACGTTAACTGGACCAAGCAGCCAATCGATCCAAATGTCGATAACTGCCGCCCAGTATTCAACTACCCAGAAATGGACGTTGTATACGATCGCGTAACTCAGAACATTGCTCCATCACTTGACGGTGGTAAAGAGTGGCACCCACTCTCAGTCAGCCTCCGTACAAAGATGGCTTATGTACCAATCTACAACTTCACGATGGACCTTCAGGCTAAGAAGATGGAGTGGAAGCGTGGTGAGTGGTACCTAGGTGCTAAGGTTATTACGTTCAACGCAGGTGCTGGCTTGATCAAGGCATTTGACGCTGCAACTGGTAAGCTTGCATGGACTAAGTCACAGAGCTGGCCTGCAACAAGTGGTCTTTTGACTACTGCTGGTGGTCTAGCTTTCTACGGTGATCCAGAAGGCCGTTTCAATGCTGTTAACGACGAGACTGGTGAGCATCTCTGGTCATTTAACGTCGGTACCGGTATCCACGGTAACCCAACAACCTACACTGTTGAAGGCAAGCAGTACGTTGCTATCGTATACGGTGCTGGTGGTGGTGGTATCTGGCCACTGTACTACGCAAACTTCCTCAAGACACACACCAAAGGTGGTGGCTTGATGGTCTTCGGTGTTAACTAATCGTTGACGTCTTAGGCTGCTCCTGATTTTAATCGGGAGCAAAGAGATCTGAGGGAGGGCATTTGCCCTCCCTCATTTTTTATAGGGAACTGATATCATGTCCCCGCAAATCCTTATCTGAGACTCGTGGATATGACCCGTAGTACCCTTGGCGAATATCAGTATGAATTAGGGTTGGCACTAGGAACTTAAAATTTGGTTTGGGATCGGAAAAACACGTGTATCGACTTGTTCAGGAGAGAACTTTGAAACTTAGAAATTGGACTTTGGCACTATTGTCAACCGCTGGCCTAGGCATCGCAATGACAGCGTCCGCCCAGGACGCTATTGGTACGTTTGAAAGAATAAAAGAAACGAATAAGATGGTGGCGTGCGCTGACCCGTACTCGTACCCGTATTCGATAAAAAACATATCCCCTCCAGGGTTCGACGTTGAAATCATGCAGGAGCTTGCTGCACTTGGTGGTTTTGAGACAGAGATGTACTGGGCAGATACTGGGACTCGTGGTGGCATGTCGAAAGCATTACGTAACTCAATCATGAAAGGTCGGTGCGATATTTTTGCGGGTGTTGGCGATAACGGAGATGACGACATTTTGATGGGTCGCCTGACCTTTACCAATGCCTACATGGGTGTGGGGTATGTCCTTGTTACTCAGAATGAGGCAACAGGAAAAAGTATCAAAGAGATAATCGACGCTGGTATGCCGATTGGCACGCAAATGTCCACACCAATCGAAAATTGGTTATTTGAGAGAGGTATCGAAAGGGCGCTTCAGCCAGATAATGCGCGCGTGATGCGTGACATCGTCAATGGGGTCACAAACGTTGCGTTGGTGTTCTCTCATGCGCCTGCGATGGCTAAGAAAAACCACCCTGATGCTACGTTCACGATTGATCGCAGTTATACGCCTGAGGCGCTATACGAAGTTGTCGGCGAGGAGTACGTTGGCGAGGGTTTGGGTCAGCAGATGTGGAACCTGAAATTTGTTGCACAAAAACGCGATAAATCCTTCATAGAATTCATTAATCAGGGTATCCAGACGCTAACAGAAAACGGTACAATAGAACGACTGGTGGAGAAGTATGGTGTGCCATATTTCCCACCGATGGATGAAGAATAACAATAATAAAAATAAATCGTTTTTGTACTAAATTTTTGGAGGCAGTTAGCAATGTTGGAAACGTCAAAAAGATCGCTGTTTGCGAGACTTTGGTCATCATTCGTGGCGGTTGTTGCTATGGGTGTTTTATCAAGTTCAGTGGTCGTGGGTAGTGTGCACGCGCAAGAGGGGGAGTCCACACTTGCACCTCAGACCCTATCAGAGGAGTGTATTGCCCAAGCTTACGAGGGCACGGTCCACACAATGAATGAGAACGATTTGGGTCTTGAAATCGAAAAAGATTGCATGGTTCAAAACGGTTACGAGTGGTACTCACGGCGCTGCGCGTTCTGCCACGGTGGTGGAGGTAAAGGTGGTAAGGGGCCATGTCTCACTTGTGGAAAGTTCGCTTATTCTGCTAACACCAACGTTGCGATCATGACGACAATTTCTGTCGGCATCACTAACAAGAGTTTGGGTGGTCAGATGGGTGCGTTTGGAACTACGATTTCGGGCATGGACATCGTTTCAATCGTTGCTTGGATGCGTGCTGAGGAAGCTCGCAGAATTTCAGCAGGCGAAATAAAGGATCCTTACTCAGATGAGGACACTATCGTCTGGTAGGACACTTATGGAACATTTGAAACTAGCCGGCTTCGAGCCGGCTTTTTTTATTTTGTTCCTGTGCTCCCAAACCCTCCATCTCCTCGAGAAGATGACTCAAATTCGTCGACGATATTAAAGGCGACCTGTGCGACCGGCACGATGACGAGCTGTGCGATTCGTTCAAAAGGGTTTAATTCAAAACTTGTGGATCCTCTATTCCAAACCGAAACCATCAATTCACCCTGGTAGTCTGAATCGATTAGGCCGACCAAGTTTCCGAGAACGATTCCGTGTTTGTGGCCAAGCCCAGACCGGGGCAATATCAGTGCAGCGTATTCAGGGTTCTGAATATTAATTGCAATACCCGTTGCGATTAGCTGAGTCTCTCCTGGCGCAATGACCATCGATTCCTCGATACACGCCCTTAGATCCAACCCAGCAGATCCAGGTGTTGAGTATTCTGGTAGTTGTTCTTTGATGCGAGGATTTAGAATTTTGATATCTAACTGTTTCATCGTTTTTATCTTCAGTTGGTCTTCATTAATTCGCTGATATGCTTTATCAGTGATCTAGCTTGATCAATTTTCGAGCTTGTCGCCAGCCGGTGAGTGCCATGTTCGTCGATGAGCAGCAGCGAATTTTGGTCACTATCCAACGCTTCTGTGACCACGTTGGCGGCAATCAAAGGGATCGCTTTTTCAATTCGTTTTTTCTTTGCGTAGTCTTCAACATTTTGACTTTCCGCGGCGAATCCTACACAGAAGGGTGGTTTTTTTCTTGAGGCGACTGATTTTAATATGTCAGGGTTCTCGACGAATTCAATATTCAGTTTGTCGTCTGATTTTTTAATTTTGTGTTCTGATCGATTCTTGACGCGATAATCAGCAACCGCTGCAACTGAAATAAAGATGTCCATCTGTTCGAGCTGACTCATCACGGCTTCGTACATATCTTGAGCGGACACAACGGGGACAAGAGAGGCCTTCGCTGGCGCCGCTAATGCAGTTTTGCCAGAGATGAGGGTGACGTTCGCTCCTGCTTCAACTGCTGCTTGCGCTACGGCATAACCCATTTTTCCCGAGCTCGCGTTTGTGATTCCTCTGACCGCATCAATGGCTTCATACGTTGGACCCGCAGTTACGACAACATTTTTTCCGGTCAATAGTTGCGGCTGAAGCCACGATACGATTTCGTTGAAGATACTCTCTGGTTCAGACATCCGACCTGAGCCTAATTCGCCACATGCCTGCTCGCCAGCATCTGGACCAATGAGTTTGATTCCATCGGCTATCAGCGTCGCGATATTCCTCTGAGTTGATGGGTTTTCCCACATTTGTTTGTTCATGGCCGGCGCGATAATGAGAGGGCAATCTCTCGCGAGGCAGAGGGTGCTGAGAAGATCATCAGCCTGTCCATTTGCCACTTTGGATATGAAGTCAGCGGTCGCTGGAGCGATGAGAATAAAATCGCATTGTCGGGAAAGCTCAATGTGTGGCATGCCGTTCGGTATGCTTTGGTCCCACATTGAGGTATGCACACGATTGCCGCTAAGTGCCTGTAACGTCACAGGTGAAATAAATTCTTTGGCTGAGTCAGTGAGAACGACGTTGACGTCTACATTGCTCTTTTTGAGTAAACGCACTAGCTCAGCCGCCTTATAGGCCGCAATGCCACCCGTCACTCCTAACAGAATTTTCTTGCCGGCTATGTCGTTCATATACCGAAATTCTAACCGTAATCGTGAACGTTAGAGTTAGGCTATCAATTAAACGGGTAAGTCGCTTTATTACTGTTGATTTGGTTTGGCGACAGCTTCTGCAGCAGCAGCATTTAAGTCTTTAATTTTAGTGACGAGTTCGATCAGGTTGCTGTATTGATAGTCTGCGATGGTCGCCACTTGATCTGATCCAACTAAGTGGATGTATCGACTCAAATTATCGGGTGCGACGTCACCGAACGCAAATTGGCTGATGGGAGTGTTTCGATCCTGTCCGTAAACCAATGCAATCATTGAAGGTTTTAGCACGCCGTATTCATCCTTTTGTTGGGTTTTGAGGCGACGTTCAACGCGAGCATTCTCTAAGCCCATCAGCGCAATCGCAATCATTTCGTCCTCCGCTGGGGTGGCCACGTGCTCATGCTCTTTGAGGATGCCTTCATTGGCAGCATGGGCATGATAGAACCACTTGCCCAAGTTATCTTTCTCGATGAGGTATAGGTTTCCCTCAAAACCAATTTCAAGCGCGTAGATGTCCGTGAGCCGAACTGGAAGGAGCGTACCACTTTCGAACACATTGTCATGCTCATCGTGTCCTGAGTGATCATGTTCTCCATCGAGTTTCAGGTAACCAATGAATCCGACAAGACAAATAAAAATAATCCAGATGAGGCTCGTGCCTTTTTTCTGTTTCATTACCGACGTCTCCACCACACAGCCACACCAATAATCGCCATGAGTGCTGGTATGAGGATGATCGATAGGAAGAAAGTGCCTTTCATCTGAGTGTTGGTAAGATTGACTCGAGGGATATCAAGTGACTTCGGTTCCAGTCCGATTAGATTCTCTTGTGCGGCCAAGAAATTGATCGTGCTTAGGAATAACTTTCCATTACCAAGTAAATGGAAAAATGAATTCGTAGCGAAATCTGAGTCTCCTATGACCGCGATGCGCGATGCTTTGACTTCTTCTTCCCCCGCATCATTACTCGCATTAGCGCTGTTCGATTTGGAGTCATCTTCTCTCAGTTCTTTAATCAACTGCTCAGTATTTTCTCTAAAGGCGGGATTTCGATTGATATAGACCATCAGCGTGAGGGGTCCTTGCGGATCGACCCCCTCGGTATATCCAGCCTGTGTTACGTCGGTCTCTCCGAAGCTTTTACGTGACGTGTTGATTAACGGTCTTACGTGAGTGTGAGGGGCGCGTATTTTTGTGGGAGATAATGAACGCGCTCCCGGGAAAAAACTAAGAGGCAAGTCATCCGTAATGGTGTGACGGTTATATTGTGTTACTGCTGGAGAGGAGATATCTGCCCAAAAATGGCTCTCTTCGTCCAGTACGAGGTTGTCATCTAATACAACGCCCAGTTTTTCAATGACAGGCTCTAGCCCAGTCGTGATGAACGGATCGAGCATGAAGAGAACGTTGTGCCCAGACTCGATATGTTGGTCAATGATTTCGATCTCACGTTCCATAAGTGGGGTCTGAGGACCCGCCACAACCAATACTGTACAACTCTCAAGTTTCGTGTTTCCTTGCGCAAGACTGACCTTCTCAACCACGTAATTCATCGACTCGAGACTATTTCTCAGTTTCGCCATTCCATGACGTTCGTGTAACACATACTGCGTGCCCAGACCATGAGCATGGTCGCCTTCGCCCTCCATATGGTCGTGTTGCTCTAAGCTAAATGGATCAGGTTCACCGTGGCCATCGAGAAAACAAATACGTTGCTGGATCCCCCGAGATACTTTCAAAATTCCATTCGCGATATCGGTTTCATGAGGAGTGTGTATTTGTAATTTACGACCCTCACTTTCCATGAGTGCCGTTCCTGCAAATTCAACACCTCGCAGCCTCGCGACAGACGGGTTTAGCATCGGGTCGTGAAACTCCACCGTTACTTTATCTGTCTTGGAGGCAATGAGCTGATAAAACTCAACCGTCTCGCGCATTAAGGGGTCGTGAAAAAATGCGATGTGCACTGGGTTTTCGAGTCGTTCAAGCATCTCCACAGTGTCTGGTGACAGCGAGTACATGTTCGACTCAGTCATGTCTATTCTGGCTGGAAAGCGAACCGACAGGTAACACACGGCGGCTACGATTCCGATCAAACCAACCGAGCGAATGAGTGCCTCGCCTCTTTGTCTTGAGAAGAATATCGTTAATTCCTCACGTAAAAGATACGCGCCTGAGGCAGTAATCAATAGTCCGCCGATTAGCAGAGTCCACTGCAATGTGTCCGCGTCAACCAGAATCGCATCAAAAACGAAACTTAAAACAACGAGTACCAGCCCTGCGATGAGCGTGATTAAATTTCTGAATGATCGATCCATGACTATCGTTTTCCTTGCAAGTAAACTGTATTCAATATAAGAGCTATCGCGGCTACGCTAAGATAAAAAACCACCCCTTCGGATCTGATCAGCCCCCTTAAAAAATCACCATAGTGTCCGTTGAACGATAGGTAGTCAGATAGACTACGAAGGAACGCAGTTTGTTGAAACGCTTTGAATTGACCGACAAACCAAAAGCCCAGTAGGACTGGCCACGTGACGAGCGCAGCGACGATTTGGTTTTCTGTGAGCGCGGAGAAAAACTGACCAATTGCGATACACGCCATCCCTAATAAAACGAAACCAACGTAACCAGAGACAATACTGAGCGCGTCTGGATTGCCGTAAAGGATTAAAGGGATCAGATTGATGCACGTTGTGAGCGTCATTACCAAGAATACAAAGACCGCACCCAAATATTTGCCAATGACAATTTCCCACTTTCTTAATGGAAGTGTCATCAATAGCTCGATGGTTCGTCCGTTGTATTCGGCAGAGAATAGGCGCATGGTAATTGCGGGTGCAACGGTGAGGAGCAAGATCCCCATATTTTGTAACGTCGTGTCCATGGTCGCCGAACCTGAGAGGAACACGTTATAGATGAAAAAGTACCCCGTACCGAGTAGGAACACCGCCACAATAAAGTAGGCGATTGGAGAGCGGAAATAGTTGGCGATTTCTTTTTGGAAAATAGCTAAAACACCGTTCATTTGTCGACCTCACTGTTGCTTTTGCTCTCACTTACGTATTTGAGAAATACATTTTCGAGCGATGGTTGCTGTCTTACAAGACTGTGCAGATTGCCAGCGCCCGTTACCGCTTTTGCTATATCTGCCTCAATATCATCTCTGGCCTCAACTTGACATTCAATTTTGTAGTGCTGTGACTGGCCCGATACAGGGATGGCCCGTGTGTTGTTCACTCCATCTATTGATTCAATCTCCCGTTTGATGTCATCAATTGAGCCCGATACATCAGCAGATACATTACTGGTTTGCTCCGAGGCGGCTTGTAATGCTGCAGGGGAATCAACGGCTAAGACACGACCTTGGTTGATGATCGCGATTCGTTTACAAATCAAGGTGACTTCCGGAAGTATGTGTGTGCTCAACAGCACAGCATGGTTTTCACTGAATGATCTGATGACTTCTCGTGTCTCTTGGATTTGGCCCGGATCGAGTCCCGCGGTCGGCTCATCTAACAATAAAACATCAGGATCTCCAATGAGCGCTTGCGCTAGTCCGACTCGTTGTCGGTAGCCTTTCGAGAGTTTAAAAATTTCTCTTGTCGTCACCGCCTCGAGTTGGCAGGAGGAGATGACCCGGTCAATTTCCGATCTCATTTTATGGTTCGGAACCCGCTTTGTTTTAGCCACAAATTTCAGGTAGGAAGTGACATCGAGAACCTCGTAAAGAGGGGGGTGCTCTGGAAGATAGCCTAACCGTCTCGCGCCCTCCAGATTGTCCTGTGCCATATCAAATCCAGCAACCTTGACTGTGCCAGAGGTTGCGGCGGTAAACCCAGAAATCATTTTCATCGTGGTTGTCTTTCCAGCACCGTTAGGTCCCAAGAAACCAACGATCTCCCCACGTTTGACGTCAAAAGAGATGTCATGAATGATTTCTTTGCTGCCGTACCGTTTCGAAACGGAATCAAGGGCGATTAATGGTTCGTCACTGTTCACTTTTGATAACCCAGTTTTACATGTTCACAAACAAAAACCCCCCCAAAACGGGGGGGCGATAGACTAGCAGTTAGCTAAGTCTTAGCGGTACCAACGATCTCCACCAGCTTTCCACTGATTTTCGTCGTGACCCATGAATAATGGGATACCTTGAAGATCACGCATGTACTTCATTCTGTTAACAGACTTTGTATATGCTTGGACGCTGAAGTTAAGACCAGCTGGGTGGCCGTCGAGGTTCTCTTGCATCCAGATTGCATCCTGAGCAAGAAGAATTCGGTTACCTGACTCCATTGTCACCTGCATGGACTGGTGTCCAAGTGTGTGACCAGGTGTGCTCAAGATCACGATAGATCCGTCACCAAAGAGGTCATAGTCTCCGTCAAGTTCCATCCAGTTGAACTGCTGGGTTCCCTCGATATCCGCGCGAACGAATGGGCCCATGCCGTCACGGCCTTGGAACTGCTCAGGCCACCAACCTTGATACAACTCGGTCTTCTGAATTGCATGGATTGCATTTGGGAACAACTTGACGTTACCTGCGTGGTCAAGGTGAGTGTGTGATGTTGCAACGACGCGAACATCATCAGTTGTGTAACCTAGTTTCTTCAACCATCCGTCAATCGTGGTCTCACGAGTCTGGCTTGGCTTCAAGAAATCACAGCTTCCTTGTGACCAGTAAGGTGTACAACCGTCAAGAATACCGATGTTGTTACCAGTATCAAACACGACGATACCTTTGTCGTGCTCAATGATCCACATACTAACTGGGATCGTGACGTCGCGAACTTGATCGGCTGGGATTGATGGAATCAACCCATTGATCGCGAACGGACCAAACATACCACTGGTTGCCCAGTAAGCGCCTTTTACACCAGCATATGCACTGGTTGTTGCAAGAGCGGCTACTGCAACTAGTGAAGCAAGAACTTTCTTCATATTAGTACTCCTCTTCCTTCTTGTTCGAACAAAAACACCTTCCTTACCCTCGTATTCGATGCCTCTGGGGCAGTACTACCCCGGTGAAGCTGAATATTGGGGAAAGTTAGGTGCTCGGTTTTTAAACGACGCTTCCCTTAATTGTTGTTTTTTAGGGGAAATATCGTGCAGCTTGTTAAGCTACAGTGCCAATCTACACGCGGATTGGTCATTGCACAACCCCGAACGCTAGCGAGTCTCACAAATTATGTTATGTGCACAGTGTCACTTGCTAAACGGAGTACGATAATGAGGGTAACGCCGCTCGTTTTCCCACTCAGATCGTTGCCACAGGGGCTCTTTTTGTGATATAAAGCTTGGTTTTCTGAAACCATTCAACGCAAATTCGAGCGGGTAAATATGTCGAGAGTATGTCAAGTTACCGGTAAGCGGCCAATCACAGGGAACAATGTGTCCCACGCCAATAACAAAAACAAGCGCAGATTTCTGCCTAACCTTCAGACGAAGCGTATATGGGTAGAGAGCGAAAATCGCTGGATCAAGCTCCGGTTATCACACGCTGGGCTAAGAACCATCGACAAAAATGGAATCGACTCGGTGCTCGCTGATATGCGCGCTCGCGGTGAGTCTATTTAATTTTATTAAGGAACGTTTGAGATGAGAGAGAAGATTAAGTTGGAATCGTCTGCTGGAACAGGCCACTTCTACACGACGACCAAAAATAAGAGAAACATGCCAGACAAGATGGAAATCAAGAAATTTGATCCAGTGGCAAGAAAGCATGTGATGTACAAGGAAACAAAGCTGAAGTAGTCACTGTTTCAAGCTGTAAAAAAACCCGCCTCGGAGCGGGTTTTTTTATGTCTGACCGTCCGTTTTAGGCGTATCTTCTTAAGCGAGATGAAAACTCTTGAAGCGGGGTAATGCCAGATTGTTCCGCTCGAACACACCAGTCCTCAAGTTGATGAATCAGTTGTTCTTTCGTGGCTGACGATTTAAGCCACAGTTCTGTCAGCTCATCACGCATACTGACGATGGTCGCTAACGTTTTGCTTTCACCCGTAAATTGTTGAATACGAGCTATTTCACCATCACTCAGAAACTTTTTGTCGAAAGTTAACCACTTGGTGATATTTGGACGCTTGAAGCGATGTGTTTCGGCGACACGCTTAATTTCAGCCACGCAAGTGCTCTTTAACGATTTGGAGAACTGGGCCAAGACATCCCAGCGATGCGTGATGACCGCCTGCAGTGTTCTATCATCCACTGCACCAGCACCAGAGAGCTCAATTTTTCCCGCGAGGCGTTTGACTTTAGCCAAGCCGACGAGCTCCATCACGCGAATGTAGAACCAGCCGATATCAAATTCAAACCACTTGGAAGATAGTTTTGCCGAAGATGCGTACGCATGGTGATTGTTATGTAACTCTTCGCCACCGATTAGGATTCCCCATGGGCTGATGTTCGTGCTGGCGTCGTTCACGTTAAAGTTGCGGTAACCGACTGCGTGGCCCACGCCATTGATCACGCCGGCCGCAAAGAAAGGAATCCATATCATTTGGACTGCCCAGATCGTAATGCCGATTGGGCCAAACAATACGACATCAATCAGGAACATGCTGCCAATTCCTAATTGCTCGCGTTTCGAGTAGATGTTGTTTTCCAGCCAGTCGTTCGGTGTGCCGTGTCCAAATTTATCTAACGTCTCTTGGTTCTTCGCCTCATCTTTGTAAAGCTCCGCACCCTCCCAGAGAACTTTTTGAAGGCCAACCATTTGAGGGCTATGCGGATCATCATCAGTTTCGCAACGAGCGTGGTGCTTCCGGTGAATCGCCGTCCACTGTTTCGTGACCATTCCGGTTGTCAGCCAGAGCCAAAACCTAAAGAAGTGCGACATGATGGGGTGAAGATCGAGAGCCCTGTGCGCTGAGTGGCGATGTAGGTAGATTGTTACCGCGGCGATGGTAATGTGCGTTAGGACCAACGCCACAACGATATAACCCCACCAAGGCAAATCGATTAGGCCTGTGGTCCAACTCAGAAAGTCAGTCTGCGAACCCGAATCCATTGGTCTTCCTTACTTGTTTTCATTGGCAATATTTTAAACCAAACCCATCGAAAATACCGCTATATCTTGTTGGTTATGGCATGTTTTGTGCCATATGTTGCATATTCGATTGGTTTAAATCGCTTCGATTACAGCTGCAAAAAAACCGTCACAGTCGTGAATGTCGGGGGATAAGGTTAAGTAGGGCAGGTTCGATAGCGTGAGCTGATCGTGACTTAAGATTGTTGAGACGTCGACAAGTTGATAGCGGCCCTGATGAGCAGAGAGAAATTTTTCAATAACTTGTTCATTTTCTTCTCTCAAAAGACTGCACGTCGCGTAGACGATTCGGCCACCGATTTTCGCGAGCTTACTTGCTTCGCCCAAAATGGACAGTTGTGTCTCACAAAGTGCTGCTAAATCCTCCTTTTTTTGTCTCCACTTGATATCCGGGTTCCTTCTCAGCGTCCCCAGGCCAGTACATGGGGCATCGATCAACACACGGTCTATTTTTCCGTGAAGGCGTTGCAGCCTTGGGTCCTTCGCACTCCCGATGAGTTGCGGGTGCACGTTGGATAGTCCAGACCGTTTCAGACGTGGCTTGAATCGCTCGAGTCGTTTGGCCGATATATCAAACGCATAGAGGCGCCCAGTACTCCTCATGTCACTTCCTAAAGCGAGGGTTTTGCCACCTGCGCCGGCGCAAAAATCGACAACCATCTGCCCGCGTTTCGCACCGACAAGATCTACTAAAATTTGACTGCCTTCGTCCTGAACCTCGATCGATCCATCGAGAAATAATGGATGCTTTTGTAGCCCTACGTTGCTCGATAAACGGATTCCGGTTTTTGATATCGGGGTGGGGCTAACCTCCAGGCCCTCCGCAGCGAGTGCATTAAGGATCTCTGATCGAGGCCTTTTGAGTTCATTCACACGAAGGTCAAAAGATGCCTTCGAGAGCATCGATCTTGCCAGTTCGGATGTTCTTTCCTCGCCATACTGACTGACTAGTTTTTCCCATATCCACTCGGGGAGTGAAAACCGCTCGCTCGGGCTCAACGGACTCGCGGAGACAGCCGAAATGTTATCGATTTCGCTGTTGTGTTGGTTACCAAGCTTCGATCGCAGGTGTTTCCAAGAAATCCCAAATATTTTGTTCAGAGCGATGAGGCAAAGAGATTCAGGATCTTGAGAGTTCGATGTTTTTTCTAAATACGTTTTGTTTCGAATGACTGAGTACGCTAGATCAGCAACAAGCGGTCGCTCTTTGGACCCCAACTCTCTGTGTGTACGAAAAAAATACGACAGTGATTTGTCGGCGGGGTGGGAGAATTTGAGTAAGCTCTCGGTTGCCTCTACGGCCGCCTCGAAAACCTTCGGTGAAAGTTCGTTCATTGAGTGATAAGAAGCTGGGTAACAAATGACTCAATGACACGCCCTTTCTTGTCAACGAATCGGAGTTTTACTGGCAACATCTGGTGTGCGTGGGATAGCCAAAATTCGAATTGTCGGTCGTTGGCATCAGAGACGACCTTTTTGTAATGTGTGGTGTTGATATCACCCAGAGACGTTGAAAGCTTAGCCGTCTCACCTTGCTCGTACGTGTATTCTTTGAGTCGTCTGCCGTCAGTCATGTGCAGCGATTCACTCTTTGACTCCTCGTTTTTAAAGGCGAATGTGTAAGGCAATGACGCTTGATCAATGGTGCTCTCTGGAAGTGGCAGCGTTTGTTTTCCGTCTTTCGACTCGAGTTCAATGGTTTGATTAACCCAGTCGAACGTCGCGAAACTCTCACCTTTCTTTTTATTTCCAGACTCTTGGAATGTGTCGGGTTTGATTCCCTCGTCAGACACAGTTCCTCGACTGACCCTTTCAACTTTATCGAGGAAAAACGAGGCGAGACCTTTTGGAATAACTTGGCTCACGAGGGTGTAGTGCGTTCCATCTAGGGTCAGACGATCGACCCCTTTCCCCAATTTCATGCTGCCCATTCGTACTTCAAAGACGATTTCGGCACTTTTAAAATCGGCAGCGTGCCCGGCTACGTGCAGGGCAAACAGCGAAATGAAAGTGATTGAAACATTGATTATTTTTTGAAGCATCACAATCTAATGTGCCGAGTGTCAGTCGACAAATAGTAACCCCTCGGATTCTAAAGTCGCATCTCGCGTTATTTTGTCTCCCTCTAACCTGCAACTTCCAGTCAGCATCCACTCCACCGCTTTAGGAAAAATGTGATGCTCGAGCTTGAGTACCTTCGACGCCAATGTGTCTTCCGTATCTGCTTGATTCACTCTCGTTGCAGCTTGAGCAATAATCGGTCCGTCGTCTAAGTCAGGGGTGACAATATGCACAGTGCAACCATGCACTTTGACCCCCATCTCTATCGCTCTACGGTGTGTATTGAGTCCCTGAAATGACGGTAATAGGGACGGGTGGATATTAAGAATTTTTCCTTCAAAGCGCGATATGAAATGAGGCGTCAGTATTCTCATGAATCCCGCGAGCACCACTAAGTCTGGTTTGAACGATTCCACCAGCGTTGCTAACGCATTGTCGTAAGTTTCTCTGTCACTAAACTCTTTATGATCCAGAACCCGGGTGTCAATGCCACACATTTTCGCCGTTTCTAGTCCTGCGGCATCAGGTCTGTTACTGATGACACACTTGACCTCACATGACAGTCGCGCCTTTAATAAGGCTTCCATGTTGGAGCCACGACCGGAGATGAGAATCACGATGTTTTTCATAAAATCGTTTTGGCTCCTCACATGTTAAGCAGGCGAGTTTGGTGCTCGTTGTCTCGTCTACTCTGTACGGTCCCAATTTTAAAAACTCGTTCTCCTCGTTCAGTGAAAATCGAGGAAATCGCATCTACATCCGACGGATCGAGCACGACCACCATACCAATGCCACAGTTGAACACGCGGAGCATTTCTTCTTGGTCGACGTTTCCATTGGCTTGCAGCCAATCGAAAAGAGCGCCTCTGGGCCATGATGTGACATCAACCTCTGCGACAACGTCATGAGGCAATATCCTCGGGATATTTTCAATAATGCCCCCGCCCGTGATGTGCGCTAAGCCTTTTATCGATTTTGTTTCTAATGCCTGAAGGATCGACGGGACGTAAATTTTCGTTGGTTCAATCAGTCTTTTACCAAGTGTTACCCCATCGATATCAGTATCAAGTGATGCGTCGACACGCTCAATGATTTTCCTAATCAGTGAATACCCGTTGGAGTGAGCGCCACTGCTGGCAAGTCCGAGTAAGACATCCCCCGGTTTTATCGACTCCCCTGTGATGATTTGATCTTTTTCAACCGCGCCGACGGCAAATCCAGCGAGATCATATTCTTCTCCGGCATACATTCCGGGCATTTCTGCAGTCTCTCCGCCGATGAGCGCGCAACCTGAAATCTCACACCCTTTTGCGATCCCAGATATTACAGATGTGGCACGAGTGACGTCGAGTTTTCCGCAGGAGAAATAATCGAGAAAGAAAAGCGGTTCTGCACCTTGCACGAGAATGTCGTTCACACTCATTGCGACGAGATCGATGCCAATCGTGTCATGTTGGTCGAGTTCAAAAGCGAGCTTCAGTTTTGTTCCGACGCCGTCTGTGCCCGTCACGAGTACCGGCGATTGAAAATGATCGGGAATCTCGAAAAGCGCGCCGAATCCTCCGATTCCTCCAAGTAAGCCACTCCGTCTCGTTTTTGCGGCAAGCGGTTTAATGTTGTCGATTAAGGCCTCGCCAGCATCGATATCGACTCCAGCTTCTTTGTATGAGAGTTTTTCGTCTGTCACGTGTTTTCTTTTCGTAGTTCCCAAATTCCGTGGGTGTGGATCATTCTTTAAGTCGATCAAGAGAAGAACCGTTCGGGTGTCATCAGCTCCCTGATAGAATTATCGACCGGATAAGGCGAATTTTACAGAAAGTCGTCCAGCTTTTATTGCAAAAAATAAACGTGGTGAGTCTATTGGCCAAACTGCTGCTTCATATGACGTGCGCGGAGCGATAATCGATGCGTCAGCTTGCGTTCGAGTTACAACCTCCTCCTGAGCCATCGTTTGATAACTTTGTCGTCGGGGAAAATCGTGAACTGGTGAGTTCTCTGACGCGATCCGTAGCACAAGGGGAGGGCGGCAGTTTCTACCTCTGGGGACAAGCCGGTTCTGGGAAGTCACACTTAATCAAGGCATGTCTCGCACGATGTGGTTCGTCTCTCTGGATGCCAATCGTTGATTTAGCTCGTGCTCCTGAGGAGATTACACCGCGCTCTATGATTTTATTTGATGACATTCATCGGTTAAACGATGCTGATCAGGTGAAGTTTTTCAATTATTTCAACGCAGCACGAGACGCGAATGCGTTGCTGGTTGCGACTGGGGATCAACCTATATCAAACCTCGCGATCAGGCAAGACGTGGTCACGCGTTTGAGTTGGGGGTTGGTGTACCAGGTGACTGCGTTATCAGACAGCCACAAGAGGGTGGCTTTAAGCGACTATACGGTTAGTCGGGGGTTCTCGATACCCTCTGATGTGATTACGTTTGTTCTCAACCACTACTCGAGAGAGATGTCTTATTTGATGGCTTTAATCGATGGTTTGGAGCGGTATTCACTCGAGTCTAAGCGGCCAATCACAATCCCTCTGGTCAAGTCGTTTCTTGGTCTTAACGATTAAAATGTCATATGTTAATGAAGGCTTAGTCACTAAGGATTCTCGATGAAGTTGGTTTTATTTGATCTCGATAACACGCTTTTGTCTGGTGATAGCGATTATGAGTGGGCGCAGTTTTTGATCGATGTAGGGGTGCTAGACCGCACGGAGTATGAGGCGAGGAATCAAGAATTTTACGCTGCGTATCAAGCAGGGACATTGAACATTCAGGAATTCTTAGATTTTCAATTGAAGCCCCTCAGCTTGTATCCGAGGGCACAGCTCGACACCTGGCATGAGAGATTTATGCAAGAAAAAATCAGGCCAATGATGAGTGCTCAAGCGAGAGCGCTGGTCGAGGAGTTTTCGGGCAACTTGATTGCAGTCGTCACCGCAACGAATTCCTTTATCACGAGACCTATCGTTTCCGAGTTCGGCATCAAGAATCTCATCGCAACCGAGCCAGAGGAGATAGAACAACAATTTACTGGTGGCGTGACTGGGATTCCATCATTTCGAGAAGGAAAAGTAAAGCGCGTGGACGCGTGGCTTGAGTCCCTTGGTCTCAGTTTGAGTAGTTTTGATGAAACACTTTTTTACAGTGACTCGATCAACGATCTGCCGCTTTTAGAAATGGTCGATCGACCAGTTGTTGTCGACCCCGATCCAAAGCTCAAGGAGCATGCGTCCAAGCTAGGTTGGGAGCAGCTGACTCTTCATCGGTGATGTTGCGCAGAGCATGTCGACCGATTTGACTTTGCCGCGAATATTCTGGGTGGGTTTGGTGTGTGTCGTTTCAGCACTCGTCTGCGTTGCATTCGGGAGCATTGATCTATCCACAGTAGAAATTCTGGAGGCGATTCGCAGTCGAGACAATGTTCACTGGGTTGTCTTGTCGCAGCTTCGGTTTCCTAGAGTCCTAGTGGCATTTATGTCCGGCGCATTGCTAGCGATGTCCGGTTGCTTGCTTCAAACGCTGTTGCGTAACCCACTTGCTGACCCGTATATTTTTGGCATTTCTAGCGGTGCGTCGCTCGGGGTGCTGATGTCAATGTCGTTTGCGTTGGGTGTCAGCACACTTGTTGGTGGTTTCATCGGCGCCGCAATTGTGGTCGTCTCCGTGGCCGTATTGTCCAACGCAGGGTCTGGTTGGAACCCATACAGGCTGATATTGACTGGGGTGATGGTCTCGGCTGGGTTGAATGCGGTGATTAGTCTAATTCTCGTTCTTTCTCCGCCTGAGATGATGAAGGGCATGTTGTTCTGGATGATGGGTGATTTGACCTACGCTGAGCCGCGTTTGATTTCGGTTGTGATGTTTTTTGTGATCCTCATTTTTTCGGTTTTTTACGGTCGAGGTCTGGATGTGCTGTCCCTCGGTTCAGAGAGAGCTAGGGCGATCGGAGTATCAGTTCGTCGCATGGAGGTCGCGATTTACGTTCTTGCCGCGATGGCTTCGGCTGTGGTCGTTGTCGAGGCCGGTGCAATCGGATTCATCGGACTTGTCGTTCCTCACATGGTGAGGATGATTGGGGTTTGGCAGCATCAAAAACTAGTACCGCTGGCCGCTTTCGTCGGAGGTGCGATGGTCGCGATTGCCGATACGCTTGCACGTTCGGCTTGGGCTCCTATTCAACTGCCTGTTGGAGCGATTACTGCAATTCTCGGTGTTCCGATATTAATTTATCTCCTGAACAGAAAAGACTATGCTCGAGGTCGATGACATCTGTGCAGCAGTAGGTCACAAAACGCTCTTCAGTCACCTTAGTTTTAGGGTATCTGAGGGAGAGAGTTGGGCGATCATTGGGCCAAATGGCTCGGGAAAATCAACGCTGTTGTCACTGGTGTCTGGCCTACGCAAACCCGCAGAGGGTTCTGTGCGGATTCATGACGAGCCGATAACCCAGATGAGTCAAAAAGAGTTGGCTGTCCGTGTTGGGCTATTGCCCCAATTCGAAGAGCTTAATTTTTGGGGAAATGTGAGTGAGTATGTGCGATTGGGTCGTTTCGCGCACGCGAGCACTGCATGGTCAGTCGAGGACGATGATGTGGTCTTCGATGCACTGAGTCAGGTGGATATGAAATCAATGAGCCACCGTTTGTATCGATCGTTATCCGGAGGGGAGCGCCAGCGGGCTCGCTTGGCTAGCCTGATAGCGCAGACTCCAGAGCTATTCCTCTGGGATGAGCCACTAGAGAATTTAGATTACCGTGCTCAGGCGATCTTTCTGTCGTGGGTCAATCGTGTGATCGAAACAAAAAATCATGCATCGATGATGGTGGTTCATGACATCAATGTGGTGAGTCATTTTTTTACTCATGTATTGATGATATTTGAAGACGGGACGGTAGAGCTTGGTGAAAAAAATGAGATGTTGACAATAGAGAACCTGAATCGTCTCTACCAGACTTCGTTTCGCAGGATTGAGGATCAGGGGCAAGCATTATTCACCCCTGGTTGAGATGTTGTCTGGGATATAATCAGCGTCGGTTTGAGCGACGTGCCGTTTTGATGAACATACATTTTTATGATTAAAAAGCTAATCCGAAAACTGATTGGCGACAAAAATAACTCGGCTGTCAATCGCAGACGTATTGCTCGCGCTGAGCATGGGGTAAAAGAAGAGTTGATTAGCCCTTGCGCGATCCGAATCGTTAAAACGCTCCAGCGAAGCGGATTCGAAGCTTATATTGTCGGTGGTGCTGTTAGAGACCTGTTGCTAGGCCGTGAGCCGAAAGACTTTGACGTTGTAACAGACGCGACCCCCGAGGAGGTTCGGGCGCTTTTTCGTCAATCTCGGATCATAGGGCGTCGTTTCAGATTGGTTCATGTCCGTTGTGGTCGAGAACTCGTTGAGGTCTCGACATACAGGGCGCCGCATCAGAATGGGGAGGGCACACAGGACCGGAAAGGACGGCTCGTCAGAGACAATACGTTCGGGACCATTGATGATGATGCGATTCGCCGAGACTTTACGGTCAACGCTCTTTTTTATGATCCGATCTCCGGTGACATACTAGACTTTTGCGAAGGGTATGAGGACGTCCATCAACGAACTCTTCGTATGATTGGTAGCCCGACGCAGCGTTATCGAGAGGATCCGGTGAGAATGCTACGGGCCATTCGACTATCGGAGAAGCTTGAGTTAACCATTGATTCAAAAACGAGAGTGCCGTTCAAGCGGCTCGCTAATTTACTGGATGACGTTCCCACTGCACGACTCTATGATGAGTTTTTGAAGATCCTAAAAAGCGGCGCATCACTGCGTTCGGTTGAGCAGCTTGTTCGGTTCGGATTTCATCAATCTATTTTTCCAAAAATGAGCGCTGTCGTTGACAAGGGTGCGGATGGAGAGTTTTTACGATTGGTATTTCGTCGAACTGATGAGCGCATCAATGGAGGTAAAACAGTCTCGCCAGCATTTTTATTTGCTGCGGTTTTTTGGCCGGATGTGCGAGAAGCATGGGGTTTTTCTGAGGATGAGAAAAAGCCTATGGGTAAACTTGCAAGAGCAGTCAACGTGGTCACGGACCACATGGCTAAGACATTTGTTCCTAAGCGATTAATCGGTGATATTCGAGAGATCTGGATGTTACAAGGTCGGATGCTATTTCGTCGGGGTAAACGCCCTCTTGGTGTGTTAGGACACCCGCGGTTTCGCGCGGGATACGACTTTCTAGAGCTCCGAGGTATTGTGGGTGAGATTGATCCCCAACTTGTTGAATGGTGGGAGCAATTTCAAACATTAAATCCAATCGAGAGAGATGACTGGGTTTTGAAAGAATCGGGTGGGCCGAGTGGTCCAAGGAAAAAAAGGAAGCGTTATCGGTCGAGGCGTCGGCCTGATGCTTGAGCTTTTAGAGGGAGTGTCT
This sequence comes from Candidatus Eutrophovita brisbanensis, assembly GCA_038147395.1. Classification (GTDB taxonomy): domain Bacteria; phylum Pseudomonadota; class Gammaproteobacteria; order Burkholderiales; family Eutrophovitaceae; genus Eutrophovita; species Eutrophovita brisbanensis. The sequence continues at coordinate 1,692,745 of JAYQTM010000001.1, read as the reverse complement.
CGGTGATCAATGCGTATTCTGAGGTAGCCTACCTGGGGCTTGGTACCAACATGGGTGACCGAGAGCGAAATATTCAAGTAGCGCTTGAGAAATTGAGTCATGCAGACGGGATTCATGTTTCAAACGTGTCGAGCGTTTATCAGTCTGCTCCCGTAGGGTATTTAGATCAACCCGATTTTCTAAATGCGGTATGTCAGGTGACAACGCGTTTGGGCCCCTCGAGTTTGCTTCGTGCATTACTGGAAATAGAACGTGACATGGGGCGTGTCAGGGAAATTCGTAACGGCCCGAGGGTGATTGACATTGATATTTTAGTTTTTGGGGAACTGGAACTTGCCTCGGAGGAATTGACGGTCCCGCATCCTCGTATGTTGGAGCGTCCGTTTGTGCTTAAACCGTTACATGAGTTAGCGCCTGACCTAATTTTTGGTCATCGAAAACGATTACGAGATCTGGTTCGTGAAATTGATGATGGTCAGACGACTATTTTTAGCTCCGAGTCACATCACGCATCAGTGGTTTAACCAAACGAATCGCCCTTATAGGATATATAATTCCGTCCCACCCCAAAGCCAATCATTTCGGCTGCTTATTGCGCCCTCCGTTTTTTCGGATTGGCGCAGTTCACTCGACTGACGCTATTGGGTTGCTAGAATTAATGAAATGGACGGGTTGAAAACCGCGACCCCAAAGTTTCCTCACATCAAGTCCAGCTCTGTCATAGGGCTGGATACGGTCAAAAACTGTAAGGAGTCATCATGGCAAAAGTAACTATTTCTACACTGGATAAGATGCGATCAGAAAATGATCAAATCACGATGCTTACATGCACGGACGCGAGTTTTGCGGGTTTGTTGGATGCAGCGGAAGTTGACATCTTTTTGATCGGCGATTCATTGGGAATGGTGGTTCAGGGTGATTCCTCAACACTTGCCGTCACAATGGAAGATATGGTGTACCACACTCAGTGTGTTGCGCGTGGCACGAGCCGGGCGCTGATACTCGGTGACTTGCCATTTGGTTCATATCAGTCGAGTGTGGAACAGGCTTTTGATAATGCGGCACAACTCATGGCCGCTGGGGCCCATATGGTCAAACTCGAGGGTGGTGCCATCATGGCTGAGACGGTTAAGTTCATCGCGGATCGGGGCATTCCGGTTTGTGGTCACATTGGTTTGACACCGCAGTCGGTTCACGCGCTTGGTGGATTTAAGGTGCAGGGAAAAACTGATTCAGCGTTAGACGAACTAGTTGATGCTGCAAAATCGCTCGAGGAGGCTGGAGCAAAACTATTGGTGATCGAACTTGTTCCTAATGAGGTTGGAAAGCGTGTGACTGAGGCCGTCAATATTCCGGTCATTGGTATTGGCGCCGGACCACACTGTTCTGGCCAGATATTAAACTTGTACGACATGTTGGACATCTATCAGGGTCGCAAGCCCAAATTCGTTAAAAATTTCATGGTTGGCTCGGATTCTATTCTCGACGCAGTTAAAAAATATGTGTCTGAGGTTAAAGCGGGTACCTTCCCTGCTCCTGAGCATTGTTTCTAGTTGTTTGATCACTGGTTCGATAAAGTATGGAAGTCATCACCTCGATCACTGAACTGAGAGAGCGCCTCGCGAAAGAGGGGTCAGTGTGTTGTGTCCCCACCATGGGCAATATTCATGATGGACATCTCAGTCTTGTAAAGATTGGTAAGGAGCGGGCGCCGATGGTGGTGACTACGATCTTTGTTAATCGTCTCCAGTTCGGTCAAGGTGAGGATTTTGAACGATATCCGAGAACATTTGAGGATGATTGCGCCAAGCTCGAGGCAATCGGAAATGACATTGTGTTCTGCCCTGATGAAGCTGAGATGTATCCGGAACCCCAAGCGTTCTTCATTGACCCTCCACAGATATCGAATCGCCTCGAGGGACGTTTTCGTCCGGGGCACTTTCGAGGTGTGTGTACTGTTGTGACGAAGCTGTTCAATGCGGTACAACCTCAGATGGCTGTATTTGGTAAGAAGGATTATCAACAGCTCGCGATTATTCGTGAATTAACCGAGCAGCTGTGTCTGCCAATAGAGATTATTCCCGCTAAGACGATACGAGCCGAGGACGGGTTGGCGCTTTCTTCGAGAAATCGTTACCTCAGCGAGTCTGAGAGACAAGAAGCACCAAGGTTGCGTCGCGCCATGATGGAGATTAAAGACTCCATTCTTAGCGGTGACCGTCGGTTTGTCGCGATGGAATATGCCGCTGGAGCGTTATTGGCAAGTCATGGATGGAATGTTGACTACGTTGTTGTGCGCGCTCAAAAAGGCTTAAAGCGTCCGACGGAATCCGAGACGAAGTTGGTAGTTTTAGGTGCTGCCACGTTGGGTACGACTCGCCTCATTGACAACCTTGAGGTGAACGTTGAATAGGATTCTCGTATGACTGCGACTCGACCTGTGATCGGGTTTTATAGCGAATTTGATGATCCGATTATTTGGCGAGCTCGACTTGAGGACGAACTTCCTGATTTTACGTTTGAAATACTTCGGTCAGACGACGCCAAGGAGGTTCGTTATGCGCTTGTGTGGAATCCGCCGCATGGTCTTCTCTCAAAACTCAAGGGACTAGAGGCGATATTTGTGTTGGGCGCTGGAGTTGATGCGCTATTGACGGACCCGTCACTGCCCAACGTACCGATCATCCGGTTACAGGATGCGGGGATGGGCATTCAAATGGCGCACTATGTGGCTTACGGAGTCCTTCGGTTTCAAAGGGAGTTTGCCGTATACGAGAGGCAGCAAGCGAGTCGAGACTGGAACCCCCTCCTTAACATCGAGCCGATCGAATCATTTGGTGTTGGCGTACTCGGTTTGGGTGCGATTGGATCACGCGTTGTTGAAACCATGGGGCATTTAGGTTTTCCGGCAAGGGGTTGGAGTGCCAGCGGACGCAGCGCGAGACCGATAGAGACTTTAAGTGGTGACTCTGGGCTGAAAACTTTACTCACTTGCTCGAGAGTCCTGGTGAATTTACTCCCGCTGACCCCCAACACGGAGCGCTTTTACGATAAAAACTTTTTTGATCAAATCAAGCCAGGAACGTTTTTTATTAACCTCGGCAGAGGAAATCATGTAGTCGAAGACGATTTGATTCAAGCGCTCGATGCCAATGTTCTCTCGGGCGCGTTACTCGATGTATTTAATCAAGAGCCGCTTCAGAGCACCAGTGCGCTGTGGCATCACCCCAAGGTTTTGATTACTCCGCATGTTTCTGGATTGACGAATGCAACGATGGCAATGGACCAGATCATCAGCAATTTGAAGTTAATCGAAGCGGGATCTAATCCAACCGGGCTGGTGAATCGGCAGCAAGGTTATTAGAAGTCTGCTTTATTCGTTCGCTTTGTAGTCAGCAAAATCTTCTCTGAGTTTGGTTTTGAGGATTTTTCCTGTTGCCGTGTGTGGAATCTCGTCAACGAATGCAACATCATCTGGGATCCACCACTTTGCTACCTTCCCATCGAAAAATTTCAGCATTGCCTCTTTCGTCAGTTCTGAGCTCGGTTTTTTAACGATGACGAGTAGCGGCCTTTCATCCCACTTGGGGTGCGGTATCGCAATGACTGCGGCTTCAATCACGTCTGGGTGAGCGACGGCGGTATTCTCGAGTTCAATCGAACTGATCCATTCTCCGCCTGACTTAATGACATCTTTCGAGCGATCCGTAATCTGCATGTAGCCGTCAGGGTCAATTGTGGCGACGTCACCCGTCATGAACCATCCGCGTCCCTCCTCGTCTTTGATGAGAAGATCGTCATCATGGCCGAAATAGTTCGTCAGAACGTTAGGTCCTCGAATGAGGAGATCACCAAATGCCTCACCGTCCCACGGCAGTTCTTTACCGTCTGGGTCTACAATTTTCATGTCGATGCCAAAGAGGACACGACCTTGGGTGGTGCGGAGGGCATACTGACTTTCTTCATCGAGATCTAGGTGTTTTTTCTTGAACGTGTTGATGGTTCCTAGTGGACTTAATTCAGTCATTCCCCAACCCTGAATGACTTCCACATCGTATTCCGTTTGATAATTGCGGATCATGGATTGCGGGACCGCGGAACCGCCAATGATGATTCTTTTGACGGAGGGGATCTTTTGATTCGTCTCTTTTAGGTGGGCATCGACACCCGCCCAAATCGTGGGCACGCCTGCAGAAAATGTGACGTCTTCCTCATGAATCAGCTGAGTCAAGCTTTTGCCATCCATAAATGGCCCAGGAAAAACGATTTTTGCACCCGTCATCGAACAGATATAGGGCAAGCCCCACGCGTTGACGTGGAACATAGGGACGACGGGCATCACGACGTCTCGCGCGGATATTGCCAGTCCATCAGGCATACAAACAGTGTAGGCGTGAAGCACCGTGGAGCGATGGGCGTAGAGCACACCTTTCGGGTTCCCTGTTGTGCCTGAGGTGTAACACAATGATGACGCTGAACGTTCATCGAAGATTGGCCAATCGAACTCGGTGTTCTCAGTCGAGATCAGGGTCTCGTACGCGATCCAGTTGCTAAGCGTTGTGTCGAACTGATCGTTATCCGTCAGTATGACGACCTTCTCCACAGTCTTGAGTTCTGGTTCTAGTTGCTCGATTAAGGGGACAAATGTTTCGTCAACGAATAGAAACCTGTCCTCGGCATGATTGATGATGTAGAGGATTTGCTCTGGGAATAACCTTGGGTTGACGGTATGGCTAACCGCCCCAATACCAGCGATGCCGAAATAGGCTTCGAAGTGGCGGAAGGTATTCCATGCGAGTGTCCCAACACGATCGCCTTTTTGGATCCCCATGCGTTGAAGCGCATTCGCAAGTTGTTTTGTACGCAAATGAGCGTCGCGGTAGGTATAACGGTGGATCTCCCCGCTGACCGTTTTGCTCACAATCTCTGAGTCACCGTGATACTTATCAGCGTGTTGCAACATCTGTGAGATGAGTAACGGAAATTCCATCATTTGGCCGAACATCTTTTTTCCTTTATCGCGTTTATCCCGTGATCTACGAGGTTAATCCTTTATGGTAACTAAAATTTATCGTTTATTAGCGACCGCGGTAAATCCGTGTTTATAATGGATTGAAATAATTCGAAGTAGAGCTTGATCGGTCCAGAAAGTTGCGCATAGGGGAAGCCATGAAAATCACGACATTAATTCTTATAGCACTCACGAGTCTGCTGACCGGGTGCGGTGAGACAAAAAAGGAAATTGTCATCGGCTACATCGAGGGTTTGAGTGGACCTTTCGCGAATGTTGGCGAGATGGGGCTACGACACCTCGAACTTGAGGTCGATGCGGTCAATCAAAGAGGCGAGCTGCCCGAAGGGATGCGCCTCAAGGTTGCTCCATTCGATAACAAAACCAACCCGCAAGAGGCCCTTTTGGCTTTTCGCTCAGCGCTCGACGCTGGGGTCGATTACGTTTTTCAAGGAAACAGTTCTAGCGTCGCACTCGCGCTGTCTGATGCCATCGGGAAACACAATCAAAGAAATCCGGACAGGCAGGTCTTGTTCTTGAATTACGCCGCCGTTGACCCTGCGCTGACGAATGATCGGTGCGACAAGAGTCACTTTCGGTTTGATGCTGATGTTGATATGAAGATTAGCGCGTTGACTGACTATATGGCGTCGAGAGAGGACATTAAGTCGATCTATCTCATCAATCAGGATTACTCGTTTGGTCAGGCCGTCTCAAGAGCCGCTCGCTCGATGCTTCAGGAAAAACGGCCTGATATTAAGATTGTGGGTGATGATCTTCACCCGATCGGAAAAGTAAAGGATTTCTCCCCATACATTGCGAAGATTAAGTCCTCTGGCGCGAAGGCCGTTTTGACGGGAAATTGGGGTAATGACATGACGCTCCTGATTAAATCAGCGAAACAGATGGGGGCTGACGTCGATTTTTACACGTTCTATGCGGGAGCTGCGGGCGGGGTCACGGTTATTGGAGAATCGGGTATTGATCGCGTTTATCAGATCACCACCTGGCACAGTAACGCGAACGCCGAAACAAAGAGTAATGCCCGAACTTATGCGGATCGATATCCTGATGCTCCAGAGTCGCTTTATTACTCATCGATTCGACGCGCGGTTCGAATGCTGGAAAAGGCCCTCATTGAGACTGGAAGCTCGGATGTCGATGGCATCAGATCCTCGTTGTCGTCGATGACGTTCACGGATGATACTGGCCCAATCTCAATCAGACCAGATAACCACCAGCTGCTTCAGCCTCTTTATCTCTCTAAGTTAATCAGTGTCGAAGGTATGAGTGACATGGTTGACGTCGAGAAGACGGGCCTTGGTTTCGAGACGATAGTTGAGATACCTGCGGAAAATACGCGGCTCGATACGACGTGTCAGTTTTGATCGGCGCGCGCTATCCCCGATGACATCGTGCTTGAGAGGATAATCTTTTGGAATTCTTTTTAATCACGCTTCTCAATAGTCTCTCGTATGGATTGCTGCTGTTTATGCTCTCCTCGGGCCTGACGTTGATTTTTAGCATGATGGGGGTGTTGAACTTCGCGCACGCAAGTTTTTATATGCTTGGTGCGTACTTTGCATATCAAACAGGATTATTCGTTGGTTTTTGGCCAGCATTATTTTTGGCTCCGTTATTGGTTGGTTTGGTGGGCGCAGCGACTGAGCGATATGGGCTCAGAGCAGTTCACAAGTTTGGACACGTCGCAGAATTACTGTTTACGTTTGGTTTGGCGTACGTGATCGAAGAAATTGTTCACCTTATATGGGGTCGGGCACCGGTTGATTATCGAATCCCTGAGAGTCTCGATTTCACGTTATTCACTCTGTATCAGACGCAATACCCTGCTTATCGAGCATTCATGATGTTGGTCTCAGTAGGAATGCTCATTGCACTCTATTTCACGCTGACTAAAACGCGCATCGGGATGATCGTTCAAGCCTCGCTCACACATCCGGATATGGTTCAGGCGCTCGGACACAATGTGCCACGAGTTTTTATGCTGGTGTTTGCTGGTGGGTGCGCTTTGGCGGGGTTAGCAGGGGTTCTTGGCGGAAATATGTTCATCACTGAACCTGGAATGGCGTTTGCTGTTGGGTCAATCGTCTTTGTGGTGGTTGTCTTTGGCGGCATGGGGTCATTGATCGGAGCGTTTATCGCGTCTTTGTTAATCGGTGCCATACAAACGTTCTCTGTTGCGATCGACTTGTCTTTTGTCGACGTAGTGAGCGCGTTGGGTATCAGTGTTGACCCTGATTCATTCTGGTACGGTGGTTTATCGATCACCATCTCGCAAACCGCGCCTGTTCTGCCGTATTTGCTGATGGTGCTCATGCTGATTATCCGACCACGTGGTTTGATGGGCACTCGGGAGTCCTAACGATGAATGCCGTCATCAATCGTTCGAGATTCGTGCTCTGGGGTTCGGTCGCTGTTGTTTTTGTATTACTCCCGGTCTTGTTTTCGGGCGGATTTGAGCTCTCGATGCTCTCGCAAATGGGCATCGCGATTATCTTTGCGCTCTCTTACAACATGTTGCTTGGCCAAACGGGTTTATTATCTTTTGGACACGCCGTTTATTTCGGACTTGGCGCGTTTATGACGGCCCATGCGATTAATTATGTGCATGACGGTGGATTTGCTTTTCCGATCACGTTGATGCCATTGATTGGTGGTCTAACGGGTTTGGGCTTCAGCCTTGTTTTGGGATTCGTGACGACGAGACGGCCTGGTACGCCGTTTGCGATGATCTCTCTTGGGATCGCAGAAATGGTTGCGGCTAGCGCACTCATGTTCACAACGTTTTTCGGGGGTGAGGGTGGCATTGTCACAGACCGGACTTCTGGAGGGGCTGTGTGGGGTGTCAGTTATGGTCCTCAAATTCAGGTCTACTACCTCATTGCTGGTTGGTGTTTTGTATCAATGGCCCTGATGTTCGCGATAACGCGCACTCCTCTTGGGCGTATGGCTAATGCTGTGAGGGATAATCCAGAGCGGGTCCAGTTCGTTGGTTACAACCCGACGCGTGTACGCTGGCTCATGATGAGTTTAGCCGGATTTTTTGCGGGCATTGCTGGGGCGCTGGCTACCATCAACTACGAAATCATAACGGCTGAGGCGCTTGGTTTAATGGCCTCTGGGAATGTTGTGTTGATGGCATTTATTGGGGGTATCGGTCAATTCTGGGGCCCCATTATAGGTGCTGTGTTGGTGACGTTTTTGCAGTCCGCTTTATCCAACTACACACAAGCGTGGCTTCTATATTTTGGGCTGCTGTTTTTGATCATTATTCTCTATTCGCCAGGGGGAATTGCGAACTTAGTGACCATGCATTCGCCTGTCGTTAAAGCGGGTTTGGTGAGGCGTCTTATTCCTTCGTACACGCGTGCTGTTGTCTCGTCCTTGATTCTCGGTGTCGGTGTGATTGCTGTGATTGAGCTTTTGTATCGTGGAACCGAGGCCATTGGCGTTTCACCCTTGGTCTCATGGCTAACTGCTCTGGCGCTTGTGCTGATAGGGGCCGTAATGTTGGCAAAATCTTCAAAAAAAGTCAGTCAACTTTGGGATGAGTTATCTCCCGCGCTGGCTAAGTGGAGTTAATGGCTGTGGATCGCTCGGCGCTTAAACTGACTGGTGTTCGCAAGCAATTTGGGAGCACGCACATTATCAACGGTGTTGATCTCGATATTCGAGAAGGCGAGCGACATGCGCTCATTGGCCCAAACGGCGCTGGTAAGTCAACGCTCTTTAATCTGATTAGTGGGCGCTTTCCACTCACTTCTGGTCAAATTCAGTTAAAGGGACAGGACATCACAAATCAGGAGCCCCAATCAATTAATAGGCTCGGGCTCTCTCGTAGTTTTCAGATTACTAATATTTTTCCGAAGTTGTCGGTCTTCGAGAATCTGAGATGTGCTGTGTTGTGGAATTTGGGCTATCGGTACTCTTTCTTCAAACGTATTTCTGCGCTCAAAGATGCGCGCGAGTCAGCCGACCGGACTCTGTCGTTGATTGGCTTGGAGGATCGACGCGAGAAAATGGCTGGAGAGCTGACCTACGCCGAGCAAAGGGCGTTGGAAATAGGGATCACGATCGCCTCTGGTGCTGACGTGATTTTGTTAGATGAACCAACAGCGGGAATGAGTCACTCGGAAACCGATGCCGCGGTCGCGTTAATTGAGAAAGTGACCCAAGGCAAGACGCTCATGATGGTCGAGCATGACATGGGCGTTGTGTTTAATCTCGCAGACCGAATATCGGTATTGGTCTACGGAGAGGTGATTGCCACAGGTGCTCCATCTGAGATTAGGAATAATCCTCGAGTGCAAGAAGCTTACCTCGGGACGCAATTAGAGGATGAGGTGTCATCATGAGTGAGATGATGCTGCGAGTTCGTGACATGCATGCGTACTATGGAAAAAGTCACGTATTGCAGGGTGTTGACCTAGATATCAGGTCGGGTGAGATCGTCAGCTTGCTGGGTCGAAATGGCGTGGGTCGTTCAACAACGGTCAAGGCGATCATGGGGCAAGTGCAGCACACGGGAGAACTCGTTTTTCAGGGTGCCGCTCTAGATGGTCTTCCCACCCACCAGATCGCGCGACTTGGGCTCGGTTACGTTCCAGAGAATCGGGATATTTTTCCAACATTGACAGTGAGGCAGAATTTGCTGCTCGGCCTAAAGTCTGGAGAAAAAGAATCACGCTGGTCTGAAGAAGACATGTACGAGCTGTTCCCGAGACTGAAGGAACGACTTAGCGCACCAGCCGGTGTGTTGTCTGGTGGGGAGCAGCAAATGCTCACCTTGTGTCGCACCTTAATGGGAAATCCCTCGTTGATTATGATTGATGAGCCCACTGAGGGACTCGCACCAAAAATTGTCGAACAGATGGCAGTCTTGTTCGATGAGATCGCTAAGAGAGGCGTTGCGATATTATTGGTTGAGCAGAAGCTCACAATCGCACTCAAGATCTCTCATCGGGTTTATGTGATGGGGCATGGTCAAATCGTGTTTGAGGGGACCCCAAAAGACCTCGAATTGAATGATTCAGTTCGTAAGGAGTGGTTGGAGGTCTGATTTCTTTTCTCGGTGATTGCTCTGGATCGCTGGGGCCATCATCCGCCTTATTTGATTTTTAGTTAGGGATGCGCATGTCGGGTCAAATTAGTTATGAAGTTCGGGGCCAAATCGGTCTCATTCAGATCGATAATCCTCCGGTTAACGCTTTGTCGGTGAACAAGGGGGTTTTGCAGGGGATCTTAGACGCAATTAAGTCTGGTGATCATGATCCTCAAGTCAATGCATTTTTACTGATTGGTGCGGGCAGGAATTTCTCAGGCGGGGCGGATATTTCGGAGTTCGGAAAAGACAAGACGCCTGGGATGGCAACTCTCACCGATTTACTGGCCTACATGGATACGGTAACCAAACCGATTGTCGCGGCGGTATCGGGGCCGACAATGGGGGGAGGTCTTGAGTTGGCATTAACGTGTCATTATCGTGTCGCTGATGAGACGGCGGTTGTGGCTCTTCCTGAAGTGAAGCTCGGGATTTTGCCGGGCGCAGGTGGAACGCAGCGTTTACCCCGACTGATCGGTGCGGAGCGCGCCCTCGATGTGATGACGACCGGTGAATTTATTCCCGCAAAAAAAGCGCTCGACTTAGGAGTGATTGACGAATTAATCAGTGGGGACTTGCTCGATGGGGCTATCACTTGGTTGAAACGGTCGTTGCGCTCGGGGCTACCAATTAAGAGGGCGAGTCAAACAACGGTCCCTGGAGATCTTGATGTGGCTCAATTCATCAGTGATGCCAAAGAGCTAATGTCCAAAAAATGGAGAGGATTTCCAGCGCCTCTCGCGATCGTGTCGTGCGTTGAGGCGGCGTTAACCCAACCGTTTAAAGAGGGATTAAAAGTAGAGCGTCAGGAATTTGAGAAGTTGGTTGTATCTACTGAATCGAAATCGTTACGACATTTGTTTTTTGCTGAGCGTCAGGCAAATAAAGTCAGTGGTGTTGATAAAACGACCCCTGTTGCTTCAGTAGAGTCTGTCGCTGTGATTGGGGCAGGGACGATGGGTGGCGGGATCACGATGAATTTTCTCAACGTGGGTATTCCGGTGACGTTAATCGAAATGAACCAAGAGGCGTTAGACAAAGGAATCGCTACGATCAAAAGAAATTACGACGCCACTGTCAAAAAAGGAAGACTCAGCGAGACGGCCCGTGACGAACGGTTATCGCTTCTCACGTCAACAACACAGATTGGTGCTGCAGCGTCAGCTGATTTGATCATTGAGGCGGTATACGAGGAGATGGATGTTAAGAAGCAAATTTTTACTCAATTGGATTCGGTCGCAAAAACAACGGCGATTCTCGCGACCAATACGTCGACGCTGGATATCAACGAAATCGCTTCTGTAACGAGTCGTCCGTCACAAGTGATTGGTCTGCATTTCTTTAGCCCAGCCAACGTGATGAAGCTCCTCGAGGTTGTGCGAGCGGACAAGACGGCGCCAGAAGTGATCGCGACATCAATGGCCATTGCAAAAAAAATCAAAAAGATCCCGGTTTGTGTTGGCGTATGCGATGGGTTTGTGGGTAACCGCATGATTCACCGTTATATTCGAGAGGCTGAGTACCTGCTCCAAGAGGGGGCGCTGCCACATCAAGTTGATCAAGCTATCGAGACATTTGGTTTTGCAATGGGCCCATTTCGTATGAGCGACCTTGCTGGTCTGGATATCGGATGGGCGATTCGAAAAAGGAAGAAGGCGGCAGGGCTTCAGAGCGATCGTTATGTGAGCGTGGGGGACGAAATTTGCGAGCGCGGTTGGTTCGGTCAAAAAACTGGGAAGGGATACTACGTTTACGAGAGTGGTAGTCGCACTCCCGTAGTGAATGACGAGGTAACGGCAATCGTGATTAAAGAATCTGAGCGTGTGGGTATTGAGCGCCGAGCGATTGAAGATCAGGAAATTGTGGAGCGATTGATGTTTGCATTGATTAATGAAGGTGCGGAAATCCTTTCTGAGGGTATTGCTCAGCGCGCATCTGACATCGATGTGATTTACGCGTTTGGATATGGGTTTCCGAGATATCGTGGTGGTCCGATGTTTTACGCAGAGACCATAGGCTATCAAAAGGTCATTGAGGGGATTCATCGCTTGGCAGATAACGCTCACGGCAAGCACTGGCGCGCGTCAGATATGCTGCGAACGCTTTCTGATGACAACCATTAGGTCATAACAATTTAGGAGTAATCGAATATGGATGCAGTCATTGTCAGCACGGCTCGGACTCCGCTGTGTAAGAGTTGGAAGGGTGCTATGAATGCGACACATGGTGCGACCCTCGGGGCGCATGTTGTGAGCGCTGTTGTGGAGCGAGCTGGAGTCGAGCCAACTGAGGTAGAGGATGTCATCATGGGGTGCGCGACCCCGGAGGGAGCGACAGGCCAAAACATTGCGAGACAAATTGCGCTGAGAGCGGGGTTGCCAGTATCAGTGTCGGGGCTCACGGTGAATCGATTTTGTTCGTCTGGTCTGCAAACTGTTGCGCTGGCCAGTCAACGTGTGTTGGCTGGTGAGGATGGCATTTACGTTGCAGGAGGGGTTGAGTCGATATCGTGTGTGCAAAACGAGGCCAACACATCGTTCGTTCATGATCCTTGGTTAAACGATAATAAGCCCGAAATATACTGGTCAATGCTACAAACGGCGGAGACGGTGGCAAAGCGATATCAAATCTCTCGTGAGGAGCAAGATCGATATGGCGTAGAGAGTCAAAACAAGGCTGAACGAGCGGCGGCCTCCGGACTGTTTGCCGATGAAATTGTACCGATTGATTTGACAATGAAAGTCGTCGATAAGGAAACGGGCTCGGAGTCTATGAAGTCTGTAACCGCTGAACATGATGAGGGAATTCGAGCGGGTACAACATACGAGGCGGTGTCGCAGATCAGGCCAGCGTTTGAAGACGGTGTCATCGCTGCGGGTAACGCGAGCCAATTCTCGGATGGTGCATCGGCGCAACTCATCATGAGCGACAAGGAAGCAGCGTCACGAAATTTAAAACCACTAGGCGTGTTTCGCGGATTTGCAGTCGCTGGCCTGGAGCCAGATGAAATGGGTATTGGGCCTGTGTACGCGGTACCGAAACTATTGAAGAGAGCAGGATTAAAGGTTGATGACATCGATCTTTGGGAGCTCAACGAGGCTTTTGCAGTTCAAGTGATTTATTGTCGTGACCGTTTGGGTATACCCAATGATCGGTTGAATGTAAATGGCGGTTCAATCGCTCTGGGTCATCCGTATGGGGTGAGTGGTAGCCGTTTGGTTGGTCATGCGCTTATCGAGGGTAAACGACGTCAAGCGAAACACGTGGTGGTCACGATGTGTATCGGAGGTGGCATGGGTGCTGCCGGATTATTCGAGGTCGTTTGATAGGTTGATCGAAGCGTCTATGACGCAGTGTTGTTGAGAATTGGTTTGATGAAACGGAGTACAAGATGAGTTTAAAAGCTTTGCAAAATTTAGATGGTCGTGTTGCCTTGATCACGGGTGGATCCCGCGGTCTGGGGCTTCAAATGGCCGAGGTCCTGGGTGAGTTGGGGGCGACTGTCGTCATCACTGCTCGTAAAGAAGGTGAGTTAAAGGAGGCTCATGAGACGCTGACAAGGCAATCGATTAAGGCCGAGGCGATCGTGAATGATTTGCAGGATACTGACGCGGTTGAGCCGCTGGTCCAAGGCATTATTGATAAACACGGTCAGATTGATGTGTTGGTGAATAACGCTGGAGCAGCCTGGGGTGCTAAGGCGGAGGACCATCCACTGGACGCTTGGTATAAAGTCATTAACCTCAACCTGACGGCTCCATTTTTACTGAGTCAGATGGTTGGCAAATTGTCGATGATTCCGAGGCGCTACGGGAAGATCATTAACATCGCATCGATTGCGGGTCTCGTGGGTACGGAGCCTGGGTTTATGCCGACGATTGCTTACAACTCCAGTAAGGGTGGTGTGGTGAATTTCACTCGCTCGCTGGCGGCTGAGTGGGCGCAACACAACATCACGGTGAATGCAATTGCGCCTGGGGTGTTTCCGTCAAAAATGTCGGCTGGAATGATTGATCGAGCTGAGGAACACATCATGAATCAAACACCGATGAAAAAATTCGGTGGTGACGAAGACCTCAAAGGTGTTACGGCACTTTTGGCAAGCGATGCCTCGGCGTTCTTGACTGGACAGATTATCGCGGTTGATGGCGGATTCGTCGCCGTGTGATTCCTTTAGATGAAATTTGAATGATTGAGATGTAAATGAATCGTTCTGGTATTGATATTCATATTCCGTTTGCTGAGCATTTAGGGGTAAGGCTCCTCAGCCAGGGGACGGTCGCGCTGAGATCGAATTGGCGCTAAAGGACGAGCATCATAATTCTTGGGGGAAAGCTCACGGAGGCGTCTTGCTCAGTCTTTTGGATATTGTGATGGGCTTGGGCGCAAGATCGTTAGACACTGGGTCGACGGGTGCTGTGACGATTGAGCTCAAGACCAACTTCCTTCGTGTCGCCGAGGGGACGCTTCGTGCGTCGAGTCGTGCGACGCGGATTGGAAAAAATTTAATCTACGTCGAAGGTCATATTTCTGGTGACAACGGAGATGACGTCGCAAAAGCGACTGGTACTTTTAAACTTAACTACCCGAAAGAAAGCCGGACATGAGTTTAGATCCTCAAGCAAGAGCACTACTTGATGCTGCGAAAGCATCTGGAGCACCCGAGATGTGGGAATTAACCCCAGATCAGGCGAGAGCAGAATATTTAAGGCGGACTGAACGGGTGAGGGCCGACGTTGATATTTATCGGGTTGAGGACCGCCAGATTCCGGGCCCGGTTCAACCGATTAAAGTTCGTATTTATACGCCACAGGCAAGCCAAGAACAGGCATCGTTGCCGGTTCTTGTGTGGTACCACGGAGGCGGATTTGTTATTGGCGATTTGGATTCGCATGACTCTGCTTGCCGAGCACTAGCGAATCAAACTGAATGTCTGGTTGTTGCGGTTGATTATCGGCTCGCGCCAGAACATAAGTTTCCGGGAGCTGTTGAAGATTGTGAGGCAGCACTTCATTGGGTTGCGGCACACGCTACAGAACTTGGCGGAGATCCAGGGCGTATAGCGGTTGGGGGAGACAGCGCTGGTGGTAATCTGGCCGCGGTCGTTGCGCTACTTGCTCGAGAGAAGGGCGGTCCGAAATTATGTTTTCAGTTGCTGATTTATCCATGTGTTGCGCCGGAGCCAGAAACGCCATCTCATCATCAATTCGCTGAAGGTTACCTCCTCACGAGAAAGACCATCACTTGGTTTTTTAAACAATATCTGCGTTCTTCTAAGGACACCCTGGATCCAAGGTACGCGCCGCTTGAGGAGAAAGACTTGTCATCGTTGCCTCCGTCGTTGGTGATTGTCGCAGGATTTGATCCGCTTCGAGACGAAGGTGTCGACTACGCCAAAGCGCTGATTGACGCGGGTAACAAGGTCACCTTGTCGAACTACGAGGGAATGATTCACGGTTTTTATTTGATGGGTGGCATGATTGATAAAGCGAACCAAGCGATTGAGGAATCGGCCCGGCATCTTAAGGAGGCGTTCGCCGTACGGTGAGCGTGGGCGATTTAAATTTTAGGGGAAGAGTCGATGGGTAAGTTGACCGGAAAAATCGCCTGGATCACGGGCGCTGCCTCAGGGATTGGTTTGGCGGCGACTCAGTCCTTACTTCAAGCTGGTGCGACCGTGGTGATGAGTGGTCGTCGAGCCTCCTTGCTCCAAGAAGAGGCGAATCAGTTAAGCGCGCATGGAAATGTTCACGTTTTCGCGTTGGATGTTGGGGATCCCAGCGAAGTCGATCGCGTTCACGCTGATATTGTTGATCAGGTCGGGGTGGTTAATATTTTGGTCAATAGTGCGGGCACCAATGTTGGGACGCGATACTGGGATGCGCAAACGACCGAGGGATGGAACACTGTGGTCAAAGCCAACTTAGATGGCTCCTTTCACACAATGCGAGCAGTACTGCCAGGCATGAGAGAGCTTAAAGATGGTTGCATCATTAATGTGTCCTCTTGGGCGGGGGCTTACCACACCAAGCTCACCGGAGCGGCCTACAACGCGAGTAAAAGTGGTGTGATTGCGCTGACTGAGACGATCAATATGGAAGAGGGGGTTAATGGGATACGAGCGTGTGCCATTTGTCCTGCAGAGGTGGCGACGCCGATCTTAGATAAGAGACCAATCCCGCCAAGTCAGGAGGAAAGAGATCGGATGCTGCAGTCAGAAGATTTGGGAGAAACAATTCGGTTTGTGGCGGAATTGCCCAAAAGAGCATGTCTTAACCAGATCATCATCAGTCCATCATGGAACCGTATGTACGTAGGCGGTTTTGAGTCGAACTGAGATCACGCGCTCCATGCCTCGATACGACCAGTTCTCGAGGTTGAAAGATAAGGAGATGGCGGCTACCCTAGGCTAAAACAATAGGGGAGCGGGATGAAATCAATTCCTAAGAAGCTTTGGCCAGTTCTGAACATTGGTGTTCCAGCTGGATTGTGTGCGCTATTACTCGCTTTAAGACTCATAGATCCAGGGGCTGTGTTTGAAAAGCTCCGACTCTCGATACTTGACTCCTATCACTCGTTAGAAGTCGAGCAGACGCAATCCGAATCGAGCGACCTGCCGACGATTCACTTGGTGCAGATTGACGATGAGGCCCTCGAGACCTTCGGACAGTGGCCGTGGTCTCGAGACAAGTTGGGCGGAATACTCATTTCCCTGTACGAAAAAGGTGCGGCGGTTGTGGGCCTTGATTTGTTATTGGCCGAACCAGATCGTCTATCGCCTGCACGGTTTTTGTCCCAGTTTCCGGATGTTGCGATTGACCAAGATCAATTCGCGAACATGTACGGGTATACAGATAATGATCAGTTCCTGAGCGATGTCTTTCTCAAACGCCATCTGTTCTAGCCGTTGCCGCGAGCCACAAGCCAGGTGGTGATGTGGATCCAGGAATCGGTTTTGCCTGGGTAGGGACCACCTCAGATGCACTGCTTCACTACAACGGCTTACTGGCACCGACGGATGCACTCAAAGGGTCGGGAGTCACGGTTGGGCACATAGCGGTACAGCCTGATGTTGACGGCATGCTGCGTCGAATCCCGTTGGTTGTTCAGGCTGGAGAGACGGTTTATCCGAGTCTCTTTCTATCAATGCTTGCGAAAGCTCAAGGTGCTTCGACCATTATCGTAAAGGGCGCGCCAGGTGATGAGTCAATCGTTGAGACGGTCAAAGTTGGCGCCTATGAGATCCCGGTCGATGATGTGGGGCAGATGCAAGTTGTACCAAAAAATATTCCGGCGAGCTTTCCGGGACTTCACCTCACAGAGGTGCTAGATGGATTGCATGACGAACAGATTGCAGGAAGCGTCATTGTGCTTGGCCCGACCGCTACGGGCCTGATGGATTTTCACGACACCCCCGGGGGGCTCAATGTTCCAGGCCCAGCCTTGCACGTTGCTGCGCTCAAACAGGTCTTCGAACAAGAATATGTGAAACGAGATTCGGTTATTGAGGGTGTTGAATGGCTGGGAGCCATTTTGTTAGCGAGCATATGTATTGTTGTCGCGATTAAGTCCAGTGGCGTCGTCTCCTCGGGCATTTTCTCGGTGTTATTGGCAGCATTCGTGGGGTCGGGTTTCGTTATCTTCTCGAAAACGGGGTATCTGTTCGACTGGTCACTGGGGGCGATGTTTGGTATCACGGCCTTCATTTCTTCAACAGCGGTAAGTCTCTTAAGAACAGAATCTGAACGTGGACAGATCAGGAAAGCGTTTTCGACCTATCTTTCACCTGATTTGGTCGCTGAGCTCAGTAAGAACCCCGACAAACTGAAGCTGGGAGGTGAGCGCCGAGAGATTTCGGTGCTGTTTGCCGATATTCGGGGTTTCACAACGATGTCGGAAGGCTACAAGGATAAGCCTGAGGAGCTGACCGTACTGTTGAATGATCTTCTCACACCGCTCACGAACGAAATCATGGATTTGAAAGGGACCATTGATAAGTACATGGGGGATGCGATCATGGCATTTTGGAATGCGCCAGTCGACGTTCCAAATCATCCAAGAATGGCGTGTCAGGCTGCGATTAAGATGATGTTTGCGCTCGAGGAGCTCAATCAAAATCTTATTGGAAGTGGCCGGATCAAAGAGCCACTCAGGATTGGTATTGGCGTCAATACAGGCGAGGTCACGGTCGGCAACTTGGGATCTGAACAACGTTTTGACTATTCGATACTGGGCGACGCAGTCAATCTGGGATCACGGTTAGAGGGACTTAGCAAGGCTTATGGTGTGCCGATCGTCATTGGAGAGGCGTCGTTTAATGGTTTAGATCAAGACCCAGATGACGGTCGGGTGGTGATGCTGGACCATGTGATTGTCAAAGGCAAAAGCATTCCGGTTGCGATATACGGTATCATCCCCACTGGCTTCATGGATTCTCTAGATTGGTGTGACACGCATAACCAGTTCATGCAGTTGATCGAGGCGGGTGATTGGAACGAGGCAGAGACATGTTTGAAGAATTTGCGGTTGGCGAAAGATTATCCGACCGAACTACTGGAACAGGTCGAGTATCGATATGAGAATCGAGTGTCGGGTGCGCGACAGATGACAACTAAGTAACGGTATATTGTGAAAAAGCTGTATCAGTATCTTTCGATAGGGGTTTTACTGCTGAGTGCGAACTCGGTCATGGCGCAGCAGGATTGTCCGTTCGAGCTCGCTGTGGACGCGTCCATCGCGGATGCGAAGCGGGCATTTGCGTGTCGACAATTTAAAGATGTGGTCAAAACGCTGCGAGACTGGAACTCGGAGGATCCAGCAGAGCGATTCGATCGCTTGAGCCTGTACATCGCTGCGTTAGCAAACACCGGTAAGCATGCTGAGACGCTTGTCACCGTTCGTTATGCGCTCCGATTTGTGCGCTTGCAGCCAGAGCAGCTACAAAAACTCCAACAAATGGTCCAGGTCGTCGCTGGTGCGATTCCAAAGGCCACCGAGGACGAGCTCTTTTTAGGGATCCTCACTGATCCACAGAACACTGAACTTAACTTTCGCTTGGCGCTAGCACAAACGGCAACGGGCAATATGAAGGGCCTGTCGGCGACTTTGAGTCGAATTCTTCTTTACGACGAGAACAATTATCTTGCCAAAGACATGTTGTTCCAGCTGAACATCAGACGCGGAAACTTACCTGAGGCGGAGGCTGACTTGCGGCGTATCGTCGCGGATCCCACGATTCCTGAACAGGAAAAAGCCCAGGCGCAGCAGCTGCTCGCACAGCTCTCGGACATGAGGTCGCCTCACAGTTGGACGAGGATCGCAGGTTACACGTGGGGTCGGGCTTACAATCCGCTGAGCATCTCGGAGAGTGGTCAGTCGGTCGTCGCTGCATTCCCCGGTATTCTTTTTGATGCGGGTACTGCGATCACTGAGTCGTACGAGCAATCGTTACTTGGACTGAACTACCAGTATTCTCTTCCTTATCAGGATCCCCAGGCGATCACTGGGGGGTTGACGCTCATCAATAAAGATTTCTCAACACAGGCTGCGCTGCGCATGAAAATTACGGTGCTCACAGCCGGGTACAACTGGGTGGCCAAAGGCGATTCAGTTTCTTTTACCCTGACTGACATTGAGCTGGGTCGCAGCAAATTGTCCAAGACTGCAAAAATTGGCGGTGTGAAGATGTTCCTCAGGAATCAGAAGGGAAGCTTCTCCGGTTCAGCCGACATCACGCGCTCTGAATTTGCCGCGGTGGCACAGAGGGGAAAGGACGGTAACACGTACGCGTTGGGATTAAAGGGTTCTTATGATCCGTTCGGAGGAAAAGTTATTTTTGCACCCAGCTCGAACTATACTTGGACTGAGGCCGGAACTGATCAAGATTCCTCGAATATCTTTACCTACTCGCTGGTTACTTCGGTCCCTCTGAACAATCAACTGACCGGCAGCGTGACGCTTAAAGAGACCAAAACGCGACGAAATGGGGCGGACACGACGGTTTCTGATCTGGTAAGGCGCGATGATGCGTTCAATTACGCGCTTTCTCTTAGTTGGCGAAAGCCTGGTCCGCCGAACGCTCTGATTCCGATGGTGTCGTTCACTCATTCGGAAACTGAGTCGAACTCTAATATTTTGAATTTTGATACGGTCACACGAGATACGAATTTGGCAATGACATGGATTTTCTGAGATGAGAGTACAGAGTCAATTTAGAAGTTTTGTCATCCTACTGATTGCGAGTTTCTTCCTCGCCAGCGGAGCGATGGCGGCGAAACAAATTGGTGCGATTGCGGCGGCGGTCGGCAAGGTGTCGATAGAGCGAGAAGGTAAAGTGATCGAAGTCAAAGCTGGTTCTCCGGTCTTTGAGAATGACAAGATCATCACGGCGGGTAAGAGTCGAGCTCAGGTCTTATTGTTGGATCAAACGGCGGTCAATGTCGGTCAGAAAGCTGAGCTCACATTAGATGAGTTTGTGTATGGTGGAGACGACGATAAGGTTGCGCTGAAGGTTACCAAAGGAACATTCCGTTTTATCTCGGGGAAAGTGGCCACCAAAACCCCAGAGAAGGTCAACGTTGAGACACCAGTCGCGGTGATCGGGGTCCGTGGTACCGAGTTCGTGGGTCAAATTGACGCTCAAGACGCAACGGTTGCTTTGTTAAACGGAAAAATTGAAGTTGCGAATGATGTGTCGACTCAGCTCGTGACGAACCCTGGATTTGGAGTCACAATCGATGCGACGAGTGGTGTGATCAGTCCTCCCGTCAAAATTCCTCAAGAGCAACTCGAATCTGTATTGAAATCTGTCTCGACTGATAAAGACGCACTCGATCAAGAAGAGGCGGACGCCGACGTCGAGGGAGAGCCTGGGTCTGACGAGGAGGGTGGCCCTGAAGATGAGGGTGGACCAGGGCCTGACGGCGAAGGCGGACCTGAGGATGAGGGTGGACCAGGGCCTGATGGCGAAGGCGGACCTGAGGATGAGGGTGGACCAGGGCCTGATGGCGAAGAGGGTCCTCCACCTCCTGGTGGCCCTGAAGATGAAGGTGGACCAGGACCCGATGGTGAAGATGGACCACCGCCTCCCGGCGGTCCTGAAGATGAAGGTGGACCAGGACCTGATGGTGAGGATGGACCACCGCCTCTCGGTGGACCAGGACCCGACGGTGAAGATGGACCACCGCCTCCCGGTGGACCAGGACCTGATGGTGAAGATGGACCACCGCCTCCCGGTGGACCAGGACCCGATGGTGAAGATGGACCACCGCCTCCCGGGGGACCAGGGCCAAATGGTCAGGATGGACCTCCCCCGCCGGGTGGACCCGGACCTGATGGTGATTTCGGACCTGGACCTGACGGTGATTTTGGACCCGGACCTGATGGTGATTTTGGACCCGGACCTGATGGTGATTTCGGACCCGGACCTGATGGTGATTTCGGACCCGGACCTGATGGTGATTTCGGACCCGGACCTGATGGTGATTTCGGACCCGGACCTGATGGTGATTTCGGACCCGGACCTGATGGTGATTTTGGACCCGGACCTGATGGTGATTTCGGACCCGGACCTGATGGTGATTTCGGACCCAACGCTGGGCCATTACCGCCCGGACAGGATGACTTTGCTAATCCTGGTGGTGATCAATTTGGACCTGGGCCGGATGGAGACTTCGGTCCAAATGACCCGTTTACTGGCGGGCCGAATGACTTTGGACCAGGACCGGGTGGAGACTTTGGCCCGAATGACCCGTTCGCGGGCGGACCGAATGACTTTGGACCAGGACCGGGCGGAGACTTTGGTCCGAACGACCCGTTCGCGGGTGGACCGAATGACTTTGGACCAGGACCGGGCGGAGACTTTGGTCCGAACGACCCGTTCGCGGGTGGCCCGAACGACTTCGGACCAGGGCCAGGTGGAGACTTTGGCCCGAATGATCCATTTGCTGGTGGGCCGGCAAACCTAGGGCCGACGGATTTTGGAACTGGTCCCCTAGGCGAACAGGGAGCTTTCCCTGGACAACCGGGTTTTGATCCGGGGCCGCCGCAAGATCTTTTCTATGCGGGTGATCCAAACATGGCGCCGTCGGACGCGTTTGTGTTAAACGCGTTCTTTGAGGGCGGAGAAAATCCATTTTATGATCCCGGTCCGATTGGGGGTCCCAATGACTTTGGTCCAGGAGGAAGCCAATTTACTGGCAATCCGGGAGATTTTGGGCCACCTGGGGATCAGTATGTTCCTAACGCAAATGATCCAGGCAGTATTCCTCCTCAGGGACCGGGCCCTGACAATTTTGGCCCTGGTGGTCCGAATGACTTTGGCCCGAATGACCCATTTGCGGGTGGAGACTTCGGCCCGGGTGATCCGTATGTAGGCCCTGGGCCAGGAGACCCTTTCAATGGAGGACCAAATGATTTCGGTGCGGGCCCGAGTGATCCGTTCGCCCCAACACCTGGCAACTTCGGCCCTGCAGCAGCAGGAGCAGACGCGTTTGGTGGCGACTATTTTTATGACCCCATGGCGGGGATGGGCTTCAATGATCCGATGGGTGGTGACGGATTTTACGATCCCTACGCTGGCGGCGGTTTTTATGATCCATACGCTGGGGGCGGCTTCAATGATCCGTACGCTGGGGTGGCTTTAAGGATCCGATCCGTACGCTGGGGGGGTGGTGATCCCTACTATGGGGAGGATTCAACGATCCTGGTGTTGGCGCCTACTACGGAGGTGACCCATACTATGAGCCAGGGGGGTACGACTCCTTCTTCGTGGATTTTCAGTTCCTTAATGACGCGATTCAGGATGATACCTTTGAAGACTTCTTCGCGAGCGCGAGTGATGAATTCGCAGCAATCCAGGAGGCGATCGCAGCTGGTGAGCTGACATTCCTAGAGTTCAGTTCCCCTACGATGCTGGAAAATGATCAAACATCAGTCACCGTAGGTGCGAGTGGTGGTGACGGGAGTTTGACTTTTGGGATCGTGCAGGCGGGGGGGATGCCGCTCTTTTTTGATTAACCCGAGTACTGGTGACCTAACGCTCATCGATGGTTCGCCATTAGCGTTCGATTTCGAGAATCCCCAGGATGCTAACTTAGATAATATTTATCAAATCACCCTGTCGGTCACAGACGGAGTCGATACGGTAACGAAAGACTTCAGTGCTACAGTTCTTGACCAACCTCTTGTGGTGGCGTCGGACTTCGATGCGACTGTAGGAGTTAATCCAGTAAACTTTGTCCTTCGGCTCTGAGGCTGAATTCTTAGCAGCGATGACTGACGGAACGTTAACCTGGGACAAGACTTTCGCATCAAGTCCGCTGGTAAGGCCTGTAATGGCGCACGGAGGTGAAAATGATATCGACGTGACAAAACGCTTGGTAAAAGACGAAATTCAAACCATCGCGGTTTGGAAATGATGGAAGATTAATGGTGGGTTGATCTGGCCGGGAACGTACTCTTATCTGATTTTTGATGTCGATATGTCTCTGAATTTTCGACTTCTCTGGCGGACTTTAACCCGGTAAATTTGTCTTTTCCTCCGTTGCTGGACCTGGTCACGATTACCCCAAATTTTACGGTCCTTTGATATGTTAGCGATCACGGCGAACACCATTAATGTTCGTGGCGCGGTCGGGAACCGATGTGTCTTCAGATCTGACATATCCATTCTTAAAATGCTCAAATCGGAAAAAGGCAGATCTGTATCGATACCAGTGGGGCGGTCGTCAATGCAGGAGGTCAGTCAGGACTCATCAAAGGGGATACGACGACCTCAGTTTTATCGGCGTCGGACAACCGACGTCGGAACTGATCTTCGCCAGACTTTCCAATATTCGGGATAATTAATAATCGCAATCGTGATGGGCAATAAGTGACGGACGCGTTACATCGTTCTTGGTGCTTTGTGTTTGTGTTGGTGGAAACGGCCTCTGCTCAGTTCAACACGGCGATCACCGACAAGATGTATGAGCAGCCTTGGCAGTTACACCTAGAAGTGATTAGTAACCTCTCGCCCGGCCAATTAGCTGCTTTGCGCTCTGACGGTGGGCAAGAGATTGATCGGACATTGATTTATTTACAAACAGACGCTGAATATTTTCAGAAACAAGTTTTGGATACAGTTGAGCAACTCGTCGCCGTTCCTGAGTTTGCCCAGATGTCGAGAGAGATTTCAAAGAGTTGGGCGTCAACACTTGAACGTGTGGATCAACACGTAAAGTCAGTCTATGACCACTTGGATTTAGCTAATGATCCCAAGGTGATTGAGGCGAATACTGCGACCGCCGAACTCATCGGTGCGTTATCGAATCAGGCATCGTTCGAACGAGATGTATTGAATTCATTGGGTGCTGGGGTCAGGCAACGCATCAAGGACATGGCGACCCGATGGTGGAATTCCTCTCAGGGCTTAACGGAACTGACCAAAGCAATCGTCGGAGAGAAACCCAAGGAGCTCTAGGCTTTCTGCTGTTACCGTTGGGTCTAGAGTGTGTTGCGTAACAGTTGCTTGATTTTTTCTCGGAGTGGTTTGCCGCCGAGCCAAGCGAACAGGGCGACGAGCACACAAAAACCGCAGTACTGTAATTCGAAGGTGACTCTAGGGTCGGCCCACAATGCTTTGAGCGAGATGGGTTGATCGAATCCGCTGACAATCGTTGATAGGTTCAGAAGTGACGTTCCCAGAAACGCGACAAATAAACCGACTGCTGCTAGATGAAAACGAAAATATCCTCTGACTAAGGAGCCCGTTTCCGACCGCGTTAATTTTCCGATGAACACCGGTGAAAAGCCACTGAGGAGAGGCATGGCACTCTTTTTTGTGATTTTTACGGTTCGGGCTTGATCAACCTGTATCAAAAACTCAGCTTGCGTGTGGTGGGCGCTATCGAGTTTGTCTAGTGCGTCATCCTCGGGTAGATCGGACTTGATCAGAAATCTTTGAAACATTCCTTGGGCCCTTAAGCGCTCTTAAATCGAGATCGCTTGATGATGAATATGGTGATCATCGGGAGTGTTATTGCTAGGAGCGCACAGGTAATGAAGAGCATGCCGACATCATCATAGTTTGCTGGTGTTGTCACCTCTCCTGTTGCTGGGTCCTTGATCTCTCTCGCAATCGTGTAGATCTGATTGAGGTACTTTGTACCAAGCTGTGCTGCGGATAATGCCAGGTTGGCGAACGATGCCATCACAGCAAAGAACGTTGCTTTGAGGTTCTGAGGCGCTGAGTTTGCAATCCACGCGAGCATTGGCACCATCGCAATCTGTCCCAGCGGGGACTCCATCGCGGTATCAATGACCGCGATAAAGCGCTGGTCAACAACGCCATCGGTCATGGCGGCACTCCAGTGGTGGAATCCATAGAACATCGCGATATCAGGAATCATGAGAAGACTTCCCACAATGGCCAACACCCCAATCACATAGGCGACGGATTTTTCGGCCATGAATTTCCGGAAAATCACCATCCCGAATAGTGCGAGGAATGACGCGATGAGCGAGAGTTTGGCGATGAACGCTTGATCGAACCCGAGATCATCAATGGCCCACCAGGTTGTTCCAGGTCCTGTCGTGGGTACCATGCGGTAAGCAAAGATGATGATTGCGGTGCCGACAAGCACGCTTCGTGCCTCGGGTGATAATTCTTTCAACAGTCGCGACATTAAGAACAAAATAATGACTGCTGAGACGACAAAGACAATTTCCTGTGCAGCTGGGATATCGCCAAGTCCGACGCTGATAGAGAGGACTGCAAAGGCCAATCCACCGCCGAGGATCCACCAGTTCACACTGGGTTTGTCGCTTTGAACATCAAGGGCTTTGAGGGCTTCGAATCGACTCATCCCAGATTCAATCAAAGACCGTAGGTCTCGTCGTTTAATCAAGGACGCGACAACGACACCTAAAATTGACGACAGCGGGATAAGTAGCCCGATTTGATACACGGATAGATAGGCGAGCGATTTTTGAGCTTCAGGGAGTTCAGCAACACCGTCCATTAAGACAACATTGAGCATGGCAACGAAGATCCCACCCACGATGATCGCGAGTCTGCCCAGAAGCTGCATCGTTGTGTGCATTGAGCGTATTTGCGCCTCGGTGAATGCGTTCCCATCCCGATTGAGTTTCGGGACGGCTTCGACCGTCATCGCGTCGGCGACGACATCCTGTAAGACGTATCCAACAGGCGCCAGTAACGAGGAAGCGATATACCAGACCTCAGCTGGAGCAATCGCCGTCATGGCTTCGGTATACCCCAAGAGTAAGATCATAATGCCCAAGCTCGCGGCGATCATGACCGCACCAAGATAAACAAAAGCGCTTTTAATCTTCCAAAGCAGATCGACCAAGTGTCCGATTGGCATCTTAAGCGCCCAGGGTAGCATCGCCCAGAACGCGAGCCCGGCTAGAAATTCAGCAGATAGGCCTAATCGTTCTTTGACGTAGAAGGATCCGACGATTTGAGTCAGTGGCGAGATACCAGCAGCCACGTAGACCATCAAGGGCGGTAGAAAACTGAGGCGGAACTCTCTCGCGAGCCCAAGCACATTTTGATCAAACCAAGTCCATATTTTGTTCATCATTCGCCCCCTGTGTCTCTAAGACACTAAAGAATTTCAGTGGTGACTGAGCCCAGCTCCGGGATATGAAATGTCAGTGTATCCCCAGCAGATACAAATTGCGTTTTGATCATCGTACCTGTCATGATGGTCATCCCACTTTTTATAATTTTCCCCTGACTCAGTACCTTGTTGGTTAACCATGCGAGTGCCTCAAATGGATGACCGAGTACGTCAGCGCCTTTTCCAGTACCCGTCACATGCCCGTTGATTGATACGGTGCCTTGGAGACTGGCTAAATCCAATTGACGCCAATCCCGTACGAGGGTTCCGTGAACGAGACCTTTGTTCCAGGCATTGTCCGCAATGAGTGTGTGAACCTCCTTGCTAATATGGTCGTAATCAGCACGTCTGTCATCAACGATCTCAAGAGCGGGTGTAATCATGTCCACGGCGTCTTCGATATCGTTCCTGGTGTAGGGCTGGTCACGTAGAGGTAAGTCGTCTCTTAATATTGCTGCGATTTCGCACTCGATACACAAACGGCCGTAATCTGAGGCGATTAATCGTGCTCCGCTTTTTTGAATCAAGTTGGCGTGAAGTGGGCCGCTGAATGGTGAGGGGAAATTGAGCATGCGCTGCATCACCTCCGAGGTGAGCGCGACTTTATAACCCGCGATATCACCCCAATCTGATTTTCTTAGCGTAAAGAGCTCGCGCTGAATGGCGTAAGCCTCATCCTCAGTTGTTGGGTGCAGTTCTGAGGAGAGATTCGAAAAAGCGACGTTTTCCTTGTGCTGTCGCTGCAGCTCCTTGGCTGCCTGTAAAGACTTGTTGTGTTCTGTCACGTTGTAATCACCAGAGAACGCAATGTGTAAATGGCTCGATGAGTCGGAATCAATTTAGCCCATGTTACGTGATCTATTCTTCGAGGAGTAGGAGAACATTACGTATAAATTAGTGTACTATCACCCGTTTCGTATTGTGGTTTTTAAATCATCACCAGAGGTAACAGGTACTGCTGCACTTTGTGGTGACGCTGAATGGAAAATGCTTAAAGCTCTGATCACTCCACGGTCGTTATCGATCGTTGCACTCATTGCATCCTTGTCGATGATTGGGGTTTCGTCAGTCTCATTCGCGCAAGAGAAACAGGCTAAGCCCATCCAGCTTGAGGACGAGTACGTTTATGGTCGCAACCGTGGGCCGACGATGGGATATATAGAGCCCGAGGTATTCGAACCGCTTTCTGATCCGTTATACCGAGCAGGATATAAAAACGTCAGAGAAATAATTGGACGAGCTGACGTGGCCAAGATGCATGCGCTGGATCGTGCGAAGGAGCTCAACGCAATCCTCGCCTGTGCGGATGGGTGGTTCTGGCCATTTTCGAGGACATCCAGAAAAAACGAGCCCGATGGCCTCGAGATAGAGATACTTAACGCGATCGCGAAGAAGCACAATTGGCGCGTAGCGTTAATGTGGGTCAACATGTCCACCCGTTTCGGGCCCGGCGCACCTGGTGGCGCGTATGATCAATCGATCAACCAAGGTCGTTGTGATGTGGTTTTAGGACTCACTGAGACGGGAGATGACGATCACCAGATGAAGCCAAACAAGCTCGTGTACACCAAACCCTTCATGAGCACAGGTTTTGTATTGGTGACTCAGGGCCCAGCAAAGGGCGCGAAGAATTTAGATGACATCAAGCGTATGGGGGTCAAAGTCGGTTTACCTGCCTATTCGCCGATGAGTGATTATGCGGATGAGAACGATATTCCTAATGAAACGTTTTTCCAAAATTATCGGGTAATCGATGCGTTAATTCGGCGTGATGTTGACGCGGGGATGATCTGGTCTGGAGCAATATCTCAAGCGAAATTGACCCGACCAGAGGCAGAGTTTGAGATGGCCGAGGGATACGTTCCAGAGCCTAAACTGAGATGGAACAGTGTGTGGGTTGTTAAGGCTAAAGAAACAGAATTTAAAAAATTTATTGATGATGCATTTGAGGAAATGTTGGAGTCGGGAGAGATAAAACGGATCGTTGAGCGATATGGCATGCCGTTTTACCCACCCGTCAAAAGATAAATAAAAAATAAATTCATCGTGAGATGTATTTGGTTGAATAGGGGATTAATCACATGATCGAGACAATCATTCACTTCAGTATCATGTCCGGTGGTCTGCTGCCGCTCATGGGTCTTTTGCTTTTAATCACGCTGACCGTCATCGTTGAGCGTCTGTATTTTTATCATCGAGTGCTCAAGAGCGGCGACGCGCTCGAGCGAGACTTAAGAGATGTGGGATATCAGGAGAAAGAGAAATTAAAGCAACTCGAGGAGCACTACTCTGAGACGCTACAAGTTGCGTTAATCACAACGTCTCTTACGTCTGACGTTAAAGATACCGAAGCCATGGATCGCCAACTTGAAGAGTCGATCATGTGGCAATTACCCAAAATTGATCGCAGTATTTGGTTATTGGATACCTCGGTCACTTTGGCGCCGTTGATGGGTCTTTTGGGAACCATCATCGGGATGGTGCACGCGTTTGATGTCTTGGGAACCTCTGGGTCAACTGAGAACACGACGAAGATGGTCACTGGTGGTATTGCCGAGGCGCTTGTTGCAACCGGTGGTGGTTTGCTCATCGCCATTATTGCGGTTCTCTTTTTAAATCATTTCAACAAGCGAGTCCGGCTTGCCATGCACCAAATGGATCTCATCAAGACGATGCTGCTGAATCGTTTATACGGCGGTGGATCGCAGTAATTGAGGTCGATGCGACTAACCCATTTGAGGTAAACAAGTTATGGCTAGACGAAGTCGAAACAGTTATCTAGAAGCGGAAAGACCCCGGGTTGAGGTGATTCCGATGATTGATATCATGATGTTCCTGTTGATTTTCTTTGTCGTGATTTCTCTTAAGATGATCGCCGGTACAGGCGTGGATATGAATCTGCCTGGATCAAAAACGACCGAGACAATCAAGGAGTCGACCATCACGGTGGGTGTTAAGAAAGACAACCAATTCATCGTGGACGGAAAGACTATCTCTGGAGAAGATCTCACGTCTCGGTTGATGGAGCTTAAGAAAAATAGAAAAGTTTCGGTCATCATCGCGGGTGATAAAGACGTACAGCTCGAGACACTAATTAATGTCATGGACAGTGTACGAGGCGCGGGTATTAACTCGGTTGGAATCGCTGCGATCGCAGCGGGAAATTAGGGCCATAAACCGGATGTTTTTTAATCGGCATCGTGCTGTTTCTCCACTGTGGGCTGAGCAATCACCTGACCGAGAGCGAGGGTTGGCGATTTGGAAGGCCTTTTTGATCGCACTATTGATTGAATTTTTACTCCCTGCCGGTGGTTATTTATTCAATTGGCAAAGTGTGGTTGACCTCGTTAAGGAGCCTAAACCCAAGCCCGAGCCGATCATGACGGTGAAGCTTGATCAGCCGCCAGTGCCAAAAGAGAAAAAAACGCCACCGCCAAAGCCTAAGGTTGAGGAAAAGCCTGAGCCTGATTTAAAGCGGATTAAAAATACGGTTAAGTTGGTGCCACCGAAACCGTTACCTAACGAGATTCCGGCAAAGATTGCGCTCCCGAAACCAGAACCGAAGCCCAAGAAAAAGAAGAAAGCGGAGTTGCCGCCATTACCCTCTGTTTTTCAAGACCCGTGTCCTGTCAATAAATCCCCGTTTCCTGTGTATCCAAGATCAGCAGAGGATGACGGGATTGAGGGTGATATCGACGTGTTGATCACTGTAGATGATGAGGGCAATGTGATTAATGCCGAGGTGATCGCCGCGAACCCTCCTGGCGTATTCAATAAAGAGGTTTTGGAGAAGGTGAGAAGTTGGCACTTTAAACGCTTCTGTGAGAAGGGCCCGCAATTCATCCAACGATTCATATTTAAAATTGATCCTTGGAGAAAAAGCTGAGCAAAAAAAAGCCCGACACAGTCGGGCTTTTTGATATGTGGTGCCAGTGCGCTAACCGTAGATCGCTTGAGGTAGCCACGTAATAATCGAGGGAAAGACCACACATAAAAACACAGCAAACACTTGGATGGCCAGAAAGACCAACGCAGACTTGAAAATGGTCGCCATGCTAATTTCAGGTGGGCAAACGCCTCGAAGATAGAACAACGCGTATCCAAATGGTGGGCTTAGGAACGACATTTGCATGTTCACGAGATAAATCACACCGAACCAAAGGACCACCACACTGCTGTCGACTCCAGGTAGTCCGAATAATCCATCAAAGCTGAGCGATTGGATGATCGGTACAAAAATAGGCACCGTGAGTAACAAGATGCCCACCCAGTCGAGAAACATGCCGAGAAAGACCAAGGTCACCATCATCAATAGCAAGATGCCATAGGGACTCAGTCCAGTGCCGAGGATGGTTTCTGTAATAAAGTCCTGTCCACCTTGAAGGATAAAGAAGCCCACGAAGACGGATGCGCCAAAGATAATCCAAAGCACCATGGCTGACGCGCGCGCTGTTGTGATGGACGCGTCGCGTAGGGCCTCTAGCGAGAAGCGCTTATGCATCATGGAGACAATCATCGCGCCGAACGACCCAATTCCCGCGGCTTCAACCGGGGTCGCGATTCCACCGAAGAGCAGGCCGAGAACTAAGAAAACCAACACGATTGGGGCGAGCAGATTTCGGAACAACCTGACTTTCTCTACAAAAGAAACGCGCTCTTCTTTGGGTAGAGGTGGGCCTAGTTTTGGATTCATCAACGAGCGAGCAACCACATACGCAATGTATAGGCCAGAGAGCATGAGGCCTGGGACGAGAGAGCCAAGATACAACTGTCCCACACTTTGTTGAGCAATCACTGCATATAGAATCGCGAGGATAGACGGTGGAATCAAAATGCCGAGTGTGCCTCCTGCCATAATGGAGCCCAACGCGATCTTATGATCATATTTTCGCTTTAACATCGCTGGCAGCGCAATGATTCCCATCGTGACAACTGCGGCACCAATCACGCCCACCATAGCGGCTAATATGGTCGATGCTAAGATCGTCGCTGCGGCGAGACCGCCACTCAGCCCGCCCATCCATTTGTATACGACGTCGAACATCTCCTCGATTAGGCCAGCCTTTTCGAGCATTGATGCCATGAAGATAAATAATGGAATCGCGGCGAGGTCGGCATTGGACATCAAAGGGAAAATCCGTGTCGGAATGATGTTGACCATTGTTTGGCCACCGACAAGGTAGATGAATACGACACCTAAGCCGCCAACCACGAAGGCCATTGGGAGTCCTGCCATGAGCAGCAGTGCCAGTGAGCCGAACATGAGGAATGTGAGTGCCTCAATTTCGGTTTCCATCAAGCTCTCAGCGAATGAGAATAAGAAACGCTCCTCTTCGTAGGGATCGTAGAAAAGAATGTTAATGAGCTCGACACAGCACACGAACAGGAATCCGAGCGTTGCGAGGATCATGATCCATTTCCAGATTCCTCCGGAGGACTTTGCGTCTGGTGTCATGGTTTGGGTATTCATGCGACACCTCCTGCAATTTTTTTGAAGAGCTTAATGTCCTTGAGAAGTTTCGATAATCCCGCGAGTGTGAGCAAAATGGCTCCTAGAACCATCATGCCTTTTACCGGGTACATTTGGACTTGCCAGGTTTCTTCTGTGACTTCAGCCATATCAAATGAATCAAAGAAAAAACGCCAGCACGTACCGGCTAGAGCGAGTGCGAAAATGAAGAAGAAGATCGAGGTGAAAATATCCATGCCAATCTGTCCCAGTTTGGGAAGCTTGATGTATACGACGTCTACCCGAACATGATCTCCGTGCAAAAGTGCGAATCCGCCAGCTAACAGGTATTGCATTCCGAAGAGGAGATAAGACGACTGGTGGGCCCATATTGTGGGCGCGTCAAAGACGTACCTGGAAATCACTTCGTAGAAGTAAACACAGACCGCGTTCACTGTCCACAGAGAGACAAAGAGTCCGGACGCGTTCGATGTCCAGTCTAAAAATCGTGTGAATCCTGTGCGTTCATATTCGCTGTCCTTGGGGTCGAGCTCAGCGATCCGAGCTCCTTTAGATATCCACATGAAGATAATTGGCATGACGGCGAGCCATCCCCAATAAATCCAATGCGGTAGGACGAAATTTGTTGATTGGTCCATGACGAATAATCTCCCGATTTATTCAGATAAGAGAACGGCGGATAACAAGATCCGCCGCTGACACAATTATATAAGGCTTGATGCCTAAAGTTTCTTGCCTTTTACGTCTGCTTCCGTCAGATATCCCATGTAGGGGTTAAGCATATAATCCTGCTGGAGCTTAAAGATTCGAGATGCATCTTTGTCCTTCTTTGCCCACTCGTACCAAACAGGAATTGCTGCTTGTCGGAATTGCGCCACATCGTCTGCAGAGAGTCTCGCAACTTTCGTTCCTTTCTCAAGGAATTTGTTCATCGCGACCGCATTTGCTTTTTGGATGGTCACGTAATGGTGAACCGAGTAGGTCTGGACCTGCTCTTCAACAAAAACTTTCATTTTGTCTGATAGGCGTTTCCAAGCGCGCATGTTCACTGTGAGGTCCATCAAATCAACCGGTTGATAGAGTGAAGTCTGTCCTGGAGGGCCAACGCAGATGATGTAGTTCGTCACCTCAGCAAATCCTAGGTCATAGTTAATTGCCGGTCCAACGTAATCCGCCGCATCAACCGTACCCTTTTCCAGGGCTGGATAGATATCCGAGCTTGGTAGACTGGTTGTACTCGCACCGAACTTATCGAATACTTGTGACACCATGCCGCCTGGTAGGCGAATCTTCATACCCTTCAGATCTTTCAGGCTGTTGACGGCTTTTTTGGAGTGGATGATGTTCGCGTCGTGTTGAATCGGACCGACATAGAAAAGACCTTTTTTCTTGAAAATCTCGCGAGTCATCTCGAGCATGCCTAGGCCATAAAACATGGTGTCCCAGTGACTGGTTTGATCCGGCCCGGCAGGGTAAGACGTGAGAAAAACAGAGGCAGGAATTTTTCCGGACCAATAAATCGTAAATGGATTCATTGCCTGGAGCACTCCGGTTCTGACCGCATCAAAAAGTGCGCTATTGTCGGCAGCTACCGAGCGTGCAGGGAACGGTTTGATCGCGAGCTCACCACCTGATTTCTCTTCGAATGCATTCGCCCAAGTTTCAAATAGTTTGTATCCGGTCGTGCCAGCATCCCAACTGGTTTGCACTTTCCAAGTCGTGGTTTTTGCTGCTGCTGCGTTGCGAATGAAGGGTGCGCCGAGTAAAGCGGCACCAAGACCCGTCTTGAGAAGACCACGTCGACCCGAGCTCGGCTTTTGAGCCTCTGTAGTGTTTGCGTTGTCAGAAGTTTTTTTCATATCCGTTTCCTTGAGGTTCCGACTCTGTGTTCGGTTTCAATCCAAATTAATCATGCTTCGAGTGAAGACACATGAGTATATGATGTTTTATTCATCGTGTGAGCACAAGTTTACCCAAATCCTCTAAGGAAATCCGAGCCGATAATTCGGGAAAATTAAGGTACACTTTCGCGCTTGATGTAGGTTGATGAAAGCCTCATCCTGCATTACCACGGTTTTTACGCGAGAAATTAAAGGAATTGAGATATGCCAGTGTTATCACAGCGTTCTTCCCAATTGGGGACTGAAAATGCGTTTGTCGTGTTGGCAGAGGTCAACGAGCTACAAAGACAGGGCAAGGATATTCTGTCGTTTTGTATCGGGATGCCAGATTTTCCAACACCCCAAAACATTCAAGACGCTGGCATCAAAGCCATTCAAGATGGTAAACACGGTTACACCCCGTCTGCAGGAATTGCCGAGTTACGACAGGCAGCTGCGACTTACTTGAATAGGACGCGAGGGTTCGACTTTAACGAAAGTGATGTTGTTGTAGCGGCTGGTGCCAAGCCATTCATCATGTATTCGATACTTGCGACGACGGATTACGGGGAAGGTCATGAGGTTATTTACCCAAACCCTGGATTTCCTATTTATGAATCTCAAATTAAGGCCAATGGAGCGATTCCTGTGCCGATTCACTTGAGAGAGTCTCGAGGGTTCAGCTTGGACCCTAATGAGCTTGAATCGAAAATAACTGATAAAACACGCCTGTTGATTCTTAACTCTCCTCAAAACCCAACCGGTGGCATTGTTCCTCGATCAGATCTAGAGGCATTGGCCGAGGTGTTGGAGCGGCACCCGAATGTATGGATTTTTTCGGATGAGATTTACTCTCAGCTTTGCTTTGAGGAGGAATTCACGTCGATTGCATCGTTCCCGTCAGTTCATGATCGTACGATTGTGTGCGATGGTGGCTCAAAAACTTGGGCAATGACCGGATGGCGTCTTGGCTTTGCTGCGAACAAAATCCTTGCGCCGGTATTCACTAAATGGGTCACAAACACAGAATCGTGTGCCTCTCACATCACCCAATGGGCCGCCGTGGAGGCACTCGAGGGCGATCAGTCTGGTGCCCAAATGATGAGAGATAAGTTTCTGGAGCGACGTGATTTGATCGTTGGGTTATTAAACGACGTGCCGGGTGTGACCTGTCAGACCCCAGGTGGAGCATTTTACGCTTGGCCAAACATTACCGAGGCGTGTGACATGATTGGAGCTGCTGATTCCGAGGAATTCAGAAAACGTCTACTGCTAGAAACTGGTGTCGCGGTGCTTGCTGATATTCATTTCGGGAAGCGCGTTCCAGGAGACGGCCAACACTTGCGATTTAGTTACGCTGCTTCTAATGAGAGCATTGTTGAAGGTGTTGATCGCATGAGCCGTTTTATCCAAAAAAACAGCTAGACACAATCGAGTATTCTTTTCGTCGTTTTCGTGACTACATTTTCGCGACCTTCGCTAAACTTTTGATCTCGAGTACGTTATGGTTGGGATCCTCACAAAAAAATGTTTCTTGTTCGTACTCTGTGTTGGGAAACCGAATGTACGGCTCGTCTAGAAACCCGACCGTTTTTTTAACGGAAGCTTTTACTCGATCATAAACCTCACGGCTTAGATGCACCCCAAAGTGTGGCACGACAACCTCTCCCATCATCACATGATGCCGCTCACCATGAGTTTGCGAGCGCGGAGTCGAACTGTGTAATGTGAGCTCGTTACCCCAGAAATCAATATCAATCCATTTTCCCTCTTCAAAATTGTCTCGGCGGCATCCTAAAACGTCCTCATAAAATTTTGCGGTTGTTTCCAGGTCTCCTGCTTCAACGGCGCAGTGAAAAATGTTGCTGGTCACTTGTTATCCTCCCTCCAATGAGTATAAAAAGAAACGACGTGGCGACGAGTTTCGCGAAATTGAATTCTCTTTGTACCTTGCCATACTTTTTCTGTTGTCTCAACAGAACTGGCGTGGTTTACTCCCTGACTCGTTGAAATTGCGTGCGTATCTGGTTTTGTTTGCGCAGCAATAAAATGAGGGAATCCTGAGTGACTCAAAGATTCCCCACGGATTGATGCATCTACGGATGCAAGATTATTTAGACAACTATTCGATCCAATGAATGTTTTCGTCAAAGGCGGCTGTCTCGATCGGATCATGACGACTTGCTTTTCTGGTGTCGAAGCAATTTTGCACCTCGGCCAAATTATCAATGGTGACAGTCGTTTTTAAATTAAGGCTAGGTTTTTCTTTGGAGGACTGCTTATCTTTCTTGCTAAGCATTTTTCCAGATGAGCGATACGGGTTTGCCTCGACGTATACTTCAAACTGGCCTGTTCGCAGAATTTCGTCTGATAAATCACGCGAGATTGGTGCGTTCCAACGTCGGGTTTTTGGTGTCACGTGTTCAATAAAGGTTTGATCGCCTGATCGGATGGCCACCGTGTTGTACCAATCC
The DNA here is from genome assembly GCA_038147395.1 of Candidatus Eutrophovita brisbanensis. Lineage (GTDB taxonomy): Bacteria > Pseudomonadota > Gammaproteobacteria > Burkholderiales > Eutrophovitaceae > Eutrophovita > Eutrophovita brisbanensis. The sequence goes on along the minus strand of JAYQTM010000001.1, from coordinate 1,656,163 downwards.
CACAGAGTGACGGAGTCAGGATGACGCCCTCCTTGATTCAGATCGAACCACTTTTTTCCATCAGCGTATAGAAGGACTTCGCTGTAATTTGTTCGGTTTTTACACACAGCGGTGACGGAAGAGAATTTTTCATCGGCGGGGAAAAAATAAAGTGACTGTGTGAAGTTTTCAAATGTCACATCACTTCGGTTCGCGTCATGCCAATGCGTGTGATGACTAAGATAACCATCGTTGATGTTGAGCCACCGGTCATTTATATCCGCAACGACCTCGGATGGGGCCTGTTGTAAGGCGTCCTGGCTCGCAAAGAGCGCAATATTGTTTGATGCGTAGGTCCCGGTTTTTTTGTTTGAGCTCAGTGTCGAATGAATCATATCAGCAGCGTTTTTAGGTGCCATGGTTGTGTCATCAAGTTTTGCCACAACAATCGGTTCCGCCTGTGATGTGGGGTCGAGTGGCGCTGGCGTCGCTGTCGCTTGATTGCTCCCCTTCGATTCAGCTAAGACAACTGATGGATTTGGTTTTGATGTTGGGTTTGCCCCCGCTTCTTGAGTACTTGTTCCTGAGACAAAATACAACGTCGCGATTAAGCCCGTCGCACCTGCAACCGCACCCCAAGTAATGGTTTGATTCATGTGTTCTCTCCTGTTTGGTTATTGGATGTGAGTCCAAAGGTTAATCAGGCGAGATGAAAACTATGTGATGTGCGTGTGGAGATTTAATGTCTTTGGTGGCGTTTGTGTGGCGTGCTGCAATGAGTAACCAAAAACATCATCACGCAGCAAGTTTTTGCGCGTGCTCTCGGATATTGTGAAATTCGATATCTGGCCAGCGCTCCATCGTTAAATCGAGGTTGGGTCGCGACGTCGCGAGATAGGCGAGGCTGCCCGAGGCGTCGTGAGCCAGGTTGCCTGCAAGCTGTTTTTCGAATTCCGCAAGTTTCTTTTTGTTCTCTGAGGTAACCCATCGGGCTCCAAAGAAGCTCAGAGGTCTGGTGGTGGCGTCCACGCCATACTCCGCTTTAAGCCGGTGAGAAACGACTTCGAATTGGAGTACCCCAACCGCGCCCAAGATCATTTCGTTACCGATGATTGGTTTAAAAACCTGAATCGCGCCTTCCTCGCCCAGTTGTTGCAAGCCCTTTTGGAGTTGCTTGCCTTTAAGTGGATCGCGAAGCGTGACGCCTTGGAACAGTTCAGGGGCAAAGTAGGGAATACCTGTAAAAGCGAGTGATTCCCCCACAGTAAACGTGTCACCAATATCTATGCTTCCGTGATTAATGAGGCCGATGATATCTCCAGGCCACGCATCCTCAACCATTTCTCGTCGTTGTGACAAAAAACTCACCACCTGACCCGCACGAATTTGTTTGCCGCTTCTCACGTGCAGTAGTTTCATGCCTCGAGTAAATTGCCCTGAGCAAACTCGTAAGAATGCGATTCGGTCTCGATGCTGCGGGTCCATATTGGCTTGAATTTTAAAAACGAATGCGGAAAATGTATCCTCATTTGGAGCAACCTCACGCTCGACAGCAGGTCTTGGTCGTGGCGACGGGGCTTCGTCAACAAGGGCCTCGAGTGCTTTGATAACACCAAAATTATTCATTGCAGACCCGAAAAATACGGGTGTGAGTTCGCCATCTAAAAAATCATCCTGACTGAATTCTCGTGAGTCGGATTTGATGAGCGTGACTTCGTCGTTTGTATCTGAAATTTCTGACGAAAAACGTTCGCCAATAATCTCAGGGTCAAGGCCCTTAACAGCTTTGACGTTTTTTTGATCATCGCTTGATGCGTCGTACAGCAGTGTCTCGTCACGAGCGATGTCATAGATGCCAGCGAGCCGCTTGCCCATACCGATGGGCCATGTCATGGGTGCGCAATGGATGTTCAGCACCTCTTCGATTTCATCAATGATTTCGAGTGGGTGCCGTCCTTCACGGTCAAGCTTGTTGACAAAAGTAATGATTGGCGTGTTTCTTTGACGGCATACTTCGAGTAATTTGATCGTCTGGGGTTCGACCCCTTTGGTGCAGTCGATAACCATTAATGCCGCATCGACAGCGGTTAGAACGCGATACGTATCCTCTGAGAAGTCTTTGTGGCCTGGGGTGTCGAGTAGATTGAGAACACAGTCTCGATATTCAAATTGCATGACTGAACTCGCAACAGAGATGCCACGCTCTTTTTCGATTGCCATCCAGTCAGAGGTTGCGTACTTACTCGATTTTCTCGCTTTGACTGTACCCGCTGCTTGAATCGCACCACCAAATAAAAGTAGTTTCTCAGTAAGAGTCGTCTTACCCGCATCGGGGTGAGAGATGATCGCGAATGTTCGTCGTCGTTTTGCCTCTAAGGCAACTTCAGTTTTGGTGTGATCCACTGGCGTAACGGCACGGTTTATTTAATCATTAGGACGCGCATTTTACCGTTCAGCGTCTTTGATTGCTATGGCGCTTGGTGCTCAGGCTCGTCGAGATGTATCCCGTGGGCTACGTTCTTCTTGGATATCTTCGTAACGCATGCCAATAGCAGGCTTGATTTTCGGGTGGGTGAGGATATAGAAACGGTTGTCTTTGACTGCATCAAATACTTGTTCCGCGACTTGCTCGGCAGAAATTTTTCCTGATTCGACAGCTTTTCTTAGGTTTTCCTCTCGGGCTAACTCATCCTCTGATTTATTTCGGTTGTCCTTTAAGTGGCTTGGTCGATTTCTCTCGGAGGCTGCAATTTGTGTGGGTACGTAAGCGGGACACAACACCGAGCATCGAACGTGCTCACATGTGCTCTCTAGGTCATGATGGAGACACTCACTCATCGTAACGACTGAATGCTTGGTCATGCAGTATAGCCCCATCCCACTGAATGACATCAAGCCAGCCACTGAAGCTGTGTTAATGATGTGGCCTTCCTCTTTTTGCCCCAATAAAATCGGTGTGAATACCCTAATTCCGTGTATGACGCCCCATACATTAGGGCCCATCGCCCATTCCCAATCCTTGGTTGAGTGCTCCCATATAAGTCCGCTCGGTGCGACGCCAGCGTTATTACAGACAACATGAACAGCGCCATACGTGTTGAGCGTCTCCTCGGCTAAATGTTCGACATCCTGCGCGTTTGAAACGTCACACAGCACTCCGTTCGCATGGATATTCAATTCGCTTAAGCTGTTGACGGCAGTGGAGAGGTTATCGCTCTCGATATCCGCAATCATGATTTTCATTCCTGCCGCGCCAAACCGACGAGCCATGGCAAGCCCGAGCCCACTTGCGCCGCCAGTAATGACAGCCACTTTATCTTCGAATTGTTTCAACGTTAGTCCTGTTTCTTCTATGACACTCGGCTAGTATGCCATGAGCATGCGATAATGCACGCGAAGGAGATGTAAGAACATGCACGAACAATTTGTGGGCACTCGAGCGGTTGATGAACGACATCAATTCGATCTTGCCAAGCTCGAACAATACCTCTCAAACCATGTGGAGGGATTCAAGGGGCCGTTATCGGCCGAGCAATTCAGTGGTGGGCAATCTAACCCCACCTTCCTATTAACCGCTGCTAGCGGAAAATATGTACTGCGGCGTAAGCCCCCCGGAAAATTGCTCCCATCGGCGCACGCTGTTGACCGAGAGTATCGGGTGATGAGTGCTCTGTACCCGACCGATGTTCCCGTAGCGAGAACGTTTTGTTTGTGCGAAGACCAAGATGTGATTGGAACATCGTTTTACGTCATGGATTTTGTTGAGGGCAGGGTGTTGTGGGATGGCTTACTCCCTGAATTATCCGCGGATGAGCGGGCAAAGATATACGACGAACTCAATCGTGTGATATCGGCGCTTCATTCAGTGAATTATCAAGCGGTTGATTTGGAGACTTATGGGCGACCGGGGAATTACATTGAGCGCCAAGTCAGTCGTTGGGTGAAGCAATATCGGGCGTCTGAGACAGAGCGGATCGAGTCGATGGAAAATTTAATTGACTGGTTGCCAAATAATATTCCCAGTGATGAGGAAGTTACGGTGATTCACGGTGACTATCGTTTGGATAATGTCATTTTTCATCCGAGTGAACCAAGAATCCTGGCAGTTCTCGATTGGGAATTATCTACCTTGGGACACCCTGTGTCGGATTTCGCTTACCACTGCATGTACTGGCGGCTCACGCCGGGAGAATTCAGGGGGATCCAGGGTGTTGATCATTCAGGTTCGGGTATTCCAGATGAGGCATCATATGTTCAACGGTATTGTGAGCGCACCGGCCGGGATGTGACGCAGAACTGGGATTTTTACATCGCGTTTAACATGTTTCGACTATCAGCGATTTTGCAAGGCATCATGGGGCGAGTGAAAGATGGAACAGCCTCTAGCGAGCATGCCTTCGAGCAAGGCAAGCGTGCGAGACCGATGGCGGATGCTGGATGGCGTCAAGTGGAGAAAATACTGCGTCAGCCTACGCTGTAGGCTAGCGGCATGTCGACTGATGACGATAGTTTTGAGGATTAAATCATGAAAGCCGTACTGTGTAAGTCTCATGGGATGCCAGATACTCTGGTAGTTGAAGATGTGCCGTCGCCCGATTTGAGCGAAGGGCAGGTACTGATATCGGTTAAAGCGTGTGGTGTTAATTTTCCTGACACGCTCATTATTCAAGGTAAATATCAATTTAAGCCAGACTTGCCGTTCTCACCCGGAGGAGAGGTTTCCGGTGTCATTAAAGCGGTGGGTGATGGTGTGACGAACGTCTCTGTTGGTGATCGAGTCATCGCATTTTCTACCTGGGGAGGATTCGCCGAGGAGCTTGCTGTGGATGCCAATCGGTTGATCAAAATGTCTGACAAAATGGAATTCGAGAAAGCTTCGGCATTTATATTGACGTACGGCACGAGCTACCACGCGCTGAAAGATCGAGCAAATATCCAACCTGGCGAGACTCTGTTAGTTCTTGGTGCCTCTGGTGGTGTTGGTCTTGCTGCGATCCAACTCGGAAAGGCAATGGGGGCACGAGTGATTGCAGCTGCGTCGACCAAAGAGAAATTAGACGTTTGTGCAGCAAATGGTGCAGACGAACTCATCAATTATTCGTCTGAGGACTTGAGAGCTCGAGTGAAGGAAATCACTCAGGGTGCTGGCGTTGATGTGATTTATGATCCGGTTGGGGGTCCATTATCGGAAAAGGCGCTGAGAGATATGAGTTGGCGAGGTCGTTTTTTGGTAGTTGGTTTTGCCGTAGGCGAGATACCGAAAGTCCCACTGAACTTAGCGCTACTCAAGGGGTGCTCGATTGTTGGTGTTTTTTGGGGGGACTTTACGCGTCGAGAACCCGCACTGAATGACGCAAATAACCGAGAGCTGATGCGTTTATTCGAAGCTGGAAAAATATCGCCCCACATACATAAAGTTTACCCGTTGACACAGGCTTCAGAGGCGCTAAATGAGCTCCTTGATAAAAAGGTCAGTGGTAAGGTGGTGCTGAGTACGAGTTAACAGCGCATGGTGAAGAGTGGTCACTTATGAATAACGACTGGTTTAAATTACTCGCGATTCCGATCGCGACGATCGCAGTATCTGATGAGGTGTATGCGGCTGAGTATCTCACCGTTGAGCAGGCTCAAAAGTTGATGTTTGGAGAGGCGGCGACTTTTGAGAAATCTGATCTTCGTCTCGATGATGCGACACGCAACGCGATCAAAATGGCGTCTCGTGTTCAAGTCGAGCGTGATGTACAACCGGTGTGGACTGTGTTCGATGGTGGTGAGTTGTCTGGTTACTTTATTGTCGACGAGGTCATTGGGAAGCATCGGTACATCACCTATGCGATCGCCTTGAGCCCTCAGGGTGAGGTCAAGCAAGTCGAAATTCTTGTTTATCGAGAAAGCTACGGATACGAAATACGCAATCCCAGATGGAGGGCACAGTTTGTGGGGCACAAACCAGGTGCTGTGCTGACTCTTGGAGAGGAGATTAAAAATATTTCGGGTGCTACGCTCTCGTGCAGACACATCACTGAGGGCGTGAGTCGGGTTTTAGCAACCTATGACCTGCTCCTCAAAAACCCTTAAGCGCGCACGTCCACTCCTCGGCACAATTGTCGAGATCGGAGTTATCCCATCGACGACTGAGAGTTTTGCTCACGAAATCATTCACAGAGCATTTGATTCAATTGAATTGATCCACTCGTTGATGAGTCGTTTTGATCCTTGCAGTGAAGTCAGTCAACTAAATGAAATGCGTATTGGAGAGCAAATGGGGGTGTCGACTCACGTCATGCGAGTGATGCGTACGGCATTTGATGTTGAGCAGGCGACCTTGGGTGCATTTACGATTACACCCTCGGCGCCGAGAGACATACTCGGTTCTACAGCTCTGGCGATTATCGCTTCCGACTCTATACAACGTATCGGCATGGGCTCGATCGATTTTGGGGGGATCGCAAAAGGGTACGCGGTTGATGAGGCGATCCATGTGCTCAAATCGAGTGATATCCGAACAGGGTACGTGAACGCGGGTGGTGATGTCCGCGCATTTGGTGAGCCACATTCGGTGCTTGTTCGTAACCCAGAGAAACTGGGAGAGTCAGTGGTATCGATTGATTTGGTTGATCGGGCTTTGGCCACAAGTGCAAATTATTCAATAGATCAAAACACTGATCAGTCGGGCATAATATTGGATAAGTTGGAGGAGAAGCCGGTAAGCAGTCGTGCATCGGCGAGCGTTATCGCTCGCTCGTGTATGGTCGCCGACGCACTTGCGAAGGCGGTGTTGATTGGACGCTCAAAAATGTCTTCGGTCCTTGAGCGTTATGATGCAAGAGGTCTCGTTGTTCAAGGTGGACGGATAGACACCTATCCAAATTAAAAAAGGTCGTGATGATGAGTGGTTTGCCCATCAAGCTCGGAATAAAGCAGCAATGGTTTTTGTATGTCGTTGGTAGTGTCTTGACGCTATCAGGAGCTCTATGGGTGTATTTTCATTATTTTGTTCGAATCGAAGGCGAGTTCGGTCCGATCCATCATCCGAGTGAGCCCGTGATGCTCACGGTTCACGGACTATCAGCTGCATTAATGATGATTGGTTTTGGAAGCGTGATGCCAGGGCATATCGCAAGGGCATGGAAGATGAATCGGAATTTGTGGACAGGCGTCATCATTTTTACCCTGATGACTCTCTTGAGTTTATCGGGATATTTCTTATATTACCTAAGTGACGAATCACTCCGAGAGACGACAAGCATGCTGCATTGGATTCTTGGCCTCATTTTTCCATTGGTTGCTGGAATCCACGTTTGGCGCGGTTACGTTTCTCGACGACGTTAAACACGCGGTGTTCATGTTGGAGAGGATATGACCAAGCAAAATAAAAACAAAGCAAAGGGGATCACCAACAACCTCACCAATTATGGTGACCCGGGGTTTGCTGCGTATCTTCGTCGCTCATTCGCACGCTCAATGGGGTACTCACTCGATAGCCTCAGCCGCCCGATTGTCGGTATTGCATCTTCACCCAGTGGGTTTAACAACTGTCATCGGTCGATGCCAGATTTAGTTGAGGCAGTTAAGCGTGGTGTGCTGAAACGAGGCGGATTGCCCATCGAGTTTCCAACCATATCGCTGGGGGAGGTATTTCTGTCACCCACGAGCATGATGTTCCGAAATTTAATGTCCATGGATGTTGAAGAGATGTTGAAGGCGCAACCGATGGACGCGTGTGTCGTGATCGGCGGTTGCGATAAAACCGTTCCAGCTCAGCTGATGGGCGCTGCGTCGGCAAACATTCCAACGGTCCAGTTGGTCACGGGTCCAATGATGGCAATGCCCTACCAAGGAGAGAGGCTAGGCGCTTGTACTGACTGCCGAAGATTTTGGGGTCGTTATCGTGCTGGTGAGATTTCTGATACAGCAATTAATGAAATCGAAGGTAAGCTTGCGACGACCGCCGGAAGCTGTGCAGTGATGGGTACAGCCAGCACGATGGCTTGCATCACGGAGGCGCTTGGTATGAGTTTGCCTGGTAGTGCGGCGATCCCCGCAGTGCATGCCGATCGTTTAAGAATGGCTGAGGCTTGTGGCGAGAGAGCGATGGAGATGGCTCAGTCCCAATCACCATTGCCCGAGCAGATCATTACCCCAAAGTCGATTGAGAACGCTGTGAGGGTGTTATTAGCTGTGAGTGGGTCCACCAATGCAGTAGTACATTTAGCGGCAATTGCGGGACGCCGCGGTATCAATCTAGACCTCGATATGATTAATCGACTCTCGGAAGAAACTCCAGTTTTAGTTAATTTAAAACCGACGGGCGAACACTACATGCAGGACTTATTTGCTGCAGGAGGTTTGGTCACCGTGATGCATGAATTGAAACACCTGCTTCATCTCGATTGCATGACAGTGACCGGTGAAACGCTTGGGGAATGGTTGAGCGACGAACCTGAATGGATTGATCGAGAGGTTGTGAGGCCTTTTAGCCAACCCTATCAAGACAAGGGGGGATTGATTGCGTTATTCGGATCTTTGGCACCAACCGGTGCAATCTTAAAACGAGCAGCTGCGGACCCAAGCTTGTTTGAAAAAGAAGCTCGGGCTGTTGTGTTTGACTCGCTTGAAGATTTGAGCGCACGGATCGATGATCCAGACCTTGATGTAGAGCCTGAGGACATTCTTGTGCTAAAAAATGCAGGGCCAAAAAGTGCTGTATGCATGCCAGAGGCTGGATATTTGCCAATTCCGAAAAAATTAGCCGCACGGGGCGTGAAAGACATGGTGCGAATCTCCGACGCGAGGATGAGTGGGACTGCTTTCGGTACGGTGGTCTTACACGTATCTCCAGATGCTGCTTCTGGAGGAAACTTGGCGCTCGTGCAATCGGGTGATCGTATTCGTTTGTCTGTGAAAGACAAGCGCCTAGATATACTTCTTTCTGATGCTGATTTAAATCGTCGAAGAGAGAATATTCAAATTCACTCTGCGCCAAATAGAGGTTATGCGAAGCTTTATCACGACACTGTCACGCAAGCTCCTCAAGGATGTGACTTTGATTTTCTTAGAGCGCAAACAAATGAGAAGTCTGAGTAGCGCTCAGGTTGTTTCTTAGATTTTCTCTAACCCGCACCACTGAGCGATGAATTGACTCAGCACGCGACTCACGGTCGCCATGCTGTCGATGGATACAGACTCGTCGATACCGTGAATATTTTGTGCCTCTGGTCCGTAACATGTCGATGGAATGTTTCCGTAGAGCTGGAATGAACGTACGTCTGTGGTGGCCGCACTTGCAAAGAGTTCGGGCTGTTGCCCTGTGACGCTGTGGTGGGTATCGCTAAGTAGCGTGATGAACGGATCGTTCACATCCACGATGCACCCCGGGGATTGAAATCCTCCATACGATATCTGGTAGCTCACGTTTGCTAATTCTTGATCATCAGTGACCGCATTTTTTAGGTGTGACTCGATCGCGTGGCGTACATCCTTTGGGTCCTCGCCAGGGTAAAAGCCACAGCGCACTTCCATTCGACATTGCGTTGGTAAGGATGATGCCCACTCACCACCGTTGATTTTTCCGAGATTGAATTTAATGGGGGCGTCGTGATCGGAGAAAGGTTGGTGCTGACCTTTGTTTTGATTCCAGGTTGTTGCAAGTTTTTTTAAATGATTCCAAATCTTAAATGCTGATTCAATGGCGTTTGTTCCTGTCGTGTCATTTAGGACGTGCGCTGGTTTCCCGGTGACGTCGATTTGTAGCCACATTACCCCGACTTGAGCTGACATGATCGTTTCGTTAAACGGTTCGGGAATGATTGCTGCATCGGCGCGATATCCTCGGTGCAGGCAGGCAAGCGCGCCATTGCCCGTGCATTCCTCTTCTACAACCGATTGTAAGTAGACTTCTGCAGCGGGTTTAAAACCCAGTTTTAGTAATGCTTTGAAGGCAAAGACATAGGCAGCAATCCCCGCTTTCATGTCGCCTGACCCACGACCGTATAGTCGATCGCCATTCACCGTCGGACTAAATGGCGGCGATGACCATAGCTCGCTAGAGCCAACAGGTACCACGTCAATATGACCGTTTAATATCAGTGAGTGACCGGTTCTGTTTTTGGGGCGATGAATTCCGACGATATTCTCATGACCATCCCACTCTCCCAGACTGGGAGAATAGCCGGGCTCGTGTTTAAGTGCGTCATGGTCAATGGCGAACCGATCAATGTCTAGCCCCATGTCAGCAAATGTTTGTGCCATCACACGTTGAGCTGATGCCTCCTCTCCCAATAAACTAGGCTCCGAGACTAGGTCACACGTAAAAGAAACCAACTCGTTTTTCTGGTCGAGACAAACGGCCTCGATATCTTTGATCAGTGACGTGTCGAGTTGCATGATGTCCCTGGATTGATTGAGCTAAAGAAGAATCAATGTATCAGTTTTTAATGAGTGTTTGATTGTTTTGCTGCCCACTCCTCGTCTTGCAGCAGTCTCCATTGAATTTTCCCCGTACCAGATCGAGGTAACTCTTTTGTGAATGTGACTGCTCTTGGTATTTTGTAGGACGCCATGTGTTCTCGTGACCAATCGATGATCTGTGACTCCGTTGTGCTACTCGCGTGCTCTTCCTTGAGCACCACTACTGCTTTGACGGTTTCTCCGCGACGATTATCTGGTGATGAAATAATCGCGACCTCTTTGATGGCTGGATGCTTGTACAGCGTCGCTTCGACTTCCGCTGGCCAAACTTTGTATCCTGCTGCATTGATCATTCGTTTGATGCGATCAGATATATAGAAAAAACCATCTGTATCGTATCGTCCTAGATCGCCAGTCCGAAAAAACCGTTTTCCGTCGATGTCAATAAAGGCCTCTTTATTTGCATCATCGCGTTGCCAGTAACCCATCATCACTTGCGGCCCAGACGAGATGATCTCTCCCGTTTCATTAGGTCCTAATTCCTCTAACGTTTCCGGATCGATGACCGTCGATTCAGTATCAAAAGTTGGAATACCCAGGCATTGTTTTCGAAGGTCTTGATGGGGGTTCATATGGGTTTGGGAAATGGTTTCTGTCATCCCGTACGCTTCCATGTATCGGACTTGGCATCGTTCGTACAGCTTTTGCGCGACAGCCTCTGGCATTGACGTACCGCCGCCAAAAATATTGATTAGAGAACTCAAGTCACGTCCTGCAACACTTGCGTCAGCCAGTAAATCGACAACCATCGTTGGGACATTTGCCCAATGAGTACAGCGATACGTTTCAATCAGCTCTCCAGCGACAGATGGACTCCACCTTGGAAGAATCACTATCGTCGCGCCAGAAAAGATGCCTGCATTCATACTGTGTTGCATGCCAGTCACATGAAACATCGGTGCTGTGGCGAGTATCACCGTATCGTCCTTCATGCCTTCCCACAAAACAGCCCCCTTGGTTGTATGCATGAGTGTTTGGTGCGTGTGCATGCATCCTTTTGGATTACCCGTTGTTCCAGACGTATACAGAATGGCCGCAAGACTCTCTGGGCTCACTGGCGTGAGATCGGCAATTTCGGCATGTTGTTGTGTGTCATGCCACGACGTAATGCGAGAGTCAGAAAATGTTTGTCGAGCGGCCGAGAATTCGTCTGGTATGTCGCCTACAATCGCGGCGTCAATGTAGTCTGAGTATGTGGTGACAATGAGGTGATTAATTTTGTTTTTTGTTAAGACATCCTGGAATTCTTCAACAGCGGATTGTGCTGTGATTGCAACTCGTGCGCCAGAGTCGGTACAGTAGTGATCAATTTCTTCGCGCACGTTCATCGGGCTGATGGGGACGACGACGGCACCAATTGATAGGCAAGCGTAATAAGCACAAATGAATTGCGGGCTCGATTGCATATCCAGAATGACTCGGTCACCTGTTTTAACGCCACAAGTCTTCTGTAGGTAGGCCCCTAACTTGTCGATAATGATAGAGATGTCTTGATACGAAAGACTATGCCCATAAAAGACAACTGACGCCTTTGTTGGATTACTTCTTGTGGCGAGAACCAGATTGTCATACATGCTTTGAGCGGGCAGACTCAGGCTCTGCGGCAGATGGTCTGGCCAATGCTGTTTATGTCGATTCTGAACCATGTGTTTTTTTAGTGAATTAATTGCCCGGATGTGACAGCACAAAACTATACCGAAAACGATGAAATAGTTGTTGGCGGTATACTGACTTTTTCTGCGAATTTTAGGGGGAGTTGTTATGTCAGACGCGCCACTCAAAGGTAAAGTCGCTGTGATCACAGGGGCGAGTCGTGGTTTAGGCCGCGCGATGGCATTGAGTATCGGACAGGCTGGTGCTCAAATTGCATGCGTCGGCCGTGATGAGGCGAAGTTACAAGAAACACAATCGTTGCTAGAGGAGGCGGGTGTTAGCTCTAGCGTGTTCCATTGCGATGTACGTGATGAGGAACAAGTGACTCTCCTTGAGCGAGATGTCTCAAAGACGTTTGGCCCCGTTCATATCCTTGTGAATAATGCAGGAACAGCAATACGAAAGAATTTAATTGAGTTTTCGATGGACGAGTGGAATACGGTCGTCGATACCAATCTCACGGGTGTGTTTTTATGTTCTCGTGCATTTGTCCCACACATGAAACAACACGGTTGGGGACGAGTGATTAATATCACGTCAATTATGGCGAACGTTGGCAGTGCAGGCCGAGCGGCATATTGTGCGACCAAGCATGGTGTACTGGCAATTACCAAATCGATGGCACTTGAACACGCTGACGATGGCATTAATGTTGTCGCGATTAGCCCTGGATTTTACGCAACTGACCTAACTGCCCCGCTTCGAGCTGATAAGGAGAAGAATGCTGAATTGCTGTCCCACGTGCCAGCGAAGCGTTGGGGAGAACCTGAAGAGATCGGGAAAATTGCTCGCTTTCTTTGTACGGATGATGCCTCATTCATAACAGGCACCGATATTTTGTCTGATGGTGGTTGGGTCGCGCAGTAAGTTGTCACTTGGTCGGGACGCAGAGTTATGAAGGTCATTGTGATTGGTGCAGGTGTGATTGGAACCACATCAGCGTGGTTTCTCGCTCGAGAGGGACATGAGGTCGAGGTAGTTGACGCCGACAAAGGGTCTGGGTTAGTCACCAGTTTTGCTAACGGCGGTCAAATTTCAGTGAGTCAAGCCGAGCCGTGGGCGAACCCAGGCGCGCCACTTAAAATCATCAAATGGCTTGGACGCGAAGATGCGCCACTGATGTTTCGCATGCGAGCTGACTCGAGACAATGGTCGTGGGCATTTCGTTTTCTGATCGAATGTTTGCCGAGTCGGACGCTCAGAAATACGCTCGCGATTCTCAAGTTGGGAATTTACAGCAGAGAACGCTTACAGCACCTGCGTCGAGAGGAGCAACTTAACTATCATCAGATCGAAAAAGGTATTCTGCAGCTTCATACTGACGAACAAGAATTTGAAAAAGCCAATTTGCGATTGGCGGAATTACTTTCATATGGTTTAGATATGTCGGTGTGTGATGCGGCTAAGATTATTGAGATTGAGCCTGCTTTGCGGCAATCGACAATCCCGTTTGTGGGCGCGACCTATGCTGCTGATGATGAATCAGGAGATGCGCACCTATTTACCCGTGAACTGGAACAGGTTGCGCGATCCAAGTTAGGTGTGAATTTTCATTTTGATTCGCCAGTCGTTGGTTTTTTAGGTTCCGGTGAGCGGATTTCGGGTATTCGTGTTGCTGACGAGTTTGGTAAGACCTATGTGAAAAGTGCGGACGCTTATGTGGTAGCTACTGGCTCTTCAACCAGTGGGCTCATGGCGCCATTGGGTATCTCTCTACCGATTTTTCCAGTGAAAGGTTATTCATTGACGGCACCAATTCTTGACGAGGCTGTAGCTCCGACGGTGTGCTTGACCGATGAAAACGGAAAAATTGCGATGTCACGTCTAGGTGATCAATTGCGCATGGCGGGAACTGCTGAACTAAACGGGTTTGACCTAAGCATTAACGATGCCCGCTGTAAGGGAATTTTAGATCGTGTACGACGATTTTTTCCCGAAGGTATTGATTACGATGAGTCGCGGCCATGGGCTGGTTTGCGGCCGACAACTCCTTCTAATATTCCCTATATTGGTCGTACGAAATACTCTAATCTTTTCCTTAATGCGGGGCACGGCACGCTTGGATGGACGCTCTCTTGCGGTTCAAGTGCAGCGCTTGCGGATATTGTTAGCGGAAGACAACCTGATCTTGATTTTCCCTTTCTAAGTTAAGTTTGAATCTCTCCGTTGATGGAATACCCAACTGAATTACAGTCCTTGTTAGGTGCCAAACACCCCGTGATACAAGCGCCGATGGCGGGTGCGACGAATGCAGATTTTGTGATCTCCGTCTGTGAGGCGGGTGCCGTTGGGAGTTTGGGAGCTGCCGCGATAAAACCCGAGAAATTAGAGGAGGCTATAAGACAAATTCAGGCAAAAACTGATCAGCCTTTCAATGTGAACTTATTTTCTCCCATAGCGGATAAAGCGCTACCGTTATTGTCTAGCCGTCCACAAATCCGATATTTACTAGAGCGATATCACGAAGAACTTGACTTGGGTGAGGTTTTAGAACCGACTGCGATGTATGGACCGTTTGAGGAGCAGCTGGACGTGTTGGTGCGAGCAGCAGTTCCCATTATCAGTTTTCACTTTGGCGTTACTGAGGAAATCGTGCGGCACGCAAAATCTAATTCCGCCATTGTGATGTGTACAGCGACGAGTGTTTTAGAGGCCATAGACCTAGAGCGCAAAGGCGTCGATATTGTGATTGCCCAAGGTGTCGAGGCGGGTGGTCACCGGGGCAGTTATTTGAATTCGTATACAGATGGTCTGACGGGACTGATTGCGCTGCTTCCACAAATCAAAGACTCAGTGAAGGTGCCTGTGGTGGCAGCTGGCGGCATCATGGATGCGAGAGGGATTATCGCGTCGCTTGCGTTAGGTGCATCCGGGGTGCAAATGGGTACCGCATTTCTCGGGTGTGATGAGGCCCCTGTATCTCGCGTGTGGAAAGACAAGCTTGAGGAAACGTATCCTGAACAGACTCGCATCACCGATATGATTTCTGGGCGACACGCCAGAGGAGTTGTGAATCGTCTAATGTCAGATTTGGAATCCACGGACGAGAGTCCGCTTGATTATCCTGCACAATACTCGGTGTCTCGAGCGGTTCGAGAGTACGCCCATCGCGACGGTGATGCCGAGTTGATGGTGATGTGGGCAGGACAAGGAGCTCGTCTCGTGAAGCGCATGCCAGTTAGTGATTTTGTAGGACAAACCATGAAAGACGTCATCGGTTTTTTTTCAGAAAGAAAATAGACTGAATGAAATGCGCTCTCTGTATTTTTTTAACGACTCTCTCACTCAACGCATTTGCCGATGAGGTGATCATTCGATGTGAATTCGAGGATCTTATTCAAAATGTTTGGTTTGATGTGGATGGTAATGAGTCTAGCTTGGGTGTGGGCCAGACGGTGCGAAATAATGTGTATCTCCTCAATGGCGGCATGTTATTCACGCTGTATGAAAACGATGATTGGATTCTGACGATTGACGAATGCGCCATTGATGAGCGTGAATACAGGTGTTTTTCGGAAAATACTGACGCGAATTACACCGGTCACAGCCAATGGGTGCTTAATCGAGACACCAGAGAGTACCGTTATTCTCAGAAGAAAAGCTATATCGAGAACTCTAACTTTAGAAAAAGAATGGAGCGTCGCTATCCTGATTTCCTTGGGCACAGTTACGAATTAATCGGAACTTGCGGCCCAGATATGGAGCGATCAGAGTATGAGCGATTGGGTGAGGATTCTCGCTGACTGGAGTTAACTCCACCATCTATTACGAACTATTACGAAACAAAAAAGCCCACAGTCGACTGTGGGCTTTTTTCGATTGTGCCGATCGATTAGAAGATGGCGCCACCACCGTTTTGCTGTGCCACCATCATGTACAACATCGGTATGGATAGCATTGTGTTAAAGCGAGAGGCCATCATGGCTGTTTTGGCTGCTGCCGCTTTCTGGTCAGCATCGACCGAGACAATCCCAAGGGCTTTTTTCTGATTCGGCCAAATGATAAACCACACGTTCGCTGCCATAATGAGGCCCATCCACATGCCGATGCCAATTGCCCGCACACCGCTATCCGCGAAGGTAAGCGCTTCGACGAGGTAGCCTTGTTGATGGATTAAGAGAAGACCTGTAATCACCGTTGCCAGTGCTCCATAGCGGAACCAAAAAAGGGCAGCTGGTGCAATGACCTTACCGATTGCCGGTTTTTGTTCGTCGGGGATTTTAGGCATTGATGGAATTTGTACAAAATTGAAGTACCAAAGTAGGCCGATCCACATGACACCAGATAGCACGTGTAGCCAACGAGTGAAGAATAACGAGTAGGCTCCACCATCACCTAAGTTACCTCCAGAAAATATAATAACGAGTACTGCCAAAATCACGATGCCGGCGATCACTGTTCGACCTAGTGATTGAAATAATGCGGCCATAAATTTCTCCCTCTAAATTTTTTGGAATCTACTTGTGTAATTCTTAGCCCAGCCGTTATTTCCATTGTTTCGGGTTATACGGCTGCGCACAGTATAGCGCAACATCTTGTTAATACAAAGATATATCAGCCCATATGTTGTGTTTGTGCGACTGTGGAAAATGCCGCGCTCTTGGGCGACAACGCTAAGTTATTCAGTCTCACTGATGTTCGCTAGATCAATGGCGTGTGACAGATTTTTTAATTCATCCTCATTAAGTTTCATCAACGGCGGTCGGACATGCGCCTTGCTTACACGACCCAGCATAACTAGCGCTTCTTTCATTCGGTTATGCATATCAAGAAATGGCGGGGCGTAGAACGCTTGGGCAAGTGGATAGATTCTGTCGTTGATCTGTTGTGCTTTATCGAGCTCTTTGTTTTGGATCGCACCAAACAACTGAGCTTGCAGATCTGCAATGACACTCCCTGCGCCAGATAGTAGACCGTTGGCCCCCATACTCAATGAAGCCATTAACCATGAGCTGTGTGTCGTGAGCACATTGACTGGCCGATCTAAAGATTGGAACGTTTTAATGTGTTTCTCATGAAGCATCGCATCATTCGACCAGTCTTTAATGGCTCGAATTGATGGTACCGTGTCAAAGAGGCGAAGCAACGTGTCGAACGGATATCCCAGCCCTGTTGTCATGGGGTATTGAAAGCAAATTAATGGTAAGTCAGTAGCGCTTGCGATCTCACTAAAGTGAGCGATGGCCATTTCCGGACGCAGCTGTCCGCCCATAGACATGCTATTTGGCGGGAAGACGAGAAGACACGATGCGCCTCCATCAGCTGCCATTCGTGCGATCCGGGCGGCTTCTCGACTGCCATCAGCGTATACCCCGTTGATGACTGGACAAACATTCCCTATTTCATCCATTGTGCTGGCTAGAATTTGTTTTTGCTCATCAAAAGTGCATGCATGAACTTCCGACGCATGTCCATTGACCGTGACCGCAGATACCCCTGGTGTCGTGGCGCAGTACCTCGTGTGCTTGCGAGTTTCTCGATCATCGATTGTTAAATCGTCATTGAGGATTAATAGTGTTGCTGGTATGACCCCCTGAGGTACAAATTCGTTGATTTTGCTCACGTCGGATAGCTCTATATTCAGAATATTAGTAGTAGCGAGTATAGCTCGGAATAAGGGATGATTATCCTTATGTGTGAACCCGTATACCCCCCTTGAGAAGATCAAAAACCCCTTTCTCAGTTTGGTTGTTGCACTAATCGTTGTTGTGTATTGTTAGTGAAGCTGCCACTGTGGTGTTTTGGTGTTAGCTACCCGACGGCACTCTTAATTATCCGGAGATGATTGTGACATTCGAAACTATTGCTTATGAAGTAAACGACAACATTGCACGCCTGACAATTAACCGACCCGAATCCTATAATGCGGTCAACGGTCAAGCGACTAAAGATTTACACGATATCGTGAACCTGATGGCTGGTGATGATCGCGTTAGAGCAGTTGTGATCACCGGTGCTGGTGATAAGGCATTCTGTGCTGGAGGAGATATCGCAGAATTTCACGAGAACCAGGATCGTCTCGATGCGCTAGTTCGCGAAATGACAGGGTACTTACACATCGCAATCTCTCGACTGGCTTGGTTGAACGCGCCAGTCATCGCTGCAGTGAATGGTGCGGCAGCGGGGGCGGGATTAAGTTTGGCCGCATGTTGCGATCTCGTCATCGCCTCGGATCAGGCCAAATTTTCAAGTGCGTACACACGTATTGGTCTCACACCTGACGGTAGCTCAACGTATTTTTTAACCCGAGTCATTGGTCGTCGTCGTGCGCTTGAAATGTATTTAACCAATCGTACGTTGTCAGCTCAAGAGGCATTGGAGTGGGGATTAGTGAATCGTGTTGTGCCTGCGGATCAGCTCGCCGATGAGGTCAACAAATTAGCGGCTCAACTGGCATCAGGGCCGACGCTTGCTCACGGTGGGGTCAAGCGGCTCGTATTAATGTCTCCAAATGACACACTTGAATCACAAATGGAGCGAGAGACGAGAGAAATTGCTGCAATGGTTAAGACAGAAGATGCTCGGCACGGCATTGAATCATTCGTAAAAAAAGAAAAGCCGAAATTTGAGGGTAAGTAAGAGGAGGGGTTAGCGATGATTGGTGACCGTCCATATGGGACGAAGAAGTTTGTTGAGGTGCTGGGTAGCAACATGGCATACGTCGACGAAGGCGAGGGCGACACCATTATTTTTCAACACGGAAATCCAACTTCATCGTATTTGTGGCGAAACATCATGCCTCACTGCGAGGGTCTGGGACGCTTAATTGCGTGCGACCTGATAGGGATGGGGGATTCAGACAAACTCTCACCATCAAACGTATCGCGCTATTCCTACGAAGAGCAGCGAGATTATCTCTACAGAGCATGGGAACAGTTAGATCTCGGTGACCGAATTATTTTTGTTGTACACGACTGGGGTTCCGCTTTGTCCTTTGATTGGATGCGTCAACATGACTCACGGGTTCAAGGCGTCGTGTACATGGAGGCGATCGTATCCCCCCTGACGTGGGATGATTGGCCGGAAAACGCTAGAAAAGTATTCCAAGCATTTCGTTCTACCGGCGGTGAAGAAATGATTTTGGAAAAGAACGTATTTGTTGAGCGTGTGTTGACTGGCTCCGTGATGCGAGAGTTATCGGAGATTGAGATGTCAGAGTACCGTCGACCATTTCAAAATAAGGGTGAGGATCGGCGACCCACGTTATCTTGGCCAAGACAAATACCAATCGATGGTGCCCCAGAGGTTGTGGTGAATTTGGTGCAGCAATATTCAGAGTGGCTCGCAACAAGCGAAATTCCTAAGTTGTTTATTAACGCGGAACCGGGTTCGATTTTAGTCGGGCGACAAAGAGAGCTTTGCCGTCGGTGGCCCAATCAAACTGAGGTGACCGTTCCAGGGCTACATTTTTTACAGGAAGATAGCCCAGATCTTATTGGTAGTCATGTGGCGCAGTTCGTTCGAGAGCTTCGCTCGAAAGCGTAACGGAATTGTTGAAAAAGGCAATTCTGGCCGGGTGTTAAGATCCTGAAATTTGAGCGCTGGCGGTCTATTAGATCAAAAATGCAAAAGCCTTTTTCCCCAGCGTGTGAGCGCAATCGAGACCCCATTTTAAAAGAGCTACAAATTCGGCTAGTCCAACAAAGCGCTGTTTTAGAAGTTGGTTCTGGAACGGGACAGCACGCAATTTATTTTGCCAAGCACATGCCAAACGTCTTGTGGCAGTGCAGTGATTTGAGAGAAAACCTAAGCGGTATCCAAATGTGGATCGATGATGCTTGTCTCTCCAACGTGTTGCAGCCAATCGAGCTGGACGTCTCTGATCCGACAATTTACAAAACATATGATGCAGTTTTCTCGTGTAACACCCTGCACATTATGTCGAAAAGTAACGTGTTTGAATTTTTTAATTTGGTTAAATCAGTAACGCAAAAACAATCGAGTCTATTTGTTTACGGACCATTTAATTACAACGGCGAGTACACTTCGCCGAGCAACGCCGAATTTGATGCTTGGTTGAAAGAGAGAAATTCGGAAAGCGCTATCAAGGACTTCGAGTGGATTGATGACTTGGCGAACGACGCAGGATTTTTTATTGTTGACGATGTTGAGATGCCTGCTAACAATCGATTACTCCATTGGGAGCGATCTAAAGAATGACGCAGTGGATATTTGAATTCGGCTTGCGTGTTCGATGTGGTCATATGAAATCTCCATGCGAGTCTGGCAAACTGAGATTAAGCTAACACACTAACATGTGATGTTATTAATAATCCTCGCGTTTCAAATTCATTATGAAAATCGCAAAAAAAACATTAATCATCATATTAACTGCGTCGTCATTTGCAAATGCGGCGCAAATACAAAAACAATTCATTAGTACTGAAGAAGCGAGGCGTTGGGCGACAAGTGCTGACGCAGGAGAGCAGAAGAAATTTACTGGTTTCGTGATGGGGATACATGATGCATTCAATCAGCTCTTCTTTTGCACCAAAAGTTCTGTTAGCGCACAAGAAGTGGAGGAGGTGTCTCGGCGGTTTCTCGTTGAGCGTTCAGACTTAGATCACAAGTCAGGCGCAGACGTAGTGCGTCAAGCATTAAAAGAAGCTTATGAATGTGGTAAGAGATAAGGCATGGCGTTAAGAAAGCGTCATTTTCAACGAGGATCTATCGTTCGAGAGGCTCATTCCTCCGAAGTCCTTCGAGGCAATCCATTCAAAGATCCGGTGCAGCGTGAGCTTGTTGTGTGGTTACCTCCTGGTTACGACGCGGATCGGTCAGAGGGGTATCCGGTTTTCTATGATCTAGCGGGATTTACCGGATCAGGACCGGCTCGGATCAATTGGAAACCCTTTGGTGAGAACATGGTGGAGCGGCTCGAGCGCCTCACTCATCTCAAAAAAATCGGCCCTGTGATCGTTGTGTTTCCGGATTGCTATACGTCGTTAGGTGGAAATCAGTACATTAACTCTTCCGCTCTTGGCCAGTACGAGGACTATCTGAATAAAGAGCTCGTTCCTTTCGTGGATTCAGTCTTTAATACGAAGGCAAATGCTGCTCATCGAGCATGTTTTGGTAAATCATCGGGAGGCTATGGTGCCATGCTGCAGGGAATGAAACATCCCGAGGTCTGGGGCGCAATTGCCAACCTATCAGGAGACGCATATTTCGATTTTATCTACCGCAGAGATTGGCCGAACACGCTAGATGAATTAGCAAAATATCGGGCTGTGAAATATAACCCAACGAACTCGAGTGCTGCAGAAAAAAAACGTCGACAAAATATCATGCGAGGGATGGATGATGGTCGTATCAAAAGGTTCTTATCATCAGTATGGTCACGAGAAAAAATTTCATTCTCGGAAGGGCACTGTTTGATGAATTTATGTATGGCGGCTACCTATGATCCAGATCCAAAAGCACCATTAGGTTTTCGGATTCCGTTCGATGCAGATACTGGAGAGCTGATTGAGTCTCGATGGCGTCATTGGACTGCACATGATCCCATTCATTTGGTGAAACGTTACAAGGGCAATCTTAAAAAGCTGAAAGCGATATGGGTAGAGTGTGGCTCTCGAGATCAGTATTCTATTCATTACGGTACACGCATATTGTCCAACGAGTTAAATCGATACGGGATTGAACACGTGTACGAAGAATTTCCTGACAACCATTCAGATTTAGATTATCGGCTAGATCACAGTCTGCCTTATTTGTATCAGGCCATACGTTAGGTTTAGGGTTGCTTGTGACAGATGGCATGATCCAACGCGCACGTGAGCTTATAAACGAATCGAGTCGCGTGGTATTCCTCACTGGAGCAGGAATTTCAACCGATGCTGGAATCCCGGATTTTCGTGGACCTCAAGGAGTATGGACCAAGGATCCAGTCGCAGAAAAAATGTCAGACATTCGGTACTACATGTCTGATTCCGAGGTGCGGCATCGAGCGTGGCAGTCGAGATTGACGCACCCAGCCCTGCAGGCGAGTCCAGGAGATGGACATCGGGCGATCGCCGCATTTGAACAGACGGGCAAAGTAAATTGCCTAATTACTCAAAACATTGATGGCCTACATCAGAAAGCAGGTTCATCTGAAGACGTAGTAATAGAAATTCACGGCACGATACATCGGGTCATTTGCATGTCCTGCAGGCGTCTCACTCCTATGTTGCAAGAGCTAGAGCGCGTCAGGCGTGGGGAGCTTGATCCTGAGTGCGCGGAGTGTGGTGGAATCTTGAAGAGCGACACGATATCTTTCGGCCAATCTCTGGATGAGCGAAAAATCAACGCCGCATTTCAGTCTGTCTCGGATTGCGATTTGCTCATTTGTATCGGAACCACGCTTCAAGTGTATCCCATTGCTGGTGTTGTTGATATTGCTAAAAAACGTCAAGCTCGCGTTGTCATCATCAATAATCAGGCAACGCCCTACGATGAGGTGGCCGACATTGTGATTCGAGATCCTATCTCGAAGAGTGTGCCACTGTTACTAGAGGGTTGAGGTCGTCAAGCGGTTCAACCTCTTCTTGCGCGTGTCGAGTAAAGTGTGGTTTGATCTCTTCCTAACCTATTGAGAAAGCCATACCTATGCCCACCATTGATCCATTTTCATCGATTCTCAGTTTGGGGCAGAGGATTAGGTCTGGCGAACTCAATGCAGAATTGCTAACTGAGTTCTATCTCGATCGGATTGCCCGACTTGATCACAAGCTTGGAGCATTTGTTGAGGTACTGTCGGATAGAGCACTCATGCAAGCGCGACGAGCTGATTTAGAGCTCGCCGCGGGTATCGATCGCGGTGTCTTGCATGGTATTCCATATGCCGTTAAAGATTTATATGACGTCTCCGGTGTCCCAACGCGTGCAGGTACACCTATTTTGGATGCCAATGTTCCAGACTCGGATGCTTTCATCGTTGATCGTCTAGATCATCTAGGTGCTGTACTCGTTGGTAAAACGCACACAGTTCAGTTTGCGTATGGAGGAGTGGGTGTCAACAGTCAATTAGGCACACCGATGAATCCTTGGAGTGACACACACCATATTCCTGGTGGCTCTAGCAGTGGATCTGGGGTGGCTGTCGGTGCGGGTATGATTCCGATGGCTCTTGGTAGTGATACCGGTGGATCTGTGCGGATTCCTGCTGCTTTTAATAGCGTGACTGGACTTAAAACTACAGTGGGCCAAATTAGTCGTCGTGGTGTATTCCCACTGAGTTGGACACTAGACACTGTCGGCCCCCTCACCCGAGATGTGAGTGATGCGCGTGCGATTTATCCTCTAATGGCGGTTCGGGATGATGACGATCCGTCGATGGCTGCATTCCAATCGGTACGCGAGAATACTAAGAATCTTTCGGATATTCGGTTGGCTTACGTTGATACGATTTTTCTTGAAGGCTGCGATCCGGAGGTCGAGGCGCTTGTTGAGATGACGCAATCAGTGTTCGAAAAAATCGTTGGTCGAGTTGAGCAAGCATCCTTTGATGTGGCAAAACGGGCAGTCGAACTGAATCCAAAGGGCTGGTCATTGCTGCCGAGGCTTACTACTCAAACCGAAACCTGATTGACCAACATTTTGACAAGTTGGACCCAGTGGTTGCTCATCGGTTGATTAAGGGAAGAGATGTTACAGCGAGCGAATACATCGATATTCAAAATGGTTTGAATCGAGTTCGTACTGAATCACTACAATTTTTTGATCGATTTGATGCATTTATTGTTCCCACTGTGATGATCCCACCGTCTCCGCTGTCAAGTTGCGAAGAAAGTATTCAGTCGTACGCGACGATTAACGTTCAGTGTTTGAGAAATACAGCGATTGGAAATATGTTGAATCTAAGTGCTGTTACAGTTCCTTGTGGATTTACAAAAAAAGGCTTACCAGTCGGATTGATGATTTACGGCAAACCGTTTGATGAGATGAAGATTTTAGAGATCGCAAACGCGTTTCAGAGTAATACCGATTGGCATTTAAATCGACCTGATTTATCGTGGTGCGAATCGAAATAGGAGCGAAATAATGAGTGGAATGGTTGCTGTGATCACGGGGGCGGCACGCGGTATCGGAGAGAGTATCGCGAGGCGCTATGCATCGGTTGGCGCGCGCTTGGTTTTGGCTGACATCAATGTTGATGGGGTGACCAAGTTGGCTTGGGAATTGCAGGAGAGTGCAGTTGACACTCTATCGGTTGAATTTGATGTCACGGATCCGAATTCATCGAAAAAATTAATTCAAGAATCGGTTAATCAGTTTGGGCGTATCGATGTGCTTGTGAATAACGCTGGTGTCATTCGGATAAAGCCCGTGTTAGACACGACGCCGGAGGACTGGGATTACACCCAAAATGCCAACGCGCGTGGGCTATTTTTCTGTCTTCAAGAGGGCGCGAAGCAGATGTTGGGTCAAGAGCCTTTATCTAGTGGTCGCCCCAGAGGAAAGATTATCAATATGGCGTCTATCGCTGGACGCGCTGGTAGGAAATTTATGAGTGCGTACTCGGCCAGTAAGGCATCGGTCATCATGGTCACTCAAGCTGCCGCTGCTGAGTTGGCTCCGGATATCACTGTTAACAGTATCTGTCCTGGTCCGGTGGACACAGACATGTGGGTCAAAATTGATTCTGAATGGACAGCGTTGGTGGATCAGCCCAGAGGATCAGCGTGGAAAGAGCGGGTCGCCGGTGTGCCGATGGGTCGCGCTCAAACAGCCCAGGATGTGGCAGACATGGCGTCATTCTTGGCGTCAAAGGATTCAGATTTCATTACAGGCCAGTCATATCACGTCGACGGCGGCGTGATGATGTTGTAATCATTCAACTGTTAAAGACAGAACGTATCGATTGGGAGGACGTATGAGAGAAATTTGTCGGGGGCTTAAATTCCCTGAAGGGCCGGTAGCGATGCCCGATGGCTCGGTCATTTTGGTAGAAATCGAGAGAAAAACTTTGACCCGAGTAAGTGTGGATGGGGAGGTGTCGGTAATTGCCGACTGTGGCGGTGGCCCTAACGGTGCCGCTCTTGGTCCTGATGGGAAGATGTACATATGCAATAACGGTGGATTTGAATGGAGTCAATCGGGGCCGTTTAAGCGACCTGGCGAAGAGCTTGCAAAAGATTACGTGGGTGGATCGATACAGTCAGTTGATTTGGCGACTGGAAGCGTTGAAACGATTTACACGGAATGTGATGGTGAGTCGCTTAAAGGGCCAAACGACATCGTCTTTGACCGACAGGGTGGTTTTTACTTCACCGATTTAGGAAAACGACGAGGCCGACAAATAGATCGAGGTTCATTGTTTTACGCGAAGATTGACGGATCAAGTATTACCGAGTTGATTCATCCATTTGATACACCTAATGGCGTGGGTCTATCGGCTGACGAGAAAAAACTGTATGTCGCTGAAACCAATGCAGCGCGGTTATGGGCATTTGATATTGAATCCCCTGGTGTGATTAAGAAAGACGGTCCCAGTCTTTTTTGGCCCGGCCACCTTTTGCATAAATTTAACGGTTATGAACGATTGGATTCCTTAGCCGTTGATTCGGAGGGAAATGTTGTTGTTGCGACTTTGGGCACTGGGTGTGTGACTGCGATTTCTCCGACAGGACAAATCCGGGCGAGAGTTGCGGTGCCAGAGTTTGATCTAATGGTGACGAATGTATGCTTCGGTGGACCCGACCTTCGCACCGCGTATATCACCGCGTCTGGTCTTGGGAGACTTTATGCAATCGATTGGCATTGCCCTGGGTTACCGCTTAACTTTTTAAATCACTAATCACTTACGATTCTAGCTCTGTCGTTTGTTAGTTTTTGACCTCATTTTGATATTGATGAGTTCGACACCCAGAGAAAATGCCATCGCAAAATAGATGTAAGCCTTCGGAATGTGAATCTGAAAACATTCCATAACTAATATCGCTCCGACAAGAATCAAAAACGCTAGCGCTAAAATTTTAATGGTTGGGTGTCTGTCAACAAAGTTGCCGATGGACTCTGCCGCAAACATCATCACACCAACGGCTAATATGATGGCGATCGCCATGATGCTGACTTGATCGACGAGTCCTACCGCGGTGATCACTGAGTCCAAAGAGAAGACAATATCCAATATGGCAATTTGAACGAGTATTGAGAAAAGGCTTGCTTTCCCGCCAGATTCTCGATTTTCTGTTGCCCCCTCAAGGGCTTCGTGTATTTCTTGAGTGGCTTTGCCAATCAAAAACAATCCGCCCCCAAACAAGATGGTGTCTCTTCCTGATATCGATATGTCAGCGATGCTGAAGATGGGCTCTCGAAGCGACATCACCCACGAAAGTGAGAACAGAAGTCCCAATCTGGCAATCATCGCTAGGGACAATCCAAGCCTTCTGGCGAAATTACGCTGCTCTTGGGTAAGCGGCCAACCAGAATGGATAGGAAGATGATGTTGTCGATACCGAGGACGATCTCTAGCGCCGTCAGTGTACCAAGTGCGACCCACGCTTCGGGGGAGTAAATCCAATCAAACATCAATTTTTAGTGAATAGGAGATCATGATTTATTGTAGTCTAGAACACCACTAGATTTTATGTTTTAGGCCTTCGTCTTGTTACAAGGTTCCAAGTTTAAATCATGAGCGCTGTGTTTGATTACGTGATTATTGGTGCGGGTTCATCGGGTTGTGTCCTTGCCAATCGGCTGACTGAAAATCGTGACGTATCCGTATTACTCCTTGAAGCCGGTCCCGAGGATCGCAACCCTTGGATTCATATACCCATGGGTTACGGAAAACTATTTGCAGATGAACGTACCAATTGGATGTACGAATCGGACTCCGAGCAATTTTTAGATGGTCGGCGCGTATTTACACCCAGAGGCAAAGTGCTTGGCGGATCGAGTTCGATCAATGGTTTGGTTCACATCCGAGGGCAGCGAGAGGATTTTGATTCCTGGGAGAAATTAGGGAATTCTGGTTGGGGGTTTGAGGACGTCTTACCCTATTTCAAAAAATCGGAATCTCATTATCTCGGTAACAACGAGTATCACGGATCAAGCGGACCGCTTCGTGTGTCACAGCTCCCCACAAAGCATCCTCTGGCAGATGCTTTTATCAATGGTTTGAAAGAGCTTGGCATCCCTGAAAACAATGACTTTAATGGTGTATCTCAAGAGGGCGTTGGCTACTACGATGCCAGTGCTCACCAAGGCCGACGTCAAAGCACAGCGGTGGCCTACCTAAAGCCAATACGTCATCGCAGTAACTTAGTCGTCATGACTCGCTGCGAGGCGACCAAAATTTTATTTAAAGAGCGAAAAGCTGTTGGAATTAGGGTGCGTCATCAAGAAGGTGAGCAGGAATTTAGTTGCCGTCGAGAATTAATATTAAGTGCAGGATCGATTAACTCACCAAAATTACTTCAGTTATCCGGTGTTGGCAGTAGTGACTTGTTGCGAAAGTACCAAATACCAATTGTGGCGGATCTTCCGGCGGTCGGTGAGGGGCTTCAGGACCACTTTTACGTGCGAACTCAATGGCGATGTAACCGACCGATCACATTCAATGATCGATTGGGGACTCCCTTGAATAAACTGATCACGGGCCTTGAATATTTTTTCCTCAGGAAAGGCCCTTTAACTGTCAGTGCTGGCTATGCTGGTGCCTTTTTGAAATCACGTCCTGACATTCTGACTCCAGATTTGCAGTTTTACTTTATTAACTTTTCAACGAATAAGATGGGTTCTGGGCTCCATCGTTTCCCGGCGTTCACTATTAGTGTTTCACCATTAAGACCAAATTCTCGAGGTTCCGTCCAGATTCAATCTGGCGATCCGGTGATGAGTCCATCGATACGCTATAACTTTCTATCCGATGTGGAGGATCAACGAGTCGTTTCCTCCGGTCTGCGATGGATAGAGAAATTTGTCGCGAGCCCATCGCTGTCAGATTATGTGGCCGCGCGTCACACCCCAGAGAATGAATTGGTAAGTGATGAGGAGTGTATTGCATTTTCGAAGTCTGTAGGTGGGACGGTTTATCACCCTACTTCGACCTGTGCGATGGGGGCAGAGGGTAAATCAGTTGTTGATTCTGAACTTCGTGTTCATGGTTTGGAGGGCATTCGCGTTATCGATGCGTCTATTATGCCGAGCGTTATATCCGGAAACACAAATGCGGCAACCGTTATGATTGCAGAAAAGGGTGCTGACCTCATCAAGAGTGGTTGGTGCTCGCCGCTTGCCTCGACTTGATTTGGAGTAAAAGAGCGATCGCGATAAGCGCAGCACCAATTAGATCGGTGGAGATTCCAGGTTTGATGAGAACGAATGCTGCGCTAATTAGAATGACTCGTTCAATTTTTCGAGTCGTGGTAATGAGATAACCAGATAGACCTGCGGCCAAACATACGACGCCAATAATGGCTGTGATGCTCGTTTGTACTACTTGTAAGCCGTCACCAATTAGAAGTAGCGATGGGCCAAAAACGAACATGAATGGAATGATGTAACCAGTCGCCCCGAGTCGTAAAGCGGCGACGCTTGAATCCCACAACGAAGCTCTAGATATTCCATTTGCAGCATAAACAGCCAGCGCAACTGGAGGTGTGATCGCAGACATGATTGCGAAATAAAATACGAACATGTGCGCTGCTTCGACCATCACGCCTAACTTCACCAAGGCAGGCACAAGAAGTGCAGTCTGCATGATGTACGCAGGAGCTGTTGGCATGCCCATGCCAAGCAAGATCCCGGCGATCATCGTAAGCACCAATGCAAGGATTAAGTGATTATTTGCAGCGGATAGGACCATGTTGGTGAATTCAAGCCCTAATCCAGTAATAAAGATAACCCCAATAACAATCCCTGCACACGCGCACGACAGTGCTACTGTTACGGTGTTTCGTGCCCCCTCCTCAAGTGCCTGAATGATATTTCCAACTTGAATATATTTCCTGGTTGATTTTCTTAATAGCGCACTGGGGATCGTGCTTCCAATGCCGCATAACGCAGCAAACGGCGCGCTAAAGCCTAGAAGTAGCGCGCCAACGATCACCACGAGCGGAGTGAATAGGTGTCCTCTTTCTTTCAGTACGTCAAATAGCCTAGGAAGTTCGCGTCTCGGCAATCCGTGCATGCCAGTTTTTTTCGCTTCGAAGTGGATACTTATGAATAATGCGACGTAATAGAGAACTGCTGGCAGTAATGCATACAATGCGACAGACAGGTAGCTAATACCCAAGAACTCGGCCATGATGAATGCCGTTGCTCCCATAATTGGAGGCATAATTTGACCGCCAGTTGACGCAACGGCCTCTACCGCTCCCGAAAATGCGGGCTTGTAGCCAATGCGTTTCATTAGCGGTATCGTGAAGGCCCCTGTTGTCATAACGTTCGCGACCGCGCTACCCGATACCGTTCCGAACATTCCACTCGTGATACAAGAAACTTTGGCCGGACCGCCTGCGGTGTGCCCCGCTAGACTCATTGCAAAGTCCTTAAAGAGACCCCCAGTCCCAGTTCGCTCAACTAACGCACCAAAGAGGATAAATAGCATGACGTAGGTTGCAGAGACATACAGTGGGATTCCTAAAATTCCCTCGGTGCCGAGATACATTTGCTCTGCCATTCTTTCGATCTCAATATCACCCGCGGTAACACCATAGATTAGGAAACAGACCGCTGTTAGAGGCAGTGTCCAGCCCACGGCTCGTCGCGTTCCTTCGAGAACTAGAAGCACAGTTACTGCCGCTAAAATAAAATCTACGTTCTTTAGCGGATCAACATAGATCATCCGACTGATGATGTAATCTTGTTCGAGGACGAGGTATCCACATGCAACAAGACTCAAGATGATGCAAGTGGCGCTGAGGAGAGTATCCAAAAATTGTTTGCTACCTGATCGAACAACCCGAGGGGTTAAAAATATCAGCACCAGCGCAAAGGCTAAATGAGCCGACCTGAGTGTGAGTGCGTCCGGAGGGCCTTGCCATGCGACGTAAAGGTGAAATCCGGACATGGATAACGCCACGAGCGACGAAAAAATTGCCACTATTTTTTTTATCCCGAGCATGACCGATCGCCCGATCTACGAGCTACAGGACACCTTTTTCTTCAAACCATCTTCTTGCAGCTTGATGCATTGGGATACCGAGATCCATGGCCATTTTCTCAAGAGTGAGATTTTTTAACGCTGAAGTGATTGAAATCAATTCTTGATTGCCGTTGCTGATACTCTCTAATAGTTGGGTTACCACGACATCATCGACGTCGCAGCGTGCGGCGAGGTGAGTCAGGTAGATCACAGTCGGTACATCCGTGTCCTGTCCTGGATAGGTGCCTTTGGGTATGAACCCTTTTTCATATCCGGGGTTGAGTTTTTTCATTTCTCCCAGACCTTCGTTGCTGATAGGCATAACACGTATATTGCGAGCGCTCGCTAGATCCATGACAGCGCCAGAGGGAATGGTTGTCGCAAGTGTGAACACATCCGCGTTGCCATCTTTCATGAGCGTGACTGAGTCGGTGTAAGAGCCGATGTTGACACTCGATGGGCTATCAAAATCCATCCCATGGGCAAGGAGTAGGTGATTGGTAACGGCCTCTCCGGTCGTGCCTTTTGGTTGCGTCGCTAGGACTTTTCCTTTGATATCGTTGGCAGCAGTAATGTTTGATTCCGACAGGGTGATGACTTGAAAATATTGTTGGTACAGCGTTGCTATATTGCAAATCCCCTGCATTTTTTCTTTGAATGGATCGCGACCCAATATTCCATCCATTGTGGATATGTTCCCAGCCAGTGCAATTGATGCCTGACCTGAATGAAGTGCTTTCACGTTGCCGACACCACCACCTGGAATTACCCGAATGCTCAGATTTGGATTGGCGCTTTCGACGAGCGACTTAATCGCTCCACCGAGAGGGTACCAAGCACCACCTTGTGGGCCAGTTGTGAACTTGTATGATTTTTTCTCACCGTCACCGCCTGAGCATCCCAAAATAGCAAAGACCGATATACACAGAAGAACTTTCTTCATGAAGCACTGAGTTTGGGGTGTTATGAAAAACAAAGTCGCTCTCCCGTGTGAATGTCTATCCGACATGTTTCGTGATCAAATATCCTAATCTAGGAAAGTGTACACAAACTGCCCCAACTCGGTCATCTTCGCGATCAATTCCGATTTGATATGAATCTAGATAGCGTACGGTACCTGTGACTGGTGCTTCACCAGAATTTTCGTCAAATACCACGCTCACTTTATCTCCGAGTTGAATATTCTGAGGGTCAGTTGGGTCAACGTGTGTGTTGGTGTCAGGTTTACTTTCGCGAGCCACGTCGAGTGCATCTTGTGCTGAAAGTGAGGACGACTCACCATGCCCTATTTCAGCAATTCTCTTTTCCCAATCTAACACGAGTGGAAAACGAGATAAAAACGCCTCTCCGTGTTTCCACCTACGTCGAATGAACCAAGGTAGGTAGAAGAAGGATGCGTCACAAGATGATGGGCTCGAACCAGAGAGGAAACCGCCATTTTTCTTAATTTCTTCGTTCGCCCATTGAAAATGAAGCTGCACTTGAGCAAAAAGGTGTGGGATTCTGATTTTCGCTTCTTCTAAATCAAAGTCGCCACCAAAAAACAGTTGGATTCGGTCGTTGAGCCACTCCTGCGGGAATTGATCCGACGACTCTGCAATGGCTACGCCAATCAGTTTCGTCACGAGCGAGTCTGTCCAAGCATTGGTATTGATTATTTTGAGGAGGCTAACATGCGATGATGGATATCGACGCTCTAATTCAATCAGAATCATTTGGCTATCACAAAATATATCAGCACCGATTTGCATGATAGGTGTCCTTCTGTAACCACCGGTCAGTGGCATGACATCAGGTTTTGGTGGAACCCGCGGGATTTCTACGGATTTCCAAGATAGTCCTTTAAGGCCCAGCGCCACTCTAATTTTTTCAGACAGAGGAGAGGGGGGGTAGTGGTGCAAAATGAGTTCTGACATCTGAATCGCCTCGCTTAAATGGTTCGTAGTAATCTCGTTTATGGGTTATCCCGTGATCGTAATGCCGCCATCTGCGACCAGTGTTTGTCCAGTGATATACGCGCTGGCTTTAGACGCTAAAAATACGGATATGCCCGCAATATCCTCTGGATTTCCAATTCGTTTCAAAGGCGTTTTACTTTCGTAATGTTGACGTATCTCTTCGTTATCCCAAAGCGCTTTGGCGAAATCAGTTTTGATGAGGCCTGGCGCGATGCCATTGACCCTAATATTCTGGGATCCAAGCTCAAGCGATAAATTTCTCACAAGCTGCATATCAGCCGCTTTGGACACTGCGTAAGCCCCTAGACCTGGGGTACCTTTTAAGCCTGCAATTGAGGACACAATCACAATCGATCCACTTGGGCTCTTGGATATGTGTCGCGATGATAAGGAGGCTAACCAATGATTACTGAGAATATTATTTTTGAGGATTTTTTCGAATGCATCGTCAGGAATTTCGCTTAGCGGTCCATAGAATGGATTAGACGCAGCGTTGCATACCAGATGATCAATTTGACCAAATCGATCGAGAGTAAAATCGATGAGAGATTCAAGGCTATCTTTTTTCGAGATATTTGCCTCAGTTGCTGCTGCTATGCCACCTTGCGATGAGATTTCGTCGACGACTTTTTTGCATGAATCTAAGTTTCTACTTGAGACAACGACGTGAGCGCCGTATTGTGCATGTGCTAGCGCAATGGCTTTCCCTATGCCGCGACTTGCTCCTGTGACGATCGAGACTTGTCGGTCTAGTCGAAAAAAATTGGAGTGCATGTGCTTACCCTCGGGTTTTTGTTTTAAGTTCGGATTCCTTTTGCGGTAGGTCGAAACGCTCTCGCGTTGAACAGTATTTCGTGCCATGCAGCCTTCCTACAGGCCAAAATTCAGTCTCAGATACGTGGTAGGTGTCTTTTGCGACCAGGTTATCTCTAACGTGAAGGTGGATGACTTCACCAATTAGGAATTCTCTAGCCGGCCCGAGTGCCACTCGTTTAAATAGGCGGCACTCAAGCGAGGCAGGTGCTTCTTTGATTCTCGGGTGTTTTACCGTGAGCCCGGGCTCTGATGTGAACCCGCATTCATCAAATTCGCTCACATCAATCGGGTATTCATGGCTCGAAAGATGCATCCCGTTCGCGATCGATTCGTCAACAAGATTGACGATGAATTCTTTTGTTCTCAGGATATTTTCTAGTGTGTGTTTTATCCTGCCATCAGTCCGAGTATTAAAGCTTAGGTAAATAAGAGGCGGATCTTCACAGATTGCATTGAACCAAGAAAAAGGAGCGCAGTTGTTTACGCCATTTTCGCTAATTGTCGACACTAAACCGATGGGTCGAGGAAAAATGAGTCCTGTGAGTAGCTTGTATTTGCTGCTCAGGTCAAGATCGCTAATGTTGATTTCCATTTGAACGATAGCCTTGAGAGGATTGAGTTTCAGTTATCGCCAGATTACCTCACATTTACGTTTTCGAGCTCGCACGAGCAATTCGATGAGCGGAAGCGCTCTTGTTTTTTGCGATATGCGCACCTTGTTCTGATTATCATCGACGTGATCGTCTATTTTCATAAATGCACACTCGTGAATCAAATCAAGTGCCCTCTCAATATCATCAGGCAATATAGCGCTTGGAATCTCTCCGGATAATCCCATTCCCTTTAAGATCGGGACCGCATGCTCTTTGAACATAATGAGGTTTCCAGCGCGGCTTTCAAATTGTACGATTGTGGACATTCAGGGTATGCGTCATCGTTTTGATGCGACGCCAGTATGGCGCCGCACCGTCATTATGAGCTTAGAGTTCCCCAGACTCGATTTTAGTTTTCATCGCTTCTAACCCTACTGTGTAGACCTTGTTATAGATCTTAACCAAGCTCGCGTCATCTTTACCCTCTGGTGGCGTTTCCAGCCAGTAATGTACCCGCTTGAAGGTGGCTTTCCACTCAACTTCGGATGATCCATTTCCCAAATCTTTGACTGACATTGTTGAGTAATAATCACTCGATAAAGGCACCCCCTGAACGTACACATAAGAGGCACTCATGTTGTACGGATCATACTCAACAAGGCGTTCTTCGATTTTCGTCCCGTTACCACGTGTGAGGAGTCTGATCGCACCTTGTTTTCGATTCTCTCCAAGTGTGATTTTGGTGTCCTTGATGAAGATAAGCCACTTATGTAACCCACCAAAATCGCTAACGACTTCCCAGACTTTCTCAACGGGCGCGTTAATCTGAATAGTGTGTCTGACGCTGAGCTGTTTAGCCTCAGCCGCGTGTGCGAGTTGATTGCTACTCATTACGGCAGCAAAAAGAAATGCTAACGACCTTATTTTTCCCATAGATCCCCTGATTTTTCTAATTTGTTGGTTTACAGCTCCCGGACTCTATCATAAGGTTTCGACAATTAGTTGTGCATGGTGCCAAACAGACAAATCAATGAATATTGCTAGGTTTTTAACTCAGTCATCAAAGCTTTGGCCCGATGCTCCAGCCGTGTCACTGGGAGAGGAGACGCGATATACGTTTCGCTCACTCGACGATCGCGTCAAGAAGCTCGCGCACGCGATGTGTTCCGAGCTTGGTTGTCAAGTCGGCGATCGGGTTGCGATTGTGATGTCGAATCATCCCGAATATCTGGTCATTCGTTATGCCGCTTGGTATGCCGGGCTTAGTGTTGTTCCCATCAACGCGAAGTTACATCCCTCAGAAGTAATCTACATGCTCGAAAATTCTGGTGCTTCAGTGTGTTTCGTGAATTCTGAAAAAGATCGTGAATATTCCCCTGTTAGTTTGAAGGCGAGTGGTCGTTGCTCGGTCATCGACATTAGTGAGCCCGAGTATTCGAGGTTATATGACGTAAGTGGCGAGTTTCTGTGCGTGGATGTTGATGATGCGCATCTTGCATGGCTGTTCTACACGAGTGGCACGACGGGGAAGCCAAAAGGAGTCAAGATTACTCACGCGAATATGCTTGTGGGTGCGATGAGTTACTTTTCGGACGTAGATGATGTCTCTCAAAGAGACGCCATCATCCATGCGGCACCACTATCCCACGGCTCTGGGTTTTATGATCTCCCTCATTTGATGAGGGGGGCGAATCAGGTCATACCGAAAACTCAGGCTTTTCATCCAGAGGAAATCTTCACGTTGATCAATCGTTGGCAGGGTGTGACCATGTTTCTGGCGCCAACAATGGTGAAGCGGCTGGTCGATTTTCAAGAATCCCATTCTTGTGAACTTTCTGGACTGAAGACAATTGTCTATGGTGGTGGGCCAATGTACCTTGAAGACATTTCTCGGGCGCTGGAGGTTATGGGCCCTCGGTTCGTTCAAATCTATGGACAGGGTGAATCACCGATGACAATTACCGTGTTACGTAAAGATGTCATTAATGAAGTGGATCATCCAAGATATGAACAGCGACTTGCATCGGTTGGTATCGCGCAAAGTGTCGTGTCGGTTCGCGTGGTTAACGAACTTGGGCGGACGGCGAATCCTGGGGAGCGAGGAGAGGTCTTGGTAAAAGGAGCTGTGGTCGCGAACGGATACTGGGAAAATGAAGCAGCAACTCTTGAAACTTGGCGGGATGGTTGGCTTTACACGGGGGATATCGGTTTTTTTGATCAAGATGGGTTTTTGACATTAGTTGATCGTTCCAAGGATCTCATTATCAGTGGTGGTTCAAATATCTACCCTCGTGAAGTTGAGGAGGTGCTCCTCACGCACGCTGCCGTGAGCGAGGTGGCAGTGGTTGGTCGATTTAGCCAGGAATGGGGAGAGGAGGTTGTTGCTTTTGTTGTGACTAAGGAACACGTGATTGCTCAAGACCTTGACCAATTCTGTATTGAGAAATTGGCTCGATTTAAGAGACCAAAGGATTATTTTTTTGTTGATGTGCTGCCAAAAAATAACTACGGGAAAGTACTGAAAACGGAGTTAAGGGGCCGATTGAGCTCCAAGAATTAAGTTCTATCAACTGCTCGAGCAGACCCTTGGTAGAGATAACCTGCGAATTTTGGCACTGATGGTATGAATTGAGCCTTGTGTTCTAGAAGCTCAAAACCACTTTCCGCTAACAAAGAGAAGATATCTCTGGTCAAGTGACAGCCTCCTGCCAAACGGCGCCACAATGGCTCAATGAAATACTGAGTTTTCCGCGTCAGGCCATCAGGGGCGATGCCATGTTCGCAAAAGTGTAGTTCCCCGCCTGGTCTTAAGATCCGTCTAATTTCTCCTAAAGCCTGCTTCGGATCAGGGATCGTACAAAAAGAGAATGTCACGACGGCGCTATCAAAGGTTTTGTCGCGAAAAGGGATTTGTTCTGATATCCCGCCTGATAACAAAATTGGAATCTTATTCGTGTGTGCCCTCGCCATTTTGATTAAATCAAGGCTTGGATCGAACCCTATGACCGTTTCAACCGTGCTTGAGTTGTAAAAAGATCGATTTAGTGAGGACCCGATGCCAATTTCCACAGTGAGTCCACGTGCTTTTTGGACAATCTCTTGTCGATATGGAGTCAAAAGCGATAAGCCACAAACGCAGTTCAACATTTTTGGAAGTACGTATCGCTCGTAGATTTTCATCTTGTGTCTGTGGCCTTGATTCAGAGATGCGCAATTGGAGCTAAAATAGCACGCTGTGTCAGGTAACGCTCGCTTTCGCGTTGTTGATACAGCTTTTGACAACAGATAAGGATTTGAATGGCGAAAGAAGAGTTAATTGAAATGGACGGCACAGTTCAGGAAGTCCTGCCAAACACGACGTTTCGTGTTGAGCTAGAGAACGGTGTCGAGGTGATTGCGTATGCCTCCGGAAAGATGCGCAAAAATCGAATTCGTATTACCGCTGGTGACCGTGTTTCGGTTGAAATTTCACCCTATGACTTGACCAAAGCGCGCATCAATTTCAGACACCGAGAGGATCGTTCGGCTCCACAAGCATCTTGAAATTGAGATCTTGGATCTTTGCAAATGATTTCTGTGTGATGGTGATGCCAATAATGAAGAAGGAGATCGCGTGTCTGGTCCCCTAGATGGTGTCAAAATACTTGACTTGACTACGGTGGTGATGGGTCCCTTTGCGACTCAGATCCTCGCCGAGTTAGGTGCGCAAGTCACCAAGGTCGAGCCTTTTGCTGGAGATAACATGCGTGACGTCGGTCCCATGATCAATCCTCACATGGGGCATCTCCATTTGCACTTGAATCGTGGGAAGAGAGGGATTGCGGTAAACCTCAAGAGCGAAGAGGGTCTTGGGATCATCAAGCGGCTCATTGAGAAAAGCGATGTGTTGATCTATAACGTCAGACCCCAGGCTATGGCCAGACTCGGACTTTCATACGAGGAGGTCAAAGAGGTTAATCCCCAAATTATTTATGTCGGCGCATACGGATACTCTGAGGAAGGTCCTCGTGCAGGACAAGCTGCATACGACGATTTAATCCAGGGGGGAACTGGGGTGCCTTGGCTAATGGCGCGTGAGGGCCGTGATAACCCCAGGTATGTACCTCTGAATTTTGCAGATCGCGTGACCGGTCTGCATGCCGTTTACGCAGTAACGAGCGCTCTCTATGCTCGAGAAAAAACAGGGGTTGCTCAGTCCGTTGAGGTTCCGATGTTTGAGTCAATTTCTCATTTTGTACTTGGTGACCATATGGCCGGACTCAGTTTTCAGCCGCCGATTGGTCCATCGGGCTATGAAAGATTGAAGCATCGGCGGGTCTACAAGACCAAAGACGGCTTTATCTGTGCTCTTGTATATAACGAAGCGCAGTGGACTCGTTTTTGGGAGGCGATGGGGCAACCGGAGATGATGAAAGATCCTAAGTTTTTGACGCATTCAAAGCGCGCAGAAAATATTGGAAAAATTTACGATCTGTTGTCTGAGATTATTGAGCAAGAAACGACGGAGCACTGGTTGGAGTTTTTTCAACGCGGAGACATTCCAGTTGCAAAGATGAACGCAGTTGATGACTTATTAAGCGACAGTCATTTATTGAATACGAATTTTTTTAGATCCGAAAATCACCCAACGGAGGGTGTGCTTCACGCACTTAAAACACCAACAAGGTGGTCTGAGTCACAACCAGAGTCAGTTAGTCCTGCACCGACTCTTGGCGAACATACCAAAGTCGTGTTGGAAGAGCTTTCGTATACAGATGACGAGATTCAAAAATTGCTCGAATCCGGTGTTGTTTCCGCTGGAGTTAAATCAGTTGAAAGCTGATTAAGGCATTTGAATGCCGCCACCAGGGCCTGCTCCTGGCATTCCTCCAGGCATGTTCTCTGGCAGCACAATTGATGAGGCAGCTTCCCGGCGCATTTCCTGAAGCTCTTTAACCGCTTTTTCCACTGCTGCCTTCCCCGCATCTCCATATTTTTCAACGGCCTCTGCAAGTGTCGACGCATCAATCTGGAAATTGATCGGTAGGGCCCCCATGGGTGTCATAATTTGTGTCTCACCGAGATATAGTTTTTCACGACCGCTATCGGTCTCACCATCTGAGGTAATGGGAGTCAGTACACGAATCGTTCCGACGCGTCTATCGGTCACGGTTTGTTCAGTAAAGAGGTTTTCACCGTCCATTTTGAGTTCATCAATTGATTTCTTTTCCATATGCGGTTCGCAGTTAATCTGACCTAGTTGGTTGTTTTGTTGGCGCTAAGGATATCAAACAGAGCGATTGAGCACAAAAGTAGTGCGGCTTTGGGTGATTTTTCACTATCGTATAAGGATGTAAATAATTTTTCGACAAGGTCAAAAAAAAAGTGTTACATTGCTAATCGAGCGTAGCAAACAAACCCCAGTTTAGGGCAGTGGCGAGAGAACTTCAGGCCACGCTACGAAAACCCTACGAGCAAGCCGGTAGCGATCCGACGCAAGATGGGTTTAAACAACGTGCCGTCAAAAACATTTTCTAGCCTCACTTACATGAATTGAGTGTCGCGAGGGCAATGTGGACAGAGATCCCAATGACGGACCAACTGATATAGAAAGCGCACGGACTGACCTTATGAACACGCTTTGGTGTAATGCCCGGTTCGGTTCGGTGACTACAATCGTTTTTTGTTTTTTGTCTGAGGTGTAGGTGTCACGAAATAATAGAGGCTCTCGGTTTAAGAGAAAAGGAAAAGGTTCTGGAGGACAGGGCTCGTCAGGTTTGCAAACCGGTCGTTTAAGAATCGTTTCGAATGCGCAAACAGGAATTACAAGAGGATTTCTAGACGCAGCATTGGAGCAGGAGGTCGACTGTGGAGGTTACTGTGTCGAGGGAAGAATGTCCGAGGATGGATTTATCCCGGATCATTATCCAGTTGAAGAGCTTGAGGGTTCTGACACTTCGGATACGATCAGACGCAATGTCAAAGACAGTGACGGTACTGCGATTATTTTCTTTGGTGAGATTGAGGATGAGCCTGAGGAAGCCCTTGATTGTTGCGTTCAACTAGGAAAACCTTATCGGCTAGTTGATGCGCTCGAGTTACAACCGGGACAAGCAGCGAAAACAATCGCTGATTTCATCAAAGATAAGGGACTTATTTCCTTAAACATTGTTGGCACAAAACTGAGTTTGTCTGAGAAAGCTCAAAGGTTCGGTTTTGAGACCGCTCGTACGCTTCTAGGCAACGCGAAGAAGTCGAATCCAAAGCGACATACAGACAAGAGGCCGCAGAATTCGCAAAGTCGGGGTGATGCGCCAGATTCAGATGCGTCTGGCTCAGACAGCTCTACTGACGGAGCTGATGAGTCAAAGACCTCGAATAATAGGTCAGGGCCTCGGAGGCGTAATAATTCTGGGCGAAGGTTCAGGCGCAAACCTCCAGCATCGTCACAAACCGATTCCGCCTAATGCGGTACTTCGGTATCGTCTTGGATGGGTCGTGACTGGAGATTTGGAGTCAATCAAAGAGGAACTTCGGGACTTCGCTCGGGAGCGATGTTGGGAGCAGTTTCATAGCCCCAAAAATCTATCTATGGCGCTCATCGTTGAGGTGGCCGAATTGGTCGAGCACTTCCAGTGGTTGACTGAAGAAAATTCATACGTCAGAGATGGATTAAAAGTAAAAGAAATATCTTATGAGCTATCCGATATCCTCATGTATCTGATTCGTTTAGCGGATATTCTCGAAATTGACCTGGTTGCAGCGTACCGGGAAAAAATTGAGATTAACCGAGCGAAGTATCCGCCCAAGTCGGGCATTGAAGACTAAAGCGAAGCCAGTGTACGTTTGTAGTTAGTCCAGTCTGTTTATGTTCGCTTACCGTCATTATTTTCATGCGGGAAATTTTGCGGATGTGTACAAACATGCAGCGTTAGCGCAATTGATCACACATTTTCAGCAAAAAGAAAAACCGATGGTTTATGTCGACACGCATTCTGGTGTTGGACAGTATGATCTCCAGCATGAATGGGCGCAAAAAAATAAAGAATACGCTCTCGGTGTTGAGCGTATCTTTGGCATCCGTGACTATCCAGAGGAGTTAGAGCCCTACCTATCGGTGCTAAGAAATGTGAATCTTAATGGGGAGCTTAAGAGGTACCCAGGTTCGCCCTATATCGCTCGACAATTAATGAGACCGGTAGACCGATTGATTCTCAACGAATTTAATCCTGTTGATGTAGAGCAGCTAACGACACTGTGTTCTCGCTGGCCGAAGACAAAAGTGCATCGACAAGACGGTTTTGAAATATTGCGGTCGGTGTTACCTCCTATCGAGCGAAGAGGATTAATTTTTATGGATTCTTCTTTCGATTCCAATAATGAATTTGATCGAATTGAAAAAGCCATTATCGCCGGTCATAAGAAATTTTCTACTGGTGTCTATGCTGTGTGGTACCCCATCTCTGACGGTGTCGATTCAACCGTATTGTTTCAAAATTTTCGAGCTCTGCTTCGAAAGCCGATTCTGAGGGGTGAAATTTACCTGTCATCAAATGAGTTGGGTGGACGCATGAATGCGTGCGGACTAGTCGTGATTAATCCTCCTTATACCTTTGACGTAAAGTTGAGAGCGGTTGGCGATTGGTTGGTGGAGCGCTTGGACCCATCGGGTGCAGGGAGGACCGATGTCGAGTTTTTTGAACCGTGATTGAGTTTTGTGATTCGACAGCTAATGCTATTGATAGACTTCGTCCAGGAGATGTCTTTTCCTGTGACGAACCGATAACTGATTACCTGACGCGGACTCAGTTTATATCTAGCTCAAATTTGCGAAAAAAAATGGTTCGTGTCGATAGTGAAGAGAATAGACAGACAAAGTCCTTACGTCGTGGTCAGTTATTTCACGAACTCATGTTGGCCAAGACAATAAAACCTGTAAGTGAGGCGACATATGTTGGTCTTCATAATCGTGAGCAAAAAGCACTCCGACTCGCCCAAGACGCACTAATGGGCTGGAGCGACGGTGAATGGTCCTCATGGACGGCTCAAGGTATATGTGATCGATCAATATATTGGCGAGATGAAACGGGGCGTCGGTGGCGTGCACGACCAGACCTCGTCATCGATGGCCTCATTGTCGATTTAAAAACATTTACCAGCAGCAATATGAGGCGTTTTTTAAAACACGAGGATCGCAAAGGGTTTCTAATTCAAGCTGGACATTACATCGATGCATGTCAACGCGCGTATCGAAAAAAATTTAGCTTTTCTTTCTTGTGTCTCAGTTTCAGCAATCCGGTTAACATTACATTAGATTCACTATCCGAGGAAGATGTTGAACGAGCTAATAAGATTTTGAGAGAATCAAAGGCCGGTATCTTATCCGGGTGTTAATCGAAACTACTCCGCTAGCGTACAGTGAAGCTGTGCGGGTTAATCTTCTGCTTTCCTTTGACTATCTCACCACCGGAATTGATTGTGAGCCAAGAATATTTCCCATAGTGGCGCGCTCGAGCAATGTGGGCTTCAATGCGCTCTAAACCCAAGTTGTCATCGACGGCGACGTAAAGAGTTGCTTGATCGTCTATCTTAGATGCGAACATCATAAATTCGAGGTCACGTGAGTCTTTAAATTGCAGTTCGATTTCACCATCCTTGATTAAACTTGTGACTGACTGGGTTGAAATGACCTTAATAATTGGGGTCTTATGTGGTAGAGGCTTGGGCTCCCTTGTAATGGGTTGAGTCGGATTTTCGAGAAAGTATCTATTAAGAGAGCTTTCTAAATTCACGTTTGTGCTCACCTGACT
Organism: Candidatus Eutrophovita brisbanensis; assembly: GCA_038147395.1. Classification (GTDB taxonomy): domain Bacteria; phylum Pseudomonadota; class Gammaproteobacteria; order Burkholderiales; family Eutrophovitaceae; genus Eutrophovita; species Eutrophovita brisbanensis. Next base: position 1,613,832 of record JAYQTM010000001.1, on the reverse strand, counting down.
ATAATTTGTCCTCTCCGCGGCAATGAAGTCTCGTATAGTCGCGGGTATTTCCTCTGGAAATAATTTTCTCCAACTATGAAAATCCGGATCGATAAAGATACTTTCTGCGTTAGCCACGGTTATTCTCGGTAGGGTAGTCCGGTGCTCACTGACTAACAGACGGGTTGTTTCTGATTTACTTGCGCCCTCAAAGACGATGTCCAGTGGATGTATCCACTCACCATCTTGAGTCACATCTAAGGTGTTCCCAATGTTTTCGCTTTGTGTCAATTCGATGTTAAGGCGGGGCGCCCCCTTCGTTTTAACCCAGTTTTTAAAAAAACTCGAAAGATCATATTCTGTGAAACTTTGGCATGTCCCCTCGATATCTTTGAACCCTGCAATCTCGAATTGGTATCGATTCCAAAATTCCTTGATACACGCTTTGAAGGACTCGTCTCCGATCATGCGACGGAGCATATGAAATACCATCGCGCTTTTGCCGTAGCCAATCGCGGATGAAGCCGTGTGATATCTGCTCGAAAATTCACTGAGTGATTCTTCCGAGCCGGACTCTTCAATTGACGCATAGTTTCTTAGCCAACCGTGCCTCATTTCCCTTGCTTCAGACTCACTCCTGAGCTCTGTCATCATGTAGTCCGCAAGGTATGTTGTTAATCCTTCGGACCAATTGCCAGACTGATAATCGATGAATATCCCGTTACCCAGCCAATTATGCAAAATTTCATGTGGTAGCGATCTATTTTTTATGAAGGGATATTTTAGGATTCGTTCGCTGATGTAAGTGAGGGACGGCATCCCTAGGCCTGTTGGCAAATGGCTTGCGACGACACTAAAACTGTTAAAAGGGTAGTCGCCAATCAAATTTTCATAAAAAAGTATGTAGTCCTCTGTCAAGCTAAGGTATTCATTGGCTAGAGGCGAGTTGCCCTCGTTAAAGTATGTGTACAGATCGATTTCTCGCGATTTGCCGCTCATGCGAGCATGCTGAACTTCCCACCGGCCAAACATGAGGTCAATCGCAAGCGTTGGTTGCTTCAATTCAAATGTTCTTATCCTCGTGTCGTCACTGACGGTATCGGAGACGAGCATGCCAGGTGCAATTGAGGATAAAGATGTGCTAGATCTAATCGTTACTCTTGAAGTGAAAGGCCCATTGAAGAGGGGGTGCCATAGTTCACTCGCTGATAAAAACGCGTTATGCGCGCCTCCCAAGGCGTTTTGTTGTTCAGCGACACCAGAGCCGGATGAGTGTTTTTTGGTGCGCAGATCAATTGAATATTCGAGTTTGATAAGTCCAGACGATTCATTAGTCAGCTCAAAACTTCTGAAATTAGGTCCATCTGTAACTTTGACGTTTGTTGAAGCGTCAACCCGTGTGATGTGTATATCTTTGTTAAGAAAGAATCGTCCATGTTCAGTCGTTAATTTTGTTGAAGCACTAACCTCAAGCAAGGCGGTTTGCTCTCGGTAACGAACATCAATATCAACGTGTGGAAGTGTGCCTGCAATAGACAATTCAATGGCCTGGCCGAGCAATAGCCAAATGAGGCCAAACTTTGTGAATGCCCTCATTTGTTCATTAGTGGAGGAATTTTCGCGATGATATCAACTTGCTTCCCGTCTCTCTCCACGGTAAGCGGGAGCCAGTAACCGGGGGTTTGCTTTTGGATAATTGCAACCAGTTCCGCACTCGTTTTTACTGTTTGTCCAGCTGCCGATATGATGGTGTCGTTTACCTCAAGGCCAGATTGCAGCGCAATGCTTCCATCGATGATTTCACCTATTACTGGTCCTGAATCACTGTCAATTAAATAGACGCCTAGCTTTTTCTTTTCTTCGTCTTTAGTCATTAGGATACGTAACAAATAGCGCATCTGCGATTGGTTCGCCTGCTTCGTCAAGAAGATCTAAGGACGAACACGTGGAGCCCATGTTGGTCGGGATGAAAGTGACAGTTTCGTAATCACCAGACGCGCTCAATTGGTGTGTCACGCCGTAACCATATTGTAAGTGGCCTGATCCGATGATGCCGATCACTAGACGTGTCGTTTTCATCTTCGCGTCAAGCAGCCCTTGTGCAAAAGAGCGATCCCAGACAAGCTGTGCTTCGATGAAATGGTCAATGCTTTTTTCGTTACTACCCTCATGTTGTCCGAAGACGTTGGTCAGTAACTTACGATAGAGATTACTCGCCGGAGCTGGATCTCCAATCTGAGTTTTGGTGGCGTGTTCGACGTTTTTCCAGCCAAGCTGTGATGTTTGGGAAATGATCTCTTGCGGAACGTTGAGAGCCACGAGAGGAATTTTTTGATCCCGAGCAAGCTCCAGGATCGGGAGGTATAGCTCGATATCGAAACGCCACGTGTCATACCATTCAGATTGAGATATAAACTGGGGGAGCGTGATGGTTCCCTCGACCCATTGGTCAAGTACGTTTTGCGCCGACCTGGGAAGCATTTCGAGGCCGATTACCATATCGTCACGTAGTGCGGTCAGTGAAGCAATCATTTGTGCCTGCCATCGATGGTGCGATGCCTGGTCATGTTGCTCTCCTAACAACACAAAGTCCGCAACTTTGGCTTTTTCTAGGATGTTTTTCGTATCGGTGCCAGAATTTTCTGGGCTGTTGGTAATCCAACTTCCGGGTTCGTCACATAGCGACGCGGTCGTTTCTGCTAGGGTTAAACTAGAGTAAAGGACAGTCCCGAGAAGAATTAGGTAGAGGCGGTATTTAGAGCTCATTAAGACACCTTTTGTGACTGTGTCACGCGAGAAATAGGTAAGTGATGGAGTCAATCTCACCGACAAAGTTCGCGCGATTGCTAACCTTGGCTCTTGATTTTTTGGTTAATGAAGTCTCGGTGCGAAACGTATATTAAGTCCGAAATCTTTCGAATAATATGATCTTCGTGTGGGTCAATGTGACTGTCTGAGTGGGCGATTGCCCACATTGCACCAATCAGAACACATTTTTGATCGTAATCAAGGTTTTGATTAATAGTTCGAGTTAGCGGCAAATAGGAGGTAGGTCGATTTTTTGGCAGTGAAACCGTTCCCAATTAACTCGTCTGCTTGTTCTGAATCAATGTTTGCAAGTAATTTAAGTGATTTTTTTGCTTCCGCTATATCTGCTTCCGTCGTGTTATTGTCCACTCTTGCCGCTTCGATCAAGAGTGTCGCAATCGCCGCATTAAGGGCGCTGGAATCTAAAGTCGATAGGGTTGTCTCAGGCTTTAGTGCGTGCCTCAGTGCACGAAGAAGTTTAAAGATCATGGTCGCTTTTATCGAGTAGAGTTCCCGTTTATTTTATCCCTTCATGCCAGTTTGTCGACCTATGTCTCACAGTACTTCGTCCTGATAACCATCGGATCCTCTTGATATAAATTATGAATAAATACATCCGTATTCGTGGGGCTGAACAGAATAACCTCAAAAACCTGGATATCGACATACCTGTCGGGGAGATTACGGCTGTGACCGGCGTGTCCGGGTCTGGGAAGTCATCGCTCGTGTTTGATACGCTCTACGCTGAGGGACAAAGGCGTTACGTTGAAACTTTCTCTTCGTACGCAAGGCAGTTTCTTGACAGGATGGACCGTCCCAATGTGAAAATTATTGAAGGTATCCCTCCTGCAATAGCAATACATCAAGTTAATTCCGTGAAGACTTCTCGTTCCACCGTTGGAACGATGACCGAGGTAACGGATTACCTTAAATTATTATTTTCAAAGAGTGCAAATTTGTACTGCCGTTCCTGTGCAAATCCGGTTCGCGTGGATAATGCGCAATCTGTTCTCGATACGCTGTCTAATCAACCTTGGGGTCGTGTTGTTTTTAGTGCGCCAATAGTGGTCCCAGATAACTTTTCGGTGGAGGAGGTTAAAGGCCTTCTGTTGGCTCAAGGGTACGATCGGTTCATTGATGTGGGTAGCGAACAGCACGTGCTGATTGATCGCTTGCGGCTAAACGCTTTCGATCGCGATCGAGCAACCGAGGCGATTGAATCAGCATTTCGAGTTGGTCAGGGCCGATGTACGGTGAGTTCGGTGGATGATGAGAAGCAAATTAAAGAATCTCTCGAATTTAGCTCGAAATTTGAATGCGCCGATTGTGCGATTCAATATACCTATCCGAGTGCTGGCCTTTTCTCGTTTAATTCCCCATTAGGTGCGTGTGAGACTTGCCGAGGGTTCGGTCGAACGATTGGTGTAGATATGGACGCAGTGATCGGCGATGAGCGCTTGTCATTGAGAGACGGGGTGATCAAACCATGGCAAACCGATAGCTACGCTGAGTGTCAGGAGGAATTACTCGAATTAGCCAAAAGGCGTGAGATCGATATTGATACTCCGTGGTGTGATTTATCCCAAAGCGATAAGGCCTGGGTGCTCGAGGGCGAAAAGGAGTGGGAAAGTTGGCGTAAATCTTGGCCGCAGCATTGGTATGGTGTGCGACGGTTCTTTGAATGGCTCGAGTCAAAGGCTTACAAAATGCATATTCGGGTTTTATTATCCAAATATCGAGCTTATTCGTTGTGTCCCGATTGCTCGGGCAGTCGATTGAAGCCAGATGCGTTGTTCTGGAGGATCGGAAATCGCCTTTCAGATGATCAAGATGCCTTCCTTCACCCGGGTGTTGAGTGGACTCATGGAGCAGCCAGTAAGATTCCTGGCTACTCGATACATGACTTGAACCTACTGCCTGTCGGTAAGTTAAAAAAAATAATCGAAGAATTGCGCGAACGATCGCTACTAAATCGATCGGAAGATGCGATGGAAATCGTGTTCGAACAAGTGGTCTCCAGGCTTAATTTTCTCGAGGAGGTGGGTCTCGGATATCTTACGCTTGATCGGCAGTCTCGAACGTTATCTGGTGGAGAGACACAACGTCTAAATTTGGCGACGGCTCTTGGTGCATCACTGACGCAAACACTATTTTTACTCGACGAGCCGTCGATTGGGTTGCACCCGAGAGACTTGAGTCGAATTATCAAAGTGATTCAGAGATTACGTGATAATGGCAACACGTTAGTCGTTGTTGAGCACGATCCACAGATCATTCGTGCTGCCTCTTACCTTTTGGACATTGGTCCAGGAGCAGGGGAGCTCGGCGGCAAGATCGAGTACTTTGGCCCCATTGATCATTTGACCCTTGACGCTGGAGTGACGGCAGAATATCTCCTGGGCCATAAAAAAGTTGATACTGGTCGTAAGAAAGTGGTCTCACGGAGTGCTCAGTGGTTTGGTATCCGTGGAGCAAGGCGACACAATCTGAAAAACATTGATGTCGATATCCCAATTGGTTTTTTGATTTCTATTACTGGAGTTTCTGGTTCGGGTAAATCTACGCTGGTAGAGGACACGTTGTACGGACAGCTCACGAGGAAACTCTCGGGAAAGCCGATCGATCAGCGTCATTTAAGGAGCTTTACGCGAGCTGACTCTTTTAATCGCGTCGTTCTCTTTGACCAAAAGCCGATAGGAAAATCGTCTCGATCTAATCCGATTAGTTATATGGGGGGATTAGAGGTCATTCGTCAAATTTTTGCTAATTCGCCCCAAGCGAGAGCGAAGAAATTCGATAAAGGCTACTTTAGTTTTAATTCTGGCAAGGGACGCTGTAACAGTTGTCAGGGTAGTGGTTTTGAACTTGTTGAGATGCAATTTTTATCTGACGTTTACATTCGCTGCAGCGATTGTGGAGGAAAAAGATTTCAAGCAAGCATTCTTGATATTTGGGTCGAAACAAATCAGTTTGGTCGAGTCAATATCGATGACGTTTTGAATTTCACCGTGGTTGAGGCAATTAATTGTTTCGAAGCATTCCCGAAATTGATTAATAAGTTACAACCACTCGTCGATGTCGGTTTAGGCTATTTGCGTTTGGGGCAACCGGTTCCCACTTTGTCCGGTGGCGAGGCGCAACGACTGAAACTCGCCAGTTTTATAGCAGAGGGAGCCAGTCGCGCGCTCGAGAATACGTTATTTCTTCTCGATGAGCCCACTACGGGATTGCATTTTTCCGACACAAATAATCTTCTTAATTCATTAAGACACCTCGTCAATTACGGTGCCACGGTCGTGATGGTAGAGCACAACCTCGATGTCATTTCTGCATCCGATTGGATTATTGATTTGGGCCCTGATGGGGGAGATCTGGGAGGTCAGGTGGTTGCGGTAGGCTCCCCCGAGAAGATTAAGACGATCGATGAATCATGGACGGGTCAAGCTCTGAAGGATTACGAGGCGAGTTTATCCGCAACTCATCCCACTGGTCTGAAACTTCCGGAATCGGTGAGAGAGCAAACTCCTAGCGTTATTTCAATCAACAACGCTAGAGAAAATAATCTTCAAAACGTGTCTGTTGATATAGACCATGGGAAAATGACGATTATTTCGGGGTTAAGTGGCAGCGGAAAATCATCTCTCGCGTTCGATATTGTCTACGGCGAAGGTCAGAGGCGTTATTTAGAGTCATTAAACGCTTATGCCAGGCAATTCATTCAGGTTGGGAAAAAACCTGATGTGGATGCCGTGTATGGTATCCCCCCCTCAATCGCGATAGAGCAACGGACCAGTAGAGGTGGCGTCAAGAGCACTGTTGGAACGGTGACCGAAACGTATCATTATTTACGGTTATTACTCGCGAAACTGGGGGAGCAATACTGCCCTACATGTAATGTCAGTATCGAGGCGCAAACCCTGAGATTATTGTTGACCGTATTCTTCAAGAGTATGACGGTGTGCATATTGGTTTTTTCGCGCCGCTCATTCGTGCGCGCAAGGGAATTTACGCAGACCTTGCGGAAAATTTCCGAAAAAAAGGTTTTCCATACCTGCTCGTTGATGGTGAGTTTTTGCCTACTGATCAATTTCCAAAACTTGACCGATATGTTGAACACACGATCGAGCTGCCTGTTGCGGATAGGATTATCAGAGCGGATCAACGAGTTGAATTGGACCATATTGTTCAGAAGGCGATCGAATTTGGAAATGGTTTTTTTACGGTCCTCTCACCTCTGGATAGACTGATGAATGGAGGAATTTTTGAGCAGCATAATTTCTCCGTAAAACGCGCATGCCCGATTTGCGAGAGTTCATATGACGAATTAGATCCACGATTATTTTCTTTTAATTCCAAGTACGGTTGGTGTGAGTCATGTCGAGGAACGGGCTACGTAGAATATCAATCTCCAACACGAGTAAAGGATCTTAAAGAGGAAATTGAATTTGAAACCGAGTCCGCTCACAAGCAAACTCCATCTTTCACAGAAGTCTGTAAGGAATGCAGCGGTCTTCGGGTTAACGCCAATGCGCGTCATGTTTATTGGCACGGGTATGGGATATCGGATTTTCTCAGCTTGCCGATTGGTCAGTTACATCAACTCTTATTAAATGAAGAGTTGAGTTCGAGAGATCGAGCGGTTGCGGGTAACCTTATTGATGAGGTTTTAGCTCGTTTGACTTTCTTATCTCAAGTCGGTCTTTCGTATCTGTCGTTAAATCGTTCCGCTCCCACGCTCTCTGGTGGGGAGGCGCAAAGAATGAGACTGTCTGCTCAGCTTGGATCGAATCTCACCGGAGCGGTGTACGTGCTCGATGAGCCAACGATTGGATTACATCCTAAAGATAATGAAGTGTTACTTCGCACTCTGAAGGGATTGCAAGACAGAGGTAATACGTTAATTGTCGTTGAGCATGATGAGGAGACTATTAATCGCGCAGATTGTGTGATCGATATGGGGCCAGGGGCTGGATATGAGGGGGGGCACGTGATTGCTCGAGGAACTCCCGATGAAATAAGAAAAAACTCAGCCTCCATAACGGGTAAATATCTATTGAACCCAGTAGAGTACCGGCCTTCAGATAAACGCCGAGTGACAAGCGAAACGCAGTACATTTCAATTAATGGGGCTAGCCGAAACAATTTGCAGTCAATTGACGCAAAGATTCCATTAGGTCGATTGACTGTGGTTACTGGGGTTTCTGGAAGCGGCAAGTCGAGCCTCATCAGAGGGGTTTTGCGAAACAATGCTCGGACATTCCTTGACAAGGGAAGGTTGAAAACGGAGTTATTGAGACTGGAAGACTGTTCGCGGATTGACGGCCTTGAAAAAGTGGCTCAATTGATCGAGGTTGATCAGTCGCCGATCGGAAAAACCTCGCGTTCATGTCCCGCTACATACATCGGGATCTGGGACGACATTCGTAAGCTTTTTGCGGCAACAACTGATGCTCGCGTGCGAGGATATGGGGCCTCTCGATTCTCATTTAATACAGCGGGAGGAAGGTGTGATGGATGTGAAGGGCAGGGAGTTCAAAAGATCGCGATGAATTTTTTGCCGGATGTTCGATCCGTTTGTGAAGTGTGTAATGGTTCTCGATTTAGTCCTGAGACGCTTCAAATTAAGTACAACGAGCATTCCATTTCTGATGTGCTTAATTTGAGTATCGCAAAAGCAATTCATATTTTTAGCGCGCATACTAAGATTTCTCGCAAACTAAAGCTCCTTGATGATCTTGGCCTTGGTTATCTCACTCTTGGTCAGCACAGCAGCACCTTGTCTGGAGGAGAAGCCCAGCGCATTAAACTCGTGTCAGAGCTCTCAAGATTTCGGGATGTTGATCTAACGAGTCGAATTTCCTCCCAAAATAAAACAACTTTATTTATTCTCGATGAGCCCACCGTTGGTCTTCATATGGCGGACGTTGCGAAGTTGATTGAAACAATGAATCGACTCGCGGATGCGGGGGCGACGGTAGTCGTGATCGAACATAATACTGACGTCATCAGAAGTGCAGATTGGATAATTGATTTGGGTCCTGAGGGTGGGGATTTGGGCGGTAAGCTTCTCTATCAAGGTGATGTTGCCTCAATTACGCGAGAGGAAACGAGTGAAACGGGTCGGGTGTTAAAAACGGGTAATCTAAAATTGATCAAGCAGAGTTCAGTGCACGATTTAGAAGTGTGAATCCGTCACTTGGTTTTACTGATATTTGTTTGATGGGTTTGAAGTTAAAAACTCCAATTGCCTCCGACTGACGCGTTGGCACATAATGTCGGACCAATAATCGATATGAATCAAACATAATGCGTTTAGAAAGCGTGGGTCCGGTTATTCCGGTATTGAGATTCTCAAGCGAACAACAAACACAGTTTGTTGCTGAGCTGTTGCTATCTGCTGGATTTCGTACGATCGAGATCACGCTAACAACGCCAAACGCCTTCGAATTGATCGGTCGTTTGAGAGATCGTTTCGACGATTCAGTGCTTATTGGAGCGGGTACGGTGTGCTCTAAGCAACAGGCGGAGTTAAGCCTCGCCGCTGGCGCGGATTATATCGTGTCGCCAATGGTTAACGAAGAAATAGCCGAGTCTGTTCGTTTGGGTGACAAGGGTCTCATGATGGGTGCTTTTACGCCAACCGAGATACTTAAGGCCCATAAAATCGGAGCGGATATTGTCAAGGTATTTCCAGCAGATGTTGGAGGGGCAAAAATGATTAAAGCCCTCAAGTCAGTATTTAACGACATCAACTTGTGTCCTACTGGAGGAATCACCTTAAGTAACTATCGACAATACTTGGAGTCTGGGGCAGCGTTGGTCGGGATCGGCTCCGCTCTGTTTGGTGGATTAGAGCCTTCCATCGAAAATGAGCAAAAGATTCTTCAGTACGTTCGACAATTTCTTTGAATGGTTTTGACGCTGAGCGCCTTGATAAGAAAGTTAAGTGAATAGAAGAACATGACTATTGATATTGTGTCCCTTGGGGAGCCGATGGTTGAGTTCTCACAATCCGGAGAAATCGACGGTCGTACCTAAAAGGTATAAGTGGAGACACCCTAAATTGCGTTGTCGCTGCTGCAAGGCTTGGCGGTTCTGTCGCTTATTTGACGAAACTTGGATCTGATTCTTTTGCTGATGATATTCGATGTTTTATTAGAGATGAGGGTATCTCCGACGAATTTATATCGATAGTGGCAGATCGCAGGACTGGAGTATATTTCATTCATCATGACGAACGTGGCCATCACTTTGATTACTATCGTAATCAATCGGCTGCTGCAAGTTATGAGCCTCGTGATCTCCCGTTAGATCTATTAAAGACTACGCGGTTTTTTCATAGCTCTGGCATATCGCTCGCAATCAGTGAGAGTATGTTTGACTCCGTTGGCTCTGCAATGAAAGTGGTAAGCCAGGCTGGGGGGCATATCGTTTTAGATGCGAATGTTCGTCCGAGTATCATCAGGAATAGCGATTTCAGATTGTCGATTGAAAAACTTTTACCCAACGTTAACTACTTTCTTTTGTCTGAAGAGGATGCCGAGTATTTAATCGGTACGCGCAACGCTGAAAAAATACTTTCCTGGGCGCTAGGTGCTGGTGCAAGGTCTGCCATCTTAAAAAAAGGCGATGAGGGTTCGGTGTATGCAGACTCATTCACGTCATTCAGTACGCGAGCTTTCAATATTGATTTAAAAGATGCGACTGGTGCTGGAGATTGCTTCGCAGGCGCTTTAATGTGCGCTCTTTGTCGACATGTTGATATTCAGGCAGCGCTTCGATATGCGAGCGCTGCGGCAGCACTGACGTGTGAAGGGTATGGTGGTACTAATGCGTTACCGCGTGCAGACGAGGTCAGCGCGCTTTTGGCTAATTCATTTGGTAGTCAGGCCATAAGTTTCTGAACCATCTGTGATTTGTATTTTGTTAACGCTTTATATAAACGGAGAGGTAAATTTGTGTTGAATTTCTTGAGCAGAATTTTTCTTACTGGCTTGTTTACAGTGCTTCCCGTCTTGGCGACTATTTACCTGTTGGTTTGGTTATTTTCCAGTGCAGAGGCTCTGATGGGTGACCCGCTTAAAACGTTGCTTCCTGATGGGGTGTATGTCACAGGGATGGGATTGCTGGTCGGATGTGGCGTTGTCTTCGCTATTGGGATACTGATGCGGGCATATTTAATCCGCAGTGTATTTAATTTAACGGAAAAGCTATTTCTAAAAGTCCCGCTCGTTAAAACAATTTACAGCGCACTCAAAGAGTTTTTTGGTTTATTCGCTGGAGAAAATGGGGGAGAGAGCTTTCAGGTGGTGATGGTTGATTTTCCTCATCTCGATGTTCGAGTTTTAGGGTTTGTCACTCGTGATGAATTTTCCGATATGCCTGAAAATATGGTGTCCACTGATTCGGTCGCAGTGTATCTGCCAATGAGTTATCAAATTGGGGGGTATACGGTTTATGTACCGAGATCCAGATTGACGTTTATTGATATGCCTCGAGAGCAGGCGATGCGCCTTGCAGTGACGGCTGGTATCAAACAATCAAAAAAACAAAGCTCTTGAGTGGATAAAAATAAAAAAGGCTCTACGATGTAGAGCCTTTTTTAATCAATTATCTAACTCTTATAGAAGAGGCACTAGAAGAAGTGCAACGATATTGATAATTTTGATTAGAGGGTTAACTGCAGGGCCAGCCGTATCTTTGTATGGATCTCCAACAGTGTCTCCGGTTACCGATGCTTTGTGTGCTTCAGAACCTTTTCCACCAAAATGTCCATCTTCGATATGCTTTTTGGCGTTATCCCAGGCGCCCCCACCAGTGGTCATAGAGATTGCTACGAATAGACCAGTGACGATTGTGCCGATCAAGAGCCCGCCAAGAGCTTTGATACCAGCACCAGGGCCCATTAACCAGTTCATGCCGAAAGCGACAACGATAGGCATTAACACGGGCAGTAGTGAAGGGACCATCATTTCTTTGATGGCAGCTTTTGTTAACATATCCACGGCTTTTGAGTAATCTGGCTTACCGGTTCCGTCCATGATTCCTGGAATTTCTCGGAATTGACGGCGAACCTCATTCACAACCGATCCAGCTGCGCGTCCGACAGCTTCCATTGCCATAGCACCGAATAAGTATGGAACCAGACCGCCGATGAAGAGGCCGATAATAACTGCGGGATCAGATAACGAGAATTCAACAAGTTTGCCGGCCGCCTCGAGGTTGTGCGTGTAGTCGGCAAAAAGGACCAATGCTGCGAGTCCTGCTGAGCCAATCGCGTAACCTTTCGTAACCGCCTTCGTTGTATTACCAACAGCATCGAGAGGATCTGTGATGTCTCGAATCTCGGATGGTAGTTCGGCCATCTCGGCGATACCGCCTGCGTTATCAGTAATTGGACCATATGCATCTAAAGCAACGACCATTCCTGTCATCGATAGCATCGCAGTGGCTGCAATCGCAATGCCGTATAGGCCTGCGAGAGAGTAAGACGCCCAAATTGCCGCACAAACTGCTAGCACAGGTAGGGCAGTTGATTTCATTGAGATTCCCAGTCCAGCAATGATGTTTGTCGCGTCACCCGTTTGAGATGCAGCCGCGACGTGTTGTACTGGCTTGTATTCAGTCGAGGTGTAGTACTCAGTGATTACAACCATAAGACCCGTCAGCACAAGACCGACCAATGAGGCATAGAAAAGATTCGTTGATCCTGCGCCCATAATCCAGTCTGTGATGAAGTAAAAGGCAATCGCGGCAATGACGCCTGATACGATGACGCCTTTATAAAGGGCAGTCATGATTTTTCCACCCGCTGGGGCCTTAACGAAATATGTTCCGATAATCGACGCAATGATAGAAGCACCACCAAGAACCAGCGGGTAAATCACCGCGCTCTCACCAGCTTCACTCATCATCAGCCCACCTAGGAGCATTGTGGCGACGATTGTCACAGCGTATGTCTCGAAGAGGTCAGCAGCCATGCCAGCACAGTCTCCGACGTTATCTCCCACGTTATCCGCGATCACTGCGGGGTTACGGGGATCGTCCTCGGGAATCCCAGCTTCTACCTTACCGACTAAGTCAGCTCCGACATCAGCACCTTTAGTGAAAATACCGCCACCGAGTCTTGCAAAAATGGAGATGAGAGAGCCACCAAATGCTAGGCCAACCAACGCATGAAGGGCTTTATCTAAATCAGCAGTTAGGTGCATCGCGACCGCGTAATACCCTGCAACGCCCAACAATCCAAGACCTACAACCAACATGCCTGTAATTGCACCGCCCCTGAATGCCACATCAAGTGCAGCGTTGATACCTTTATTTGCTGCTTCTGCCGTTCTGACATTCGCACGAACGGAGATGAACATACCAATATATCCGGCTGCTCCTGATAACACTGCTCCCACAACGAAGCCAATGGCGCTATACCAATCTAGAGCAAAACCGAGCGCTACAAATAGAACCACACCCACAATGGAGATCGTGTAGTACTGACGGTTTAAGTATGCTTGCGCACCTTGTTGAATCGCCGAGGCAATTTCCTGCATGCGGCTGTTACCCGCTGGCTGGCGAAGAATCCACTGAATCGAGAGTGCGCCATAGATGATCGCAACAATCGAGCAAGCAATCGCAATTAACAGACCTGAAGACATTAATGTCCCCCCTATTGTTGTAAATTGTTGACCGAAGAGGGTCGGCCAAGGGCCCTAAAGTTTAAGGTTCGGTGGTGTAGCGAGTACTTCGAGCACACACCTCACCAGTTTCTGCAGCGCGCGATTGTACCTGAAATAGCACATTACTTCAGGTTTTCGACGATAAATTCAGACTTTGAAAGTCGTTTTTAATTTTTTTGGGACCGATTTATTCTTGAGAATCACATATTTAGGCAGCCCCGACTCATAAGGTGGATAAGATTCGCCTTTGATTAGGGGTTCTAAATATCGACGACAGCTGCTCGTGATGCCAAAACCGTCGCCGGATATGAAGCGTTTGGGCATTTTTTTCTCAACGTTTGCAACTCTCGATAATGCTGCTGAACCAATCTTCCACTTGTACGGCTTGTCGGATAGACGTTTAACTATCGGCATGACTGCATTTTGCCCGTCAAGCGCTAATTCAACGCCAGCTCTCCCCAAAGCGTATGCTTGATCGACGTCCGTTTGCGAAGCAATGTGACGCGCTGCTCTTTGAAGATAGTCTGCAACGCTCCAGTGATACTTTAATCCCAGGTCTTCTTTTATGATGTTTGCGACGACAGGCGCGACGCCACCCAGCTGCGCATGTCCAAAAGCATCAGTCAATCCTTGGTCAGATAAAAACTTCCCGTCAGCTCCTTTAACCCCCTCTGACACTACGATGGAGCAAAACCCAAATTTATTGACCGCTTCGCGTACTTTTTTGACGAATTTCTTTCGATTGAAGACGATTTCTGGGAAAAGAATGACAATTGGTAGCGGAGATGTCTCTGTCGAAGCCAGTCCTCCCGCGGCTGCAATCCAGCCCGCGTGTCGGCCCATCACTTCTAGGATAAATACCTTGGTAGAGGTTTTGGACATCGACGCAACATCTAAGCTAGCCTCCTTTGTCGATACGGCAATGTATTTTGCGACAGAGCCAAAACCGGGACAGCAGTCGGTTATTGGTAGATCATTGTCGACCGTTTTCGGTATGTGAATCGCTTGTATTGGGTAACCTAGGGACTTTGAAATTTGGGACACTTTCAGACATGTATCGGCTGAATCGCCCCCTCCGTTGTAAAAAAAATACCCTATGTTGTGCGCTTTAAATACCTCTATGAGTCTTTCGTATTCCTTGCGATTTTCCTCTAAGGATTTCAGTTTGTAACGACACGATCCAAACGCTCCCGCCGGAGTATGTTTCAAGGCGGCAATCGCAGCTGTAGATTCTTTGGTGGTGTCTATAAGATCTTCTGTCAGTGCGCCGATGATTCCGTTCCTACCCGCGTAAAGCTTGCCAATTTTATTCTTATTTTTTCGGACAGCCTCAATCACACCAGAGGCTGACGCGTTGATCACTGCAGTTACGCCGCCTGACTGGGCGTAGAAGGCATTTGGTAGTTTGTTCATATTCCCTCTGGGTGAGTTAAGAAATTCAATGCGGATGCTAAACCGCGAGCGTCAAACCAACGCATCAAATATTTTTTCTTTAATTGCATCCAGTGATCCAACTCCCGATACTTTGACGTACTTCGGTGACGTGTTCGAACCGTTTTGCGCTTGCGTTGAGTAATACTCAACCAAAAGCTCGGTTTGTTCGTGGTAAACCTCGAGACGTTTTTTTATCGTGTCCTCTTTATCGTCATCACGCTGGATCAGCGGTTCGCCAGTCACATCGTCGATTCCGGCGGTTTTTGGTGGATTGAAGTCAATATGATATGTCCTTCCAGAGTCAGGGTGGACTCGTCGTCCAGATAGCCTTTTGATGATTTCTTCGTCATCCACGTCTATCTCTACAACGAAATCAATCTCGACACCGGCCTCACGCAACGCGTCTGCCTGGGGGATTGTCCGAGGAAAACCATCAAATAAAAAACCGTTTTTACAATCGTTTTCCTGAATCCGCTCTTTTACTAACCCGATAATGACATCATCGGGAACAAGCCCACCCGAGTCCATAAAACTTTTGGCTTGCCGTCCAAGTTCGCTGCCCGCTTTCACAGCTGCTCGTAACATATCTCCCGTTGAAATCTGCGGGATATTATATTTTTCCATGATGTAAGCAGCCTGGGTTCCTTTCCCAGCGCCTGGAGGTCCAAGCAATATTAATCGCACGTTGAATTTTCCTTATATTTGATGCCGCTCTGAGCGGCCACCCGCATCAGAAAGGCTTGTCAAGGCTGAAGGCCTTAAGTTTTTATCGTTTCTTGCAAAGCGTCCGATTATAACCCGCTGATATGTTCCTGGGCGCGCTCGAGGTCCTCAGGCGTGTCAATGCCAGGTGCCGGCGGGGTATCGGTTTGGACGACAAGAATACGCTCTCCCGACTGTAATACTCGTAATTGCTCTAGTTTTTCATTTTGTTCCAGTGGGCTAATCGGTAATTCGGCGTATCTTTTCAGGAATCTAACTCGATAGCCATAGATTCCAATGTGCCCATGGCCCAAGGCAACTTCTCTATTTGAATCCGTACCCTTGGGATAGATATCTCTGATCCAGGGTATTGGTGCCCTGGAGAAATAGAGGGCGTTTCGCTCGTGGTCAAGTACTACTTTAACCAGATTCGGGTCAAAGATTTCGTTCCGAGAATGGATCGGAAAGCAGGCGGTCGCCACTGAGGCTGAACGGTTTCCTTCCAGAGACTGAGCAATGGTTGAAATCAGATTAGGCGGGACAAAAGGTTCGTCCGCTTGTAAGTTAACCACGACGGTCTCTTCCTGCCAATTAGCACGATTGCACACTTCGACCAGTCGTTCTGTCCCATTCTCGTGTGTTTTTTCAGTCATGAGGACCTCGCAGCCGGTTTTAATCACCGCGTCTGCAATACGTTGGTCATCAGTCGCAACAATGATTTCTTCTGCCCCAGAGAGCCTTGCCGCCTCGACCGCGTAACAGACCACAGGCTTATCACCTAGTTTGGCTAAAAGTTTTCCAGGAAATCGGCTTGATTCGTAACGTGCTGGAATTACGACTTTGAACGTCATTGTTTATGCTGAATTTCTAAATTAATTATCCAAATCGCGAGCTTCTTCCTGAAGCATGATAGGGATTCCGTCCCTTATTGGATAGGCGAGACGACATCGGTCACAAACCAGTTCTTCGTTTTTTTTCTCGTAGGTTAATTCACCCTTACAAACTGGGCATACGAGTATGTCAAGTAGTTTTTTGTCCAAGTGTGGGTCCTAATTTTTGAAAAATAAAGTTCAACGGGTCCTGACTGAATTCGGCATCTACTGGCAGTACCCAACATGTTTTTGTATCAACTTTAGGAAATTTTACTGCATCTTTTTCAGTCATCACGATGGTATCGTTCTCGATATTTTCGATCTCATGACGGGTGTAGTGGTGATGATCTGGGAATGCCATTTTTTCCGCGTTGATCCCTAAAGAGGCCAGCTGATCAAAAAATCGATCAGGATTACCTATTGCCGCTACAGCTGTGACTTTTTGATTTTCAAGGTCTCGTGGCTCACGCTTGATTGTTTGGTCCGTTAGTGAGTAGAGCAGTGTTCCTCTCGGATTCATTTGAACTGTTGCAGTAGTGACGTCCAAGCGCTGATTGCCATTAATCACGACGAGGTCGCAAGTGGATAGTCGAGACAGCGACTCTCTCATCGGGCCAGAGGGTATAGGGAGTGTGTTACCAAATAATCGCGCGCCGTCTACGACACAGATCTCAAAATCTCTGGCTAGCCAGTAATGTTGTAGGCCGTCATCGGATATCAGTACGTTAACCTTCGGATACTTTGTAATTAAAGCGCTGGCAATATCCGGTCGATTTTTTCCCACCCAAACTGGGCAATCAGTTTTCTTGTAGATCAGGATAGGTTCATCACCTACTTCGGTGGCGACGCTGTTTTGATTTACCTCCCTGTTTTTGCCTTCTCCTCGGTAACCTCGGCTAATGATGCCTGGCGTAAATCCAGCATTTTTTAATTTATTGGCAAGAGATATAACGACTGGTGTTTTTCCTGTTCCACCGGTCGTGATGTTACCAACGACAATGATTGGAACTGGGAGTCTTTGTGCTCGTAAAAAATGGAATCGAAAAAGTAGGCGTCGTGTTGCAGTGACAAATTTGTATACGAGCGCGAGCGGAAGCAGCGAAAAAGCAATGACGTTCATACTGCTCCAGAATTTAGGCATTGGATCCTTCTGGTCTGCTTTTAATTTTTACGAAGAATATTGAATTACTCTTTTTGAGTTGTAAACGTGATGCGACCATACCCCGCGAGCCTTGCCGCCTCCATCGTATGAATGACTGATTGGTGGGCGGCTTGCGAGTCTGCGCTGATGATGATGACGGGGTCAGCGTTATCTCCGGCAATTTGCTTTAAAGTATTCGCAAATTGAGAAGGGCCTTCCATGACGACCTCACGCCCATTGATGAAATACTGACCCGTTTGAGATATGGACACTTCTAATTTTTCTATGGGTTGGTCAACTGAGTTGGCGTCGGCAACGGGTAGGTTGATTTTTAATTCAGCGTACTTTGAGTAGGTCGTTGTGACTGCGAGAAAAATCACGATGACGATGAGAATGTCTATGAAGGGGACCAGATTAATATCCGGCTCTTCACGAAAGGATGTTCTTCTGAAATTCATTTGAGTAGCCTCAATCCGCTCGTTGGTTGTGTGTTATCTCGACGAGTTTCACGGCCTGAATTTCCATTTGGACAATCAAAGAGTCAACCGTAGAGCGGAAATGACGATAGAAGACGAGTGCAGGAACAGCTACGATGATTCCGAAAGCCGCGTTGTAGAGTGCAATTGAGATGCCGTGCGCTAGTTGAGCGGGGTCCGTGACTCCAGTTGGTGTAGAGGCTCCGAAGATTTCAATCATACCGATGATGGTCCCTAGCAGGCCTAATAAAGGTGCCATTGTCGCGATGGTACCGAGTGTTGTCAGGTATCTGTCCATCTCTTGCGCTATTTCTAACCCGGCTTCTTCAATCGCCTCTCTCATGGCATCTTTCGAGTTTTCGAGATTTTTTAAACCAGCAACAAATACCCGGCCCAGCGGTGAGGATTGCTCTGTGCGGTTGATGAGCTCCGCTGTCACGCCATTTTCTCGGATCCGGCGAACAGTTTCTTCAAGAAGCCCCCTGGGCACAATGGCTTGTCGGCGAAGGGTGTAAAACCTCTCTGCGATGATCGCAACGGCAAGTACGGAGCAGAGTATGATGGGCCAAATGGGCCAGCCGGCAGCTTTAATTATCTCAATCACTTTTTTCCTTTGTCACTTTCAGTGTTGTTGATCGGTCAGGCAGATCAGGTCACGGGAGTTTAATCTTAGCTGACTCCGACATCAAATACAGCTGATAGGCTAGGTAGTACGCGAATTCGCTGTAGATGTGGATAAGTGTGTGGGTAAAAAAACGCCGGTTGGGAAAAAATCCTGATAGCGTGGTTGGGTGATCTTATTATCAAGGGGGCGTGAAAGAAAAAAAACAGTTAAAACAATAGTTTACGCGAGACTATTCGCTAACCATGTGTTTTTAAAGATTTTTTTACATGAATATTACAGATGTGGATTATTGCAAACATAAAACAAGCAGTCATGTCAATATTTGACGCTGTTTGGATCAAATTCATTGTCTGTTGATTTAAATCAGATTTTTCTTTTTTGATCGATCGTGCAAAATATTTCGTGAGTTATGAACGATTTTTATAATCAATCGAATACCCTTTCGGTATCCGAACTTGTCAAATCAGTTAAGGCTACCGTTGAATCCGGTTTCCCAAGCGTCTGGGTAAAAGGTGAGATCTCGAACTTTGTTCTTGCCGCATCGGGACACAGCTATTTCACTCTTAAGGACAAGACCAGCCAAGTGCGCTGTGCGTTTTTTCGATCCAGAGCGTCTGGAATCGACTTCAAATTTGAAAATGGACAGGAAATTGAAGTGCTCGCTTCTCCGACGATATTCGAAAAGCGAGGCGAGTTTCAGTTAATCGTCATGACGGCAAGGCGCTCTGGGGTTGGAGAATTATTTGAGATTTTTGAGGCGAGAAAGAAAAAATTCACTGAGGAGGGATTTTTTGACGATGCCTTCAAGAGTGATATCCCACTATTCCCAAGGCGAATTGGGATTGTTACATCAAAAGACGCGGCTGCGCTGAAGGATGTGCTAACGACATTGGAGACTAGGGCACCAAATGTTGATGTCGTGATTTATCCCTCTCCGGTACAGGGTGAGGGGGCAGGGCGGCAACTTGCAGCCTCGGTATCACTGGCAAATTCGAGGCGAGAGGTTGATACTTTGATCGTGTGTCGTGGCGGAGGTAGCTTTGAAGATTTGTTCGAATTTAATTCTGAAGAGTTGGTGCGTGCAGTCCACTCAAGTGATATTCCCGTGATTTCCGGTGTTGGACACGAGACAGATTTCACTCTCGTTGATTTTGTCGCGGATATGAGGGCCCCAACACCAACGGCCGCCGCGGTTGCATCGGTATACTCGAGGCGAGAGGTACAGGGAAAACTCGAGACTATGCGCGCATCATCGTCCCGCAAGTTAGAGGCGCGACTTAACACACTCCAACAACGACTGGATTATGCGCAACGCCGCATCGTTCACCCCGAAAAGCACAATCGCGATCAAATCAATCGGCTTGCTGAGCTGAAGTCCAAGTTACAACGTGTGTTCGAGAGATTGTTAGTGCACCGGTCTCGAGAACTGCAAAAAGGGGTCTTACTCCTTAGAAATTCCTTACTAGACACTGACGTATTGGAAAAGCACGTTAACGTACAGAGAACCGTTTTGAAGCGTCAAATGGTTCATCGATTCCAGCGGTTTAATGCTCGCGTCTCAGGCCTTAAGTTAAATCTTACGCATTTGGACCCCCAACAGGTTTTATCTCGTGGGTACAGTATTGTGAGGGACGCATCGGGCCATTTGGTAATTGATAGCGCGAGTGTCTCGAAGGGGACAGACCTAACGGTCACACTCAAAAAAGGTGAGCTAACCACGAAAGTCACCTCAACAAATCCCAAGCTAAGTTAAGTGTTTTGATATCAGCGACGAGACGATTTGCTCCATCTTCTCGTCAAATGGATCAAACTGATGTTTGATCTGTAAGCTTCGTAACCAAGTTAATTGTCTCTTTGCGAGTTGCCGCGTTGCGGCCACTCCTTGTTCATGGAGCATTCTCTTATCAATGCGGCCCTCCAGGTAACTCCAAGCCTGTCTGTAACCCACGCAACGCATTGATGGCATGTTTTCATTGAGTTCCCATGTTCGGCGCAAGCGGTCCAGCTCATCAACCAGTCCTGCTGCAAGCATTTTGGCGAATCGCTCTTCAATCCTCTTATGAAGAAGGGTGCGATCGTCGGGAATCAGTGCAATGTCGAGAGTCTGGAGCGTTTTAGCTTTCTGTTTATTTTTTTCGAGGAGCGAACTCATAGTTTCTCCCGTGATGTAAAAAACCTCGAGTGCTCGTTGGATACGTTGTGCATCATTTGGATTGAGGCGGCTCGCTGTATCAGGATCGATGCGACTCAGTTTCTCGTGAAGCGTTGGCCACCCCGAGAGGCTGGCTTCGCTATCTAATTGTTCTCTGATTTTGTCGTCTCGTGACGGGAGTTGATCGAGACCGTTAACCAAGGCGTTGTAGTACATCATAGTTCCACCAAGTATGACCGGCATATTCCCTCTATCTACAATCTCGAATACAAGGCGCTCAGCGTCTGTCTTAAACCTGGCGGCCGAGTAGTGGTCAACAGGATCAATGATGTCGATTAAATGATGCTGGCAAGAGGCAAGTTCATCAGTTGTCGGTTTCGCAGTTCCGATATTCATGTGTCGATAGACAAGCGCTGAATCCATGCTGATAACTTCGAGTGGGAAATTTTTTGACAAACGAACACATAACTCAGTTTTCCCAGTGGCTGTCGGCCCTGTGATGCAGAGAATAAGTGGTGGTTTTGATTGCACAGCGTGATTCACTCGAATCTCGAGTATTGATTATTTTCCGCGCATAAAGCGCTGGTCTAGTTCTTGATTCGTGATTTGGAACCACGTTGGTCGCCCATGGTTACATTGGTCTGATCGCTCTGTTCTCTCCATCTCACGTAATACCGCGTTCATCTCCACAAGCGTTAACTTTCTATTCGCTCTAATCGCGGAATGGCAGGCCATGGTCGCTAAAATCTGATCTCGATGCTCCGTGATTACGCGCGTTCCTCCGAACTCTTCGATGTCTTTGATGATATCGGTGAGGAGTCGTGGGATGTTTTCCACCTCGAAGAGCGTTGGTGCTGCTCTAAGCGCGACACTTTCCTCGCCAGAGACAGTGAACTCGAACCCTAGTGAGTTGATTGTCTCAGTGTTCTCTTCGAGTATCGAGATTTGAGGCGCGGAGAGTTTGATGTTGATTGGCAGCAACAAAGATTGTTTCGATATGGTGTGTTGTTCTAAACCAATTTTCAGTTGCTCGTACACAACGCGTTCATGCGCGGCGTGCATATCCACGATGATGAGTCCAAGATGATTCTGCGCAAGAATGTAAGCGCCACTTAGCTGGCCGATAGCGAACCCCAGTGGATTAGAAATGGAGAGCTCTTCGGCCTGCTCCGACCAGTCGCTGATGTCTCTCGCTTCGGTATTGTCTGATGTCTCGGAGGTCGATTCCGTAAGAGTCGATGCACTCGGTGTCGAAAAAGAATTTGCGGGTTTGGTTGAGTCGAATACGCTCGTCAGATTGATGTTTGATTGGATTGCTCTCGGTGGTTGCCAATTTTTCCTGACAGGTTCTTGGAAGAAACTATGCGTTGGATTTGATGTCGATTTCTCTTTCGATGCGAGGTTTTTTTCTAATGCATGAAAAATAAATTGATGGACAGCTTGAGACTCTCTGAACCGTACCTCAGTTTTCCTTGGATGGACATTAACATCCACCATAGAGGGGGCTATACTCATGAATAGAACGTACGAGATTCCTTTGCCATGATGCAGCACGTCATTAAACGCCTGACGGATTGCATGCGAGACGACACGGTCTCTGACAAACCGACCATTCACGTAGAAATACTGGGATTCTCGGTTACTGTTATCGTATGCAGGTGTTTGAATAATACCGGAGAGGGAAAGATCCTCTTGGCCCTCCTCTACCCAAATTCCCGATTGAGTAAGAGAGTTTTGAAGTACCTCTTTAATTCGTTGTTCCGTATCGTGCGCGGCCACCTTTTGACGCAATTTTTCGTTGTGACTGATTGATAGACTCACCCTGGGGTACGCAAGTGCAACTTGTTTGAACAATTCAGCACAGTGGCCGTACTCGGTATTAGCCGATTTTAGGAACTTCCTTCTTGCAGGGGTGTTGTAATAAAGGTTTTTAACCTCGACCGTTGTTCCCTGTGGAAGCGACGAAGGTTTTGTGTCTCTGACTATGCCGCCGTCTACGCTGACCGACCACGCGTGTTTATCTGACTCATGCTTGCTGGCCAGCGTGAATTGAGATACGGAAGCGATTGATGCGAGCGCTTCCCCCCTGAATCCGAGTGTGTTTATCTCCTCAAGGTCTGTTAAGTCATTGATTTTACTTGTCGCGTGTCTTGAAATGGCTAACTTCAATTCCTCCTTTGGAATGCCTCGGCCATTGTCGGTGACTCGTATATTTTCGGCTCCACCTTGGCTGATGAAGATGTCTATCTCAGATGCTCCTGAATCGATGCTGTTTTCTAATAACTCTTTCAAGACAGATGCGGGTCGCTCGACAACTTCGCCGGCGGCAATCTGGCTAATCAAGGTGTCTGGCAGCAGCCTGATGGTTGTCATGTTAGAGGTTGCCGAGGTGCAAATTGCGTATTCATGCTCGCCTTAATGTAAAATCCCGAGTTCATCACGTGGACGAATTACAGTTCTAACCCACTCAGAGGGTGAAGTCCAAAACTCATTCGTAACTCAATATTACCCAAATGAATACACGGAAGGGTGCTTAGTAATGCTGATCGGAATTCCAAAAGAGATCGCGAGCGGTGAAAACCGTATCGCATGTTCTCCTGAAATTGTTAAAAAACTCGTAAAAGATGGCCACAAAGTCTTCGTCGAGAGTGGTGCCGGGATATCCTCTTGTTTCTCCGACGATGATTTTTCATCCTCGGGGGCAACTATTCTCGCAACTGCCAAGGAGGTCTTTGAGGGGGCTGAGCTAATTATGAAGGTTCAGGCGCCCACAGACGCTGAATTGGATATGCTCGAATCAGGAAAGATTCTTATCGGTCTCTTGAGGCCGTATGACGAAAATTTAACCAAGAGACTTAACCAGAAAGGTGTCGTAGGTTTTTCGATGGAGAAGCTTCCGCGAATCTCTCGAGCACAATCAATGGATGTCTTATCGTCTCAGGCAAATCTTGCGGGCTATAAGGCGGTTTTACTTGCCGCGAACGCCTATAAAAAATTAATGCCCATGCTGATGACCGCAGCGGGTACGGTCAAGGCTGCGCGTGTTGTGGTTATGGGGGTTGGTGTTGCGGGTTTGCAAGCAATTGCAACCGCTAAACGTTTAGGCGCGGTAGTAGAGGCGACGGATGTTCGTCCGGAGACCAAAGAGCAAGTGGAATCGTTGGGTGCAAAATTTATTGAGGTTCCTTTGACAGAAGAGGAGAAGGAGCTTGCGAAAGGTGAGGGCGGCTACGCGAAGGAGATGGGTGAAGATTACAAACGCCGGCAGGCTGAGTTGATTGCAGAGCGTTTGAAGCAGGCGGATATGGTGATCACGACTGCCTTAATCCCAGGAAGGCCTGCGCCCGTGCTTGTCACCGAGGAGATGGTAGAGGCGATGAAGCCGGGGTCGGTCATCGTTGATATGGCTGTGGAACAGGGTGGTAATTGTCCGCTTACCAAACTCAATGAGATTACCGAGGTGCACGGCGTGACGTTAATCGGCGTTGCAAATATACCCTCGACGGTTGCTACAGACGCAAGTGCGCTATATGCGAGAAATTTATATAACTTCCTCGCCTTAGTTGTGAACAAGGACACGGGTAAGTTTGATCTCAATCTCGAGGATGAGGTCGTCTCCGGTACGTTGCTGACGTCTCATCCAAAAACAGTTAACTCAGGAGCTTCATGATGGAGTTGATCAGTCCCACAATCATCAATTTGATTATCTTTGTTTTGGCGATATATGTTGGGTATCACGTTGTTTGGAATGTGACCCCTGCGTTGCATACGCCACTAATGTCCGTGACCAATGCGATTTCAGCCATCGTCATTGTTGGTGCAATGCTCGCAGCAGCGCTGACTGAGACGACTTTAGGCCAAGTCATGGGGGTCGCTGCGGTGGCACTGGCCTCGGTCAACGTATTTGGCGGGTTTCTCGTCACAAGACGCATGCTTGAGATGTTCAAGAAAAAGCCTAAGAAAGTGGCAGAGGGAGAAGAGAGATGAGTATGAACTTTGTTGTTCTCTTGTACCTCGTCGCGTCTATTTGTTTCATACAAGCGCTAAAAGGATTGTCTCATCCCAACACATCTCGGATGGGGAATGCATTTGGAATGGTCGGCATGTTGATTGCTGTTTTAACGACTATTGCACTCATTGTAAAACTCAGCGATGTATCTGCCGTCTCTGGTCTATCCAAAGTTCTCGCGGGGATTGTCATCGGTGGCGGTATCGGCGCGATCATGGCTAAGCGTGTAGAAATGACAAAGATGCCTGAGTTGGTTGCGTTCATGCATTCGATGATTGGGATGTCTGCAGTTTTTATTGCGATTGCGGCAATCGCTGAACCAGCAGCACTTGGTATCGATTTGATCGACGGATTAATTCCCAAAGGTAATCGGTTTGAGCTCTTCGTTGGAACCTTTGTGGGCGCGATCACGTTTTCAGGGTCAGTAATTGCTTTTGGTAAGTTATCCGGAAAGTATCAATTACGAATATTTCAAGGGGCACCGATAGTCTTTAAGGGACAGCACATAATTAATCTGCTGTTGGCTTTGGTGATGGTCGCGTGCGGTGTTTGGTTTTTTGTGACTCAGCAGTGGCTGCCTTTCTTGGTGATGCTGGCTATCGCGTTTGTGTTGGGCGTTCTTATTATCATCCCAATCGGTGGCGCAGATATGCCAGTGGTTGTCTCGATGCTCAATAGCTATTCCGGATGGGCTGCTGCGGGAATTGGTTTTTCTCTTAATAACTCGATGCTGATTATTGCAGGATCATTGGTTGGTTCATCCGGTGCGATTCTGTCGTACATCATGTGTAAAGCGATGAATCGTTCGTTTTTCAGTGTGATTCTCGGAGGATTTGGAGCTGAGGAGGGAGCGCAAGCCGCATCGGCTGAGGCGCGTCCTGTCAAGTCCGGTAGTGCTGATGATGTGGCTTTCTTGTTGGGTAACTCAGATTCTGTTGTCATTGTGCCGGGTTACGGTTTGGCGGTCGCGAGAGCTCAACATGCGGTCAAGGAAATGGCTGAGAAGCTTCTCGCGAAGGGTATCGATGTGAAATACGCGATTCATCCTGTTGCTGGCCGTATGCCTGGTCACATGAACGTGTTGTTAGCAGAGGCTGAGGTTCCCTACGATCAGGTGTTCGAGATGGAAGACATCAACAGTGAATTTGGTCAAACGGATGTTGTTTTCGTGCTCGGAGCCAACGATGTAGTGAATCCTGCTGCGAGAACGCCTGGCAGTCCAATTTATGGAATGCCGATCCTCGAGGCA
Source organism: Candidatus Eutrophovita brisbanensis (assembly GCA_038147395.1). GTDB lineage: Bacteria > Pseudomonadota > Gammaproteobacteria > Burkholderiales > Eutrophovitaceae > Eutrophovita > Eutrophovita brisbanensis. Next base: position 1,587,712 of record JAYQTM010000001.1, on the reverse strand, counting down.
CACAAAGCTAGAAATGTCATTATTAACAAGCGTTCAATGGCAGCGGGTTATGCTGGCCTTGATAACGAGCTTTTTTATATGGATAAATCAATGATGGTATTCGGGGATGCTAAGAAGGTCGTTGAGGACATTGTAAAAGCGATTGAGTAGCGAGACGGAGGAATCGACGGTGTTTTACGACACAAAAACGAATAACCACGGGTTGCCTCACGATCCTTTCAAGGCGATTGTCTCACCGCGTCCGATCGGCTGGGTATCAACAGTCTCTAATGATGGTGTGGTTAATTTAGCGCCGTACAGTTTTTTTAATGCAGTCAGTGATGTACCGCCGATGGTAATGATTGCCTCAAACCAGAGGAAAGACACTCTTACCAACATCGAAAGCAACGGAGAATTTGTGTGTTCGATGGCGACGTACGATTTGCATCAAGCAATGAATATGAGTTCTGCTTTCGTGGACAAAAGTGTCGATGAATTTCGGTTGGCTAAATTGGAATCTGCTCCATCGAGTTCGGTAAAGCCACCACGTGTTGCGGCCAGCCCCGCTTCGCTGGAATGTAGACTTTGGCAGGTATTGCCGATTCCGAAATCGATCGATGACAACGCTGATTCGGATTACAAACTAATTCTTGGTTTTGTAGTCGGTGTTTACATCAATGATGAATTTATTTCAGATGGCTTGTTTGATTCTGCGAAAGCCCAATTGATCGCTCGGATGGGTTACATGGATTACGGTCGATTATCTGCTGAGAATATATTTTCTTTAAACCGCCCCATTCCCAGTGAGGATCGATTGGACGCTACACTAATACCAGGCCCTTGGGATGGTACGTACCGTTAAATTAGTCCGCTGCTTTTAAGTCCTCTGGGGTGTCCACGTCCCTGAGGATGCCTGCGTCTTCCACGTCAAACAGCCTTACTGCGCTCCGATGGCGCTTGATGAGTGTTCTTGCACCCTCATCTCCTTCTAATTTGAGCAGCTCATCTTGTAATTTTTTGGAAATACCCACTGGATTTCCCTCTTTATTGTTGAATCTCGGCCTCGCGAATAATTGTCCTTCACTCAAGGCACATAGTTCATCTTTTAATTTTGAGATGGTTGCCGGTTTTATGAAAGGCATGTCCCCTAGGGCAATAATCCAGCCATCAGATTGGAGTGTGTGCTGAACGGCAGTAATGAGACTTCTTGACATCCCAAGGGAGGCGTCTGGGCACTCAATAAAGGGGATGTGCTGGCTGATAAAACAACGTTTTACTTCATGATCTCCATGTCGTATCACTGCGATCGAGTCTTGGTGGGCCTTGCTGAGAGAGAGCCACGCGGCAACAGCAATCGGTGTGCCATCAGACAGCTGAGCCAATAGTTTTTGCGAGCCAAATCGTGACCCCACGCCCGCAGCGAGCAGAATGCCTTTGATTTGCATAATTTAAATGTCCTGCTAATGTTTTGAGATTTTCACACCCAGATGCTCTGGGGGTGTCGTTTTCAGAAAATCCTTGATGCCAAAAAGTATTGCCGTCGCTAGTTTTTCTTGGTACGCACTCGTTCTCAATTCTTTCTCCTCGGTGCGATTGCTGAGAAAAGCGGTTTCTACAAGGATTGAACAAACGTCAATTGCTTTCAGTACTGCAAAGTTCGCTTTCTCGACTTTCTTTTTGTGTAAGTTGTTCACTTTGCCGAGATGATGTAACACTCGAGTTCCGAGCTGTTGGCTTAGGCGAGCAGTTTGTTGCTGGACTAAATCAGCAAGCGTGTTTTGCACCACAGGATCTCGCTTCTCGATATCTGGGTCGTAGAGTAAATCGACTTCGTTCTCCTTTAGTGACACGCGCTCTGCGTAGCGAGAGCTTACCTTTTCACCTTTGAGTGGGAGTATGAAAACCGACGACCCACTTGCTTTTCTGTTTTTGGCGGCATCTGCGTGGATCGAAATAAAGATTGTTGGCTTGAGTTTTCGAGCTTTTTTAACCCGATCAAATAATTTGATGTAGCTGTCATTTGACCGAGTTAAGACCGCCTTCATGTTTTTTTCTTTGTTAATTTCTCGTTGAAGTTTTTTTGCGATTGCGAGCGTGATATTTTTTTCTTTCGTTCCTCTTGGTCCCGTCGCTCCTGGGTCTTTACCTCCATGCCCAGCGTCAATGACAATGATGTAGTGATCTTGATCCCATATTTTGTTTTTTGTTTGATTACTCTCTGCGCGATAAAGATTTTCAATTAGATCCGGGCTCTGTGTCGTTGAGATTGAAACGCGAAGTCTCTGACTGTCAGGGGTCACAAGAACTTGCGCGTTCGGGGTGATCTGCAAAACGAATCTGACAATATTTGGCTGATTCTGTCCTACCTTCGCAGATTCAATGACCCCAGGATTTTTATTTAACTGATTGACCGCATCGATGAGATTTTTGTCGATGTGGGATGACGTGAAGTCAAAATACACTCGATCCGGATTTTTCAGTTTATCGTGTGTGACTTTGATCGTTCTTGCAAATTTAAATTCGACATAGGCGTTATCGATCGACGATTGGATGTTGCTATAACTGATATACCGTGTTTGTTGATCAGCTTGGACTAAACCGGTAGTGGTCAGGAAAATTAGAATTAGTTGAGTTATTAGTTTTGAAAATTTTGCCATCATTCAAAGTGTTCCAAGTTTTTCTGGCCCAAAGTGGTCAGTGCAATTATTTCGACTTTCCTTTGGTTTTCCCACGGGGTTAGTTTTACCTCAATATCAGGTTTCCTTAGAAAATCTCCTGCATTCTTCGCCCACTCCACGATGCATACATTCAGTGCGTTGAACATTTCATCAAATCCAGCATCGATAATTTCCGATGGTGAGGAAATTCGATAAAAATCGAAGTGGCACACTTCGAACGTGTCAAATTGGTACGTTTCTAAAATTGGGTATGTTGGGCTTTTAACTTTTCCTAGGTGACCCAGCTGGTTCAGAAGCCCACGTGCGATGCATGTCTTACCCGCGCCGAGCGCACCGTCTAGGGCAATATAGGTTCCTCGCTCAAGGCCTCTAGCAAATTGCGCACCGATTCTCGTCGTTGCATCTTCATTCTCAAGTATGTCTGTTCGTGAGGTCATATTCATGATGATTTCGAGGCACTCAGTGCGACATCGATGAATTTTTGGAGAGGTAACAAAGGGTTATCGTTCCTCCAGGCCATGTGAATTTCAACTAAGGGGGACTTTTCTTTGAGTGTCTTGTAAACAACGCCTGGTCTTCTTAAGTTTTTGATTGACTCCGGAATCAGTGACACCCCCATTTCCGCTGAGACGAGACTCACTATCGTTTGCATCTGTATTGCCTCTTGAGAAATTTTAGGTTGGAAACCAAAAGCATCACAGAACCTTAAGATGCCGTCGTGAAGTCCTGGGGCATTTTTTTTTGGGGTCATGATAAATGGCGAATCGGATAATTGACTTATTGATATCGCTCCCGATGCTTTTGCATGTATGTGGTTTGTGGGAAGTACGGCAATTAATCGTTCGCTCGTAATCGGCATCGACTCGATAGTTTGATCCTTGATCGGTGGCAGCAGAAAACCCACATCGATCACGCCATTTGCAAGGTCTTCAAGCTGTGTATCTGATGTAGCCTCCCTAAGATCCAAAGTCACAAGAGGGTAGTTTTTTTGGAACTGTCGAATGACGCGAGGCAGAAGGTTGTAATCCGCAACACTGATGAATCCAATCACAATATTGCCTATTTCCCCTCGGGCGGCTTGTCTCGCTGACGTTTTGGCGAGTGTGACTCGTTGAAGAATATCCGTGGCCGCCTCAAGAAACGAACTACCAGCCTGAGTCAGTGAGACACTTCTTTTTGTCCGATTAAATAATTTGACACCAACTTCTTTCTCAAGATCACGGATTTGTATCGAAAGTGGGGGTTGGGAGATATGGAGTGCGCTCGCAGCTCGGCCAAAGTGAAGTTCCTTGGCTAAGGTGACGAAATAGCGTAGATGCCTGAGCTCCATTAATAGTTAATTAATATTAAAAACGTAATAATAATATATTTGACTGATCAAATAAAATCAAGAATAGTAACCAGCCGAAAAAAACCTGACACAGAGTTCGCGGGAAAAGTCGGAGTTAGCCTTAGATTTGGGTGTCCGCAGTGAATAGGTGCCGAGAGTATCAAAGGGCTTGGATTTAAATCATTTTTTAGGAGATTGGTAAATGTCTGACAACTGGCGCAGTAAACTAATTACAGGTGGAGATGTTCGAGCACCGAACAGGGCTATGTTGCGCGCTGTCGATTTTAAGGACGGTGATTTCGAAAAACCGATTGTCGGTGTTGCGAATGGACATTCCAATATGAATCCTTGCAACGCTGGTATTCAGCCTTTGGTTGATCGCGCGATGGATGCGATTCGAGAGGCAGGCGGTATGCCGCAAGTGTTTGGCGTCCCGACTGTCACCGATGGTATCGGAATGGGCACTGACGGCATGAAGTATTCCCTGGTATCAAGGGAAGTCATAGCTGACGCCATTGAGACCTCTGTCAACGGACAAATGATGGACGGAGCTCTGGTTGTTGGTGCCTGTGACAAAAATATGCCCGCAGGAATGATGGCGATCGCACGAATGAATGTTCCAGCGATCTACGTGTACGGTGGAACAATCAAGCCGGGCAATTGGAAAGGTGAGGATTTAACGATTGCGAGTGCATATGAGGCTGTCGGAGCCTACAGCGCTGGCAAGATTTCCAAGGAAGACTTTGTTGGAATTGAAAAGAACGCATGTCCGACGTTTGGGGCATGTGGGGGAATGTTCACGGCCAATACAATGTCCTCATCATTTGAGGCGCTTGGCATGAGTCTCATGGGTTCCTCTGTGATGGCAGCTGTTGATCCTGAAAAAGCAGATTCCGCTGGTGAGTCAGGTCGCGTGCTCCTTAACGCGATCAAAAACAATATTCGTCCGCGTGACATCATTACCAGGAAGTCAATCGAAAATGTTGTTTCTCTTATTATGGCTACCGGTGGGTCAACAAACGCGGTGTTACATTATTTGGCCATCGCCTCTGCAGCGGGAGTTGAGTGGACCATTGATGATTTTGAGCGCGTGAGACAAAAAGTTCCAGTGTTCTGCGACCTCAAGCCGTCTGGTAAGTACGTCGGTGTCGATTTGCATCGAGCTGGTGGTGTGCCCCAGGTATTGAAAATGTTGCTTGTCAACGGACTCTTGCACGGTGACTGTATGACAATCACGGGCCGCACTATCGCCGAGGAGTTGGAGAACATCCCTGATCAACCATCGCCTGACCAGGATGTGATCAGGCCATTTGATCAGCCGCTTTATAAAAAAGGTCACTTGGCAGTTCTTAAAGGTAACCTCGCGACGGAGGGATGTGTTGCAAAAATTACTGGATTAAAGAATCCCGTCATCACGGGGCCTGCTCGCGTGTTCGATTCAGAGAAAGAAACCATGAATGCAATCATGGGAGGACAAATCAAAGCGGGTGATGTAATCGTGATCCGTTACGAAGGCCCGAAGGGCGGCCCTGGTATGCAAGAGATGTTGGCACCAACCTCCGCGTTAATCGGCGCAGGTTTAGGGGAATCAGTCGGGCTACTGACCGACGGACGATTTTCTGGTGCAACCTGGGGTATGGTCGTTGGGCACGTGGCACCAGAAGCTTTCGTCGGAGGTAATATCGCACTTGTTGAGGATGGTGACGAAATCACGATCGATGCTCATAACCTGTTAATTGAAGTGAAATTGTCCGACGATGAGTTGGCCAAAAGGCGAGCTGCGTGGAAGCAGCCCGAGCCAAGGTTTAAGCGCGGTTTACTAGCAAAATATACGCATTTAGTATCGACGGCATCAAAAGGCGCGGTGACAGATAACTTGGATTAGATTTTTAAAAGTCACAACACTAAAAAAGCCCACCTAAATTTGGTGGGCTTTTTTGTTTACGCTGGAATGTCTGGAATCAGTTCCCGCTCAAGTCTTACTATTTCATCTTTGATAAATAGCTTACGTTTTTTTATGCGTCGAACCTGTAATTCGTCCATGCACTCGGATATTTGCAGCGCTGAGATCGAGTCGTCTAGATCACGATGTTCGATCTTGAGGGCTTGGATACGATTACGTATAGAAGCCTCGGAATCAAAGGCATTTGCCATGGTGATTGCGTTTGTCTAGTAGCGTTTATAAATTTCAATGGCTTTTAAGATGGACTTCTCCCGTTTGATGATTGGCATCATTTTTGATTCTTTATCGTCGTATTCGGAAAGAAGTGCGAGAACTGCTTCAGCAGATTCTTGGGGGACAACAACAACGCCGTCAGGATCTCCAATAATATAGTCCCCAGGTCGGACCATCACACCACCACACTTTACCGGGATTTGTTTTCCAACAGGTATCATGCGTCCGACTGATGTTGCGGGGCTAACGGCGCGTGTGAATACGGGGAACTGCATTTTCTTAATGGCTGCAATATCCCTAGCCGCACCATCGATCACAATGCCTTCAAGCCCACGAATCTGAGCAGTCGTGGTCATAAGATTACCAATTGCGGCGATTTCCAGCGCGTCCTCCATCACGTACACCAAAACACTTCCTGGCTTCGCTTCGTCCAGAATCTCGAGATGGTAGGGGGGGTAAGTTCGTTTATCGTTCTTCAGCCCAGGTTTCATAAGCGCTGTTACCGCTTGCCCGACGATTTTTGTATCGAACAAAGGTTTCATGTCTGGGTTCATCCAACCCCGTTCACCTGTAACTGTTTCCACAGCATCCGCGATGTTGCCAGTGCTGTTCTCTTCGCTTCTAAATTTCTCGATGATGGACGGATCTGCGAGGCATAAAGCCGACGAAAAACTAAAAATTAAGATTTGGGTGGTAATTGCCGCAATTTTTAACATCTGTGTGCTCCGATCCAGAAAGGGGTAATCCAAAAATTAGTGAGAGAGAATATCAGGTGTTGATTGGTAGGTGGAGTTATAACAAAAAAAAGGCCCTGAAATTCAGGGCCTTAAAAGTTTTCTCTTTAGGGAGGAGGAGTTTAAAGAGAAATGTCGGGAGTTAGCACGTTAAAGCGCACTCATCACCAACGGTCTAAATTTTACGTTAGTACTTATAATGGAATCAATAAGTAAATTAGAATATTATATATTCCTAAAAAAATAACAATAGTAAAGTTGTTATCATGTTTTTATGATGCTGAACAAAAAAAAGCCCTCTGTGATGAGGGCTTTAAAAACAACTCTTTAGGGAGGAGGAGTTAAAAGAGTTACCCTATATTAGCTATATTGATGCGCTGCGTCAAACATTGGTGCGATTTTTTTTCAGTTGTGTATTATTTTTGTTACATATATTCTTTATTTAACATTAATATATTCCTAAATATTTAGATACTAGGCTTTGTTGTGGATCGATTTAAGCTGATGAAAATCTTTGTTCGAATTGTCGAGACGGGTAGTTTCTCGGCAGTCGCGAAAGAAGAAAATATTCTTCAACCTGCTGTCAGTAAGCAGCTAGGAGCTCTTGAGCAGAGTTTGGGCGTTCGGCTCTTAAATAGAACGACAAGGAGGATTTCGCTCACCGAGGCGGGAAAAGAGTATTACGAGAGATGTCATCGAATTTTGGATGATATTGACGAACTAGAAACGCAAGTCACTGGATTACAAAATAAACCAGCGGGCACACTCCGAGTTAATGCGCCAGTGGCATTTGGACAAGTTCATATGTTGCCACTCCTTATATCTTTTCGGCACCAATACCCAGATGTGGCGATTGAGTTATCGTTAGATGATCGATTTGCGGACTTGGTGCAGGAGGGGTACGACGTTGCAATTCGTTTTGGAGAATTGTCGGATTCTCAATTGGTGGCGAGGCACGTCGGAAGTAGCAGTCGCATGTGCGTTGCGACGCCAGCTTATCTGAGCAAATTTGGCACGCCTAAAACGCCCGCTGATCTTAAAAAGCACAACTGCCTCACTTATACACATATTTTTTCCAGTGCATGGCCATTTCGCGATGCCAAGGGCGACCTATCGGTCAAGGTAAAGGGTGACTTCAGGGCAAACAGCGGATTGACGCTTACTGAGGCAGCAATGGAAAATATTGGTATCGCTAGCGTTCCCGCTTTGCTCGTCAAGGAACACGTTGAGAGGGGTGCTTTGGTCTCCTTACTCAATGATTATGCGCCGGAACCGATAAAAATCTCTGCCGTTTATCCTTCTTCGAGGTTGTTATCCAGAAAAGTAAAGTTGTTTGTCGATTTTATGAAACAAGAATTTCTCAAGATTCCCATGTTGCATCCTGACACTCCTATTCGCCCTGTGCCACGACTAAAGTCCAAGCCCGGGGTCGCTGTCGATATTGATTAGGTTTAGAGGGGAGAGGAGTTTTTTCCGATACACTCCGCACCGAGAAATTATTCAGAATTTGTATTTAAAAAAACTTATGAGTAAGAAAAACAACAGCTATACCGCGCAAGACATTGAAATTCTGGAGGACTTGTCCCCGATTTTGCACCGACCTGGGATGTATACAGACCCCGTCAACCCCAATCACGCACTTGTTGAGATCATTGACAATGCATCTGACGAGGGGTTAGCAGGTTTTGCCAAGACCGTTGACATCAGGTTATTTGAGGATGGCTCTGCTCAGGTTTCTGATGATGGTCGCGGCATCCCAGTCGATATCCATCCGGTGAAAAAAGTGCCTGCTATCCAGGTGATATTCACGACGTTGCACTCTGGGGGCAAGTTTCGCAAAACCGACAGTGAGTCGGTATACCGGATTGCTGGCGGTTTGCATGGAGTAGGTGTATGCGTCAGTAATGCATTGTCCACGCAGCTTGAGGCTGAGGTTGCGCGAGACGGCGCAACCCACTTAATTACATTTGGTCCAAACGGAAAGTTAAAAAGCGGACTGAAGAAATCAAAACAGGGTAAAAATAAACAAACTGGCACACGCGTGCGTTTTTGGCCAGATCCAAAGTATTTCGATAGTGTTAAATTCAACGTGTCAGATCTCAGTTCACTGCTTCGTGCGAAGGCGATGTTGTTGCCTGGAGTGACGTTCTCTCTAAGTATCGAGAAAAAAGGCGAATTTGAAACTCAAACATGGCATTTCCCGAAGGGTTTAGAAGGTTATTTTTCGGAGTCTATTGTTGGTCAAGAGCCAGTCTGTTCCACTTTCTTCGGTGAGCGTTATGTCACCAGTGACGCTGACACGGGAGTTTTTGCCGAGGGTGAGGGAGCGCAATGGGCGCTTTCTTGGACGCCAGAGGGTGAGGTATTGAGTGAGTCATACGTCAATATGATTCCAACTAAGCTAGGCGGCACTCATGTATCGGGACTACGCGACGGTGTATACCAGGCGATTAAAAGCTTTATCGATCATCACGCAATGGGACAACGAGGCTTAAAAATTGTGCCTGATGATGTGTGGTCACGTGCTAATTTCGTTTTAGCAACGAAAATTTTAGACCCTCAATTCAAAGGTCAAGTTAAGAACGAGTTGATTTCGAGGGATGCGGTCAAGCTGGTTTCTCAAATGATTCGAGATCCGATTGAGTTGTGGTTAAATCAACATGTCGATGAGGGAAAACGAATCGCTGAACTTGTGCTGAGGCAAGCAGTTCAGCGCACTAAATCAGTTCAAAAGATCCAACGTAAAAAGACCTCTGGTGTCGCAGTCCTGCCAGGGAAATTGACTGATTGTGCTTCAGAGGATCCGACGCGAAACGAACTGTTTATTGTTGAGGGGGACTCCGCAGGAGGGTCGGCGAAGGGTGCTAGAGACAAGGAGTTTCAGGCAATTCTTCCATTGAAAGGTAAGCCTAAGAACACGTGGCAGGACTCTCCGAATGCGCTTTATTCGAACAAAGAGATAGAGGCAATCGCGTTAGCGGTTGGTATTGATCACCATGCCATTGGTGATGAAGTTGATTTATCAAATCTCAGATATGACAAGATCAACATTCTCGCTGATGCGGATGTCGACGGTGCGCACATTCAGGTCTTATTACTGACGTTATTTTTTAAACATTTTCCAAAGCTAATCGAGAAAGGCCATGTGTACATCGCACAGCCACCGCTATTTCGAGTTGATGTGCCCGCTCAAGGAAAAAGTAAACCCGCGAGGAAATTGTATGTCCTGGACGAAGCAGAGTTACAGATGATTGAGGAGAAATTAGAAGACGAGGGTGTCAAAAAGAACGCCTGGTCAGTCAGTCGATTTAAAGGTCTGGGGGAAATGAGTCCGGATCAATTATGGGAGACGACGCTAAACCCTGATACACGCCGAATGTTGCGGGTATCAATCGATGATGCGTTAGATGAATCAACGGATATATTCAGCATGATGATGGCTCGAGAGAATGCGAGTCAGCGGAGAGAGTGGATGGAGACTTTTGGTAATTTGGTAGAAGCGGATTTCTCGTGATGAGTCATAAATGGAATGTATTGTTAGCGAAAATTTTTGTGATCTCTGGCCTCGCGTTATCGTCGGGTGTAGTCCAATCCGATGAGCGAGTCGCGACAGTGACTGAGTACGGCGTCTACAACGACGATCACGAGCTATTAGAGGCTACCAAAAGTATCAAAGGGAATCGGGTTGTGCGATTCGGATTTTGTTTTGAGGCATCTGTAAATTTTTTTGATGCGGATAAATACATGTTGGTTCAGTCGTTATCACACCCGGAGATTCTTGAAGAGGAAGATGGCTGGCCGAACAAGGGATACAGCGTTCCAAGAAAATTCAAAGTTGTCGACGGTGTGGCTCAAGGATGTGTCGGATACAAAGCTCGCAAGCCAAGTGAGGCGCCCCTGGGAGAATGGGTGTTCAGTATCACGGATGGACGTATCGAGCTTCTGTCGTTCACATTCGTACTGAATTAAAGATATGACTGATCAGAAAGAATTATTTGAAATGGCTGATGTAAAAGAACCGAAGGCAAAGAAGGCTCCTGGAGACAAGAAGGTCAATTCTTTACGGACATTGCCAGAATATTTTGCTCCACTTGAAAAGATTGATTTCTCGGACCTGATTCCGCTCGGAAGATATGCTTCAACCCAATATCTTCAATATGCGATCGCCACCGTCAAAGACAGAGCTTTACCTCGGATTGCAGATGGGCAAAAACCTGTTCAGTCCAGAATCCTTTACGCGATGTGGGAAATGCGGGCTTTGGCTGGGACGCCGAGAAAAAAATCAGCCCGCGTCGTTGGTGATGTCCTCGGAAAGTATCATCCTCATGGGGATGCATCTGTTTATGATGCGCTCGTGAGAATCGCTCAAGACTTTACACTGCGCTATCCACTTGTTGATGGTGAGGGGAATTTTGGTTCCAGGGATGGTGACGATGCAGCTGCAATGCGTTACACCGAGGCGAGGCTAACAAAATTTTCAGAGGTTTTGCTCAGCGAGCTTGGTGAGGGAACCGTTGATTTCATCCCGAATTACGACGGCAGTGTGCATGAGCCAAAATTATTGCCAGCTCGATTGCCAATTCTGCTCCTCAATGGAGCCAGTGGGATTGCGGTTGGGATGGCAACCGAGATACCGAGCCATAATTTGCGCGAGGTGTCTGCTGCGGCCATTGCAATGCTGAAAAAGCCAGACCTCACCAATAAGCAAGTGATGCGTCATATCAAAGGCCCAGATTTTCCCGGTGGTGCGCAAATTATTACAGCGCCCAGCGAAATAGCGGATATCTACGAAAGTGGTCGAGGCGCAGTCCGAGTGCGTGCTTGTTGGACCGTAGAAAAACTCGCGCGAGGTCAGTGGCAATTGGTTGTCAGTCAATTGCCTCCTGGGGTATCCGCGAGAAAAATTCAAGAGGAGATTGATGCGATTGCCAATCCTCAGCCCAGAGCAGGTAAAAAATCGATTAGTCCATCACAACAGAAAGACAAACAAGCGTTACTTTTGCTGCTTGACCGGATGCGTGATGAGTCTGATCGGAACAATCCCGTGCGGCTTGTGTTTGAACCGAAAACATCTCGAATTAGTGAGGATGAGTTTGTAAATACGCTACTTGCTCGGACCAGTCTTGAAATTAATGTCTCCATTAACCTAGTTAATGTCGGTTTAGATGGACGGCCTGCGGGTAGAAATCTTGTTGACATGTTGCGCGAGTGGGTTGAATTTCGTGTTGAGACAGTCACTCGGAGGACTCGGCATCGACTCGACAAGGTCGAGGACCGAATCCATGTCCTTGAAGGTCGCTTATTGGTCTTGCTCAATGTGGATGAAGTGGTGTCAATTATTCGCAATGCCGAGGAACCAAAGAAAGAGCTCATGGCCGCTTTTGAGCTGACCGAGCGTCAGGCGGATGACATTTTAGATATGCGTTTGAGACAACTTGCTCGCCTTGAGCACATTAAAGTCGAGCAAGAGCTGAAAGATCTTAAAAAAGATCAGAAAGTGTTTAAAAAAATGCTAAAAGATAAAGACACCCTTCAGCAGGCTGTGATTGACGAGATCGAATCCGACACCAAAGAATTTGGAGATAAGCGGCGAACAGTGATTGAAGAGTCTGAGAAATCGGTTCTCGAAGTTCGTGTGTCCGATGATCCAGTCACCGTTATATTTTCGAAAAAGGGATGGATCAGGCTTCGCCAAGGTTGGGAGACTGACCCGAGCAGTCTGAGTTTTAAGGAGGGAGATGGACTAGAGTCGTTCATTAGATGTCGTTCTGTCGATCCAGTGATCTTACTGGACTCGAAGGGGAGAGCCTATAGTGTTGACCCGAATATACTCCCGTCAGGAAGAGGGGATGGTGTGCCCGCGAGCTCATTGATTGATCTCCAAGATGGTGCGCAAGTCATGCACTGCATCGCTGCGCCAAAAGAAACAAAATTGTTTGTAGCCACCACCGGTGGATATGGCTTCTTTGCAACTTTGAAAGATCTTGTTTCCAATCGAAGAGCCGGCCGAGAATTTATGTCAATGCCCAAAGACGAAAGGCCTTTGTCACCGAAAATTTTTGACGATCATCCTGACAATAATGTGTTGGCAATCTCAGAGTCTGGAAAACTTTTAGTGTTTTCGGCGAGTGAAATTAAGTTTTTATCGAAAGGTCGAGGCGTCATTGTGATGGGCCTTGATAATAATGATCGGTTAGCGGAGATTGGTGTGACTTCGAAGGATTCGGTAAAGATTTCTGGACGATCTCCCCGTGCAGGCAAAGAAGAGGTTGTCATGTTAACTGGTGAAAGGTTCGAGCATCATTATCTGCGCCGAGCGCGCATGGGGCGAATTTTGCCTAAGAAATTGAAGGGCCCATACCGAATCGCTCAGGAATAACCCACGCGCTTTGACTCACACTCGCGAATGTTAGATGCCTTCGATGCAAATAATATTCATACGAGCCGTTGTGTCTCGAAGCGCTTTAACTTCTTTGTAGTCATCTGACTTGTACCATTCTTGCGCAGTCTGCGTGTTCGGAAATTCGCACATCACGATGCGTTCCGGTGTCCAGTCGCCCTCGAGAGGATGTATCGAGCCTCCTCGTACGAGGAACTTAGCGCCAAACTTTTTCAATGATTCTCCTACTTTTGAGCGATAGCTCTCATACCCTTGCGGATCGATAACGGTGATTTCGGCGATAAGGTATGCTGACATGATTGAATTTCCTTCGTATTTGTTAATCAAATTACGTCTTATGGACTAACATTTTAGCTGGATTGATACCAAGAAAGCGCTACATATTAAAGGGGCATTCATGAAAACGAAGATAACGGAACTGCTGGGAATTAAGTACCCAATCGTGCAAGGCGGGATGCACTACGTTGGGTTCGCGGAACTCGCTGCTGCTGTCTCAAATGCAGGTGGATTGGGAACTATTACTGGACTGACGCAAAAAACAGCTGACGATTTGCGGCAAGAGATCCGTAAATGTCACGCTTTGACGGATAAGCCATTTGCCGTTAATTTGACATTTCTACCTTCCCTCGCTACGCCTGATTATCCTGCTTATGTGAGTGCGATTGTCGAGGAGGGCGTTAAGGTTGTAGAGACCGCTGGGCGTAACCCACAACAGGTCATGCCAGCGCTGAAAGAGGCAGGGGTAAAGGTTATTCACAAATGTACCTCTGTGCGACATTCGCTTAAAGCTCAATCTATTGGATGCGATGCTGTATCGGTCGATGGGTTTGAGTGTGGTGGCCACCCTGGTGAGGACGATGTTCCCAATTTCATCTTATTACCAAGAGCGGCGGATGAGCTTGAGATACCGATTATCGCGTCTGGAGGGATGGCAGATGGACGCTCACTCGTTGCCGCACTTGCCCTTGGGGCTGATGGAATCAATATGGGCACTCGTTTTATGGCGACCAAGGAGGCTCCTATTCACACCAATGTCAAAGAAGCACTTCTAGAGGCAACAGAGCTCGATACCAGACTGGTGATGCGTCCGTTGAGAAACACCGAGCGGGTACTGAATAACTCCGCGGCACAGCGATTACTAGATAAAGAGAAATCTCTTGGAAACGACTTGAAGATTGATGACATCATTGATGAGGTCGCCGGAGTTTATCCCAAGGTCATGATGGACGGAGAAATGGAAACGGGAGTGTGGTCATGCGGTATGGTCGTTGGACTGATCAATGATATTCCGACATGTAAAGAGCTCATTGACAGAACGATGGCTGAGGCTCGATTGATTTTAGAAAAAAGAAACGGTCAACTGCTCTAAAACAACCAGAGAGAGTAAAACGATCAATGTTTGAAACATCAAAGTCACTCGCGCAGTTTAGAGCGAGCGCCTACACAGTGATCTTCGAAGCAGATACAAGGGCGGGTCGTTTTTTCGATCTCGCTCTCATCTGGCTAATTGTCGCGAGTGTGGCAGTCGTTTTACTTGACAGTTTAGACGCAGTACATCGAGCGATTGGGGCTGAGTTATTGATGCTCGAGTGGTTCTTCACGCTGGTTTTTACTGTTGAATACATTGCTCGAGTTTGGTGTGCGCCGAAACCCGTTGCGTATATGCGAAGTTTTTACGGGATTGTCGATTTCCTAGCGGTCCTGCCCACTTACCTTGCCGTGTTCGCACCCGGGCTTCATGCCCTGATCGACATTAGAGTGCTGCGACTACTCAGATTGTTCCGTCTACTAAAGCTAACGGCTTATGTCGCCGAATATGGCTCTCTCGCACGAGCTTTGTACGCCTCTAGGAGAAAAGTGTTTGTGTTTTTGTCTTTCGTTGCGATGGTGGTGCTCATTATGGGCACTGTCATGTATGTGGTCGAGGGACCAGAGAATGGATTTACGAGCATTCCTATTTCGGTGTACTGGGCAATCATGACGATGACGACCGTTGGTTTCGGTGACATTGTCCCTCACTCAGATTTAGGTAGAATCGTGTCCTCTGTGATGATGCTTCTTGGTTGGGGAATTTTAGCGGTCCCAACTGGAATCGTGAGCGCGGAGTTTGTGTCGCAGCGTGAACGACCCACAACGAGAACTTGTCGAGAGTGCATGACCGAAGGTCATCTGTTGGCCTCGAAATTTTGTCGGGATTGTGGTGCAGAGCTCGCGGATACTGATAGAGCTGAGTAATTAGTGGGGTAATTTAGATGAAAAAATTAGTGATATGGTGGGCGAGTCTCTTATCTATTTTATTTTTGATTGCCTGTTCTAATGAACAGGGCGTAGAGACTCAAGAGGGTTCATCGGAGGGGGGAGTATTTCTTCAAATCCTCATGCAGGATGATAAAGAGCAAGAGATCAGCTACGTTTTATTCAATCCGAATGTAAAGACGCTCGAGGCGTGCGATTTAATTCCCAGAGACACCATTGAAGACCTCGTGAGGCGAGGTCCCCAAGAATACAGTGAGGCCGCAGTGACGGGATGGTCATGTACCTTTACCAATCCAGAGGCTGGAAAAATCAAAGTTGATCGTCTAGATAATTGATGCCACGAATTTGGTTGAGTGATTTATCGATTGGTTGCGTTATTCGGTCCTGTGTGGTTTTCCTTACACGATATCCTTGAATTTGACGTCAGTTTCTAGCAAACTGGCAACGATTCTTATCCCACAAAAGACAAAGACTATTCCTAACGATGAGTGCAAACATACTTAAGTACCTGAGGACCCACGGAGAGCAGCTTGATGCGGATATATCGAAGGCATTAAAAATACCTAAAGCCCAGCTCGACAAACAACTAACAGACCTTTTGAGTGCTGGGGAGATTATTTGTTGTCACGTCACGCGTTATAACGGAGATAAAAAAATAGAAGGTATGAGCTACAGGTTGTCTGCACACGTACCTCCTCGCGCTCCGGGCAGAAAACCAGGCGCTAAGTCGCAGGCTTCTTCATCAGATAATGATGAGGACTGACACCTCAGAGTATTTGGTTCATCGATAATAACTGACTCAGCTGAGCCAAGGTGTCTGCCATCAATTGGTTCCCGGGCCATATGGCCCAGGCCAAAAGAAATCTCAAGAAAGCTATGGCATCGATTGATGTAGTGGTTGAGGTCTTGGATGCCAGAATGCCCCTTGCCAGTTCCAATCCTCTATTTGAGGAGTTGCGTCGAGAGCGCCAGCGGCCTGCGCTGAGAGTGCTGAATAAAGTCGATTTGGCGGATGATGATAAAACCGAGCGGTGGTTTCAGTTTTTATCGAAAGTCGATTCAACAACACGAGCTGTGAAGGTTTCAGCCAAATCCAGATCGGATATGAGGGCGATCATCACCGGTGCTCGAGAACTGGCTCCTCACAGAGGGGATGCGACAAAACCGCTTAGAATTATCATGACTGGAGTACCAAACGTTGGTAAATCGACGCTTCTCAATGGTTTGGTAGGTTCGGCAAAAGCACAAGCGGCTGACGAGCCAGCTGTGACGCGAATGATTTCCCGGTATGACGTGAGTGAAAAATTAGTCATTTACGATAGCCCGGGTGTCATGTGGCCCAAAGTCGATAGCGGACATACGGGGCTACTACTGGCAGTCCACAATGCAATTGGCATCAATGCGTATAACCCCGAGGAAGCAACGATTTTTCTTGTAGAGTGCCTAAGCAACTTTTATCCGGGTATATTGGCAAATCGATACCAAATTGATGAGATCCCTACTGATCCCGTACTTTTTATTGAGACTGTTGGTGAGAAAAAAGGGCTTCGCTCAAAAGGGGGCAGCATAGATTTTTTGAGAGCG
Organism: Candidatus Eutrophovita brisbanensis; assembly: GCA_038147395.1. Classification (GTDB taxonomy): domain Bacteria; phylum Pseudomonadota; class Gammaproteobacteria; order Burkholderiales; family Eutrophovitaceae; genus Eutrophovita; species Eutrophovita brisbanensis. The sequence continues at coordinate 1,570,575 of JAYQTM010000001.1, read as the reverse complement.
TCTGAATTGGTGCTCACAGACTATCGTCGTGGTAGATTTGGTAAGGTGACTCTTCAAAGAGTAGATGATCTAAAGAAGTAGTCGCATGCCTCGAAAATTAATAATTGACGAACTGGAGTAGTTAACATGGCTAAAGCATATTGGATAGCGTTTTATCATTCGATTGAGGACCCAGAGGCGATGGCTCGGTATGCCGAATTGGCATTGCCTGCCATTCGAAAAGGTGGAGGTACTTTCAAGGCTCGAGGGATGGCTTCCAAGGTTTATGAGGCAGGAATTGAACAAAGGGTCGTCATGATTGAGTTTGATAGCGTAGATCAGGCAATTGCTGCTCACGACAGTGAGGATTATCAAAAGGCGTTGGATGCTCTTGCAGGCAAAGCGGTGAGGGATATGAGGATCGTAGAAGCAATCGAATAACTCACGTTCGATCTAAGCTGTATCGGCTCAGCAAGGTCTAACCGAAGCTACCTGTGCTTTCTTAGTTCAGCCTGAAAAACGATTCCCAGGACTAGAAGTCCGATCGCGACACAGTAAAAGCTTGCAGAGTATCCAAGTTTGGATAACATGCCGCCAAACACTATTGTTCCCACTGCCTGGCCACTGAATAAGCACATTGCGAACGCGGAGATGGCCGTCCCTCTCGCGGACGGGAACATCTCGGATGCTTTGGTTTGTAACGTGTTGTGAAGCATATAAAAACCAAATCCGCTTACGGTACAAAACAAAGCGATAAGGACAGTATTGTCTAAAGTGGTTAATAATCCGAAGAAGCATGTCAATATTATGCTGCCTCCTATGACAAGCCCTCTCTCCCCTAAATGCCGCAGAAGTCCCCGGACGTTAAGTGTGTAAATGACGCCGCCCAGACCAAATCCGGATAGAAGCATTCCGATGACTAGGTAACCGATTCGCATGTCGGCTTCAATCCAAGAACCAACGAAGGCAAAACTTCCGTAAAACAATGCGCCCTCCATGAATACGACGAGGAGTATTGTGCGGCACCAGCTATCGGATACGATCAGCCGGTAGTTATGGAGCGGATTGATCTTTTGACGATTTGTCCTTGATTCGGGAGAGTTGTTCTCTTTTGATGCGATTAAGATTAGACCGATCGTGACCGCAAAAAACGCGAGAGAGAAGCAATAAAATATGATGTGCCATTCCCAAAGCTGAGCCAGCGCACCTCCTAGTGACGGCCCAATAATTTGACCCATCAAAATAAAACTAATGAAACTTCCGAGACTCGCTTGTCGTTGTTCGTATGTTGAATGATCTCCAATCCAAGCGAGGGATACTGGGATGATGCCTGCTGCGCCCACTCCGGTTAGAAATCGTAATATCGTGAGGTTATTTAAATCGCCCACCATAGCTGATCCTAGGGAGCCAATGACGCAAATGCTCGTCGCGATGGCGATTGTTTTGAGCCTCCCAATCCGGTCGCCAAGTGGGCCATAAATGACTTGAAAGAGACCGTAGGCCAATGTGAAACTGGCCACAACTGAGCCTGCTGCCGCTACGGATGTCTCAAATTCAGAGGCTATGTTTGGAAGTAAAGAGTCGAACACACGCAGATTTGCTCCGGACAGAAATGCTGCAATCGCTAGTAGCTGATATCGACGGTCTGAAAACATGCGCTAGTGTACCTTGGATGTATCATCGTACGGGGAAGAGGTGAAATCCAACCGAGTTTTGGGTAATATTTAACGAGTCACGTGCAGTTCAGAACTAAACTAGTCACAAAATTTTGGGGGCAACCTGTGTTTAGTGATCATCTTCAGCTAAAGCATAAAAGGCAAAGGAGATTTATGTACATCGGTTTTGTGATCGCTCTAATATGCGCATTTGCGGCTTTGGGTTCAGGCCTAGGGTACCGGGCTGGTTTATGGCATTTTCGAACTGGCATTGAAATCTTGAAGTGGTCTTTTTTCGTTTCAGCTGCGACGCTTTTGTTTCTTTTAGTTTGCGTGTTTTTTTTAAAGGCGAAGACTACGTCGGATTTGATTGTGGGGATCTTAGGAATTGTCATTTCTGCAACATTGGTCTATGTGCCCTATAGTTGGAAGAAGACTCTAGATCGCTACCCTTATATTCACGATGTGACGACCGATATGGATAATCCTCCCGAATTTGTTGCGGCGGCGCGCTTACGAGGACAGGGTGATCACCCTGTCGCTTATGATGGCCCGGAAGTCGCCGAGCAGCAAAAAAAAGCGTACCCGAACATTCAGCCGGTCTTTCTGAAAGAGGACCCCTCGAGCGTTTTTAATAAAATCGAAGCGACGCTTTTAAAAATGGAGTTAGAAATCACTGAGTCCGACGCTGATGCTGGACGAATTGAGGCAGTGGATACGACCTTCTTATTTGGTTTTCGCGACGACTTAGTCGTACGAATCTCAGCCGAGGAGGGCAAAGGGACTAGAGTTGACGTGAGGTCAAAGTCTCGGGTTGGTATGAGTGATTTGGGACAGAACGCCAAACGCATCGCTCGTTTTATCGAACTGTTAGGGAACTGATCTGATAGTTGGAATTTAGACGGAGTTTTTCTCCTGATATATCAGGATTTTTGAATGAACTCTGCGGCGCGCTCGGCAATCATCATTGTGGGGGCGTTTGTATTGCCGGACGTAATCGTTGGCATTACTGACGCGTCGACCACTCTTAATGCTCGGATGCCATGAACACGCAGTTCGGAATCGACAACGCATCCGTCTTGATTTCCCATTTTGCACGTACCCACTGGATGAAAAATTGTTGTCCCCAAGTCACGCGCTGCGTTTAGGATCTCATCATCGGTTTCCACGCTCGGTCCAGGAAGTATTTCCTCTGGAGAGAATGGCTTTAGGGCATTTGCATCCATGATGTGCCGAGTGAATTTGACAGAGTCGATGGCGACTCGTTGATCATCATCAGTTGATAAATAGTTTGGTTTGATCGCAGGTTGCTCGTACGGATTCGCGCTGTCGATATGTACCGAGCCGCGGCTCGAGGGCCGCAGATTGCATACTGATGGCGTGATCGCTGAGAAAGCATGCAGAGGTTCGCCAAACTTATCGAGCGACAACGGTTGAACGTGCCACTCGATGTTGGCAGATGATCGAGATGGGTCACTCTTGGCGAAGGCGCCGAGTTGAGAGGGCGGCATGGTGAGCGGCCCCGTTCTGAACAATAGATACTCGAGTCCCATGATTGCTTTGCCGAAATAACTGTTAGCACGGTCGTTAAGAGTTGTCGTATTTTGAACTTTGTACTGTGTGCGAATTTGTAGGTGATCTTGCATGTTCTCGCCGACATTGACCAAGTTTTTTACGGGCGTGATGCCGCATCGCTCGAGAGTTTCGGCTGTTCCCAACTCCGGATAGCTCAAGTATTTGAGGACTGCCAATGGCACCAGCGGAGAGTATGACCTCTTTATTCGAATGAACAATTCCCCTCATTTCCCCGAGAACGTTAATTTGTACTCCCACTGCTTTTGGTGTGTCGGTGTCCAGTTCATCAAATATGATTTTTTCGACATGCGCATCACTGATTACGGTTAAATTTTCACGTTTTTTAACCGGCTTTATGAAACATTTATTTGCATTCCACCGAACTCCAGAGCGTTGATTAACTTGGAAGTACGCATTCCCAAAGTTATCTCCCGTATTAAATTCTTTGATTTTGGGAATGCCTTTCTCTTCCGCAGCATCGCGCCATGCATCTAGAATTTCCCAATTGACCCTTCTTTCTTGAACTGGAAGTTCGCCACCAGATCCGTGGAACTCGTCTGCACCGTGAGTGTAGTCTTCCATACCTTTGAAATAGGGAAGATTCTCGTCCCAACTCCAACCAGGGTTACCTTGCGATACCCATTGATCGTAATCTGAGCGTTGGCCTCGCATGTATATCATCGCGTTGATAGAGGTGCATCCTCCCATGACTTTACCTCTGGCATACCCTATTGATCGTCCGTTTAGCCCAGATTCGTTAACCGTTTTGTACATCCAATCGGTTCTGGGATTATTGATGGTAAATAGATAGCCGACTGGGATTGGTATCCAAAAATAATTATCGTGTGATCCGGCTTCAATGAGAAGCACCGTTTTTGTGGCGTCAGCACTTAATCTGTTCGCCAAAACACATCCAGCAGAACCAGCGCCTACAATGACATAATCATACGTTCCAATTGTGGGTAACATCTTTAGCTTGGTCTCAGTTCTTAGGATAGATCATTCATTTTACTACCAGACCCGAGCAGTTTCTCTACTGGGGGATAGGGTAACAAAACGTTTTAGATGTTTTCGATGATATGTTAGATTTTCAATAGTTGTAGATCACATTGTGCGGTATTCGTGACAAGCAACACGATCCTCAAACTTTACGACGTTTACTATATGAGCCCCAACGCGATATTAATATCTGACGTCGCCTATCGTTTCAGTACGCAAGATTCCTCGAGTCCTGCGATATTGGAAAATGCGAGTTTGTCGATCCCGTCTGGTGAATTCGTCTCAATTGTCGGACCGACGGGTTGCGGAAAATCGACACTATTAAACATGGTCTCTGGTTTGCTGCTTCCCTCGTCTGGCGTAGTTTCTGTTTTCGGGAAGAAAGTCAATGCGGTTCAGCCGTGTTGCGGTTATATGTTCCAAGGAGAGGCGTTATTACCCTGGAGGACCACTGCCGAGAACATAGCCTTCGGTTTAGAGCTCAGGGGTGTTCCAAAGTGTGAGATTGACCATCATGTTCGTGATTGGTTGGCAAGAGTTCACCTCGATAAACATGGTGACAAATTTCCTCATGAACTATCAGGTGGGATGAGAAAGCGTGCGTCGCTGGCTCAGATGTTCATTACCAATCCAGATATCTTATTGATGGATGAGCCATTTTCGGCACTGGATGTTCAGACTAGGAATTTAATGGAAAACCAATTATTGGATATCTGGACGTCGGACAAGAAAACCGTTTTATTTGTTACGCACGACCTCGAGGAGGCTATCGCTTTGTCGGATCGTGTGATTTTGATGCAAGCTGGTCCTCGCAGTAAACCTGTCAAAGAGTTCGTGATTGATATAAATCGACCGAGGGATGTTTTCGAAATTCGATTAACCAATGATTTTGTATCCATCCACAGGGAGATTTGGGACGCACTGAGGGTGGAGGTGCAACAATCTCATCGGGAGACAGTTGCATGAGGCACAAGTTTGCTATCAGGCTGGTTCAGTTAACCCTTTTTGTTGCGCTGATGGCTATTTGGTACGGGATGACATCGCTAGGGATACTTGATCCATTTTTTTTCGGTGAGCCGCTAGAGATATTTCAAATCATCATTTTGTGGTTCGCGGAGGGTTCCATTTTTCCTCACTTGGGCATTACGATTCTTGAAACCATTCTCGCTTTTACGATAGGCACTATCGGCGGATTAGGGTGTGGTTTGTGGTTGGGGTTAGCTCGAAATGCGTCGTTAATCTTTGATCCTTACATAAAAGGGTTCAATGCGATGCCGCGAGTCATCCTTGCTCCGATATTTGCGGTGTGGTTCGGTCTCGGTATTTGGTCAAAAGTTTGTCTTGGCGTTACTTTAGTGTTCTTTATTGTCTTCTTTAATGTGTACCACGGCGTGAAGCAGGTGAATGTTGATTTGATTTCCTCTGCCCGTGTGATGGGGGCGAGTCAAAGACAATTACTGAAACACATTTATCTGCCGAGCGCGATGGCTTGGGTATTTTCTAGTTTACACAGTGCAGTTGGGATGGCGTTTGTTGGTGCCGTCATTGGTGAGTATCTTGGTTCGGCTCGTGGAGTTGGATACCTGATACTCCAGGCTGAGGGAGTGTTTGATATCAATTCAGTTTTTGCGGGCGTGATGGTTCTGACAGCATGCGCTCTACTGCTCGATCGATTGGTCACAATCATTGAGAAATATTTTATGCGTTGGCAACCTGGATCTTCGGCATTGCAATCATGATCGTTCGATCCAAGACAACGCTCGTCGAAAAAACTCCAGTCGCTATCGCATAATGGAATTCGCTAACCAAGCTATTTTTATCGGTGCACTGTTGTTCTTGATAAGTATTGTGGCGACTGGATTTGCCTCGAAAGCGGGTGCGCCACTGTTGCTGGTTTTTCTTGCAGTCGGAATGGTCGCTGGAGAGGAGGGGTTCAATTGGGTTTCTTTTGAGAGCTTCAATGCGGCGTATGCAGTAGGCTCTTTAGCGCTGGCTCTCATATTGTTTGATGGCGGCATGAGAGCGAGGGCGGAGAGTTCGAAGATTGGAATCAAGCCCGCGATATCTCTAGCGACGTTTGGAGTTCTCATAACGGCGCTAATTGTGGCGACTTTTCTTCGTTTTTTGCTCGACTTAAAGTGGGAGCAATGCTTATTGATTGGCGCGATTGTGGGATCCACTGATGCGGCTGCCGTCTTCTCACTTTTACATTCGAAGGGACTTCACCTTAAAAAAAGAGTAGGCACAACACTTGAAATTGAGTCTGGGTGTAACGACCCCATGGCAATTTTTCTCACGCTGCTGCTCGTTGAGACAATCACTCGAGGTTCAAATTTAGTCAGCTGGTGGGTAGTTGGAAATTTCATATATCAATTTGGCTTAGGAGCAATTTTAGGATGGCTGGGCGGGCGCGCTCTGGTGATATTAATTCAGCGTGTTCACGTTACGCCAGGTTTGTATCCATTGCTCGCAGCTGCCGGAGGTCTTACTTTATTCGGTTTTGTGAGCTCACTGGGAGCCAGTGGTTTTTTAGCAATTTACATCGCGGGCGTCATTGTCGGGAATACAGCGCTACACGCATCCAATAACATCAGACGGGTCCATGACGGTCTTGCGTGGCTTGCGCAAATATCCCTATTTTTAGTTTTGGGTTTATTAGTCACACCGACAACGTTGGCGAGTTATTGGGATATTGGGCTCATCGTGGCGCTGATTCTTATGTTTGTGGCAAGGCCCCTAGCTGTTGTTCTCAGTTTGATGCCATTTGGTTTTCCACCGAAAGAAAAATTATTTATCAGCTGGGTTGGATTAAGAGGAGCTGTTCCGATCGTTTTAGCAATATTTCCCGTACTTGGTGGCGTGGAAAACGCCGATATTTACTTCAACGTTGCATTCGTGACGGTATTGTTATCGCTAATGGTGCAAGGTTGGTCCCTTGTTCCATTATCAAAGCGACTAGGACTTCGTTTGCCGATAGAAAATATTCCCTACTACACCGAAAGCCTCGAGGTGCCAGGTCGCTCTGATTTGACTGTCGTTGGCTATCGAATTGCTGATGATAGTCCGGTCATAGACCGCAGAGTCGATAGTTTGCTCGCCCCAGAGGGAGTTAAATTCGTTGCTGTATTTAGAGATGATTACGCGATATCAAGCGTAGATAGTCACATGATTCGGCCTGGAGACCTACTGTATGTGATTTGCCCACAAGAGAAATTATTTATCGTGAACCAAATGTTATTACCAACGAATGAAGTGGCTGAATTGGAGCAGGCGGAGTATTTCGGAGATTTCACTCTTCATGGTGATGCGGTCGTTGGTGAGGTATTGGACGCTTATGGTGGAGAAGTACCCGACAAGGCACGGCAAATGACGTTGGCGCAGTTTATGAGCGTGAGATTTAAAAATCAGGTGGTTCCTGGAGATAGGATATTTATTGGTTCGGTCGAACTTGTCGCAAAAGTTGTTGATGAAAACGGTGTGGTGATGCAACTAGGACTCAGAGTGAGGGCTTGAGCTGAAAAGCGGATAATTCGTTCAATGGAAATAATGAAGATGTGGAGAAGCGAAAATGAATAGCGTATTTATTTGTGACGGTTTCAGGACGCCTATTGGGCGATATGGAGGCTCTCTTTCGTCTATTCGGCCTGATGATCTAGCCTCGATTCCGATAAGGTCTTTGCAGAAGGCCCACCAAGACATTGATTGGGAGTGTGTCGACGACGTAGTTTTCGGTTGTGCGAATCAAGCCGGCGAGGATAATCGAAATGTTGCGAGAATGGCAGCCTTGCTCTCAGGGCTCCCGGTTAGTGTTCCTGGCAATACGATCAATCGTCTTTGTGGCTCTGGCTTGGATGCAGTGTCTATTGCTGCGAGGGCGATTAAATGTGGCGAGCAAAACCTCGTGATAGCAGGCGGCGTTGAGAGTATGTCGAGGGCGCCTTTTGTGATGCCAAAGGCGGAGAGTGCCTACGCAAGAGCCAATCAAATTTACGATACGACAATCGGTTGGCGATTCCCGAATCGAAGAATGCACAGTCAATATGGTACCGACAGCATGCCTGAGACGGCGGAAAATGTTGCTGAGCAGTTCAAAATTAGTCGAGAGGATCAAGATGTTTTTGCGCTTTGGTCACAGGAGAAGACTCAGCGAGCAATTTTGTCTGGAAGGTTTGATAAAGAAATCGTTCCCGTTGAGGTGCCGCAACGTAAAGGAGATGCGGTAGTAGTTAATCTCGATGAACATCCTCGAGCAACAACGCTCGAAAAGTTGTCGAAGCTCAAACCCATTGTTAAAAACGATGGGAGTATTACTGCCGGGAATGCATCTGGTGTGAACGATGGGGCGTGTGCAATGATTCTGGCCAGTGAGCAGATGATGAAGCGATATAACCTAAATCCCCTAGCTCGGATTGTGGGATTTGCGACTTCTGGTGTTGAGCCAAGAATCATGGGGATGGGACCAGTATCCTCAACGGAAAAGCTCCTATCCCGTGAGGGTATTGCAATGGATGAAGTAGATGTCATTGAACTCAATGAGGCGTTTGCAGCTCAAGCTGTTGCCGTCTTGAGAGAGATGGGGGTGGAGGACAACGATCCACGAGTTAACCCGAATGGTGGTGCCATTGCGTTGGGGCATCCGCTGGGCATGAGTGGAGCGAGATTAGCGCTAACGGCATCTCTTGAGTTGTCGATGAGAAAGGCGAATTACGCGATCACAACGATGTGTATTGGCGTCGGCCAGGGTATATCAATGTTGATCGGAAAACCCTAGCCCAGCCACGTTAAAGTAAAGGCCATGTTTTTTGATTTTTTTTGTTGGCAGGGAATAAGCAAGCGGTATCGAGCGCGGCTTCTCTGATCTCGATCGTGGTCTCTCGTAGTCTTCCATTTCGGAAAAAATGGATTAGAGTCTTTGTCCCTGCACGAACAGAATCGATAAGTCTTTGATAGTTGTTGCCGTTGACTTTCGATCCATCAATCGCGATGACGATGTCGGCGGGGTTAATGCCAGCGCATTGTGCAGCCCCCCCTTCAATGACCTGTTTTACAACCATACCTTGGTCTGTACTTTTACAAATGATGCCGATGTCGTGTCTTTTCTCCGAACTTTTTATTGGAGAGTCACTTTCGTATCCTCCACGATCATCTGCATTGTTGGATTTTCGAAAAACAAGATTTAAATGAACGGTTTTTAGTAACGCCTTGAGAGGTAGCTCATTTGTTGATCTGATTGCGTTATTAAAGAATTTGTTGAGATTGGCGCCAGCAATTTGGGCGGCAATTTTTTCAACCCCGTTTTCTGGAACTCCAACACCCGTAGCGCCATATTTTTCCCACAAATCCCTCATGACGTCATCAAGTGACTTCTTGTTTTTCGTTTGTTTTCGGATGGTCAAATCGAGGCATAAGGCAGCAAGGCTTCCCTTAGTGTAATAACTTGAGATTGCATTGATCGCATTTTCATCTTGTTTGTAAAATTTGGTCCACGCGTAGAAGCTCGAGTCTGATAGGGTTTGTTTTTTACGCCCCTTGTTTCTCTCTACGGTAGTTACGGTTTTAGCGAGGAGACTAAAGTAACGCTCTTTTGTTATGAGGCCGGCGCGAACCAAGAAAAGGTCATCGTAATACGAGGTGATTCCCTCAAATGCCCAAAGAAGTTCGGTGTAGTTTTCTTTGGATAGATCATAGGGGGACAAGGCCTTTGGTTTTAATCGCTTGACATTCCACAGATGAAAATACTCATGGGAACATAGCCCAAGGAAAGTCACATAATCGTCGGCGTACTCACTGCGAGGAGTCATTTTTGTTGGTAGATCTTTTGTTGAGCAAATCAGCGCTGTTGAGTGCGTGTGCTCAAGCCCTCCATAACCATCTGTTACTGCGTTAACGAGGAATGTGTACCTATCAATAGGAAGATCTTCCCAGAAGTCAGACTGGGTCTCGACGATTTTTTTAATATCCCGACGTAGTCTCTCGAGGTCGACATTGTCGAGTCCTGTCACGACGATTTCGTGGAGAACATTCTTGACCTTGAATGTCGTTTTTTTAAAGTCACCGATCTCGAACGGATGTTCTATCAGTGAGTCGTAACTTGGGCTAGTGTATGTTCCGAATCCATCGGCTTTGATTCGTTTCGCTTGCATCGCTGTGGCGACGCGCCAGTCATTGGAACGCGACAGCCATTTTGGTTTGTTGATAATAACGTCATGATTATCGGTCTCCAACTCTTTGACTTTTAGGAAAAGACTGGTGCCGTTGAAGAATCCTCGATATTGATCTAAGTACGCCGCTCTGACCGATTGATCGCGGGCGTATATTTGATAATTAACTTCAATAGGATTCTTGGTCGTTTTTATAGACCAACTGTCTTTGTCGATCTTAGTTAGTGGTACGTCAATAGAATTTTCGGTCGCATTTATATGGACAATATTTTTCGCAAAATCGCGAATGAGATATGAGCCGGGAATCCATGCGGGCAGAGATAAGTTAAGGGTGCGTTCCTTCGGATCAGATATCTTGCAGGTGACGTTGAATAGGTTTGCGTTTGCTTGCTCAAGTGAGACGTGATATTCGACGAATGCCATAGTCAGTTAGTTTTTAAGAATGAAGCGATGCCATCAAATACAGCATCGTGTTGCTCTTGTTGGACCCAGTGTCCAGCGTTGTCAATCAAAATGATATCTCTCATTTCCGCGCACACGTAATCTCGCATGTGATTGATGGCTCCTGGAGCCTGGTAAATGCCCCAATCATTTGCCCCGGAAATAAACAATGATGGCACATCGATAGTGCGCCCAGAAAACAAGGATAACTCAGCCGCATTAACGCCCTCAATCATGCAGCGATACCATTGGAGGCCACCCTGAAACGAGTTTCTCGTGTATTCGGAGACGTAAACTCCAAGGTGTTCATCGGGTAGCCAACTACACTCGTCAATTATCGACTGTGGTGGCATATGTTCGGCGACGGTTTGTGGCATCGTTAAATGATTGTTCATGACGTAATAGGTTGGCATTTGTGCGAGAGATGCAGCATCCCAAGATTCTAATTCGTAGGGATGATTGCCAGGCCAATCCGCGCTTTTGTGGTGGTAATAAGCACGCAGGAAGTCATGAATTCCTTGAGGCGCATTCATAAGGTCAGAATTAGCGTGCTTTGATGAAAAATATACTTGATAGTGTTTTCGTGGATTCGTGAGCGAATTCAATGACGATTCAATTTTTTCGATTGACGGGGGATTAAATAATGATCCGCTGTTTTTCCCCAATGGCCCTGCACCAGTGAAGGGGGCGCTCATCATGACGCATGATTGGAATAAATCGGGCCGAATTAGCGCACAGGTGCCAGCGACAAACGAGCCCGAATCATGTCCGATTATCGCATGCACGTCATCGTACCCTAGCGCTCGAACCAGTGCGACCGCATCGCGCGTCAGATTCACGAAGTTGAAAGGACGTATGGAGTCGTCGTAACGATTGCTCCACCCTTCGGTGCGGCCGTACCCTCGTTGATCTGGAGCTACCACCGTGTATCCCAGTGCCGCAATCCGAGGTAGCAAGTATCGCCAGCTGTACGCGATTTCTGGGAAGCCGTGCATCAATAGCACTAAAGGACGTTTTTTTGTATCTGGACTTGAGCTTAGGATATGCATTTTTAGTCCGTTGACGTCATCAATAACTCGGGACGAGATGCCGTCAGGAATTGGAACGTCGCCGTAGTGAGTTTTTTGGATATTGTGTATCACTTTTATTTGCTTTCTTTTTTCGTAGAGATTCTCTTAATTTTAAACTGCTTCTCTTTTTCTTCTCGATGAATGTCTACGGAATCGGTCAATAAAAAATTGACTCATCATATTTGAGTTATCCTTTAAACCAATAGACATATCGGTGTAAATGATCGTGCACATCGTTTGCAAAACCGAAAGTGGCACAACGCTATGGGGGTATTCGCTTTGATCAAAATGTTAGTTATCGGACTCATCGCTTACGTCCTGACGGCGGCGCAAGTTTCAATTGCTCAAACTGAGTCCGTCGAGCTCGATGATGAGGTTGAGCAAAGGCTCCTAAAGAAGAGTGCGGTCGACGATGTAGTCACTAGCCACGATCCCACGTTGATTCTCAAGGGTGGTGAGTTGATGGTTCGGCAGCAGGTGGTTAAAGCTGCGAAGCAGTTCGTGTTGCGGTGGGGACGCGCGCGTGGTTTAGGCAAAGGCTGGTGGGAAGATCGGCCTGAATATCAAAGCGCCTTGGATGATTTGTTGGTTGTTGGTGATGAAATTCTGAGTGATCGATTTAGTTCAGGACTGTGGCTAACCAACATTTGGACTGAGTACGTTTCTAATAACTTCACGGGTGAGCAAGCCTCATTCATCGCCGAGCATTTTAAGACCGAGGGTGGGGCGATCCAGGCGCGTTTGATTGAATGGTATTTAGGTGAGACCACATTGTTCTACTACACTTTTACTGATCGATGGGATTATCGGCTGGAGGAGACGCGAAAAGAGTTAGAGGAGTTGCAAAAAGAGGCGTTAAAGCGTGTCCCGGACGACAAAGTGACATGGAAAGCTGGAGAGAAGGAAGCGTATACGTTTATTGCGTGCTCCCCCGATAGTGAATATTGTCCTGGCGTTAAATATTGGAAGATGCTTGCGATTCCAATGATGGGGGCGGTCTTTGCTTATATGGAGGACATCACGAGAGAGATTAAAAAAGCAATGGAAGAAAAAAAGGATTCTTTAGAACCATACTTTGCTGCTTATGAGAGGGCCCTTCAATCGGGCACGCGTTGAGAGTCGTATCGTGCATATTCGTGTTGCGACAATGGAGGATTGCGGTCTAGTGGCAACACTTCACGCGAGGAGTTGGCAGCAAGCGTATCGAGGGATTTTGTCGGATCACTATCTGGATTTTGAGGTGGAGCAAGAGCGTTTGGCGTTGTGGCGAGATCGATTCAAAAACCCCAAGCCTAACCAGATGGTCCTGTGTGCGCACTCGAATGAGACCATCCTTGGTTTTGTTTGTGTGTTTTTTCGAGACGATGATCAATTCGGCACATTTATCGACAACCTTCATGTCTCCCTAGATGCCCGACGCTCGGGATGTGGGTCAGCATTGGTTCGCCATGTTAGAAATATCAGCGAGTCGAACCACTCAGAGCAGCGTGTTTTTCTGTGGGTGCTGGCGAATAACTCTCCGGCGATTAAATTTTATGAAAGCATCGGTGGGAAGCGTGTTGAGGAGGCCTACTGGACACCTCCTGATGGGGGCAACTACCTGAAATATCGCTACATTTGGTAAGTCACTTCAGCTCAATCGTGTTCAACGGGAACATGTTGAACACGATTGAGTGATTTTGTTAACAACAACGAGTGACGCCGCTCCACTTCTGCTGTTGCCTTTGATTAAAATACTCCGCTCGACTAAGCGGCTCAGCGTCTGGATGAGCTTTGAGGTGATGTGCGCAATAGCGGTCATATGCGTCATCTCCCGAGGCATATCGAAGGTATTGCCAGACAATTTTAAAAAATCTCACGATAGCCCTCCCATCAGTGCAGTCCGGTAGTAATTGTTGATGCGTCTAAATTTGAGCGAACATAGGGCGACTCGGAAAGTGGCAGTACTTTTTTTCCGTTCACAAATCTGAAGCTCATGCGCAACATGTCTGCAATGACAACCCAGAAAATGATAACGAATAATATGGCCAAAGCGGCATCTATGCGTTTCGCAAAAATCAACTGAGGTGCTACCGCTGCAATTTCAGGGCTGAGTGTTCCTGCAGCTAATTTCTCCGCCATTTGAGAGGCGCCGGATAAGAACCCAACCGCAGGGTTTGTACTAAAGACTTTTTCCCACCCAGCCCATGTGCAGATGAACGCAAGCCATGCCAGAGGAAGACCAGTGACCCAAGCATATCGGACCTTGCCCATTTTTACGATGACACTGGTCGCGACACAAAGCGCGATACCAGCGAGCAGTTGATTAGATATACCAAAGAGCGGCCAGAGAATATTGATGCCGCCGTGCGGGTCTTTGACGCCTTGCCAGAGGAAATATCCCCAAGCAGACACAAAGATGATACTTGCTAACACGGTCATCGGATACGATGAGACGTTCCCGAAAGGCTTCCAAATGTGTTTGCCAAAGTCTTGGAGCATAAAGCGCCCAACTCGAGTTCCTGCATCGAGCGTTGTTAGGATGAACAGGACCTCAAACATAATGGCGAAGTGATACCAAATCGCGAGTGCTGTGTCTCCAAACGCACCTGAGAACAAGGTTGCCATACCAACTGCGAGTGATGGAGCGCCACCAGTCCGAGCAAAGAGTGTACTTTCGCCCATGGCGGCGGCTAATGATTCCATTTGTTCGACTGTTACAGGGAAGCCCCACGATGAAATGGTAGCCACGGCATCGGCGGCAGCGCTTCCGACAACACCAGCCGGACTGTTGATCGCAAAGAAAATTCCTGGCTCGAGAACCGTTGCTGCAACAACGGCCATGATGGCGACAAACGACTCCAGAGCCATCGATCCATATCCAATCATGCGGATCTCTTTTTCATTCGTGAGTAGCTTTGGAGTTGTTCCTGACGAGACCAGAGAGTGAAATCCAGATATCGCACCACAGGCAATGGTGATAAATACGAACGGGAACAAATCACCCTTGAAGATCGGGCCCATACCATTCTCAGCGAACTGAGTGAGGTGCGGCATTTTCACTTCTGGGGCCAGAATCACGATCGATACTGCGAGCATGAAAACAACCCCTAGTTTCAGAAATGTCGATAAATAATCCCTTGGAGCTAGTAAGAGCCATACTGGAAGAACCGCGGCGCTGAACCCGTAGAGGATCACAAACCACGCTGTTTGTTCGCTACTCCACTGGAATAGACCACGTAACGATTCGTTTGAATCGATCCAACCGCCTCCAATCACACATACAAATAACAAAGCGATACCAATTAGAGAGCCCTCGAGAACTCGACCGGGTCTGATGCCTTTCATGTAAAGGCCGATGAGCATGGCGACAGGGATAGTCCCTACAACAGTTGAGGTCGCCCAAGGGCTGTGCGCCATCGCGCGTACGATCACAAGACCGAGCACTGCGATTAAGATGACCATAATCATCATCGTGCCTACTAAAGCGGCCCAACCGCCGATTGGGCCAAGTTCATCTCTTGCCATTTGACCAAGTGAGCGACCATCGCGACGGGTGGAGCAAAACAAAATAATCATGTCTTGGACACATCCACCAAGCACCGCACCGACCAGAATCCAAATGGTCCCAGGTAAGTAGCCGAATTGCATCGCGAGTGTCGGGCCAATCAAGGGTCCAGGGCCAGATATCGCCGCAAAGTGATGGCCGAAGGCGACCCATTTGTTCGTCGGGATAAAATCTCTACCATTACTCAGTCGCTCAGCCGGTGTGGCTCGGGTCTCGTCAAGCACGAGGACCTTGGCGCATATCCACGCGCTGTAAAATCTGAAGCCAATCAGATACGTGCAGACGGCTGCGACTACAAACCATATCGCATTGATCGACTCACCGCGTGTTATCGCAATACCGCCAATAGCACTTGCTCCGATGATGGCGATTAATAGCCACACAAATTTGCTTAAAAGCGTTTTAGGCATTTCACTCCCCTGTACATTGATCGTGTTTAATTCAATGGATATTCACACTTCTCGGCCGATTGTGACAGATTATTACGATTTAGGAATGCTGCGCCGCGCAATGATAAAATCGACGTTTAATTAATAGCGACAAATTAGAGTTTTTATGTTTAGTGCGAAACACTCAATAAAATCAATTGATGCTGAGCTTTGGGAGTCAATAAACAAAGAGGCTGTTCGCCAGGAAGACCACGTCGAACTGATTGCATCAGAGAATTACACCAGCTCGGCTGTGCTCGAGGCCCAAGGCTCCGTGTTAACGAATAAATACGCGGAGGGATATCCAGGCAAACGATATTACGGCGGATGTGAATATGTGGATGAGGTAGAACAACTGGCAATCAAACGGGCGAAAGACTTATTTGGTGCGGAAATCGTGAATGTTCAGCCGCACTCGGGCAGTCAAGCAAACGCTGGTGTGTACATGTCAGTCTTGAAGCCTGGGGATAAGGTACTTGGTATGTCGCTGGCTCACGGTGGGCACCTTACACACGGCTCACCGGTGAACTTTAGCGGCAAATTTTACGATTTTATTGGTTACGGACTTGATAAGGACGAGGTGATTGACTATCAAAGTCTAGAATCGCTCGCGAATGAGCATAAACCGAAGATGATCGTGGCGGGCGCCTCCGCATATTCGCTGGTGATCGATTGGCAGCGTATAGCTGATGTTGCTCGTGAGGTTGGGGCATACTTCATGGTGGACATGGCGCACTACGCGGGACTTATCGCAGCTGGCGTCTACCCTAGTCCGGTTGGTGTTGCAGACTTTGTCACTAGCACCACCCACAAAACATTAAGAGGGCCAAGGGGCGGTCTCATTCTTGCAAATGCTGAGCACGAGAAGCCCGTTAATTCATCAATTTTCCCGGGTAATCAAGGTGGCCCTCTGATGCACGTGATTGCCGCGAAGGCCGTAGCCTTCAAAGAGGCAAGTACTCCGGAGTTCGTTTCATATCAAAAAGCAGTGCTACTCAATGCGGCAGTGATGGCGCAGACGCTGACTTCAAGGGGCTTAAGAATCGTCTCTGGCGGCACGCAGAGTCATGTCTTTCTCGTCGATCTTCGTGGTAAGCAAATCACGGGGAAAGAGGCGGAACGAGTTCTCGGGCTTGCGAATATCACGGTCAACAAAAATGCGATTCCTGATGATCCCGAGTCTCCCTTTGTAACCAGTGGGATTCGTATCGGTTCGCCTGCAATCACGACCAGAGGTTTTGGAACTGACGAGGCGGAGCAGTTGGCCCACCTCATCGCGGATGTCCTGGATCAACCGCAGGACGCAGCGGTTCGGGACGTTACTCGATCGAACATCAAAGCAATGTGCCAAAAATTTCCAGTGTACGGGCCGTAACATTAACTAAACGAGAGTTGACTTATGAGATGCCCATTTTGCAAGCATGATGACACGCAGGTTGTAGACTCTCGAGTCTCTGAGCTCGGTGACAGCATCCGGCGCAGACGACGATGTGCGGCGTGTGACAAGCGGTTCACGACCTATGAGTTCGTCGAGTTACGGATGCCCCAGTTGATTAAATCCAACGGCAGTCGTGAGGAATTTGACGAGGCGAAATTGCGAACTGGGTTTGCCCGAGCGCTTCACAGAAGACCGGTTCCAACGAACTTAGTAGAGGATGCGATTAGCCGTGTGACACAAACAGTGCTCTCGCTGGGAGAGCGGGAAATTGAGTCTAGACGCATTGGTGAACTTGTTATGTCTGAGTTGAGAAAACTTGACAAAGTCGCTTACATTCGTTTCGCCTCAGTTTATCGCGACTTTCAGGATGCTGATGATTTCCGAGATGTACTCAGGGAAGTCCAGTAGCCTGTGGATGTAACCAGCGGCTTTTTGCCTAAAGATTACGAGTTTATGGCTCGGGCGCTGAGACTAGCGTCTGGAGGCCTGAATACGTCAACTCCTAACCCTCGCGTTGGATGTGTCATCACCCGTGACGAGATGATTATCGGTGAAGGATGGCATGCTTAAGGCCGGAGAGCGACATGCTGAGGTCCACGCAATTGAGCAATCCTGTGGCGACGTGAAAGGCGGGACGGCGTACGTCACGTTGGAGCCTTGCGCGCATCATGGAAAAACTCCGCCTTGTGTTGATGCTTTGATTGACGCTGGAATCAAGAGGGTCGTTATTGGTATGGTTGACCCAAATCCAGACGTTAGTGGGCGCGGTGTTGAGAGATTGAGGGCACACGATATACAAGTTGACGTTGGCCTCATGTCAGCGGAGGCCTCTGAATTGAATGTCGGATTCGTGAAACGCATGGTTCGTGGCATACCTTGGTTCAGGGTCAAGGTTGCAGCTGGTCTAGACGGTAAGACAGCGCTGGAGAATGGGGCAAGTCAATGGATTACTTCAGAGGCTGCCAGAAAAGACGTACACAAAATGAGGGCGCGATCGTGCGCTGTGTTGACTGGAGTAGGGACCATTGTTGACGATGATCCTAGGATGACAGTCAGGCATGTAGAAACAGAGCGACAGCCCGACGTGATCATCGTTGACAGCCAATTGAGAAGTCCGATCACCTCCAAGCTTTTCGCAAGATCTGGTGTGACTGTCGCAACAGCACAGGAAAAATCGCCAAAGTGGGATTTGTTTGCCGAAAAGGGTGTGAGTATTATTTCGGTGCCAGACAATAATGGTAAGGTCGACCTCAATGCGTTGGCGATTAGACTTGGTAGCATGCAATACAACGAGATTTTGGTCGAGGCTGGCGTCAATTTACACAGTGCATTGTTCTCGGTGGGATTGATTGACGAGTTAGTGATTTATTACGCCCCCAAATTCATGGGCGCTGATGGAAGAGATATGTTGTTCATAGACGAACTTCGGTCAATGGATCAAGTGCCTAGTCGTCGTGTGACCGATGTCAGAAGATTTGGTCAGGATTTACGGGTGACAATAAGGTTTTAGCCATGTTTACTGGGATTATTGAAGCGACTGGAGCAGTGTCCTCATATGTTTTGGGTGGGGAGTCAGCGCGTTTGATTATTTCGAGCCAGAATTTTGAGACTTCGACCATTTCGGAAGGAGACAGTATTGCCGTGAATGGGGTGTGCTTGACGGCGGCAACGATCAGGGAGCGGGAAATTGAGTTCGATGTCTCTCCGGAAACATTAAGTGTGACGACAGGATTTAAGATTGATCAGATTGTTAACCTCGAGCGAGCACTGACGCTACAAACACTCATTGGTGGACATCTCGTTAGCGGTCATGTCGATGGTGTTGCAATCGTCAAAGAAATTGAGATTGTTGATAATAATTGGCAAGTGGTAATCGAGTGCCCCGATCGATTGGCGAAGTATTGCGTGAATAAAGGGTCGGTTACACTCAACGGCGTCAGTTTGACAATTAATCATGCGTCATCGAATCAGATCAATATCAATCTGGTGCCCCATACACTTAGCGTAACTAATTTAAAATCGCTATCCGTTGGAGACTTTGTGAATATTGAGATCGATATGATTGCGCGGTACGTAGAGAAAATAATCGGTGAGAGACGCACGCAATGAGTTCAGAGGTTAGCGCGATATCCGAGATCGTTGAGGATCTGAGAGATGGAAAAATGGTGATCCTCGTTGATGAAGAGGATCGGGAGAATGAGGGCGACCTCGTGGTGGCCTCTGAGCATGTCACGCCCGAAATCATCAACTTCATGGCTCGTTTTGGTCGGGGATTAATCTGTCTGACACTCACCTCAGAGAAATGTCGACAGCTAAATTTAATGCCAATGGTCAGCGCGAATCGATCGAGCATGGGGACGAACTTTACGGTGTCAATCGAGGCCGCTACTGGAGTCACAACGGGAATATCAGCTGCCGACAGGTCTCGAACAATTAAAGCTGCTGTCTCAGAGACTGCGGTGGAGACTGATATCGTGCAGCCCGGTCACATCTTTCCCCTGAGAGCGGAGGATGGAGGTGTGCTGGTGCGTGCCGGTCACACCGAAGCCGGGTGCGATTTGGCCAGGCTGGCAGGATTACAGCCCTCTTCCGTGATTTGCGAGATATTGAAAGATGATGGGGAGATGGCGCGGCTTCCGGATTTGATTGCATTTAGTCAACAACATGGGATCAAAATCGGAACGATATCGGACTTAATTGCGTATCGCAGTCAGAATGAATCGTTAGTCGACCGTGTTCTGGAGCGTCCGATCGAAACAAGTAGCGGAAAGTTTGATTTAATTGGCTATCGTGATCGCGTCTCGAAAGAGGTGCATTTGGCTCTAGTGAAAGGAACCCTATCCGCGGAGGATGACGTCTTGGTTCGTGTTCACGAACCTTTTTCAATTGCCGATTTGTTGGATAAAAATAGCTCCCTTCATTCTTGGCGATTCGACGATGCGTTACAAAGAATCAATGAGGTTGGCAAGGGGGTGCTGATATTACTTCACCGCACCGAGGATGGCGACGCCCTACTTGACCATTTGCAAGCGGTTGACAGGTCGCCGCCCAAATTTGATCTGCGTAATTATGGAATTGGAGCGCAAATTTTAAAAGACTTGGGCGTTGTCAGGATGAGATTAATGGCGGCACCACGCAAGATGCCGAGTATGGCTGGCTTTGACCTTGAGATTGTTGGCTATGAAGAGATAGCCGAATGCTAGGTTCCAGGATTTAGTGTGTAAGGAATCCTTAAATTTATGTTGGAGTGTATCTGTTGAAAAGAATCGAGCCTAAAGCCGGTGTTTCGTTATCTGGATCAGGTTTATCCGTTGGTATAGTGGTCGGACAGTTTAACAACGAGATCGCTGAACGGATGCGTGATGCATGCGAAGCTCGGTTAAAAGAGATTGGAGTTACGTCAGATAAAATCACCTGTGTTGGTGTGCCAGGCGCTCTAGAGATCCCTATTGTGTTGAGAGCGATGGCCTTACGGCGACAATATGATGCGCTCATTGCTCTTGGCTCGGTCATCCGTGGTGAGACCTATCACTTTGAGGTCGTCTCTAATGAGTCCAGCCGCGGCGTGATGGCAGTTCAGCTGGAGACCGCCGTCCCGATTGCGAATGGTATTTTGACTTGTGAGAACCAAGATCAGATTGCCGAGCGAATGGTCCCAAAGGCGCGGGAATGCGCGGATGTTGCAGTCGGCATGGCGAACCTATTGGAGGCCATAAATGAAAGGTAGTCGCCGCAATTCGCGTTCTTTGGCCGTAAAGGGTTTGTATCATTGGCACATTAATGCGTCCTCCGTGGATCATATTTTTGACGCGCTGTCGGCGGAAGACGAATATCAAAAGGCAGATTTGAGTTACGCACGAAAAATTCTTGGGTTGGCCATCAGTAATGCAGACAATTATTTTGAATCACTGAAATCAAGCTTCGACCGACCGTTAGATCAGGTGTCTCCCATAGAAAAATCAATTCTTTTAATTGCCATGGTCGAACTCGACACCGACTCTGATGTTCCTTATAAAGTTGTCATTAACGAGAGTGTCGAATTAGCTAAGTCATTTGGTGGAACCGACGGCTATAAATACGTTAATGGTGTGATTGATCGATATCTCAAAGGTGTTCGACAATAAATTAATAAGTATGAAAAAGGGGACTCCATGAGTGGCGACACACAAAAAAAGTTAACTATTTTTGATTTGCAGGAGAAGGTCGATCGCGGAGAGAAGATTTTTCAGGTGACTGCGGTCGATTTTCCGAGTGCTCAGTTAGTCGATCGTTCAGGGGTCGACTGCATTTTAATTGGTGACTCTCTAGGAATGACGGCACTCGGATACTCGAGTACGGTTCCAGTCACGATGGATGAAATGATTCATCACGCCAAGGCGATCTCTCGAGCGGCATCTCGATCAATTTTGGTTGGTGATCTTCCTCTCGGCGCTTATCACTCCAGCCACTCTGAGGCAATCAGTAACGCCATGAGGATGGTGAAAGAAGGCGGTGCAGACGTGGTGAAGATCGAGGGTGGTGAGGAATTTGCGGCAACGGCAAAGGCGGTTGTTGATGCTGGAATTCCCGTCATGGCCCATATCGGATTGACGCCCCAGCTCATATCTAAATTAGGTGGCTTCAGAGTCCAGGGGAAAAGTGCTGAGGCTGGGGCGCAGCTCGTGGCGGATGCGCTCGCGCTGGAAGCTGCGGGCTGCTTCGCAATCGTACTAGAGGCGATTCCTGATCGTGTTGCAACGTTAATTACCGAGAAGTTGCGCATACCAACGATAGGTATCGGTGCAGGACCAGGCTGTGACGGTCAAAATCTAGTGCTCCACGATATGGTCGGCTTATTTGATCGTTTCGCGCCAAAGTTTGCAAAAAAGTATGCGGATTGTTGGGGCTTGATCACAAAAGCGTTGGACGAATTTCAAGATGAAGTCAAAAACGGTCAATTCCCAATGAAGGAACATAGCTTTTCGATGAGCGATGAAGACTACGCCGCATTTCTCGATTCGATATCAAAAAAGTAAGAACCGATAACTCACATTGACCTCTGAATTCGAGATCATAAAACGATATTTTTCCGACAGTTCAGGAGATGCAGTTCTTGGTGTCGGTGATGATGGGGCGATCATCAACATCGATTCCTCACGTGAGATGGTTGTCACAATGGATACATTGGTGTGCGATCGACACTTTACGAAGAATGCTGATCCTGAATCGATTGGTTTTAAGTCGCTCGCTGTCAACTTATCCGATCTTGCTGCTATGGGAGCTAGACCTCGACACATCTTGTTGTCGATAACTCTACCTTCAGTTCACGAGGCGTGGATTTCTCGTTTTAGGGATGGCGTCAAAGTGTTGCTCGATCGTTACTCGGTTGGCTTGGTGGGGGGCGATACGACGAAAGGGTCAACGTTGTCGATATCTGTTACTGCGATTGGTGATGTGGTCACAGGGACGGCAATTCGACGTGACAAAATGTCTATCGGAGATGATCTCTGGGTCTCTGGAATTGTTGGACTTGGGGCGATAGGTCTTTTGGTAGAGCGTGAGTTACTAGACGTCGATCCAACGGTAAAACGGGATTTTTTAGATCGGTTGCATCGACCAATGCCCCGCGTTGAGCTTGGTCAGGCCCTGAGTGGTGTTGCGAGTGCGGCGATCGATGTGTCTGATGGTTTGGTTGCAGACGCGTTACATCTGGCCAACAGCTCTGAGATGGCTTTGGAGATTGAATTTGACAAGATTCCGGTGCATCACACGTTAAGCACAAAAAAGTATGAGGCAGTGGTACAAGATTGTATTCTGGGTGGTGGTGACGATTACGAGCTGTTGTTCTCAGCTCCCCGTGAAATGAGTCGGGCGATTCAGAATATTGCGACACAATGTGATTTGGCGCTAACTCGAATTGGCAAGGCGGTTCCGGGTAGAGGTGTCACGATACTTGATCAGGGTATATCGTTAACTCGAGATTTTAAAAAAGGATTTGATCATTTTGACAAATGTGACTGAGGTGACGATCAAGCGTCAAGTTTTTTCGAACTTGGATATGCTGCTCGCCTTTGGATTTGGTATTGGCCTTATCCGGCCAGGTCCAGGCACTTGGGGGACCATTCTTGCATTTCCCATTCATTATGTGTGGCTCAGTGTTTTTTCAATTCAATCGTTACTCATCTTTTGGTTTGTTTTACTGCTCGTGGGCGTGCGAATATGTGAATCGACGGGGAGTAAACTCGGTGTGCCGGATCATTCAGGTATTGTGATTGATGAGATGGTCTCATTCGGTTTGGTTTTAGCAATCTTGCCCAACGTGATCTGGTTACAAATTGTTTCTTTCCTGATTTTTCGAGTTTTCGATATCTGGAAACCGATGGGGATTGCTCGGGTGGATACTCAGGTGAAAGGTGGTTTTGGAGTCATGCTGGATGATTTGCTTGCTGCTCTCTACACGATTATTGTGTCGCTGGGGCTCTTCCAATTGTCAGTCCATTTCGGTTGGTATCGCTCGTGACCTCACACGCTCCGCGTCCAGATCTTAAAGACCTCGGTCAGCAACTCGGACTTATGTTGCGCGCACGAAATTCTGTGATTGCAACAGCTGAGTCTTGCACTGGAGGTTGGGTTGCACAGACAATCACATCGGTTTCTGGAAGTTCTGATTGGTTTAACTGTGGCTTGGTGACGTATTCGAATGATTCAAAAGTAGCCTTGCTAGGCGTTGAGGAGGAGTTGCTCGCGCGACACGGGGCGGTTTCGGAGCAAGTTGCACTTGCTATGGTTGATGGTGTTTTGGCCAGATCGGGCGCAGACTGTGCGATCGCTACGACTGGCATTGCTGGACCTGGGGGTGGAACGGTCGATAAACCCATCGGAACCGTCTGGATTGGGCTTGGTGTACGGGGGCGAAAATCAACAGCGAAATGTTATTTGTTTTCTGGTGACAGAGATAGTGTGCGCCATCAAACCGTTCAATCTAGGCCTAGCTTGGATGATTGAGGAACTCGATGAAGCTTCGTAGAACGAAGGTTGGTCGGTGACGCCACTCGTCCAGGACGAGGCTGTGCGATAATCAAGTCAAACACAAACACATAGGTCTCGGAGATTAATCGATATGGATGAAAACAGGCAAAAAGCGCTAGAGGCAGCTCTATCTCAGATTGAAAAGCAGTTTGGTAAGGGCTCGATCATGCGGTTGGGCGAGCAAGATATTTCGCCTGACCTGAAAGTCGTGTCGACAGGATCTTTGGGGCTGGATATTGCGCTTGGCATCGGTGGTTTGCCGAGGGGACGGGTTGTTGAGGTCTATGGGCCTGAATCTTCGGGTAAAACGACGTTGACACTCTCAGTCATCGCTGAAATGCAAAAAATTGGGGGGTCAGCTGCGTTTATTGATGCTGAGCACGCTTTGGACCCTGAATATGCGACTAAGTTAGGCGTCAATATTGACGATTTATTGATCTCCCAGCCAGACAACGGTGAGCAGGCGTTGGAAATTGCTGACATGCTCGTACGCTCCGGTTCTGTTGATGTGGTTGTTGTCGACTCAGTGGCTGCGCTGACCCCTAGAGCAGAAATCGAAGGAGAAATGGGTGAGCCTCAAATGGGACTTCAGGCTCGTTTAATGTCACAAGCTTTGAGAAAACTCACCGCGAACATCAAACGCTCCAATACGTTAGTCATATTTATTAACCAAATTCGTATGAAGATCGGCGTCATGTTTGGAAACCCCGAGACGACCACTGGGGGTAATGCGTTAAAGTTTTACTCGTCGGTGCGAATTGATATTCGTCGTATTGGGGCGATTAAGAAATCCGACGAAGTGATTGGAAATGAAACTAGAGCAAAGGTTGTGAAAAATAAAGTTGCTCCACCTTTCAGGCAAGCCGAATTTGACATACTTTATGGTCAAGGTATCTCTCGAGAGGGAGAGATCATAGACCTTGGCGTGCAGCATAAAATTGTCGATAAAGCGGGCGCTTGGTACAGCTATAACGGCGACCGTATTGGTCAGGGAAAAGATAATGTTCGGGAGTTCTTGAGGCAAAACCCTGAGCTTGCAGTAGAGATTGAGAACAAGGTTCGAGAAATTGTTGGCGTGAAGCCTGCATCTGGTGATTCCACAGCCACGGAGGACGCTGATCAATAAAGAAGTCCTGAGGTGAATTCATTAGAGGATGTCGCTATGAGACTGGTTGCTCGGCGAGAACACACTCGGCTCGAGTTAACCAAAAAACTCGTTGTCAGAGGGTTTGATCCAGACGACGTAGATACTCTTCTGAACGATTTTGAGGAAAAGGGTTGGCTAGACGAGCGGCGTTACATCGACATTTTCTTGAGAGCAAAAAGGTGTCGTTACGGCATTCTAAAATTGATTCGTGAACTTGAGGTACGTGGCATCTCCAGAGATTTGATCGACGAGTTTCGTCCCTGTATCCAATCAGGAGAGTTGAATGCCGCTCAAGGTGTATGGCAAAAAAGATTTGGTGTTCAAGCAAAAAATTCGACCGAGTTGGCAAAGCAAATTAGATTTATGCAAAGTCGAGGTTTTGAACAAGAGGTCATTAAGAGCGTTGTCAATGAATGAGCTCCGACGATTCTTTCCTTATGGTTACTTGATAAACAGAGTTTGAACAATGAACAGTAATGACATTCGTGAGCGTTTTTTAACCTATTTCAAAAGGCATGGGCACTCCATCGTGTCCAGTAGCTCGCTTGTTCCTGGAAATGACCCGACCCTTCTTTTTACTAACGCGGGTATGGTCCAATTCAAAGATGTATTTCTGGGTCAAGAAAAACGCAATTACAATCGAGCGACAACCTCTCAGCGTTGTGTTCGAGCTGGGGGTAAACACAACGATCTAGAGAATGTGGGGTACACGGCGAGACATCACACCTTCTTTGAAATGTTGGGAAACTTCAGTTTTGGAGATTACTTTAAACGTGATGCGATTCAGTTAGCTTGGGGGCTTCTGACTGACGAATTTGGGTTGGACTCGAGTCGCATGTGGGTCACCGTTTACGAGACCGACGATGAGGCTTATGAAATTTGGCATAAAGATGTCGGTGTGCCTCAGGACCGTATTGTTCGTATTGGTGACAAACCTGGAGGGCAAAAATACCAAAGCGATAATTTTTGGCAGATGGGGGACACCGGGCCGTGCGGCCCTTGTTCTGAGATTTTTTGGGATCATGGTGAGCAAGTTGAAGGAGGTCCTCCTGGGTCAGAAAATGAAGATGGTGACCGTTTCATTGAAATCTGGAATCTTGTCTTTATGCAGTTTAATCGGGATGAGTCTGGCACGATGCATCCGCTCCCCAAGCCGTCTGTTGATACTGGCATGGGGCTTGAGCGAATGGCCGCTGTCTTGCAGCATGTTCATTCAAACTACGAAATCGACATATTTGACACTTTGATCCGAGCGGTTAGCCGGGTGACGGGCCATAAAGATCTGTCCAATCCATCTCTACGAGTGATCGCGGACCACATTCGCTCATGTGCATTCCTGGTCTCGGATGGCGTGATCCCGAGCAACGAGGGCAGAGGCTATGTGCTCAGACGAATCATTCGTAGGGCCATTAGGCATGGTTATAAATTGGGTTGTAGTGAGCCGTTTTTTTATGAGCTTGTCGCCGACCTTCAAGAGGTGATGGGCTCCGCCTATCCAGAGTTGATGTCCGAGGGAGAACGAATTGGTCAGACATTACTTGAAGAGGAAAAGCGCTTTTCTGAAACGTTGGATAAGGGAATGTCAGTTCTTGAGGGCGCCTTGCTGCGTGAAGACGGAGTGCTGGACGGGGAAACAGTATTTCGGCTCTACGATACTTTTGGCTTCCCCGTTGATCTGACTGCGGATATTGCGAGAGAACGTAACATTCAAATTGATTTATCAGGATTCGAGGCTGCGATGGAACAGCAACGACAGCGTGCGCGAGCTGCCTCAAAGTTTCAGACTTCACAGGGAATTGATTACGCAGGCGATAACACCCAATTTTATGGCTATGACTCTTTGCAAACGAAGTCTAAGGTCATTGCGGTCTATAAAGATGGTTTCTCAGTAGATTCTCTCGCACAAGGGGACGCTGGGATCGTTGTACTCGATAAAACTCCGTTTTATGCTGAGTCAGGAGGTCAGGTTGGTGATCGCGGTGTGATTGCTACTGGAATATCCTCACACACCACGTTCAAAGTATCCGATACCCAGAAAGTTCAACCCGAGGTATTCGGACACCATGGTGAGGTCGTGAGTGGTCAGATCAAAGTTGGAGACTCGGTAACATCAGAAGTCGATAGTGACCATCGGAGCGCGACAATGTTTAATCACTCCGCGACACATTTACTGCATGCTGCGCTGAGGTCGGTACTTGGTAGCCATGTGCAACAGAAGGGTTCCCTGGTTGATGCGTCAAAAACACGTTTCGATTTTTCACATCCAAAGCCGTTGTCTCAGACCGAAGTCGAGGAGATCGAAATCGTCGTGAATGAGGCGATTCGTGGAAATGCGAACGTTAATG
The DNA here is from genome assembly GCA_038147395.1 of Candidatus Eutrophovita brisbanensis. Lineage (GTDB taxonomy): Bacteria > Pseudomonadota > Gammaproteobacteria > Burkholderiales > Eutrophovitaceae > Eutrophovita > Eutrophovita brisbanensis. The sequence continues at coordinate 1,542,782 of JAYQTM010000001.1, read as the reverse complement.
CAAGAGTCATGAACTATGACGCAGCGATTGAGTCCGGTGCAATGGCGCTCTTTGGTGAGAAATATGGTGATGAGGTTCGTGTTGTTGGAATGGGCGAATTTTCTACCGAGCTTTGTGGTGGGACTCATGTCGCCCGAACGGGTGATATTGGATTATTCAAAATTGTAGCTGAGTCTGGAGTCGCATCCGGGGTCAGGCGCATCGAGGCTGTAACGGGTAGGGGCGCGATAGATTATTTGCATAAACGAGAGCGCCAATTGACGGATGTTGCCTCTGTTCTCAAAGTAGGAACCGACGGCCTAAACGACCGCGTCACACAGATTGTCGATAACGTTCGTCAGTTAGAGAAGGAGCTCTCTCGTGTTAAAGCTAAACTTGCATCATCTCAAGGTGACGACCTATCTACAAAGGTCAGAGAGATAAACGGCATACAAGTTTTAGCGACTCAGTTAGACGATGCTGATGTCGCAGCTCTTCGAGCTGCTGTCGATCAACTTAAATCAAAGTTTAAAACAGCGATTGTATTGCTGTCCTCAGTAAACGACGGAAAGGTTACTTTGATCGCTGGCGTGACGTCCGATCTCACTAAAAAATACAAGGCGGGGGACCTCGTTAATTTCGTCGCAAAACAAGTCGGGGGCAAAGGAGGCGGTCGTCCTGATATGGCTCAAGCTGGTGGAACGCAACCTGAATTACTTGACGGAGCAATCGAGTCGGTCTTCTCCTGGGTCCGAGATAACGGGTAAGTTTAGCTTGTCGGCAGGATAAGATTTTTAGATATTTTTTCTAATTCGTTTCTAAAGCTATTCACAATACGGCTTAAGGACTCTTCGTTATCTGCCTCAAATCGCAGAACAATCGTTGGTGTCGTGTTCGATGGCCGTGCTAGGCCAAAACCATCTGAGTACTCAACCCTAATCCCGTCTATTGTGATTTTATCGGTTGCTCCAGGAAATTCACCTTGCTGTTTCAGCTTTTCAATAATCTCGAAATTTTCTCCCTCACGACATTGAATTTGTAGTTCTGGAGTAGACGACGGCTCGGGTAGGTTCGAGAATGTGTCGTCGATTGAGCGTTGAGTTGTTAAAAATTCCAAAAGTCTCGCGCCAGAGTAGGTTCCGTCATCGAAGCCGTACCATCGTTCTTTGAAGAAAAAATGACCACTCATCTCGCCACCAAAAGGGCTTCCTGACCTCTTCATCTCCGCTTTGATGAGCGAGTGACCAGTTTTCCACATTTTAGGTTTTCCGCCGTTTGCTTTGATCCAATCGTTAAGATTACGTGTGCACTTTACGTCGTATATGATCTCTGCCCCGGGCTCCCGAGATAACACGTCTTGAGCAAATAGCATCATGAGTCGATCTGGATAGATTATCTTACCTTGTGCGGTCACAACTCCAAGACGATCCCCGTCACCATCGAAAGCGAGTCCTATCTCGGATTCAGAGCTCGTAACATCATTGATTAAGTCTGTGAGATTCTCGGGTTTTGATGGGTCGGGGTGATGGTTCGGGAAGTTGCCGTCAACTTCACAATACAATTCCCTTACTTCACAGCCGAGAGCGCGATAGATTTCTGCTGCGTTCGCACCGGCAACGCCATTCCCGCAGTCAATCGATATCTTCATCGGTCTTTTAAGTTTAATTCCGCTGACGACCCTATCGAAATATCGAGTGTTTACGGAATCTTGACGCTCTTGCCCGTGTCCGCTCACATATCCCTCAGTCTGAATGATTTTAAGGATCTCTTGGATCTGGTCGCCAAATAAAGCGTCGCCATTTAGGACGATTTTTAACCCATTGTATTCTGGCGGGTTGTGGCTTCCAGTGACCATGACTCCATTTCCTGTTCGGAGTTCATGAGTTGCATAGTAGAGCATCGGGGATGTGACTTGCCCGATATTGATTACGTCTGTACCTGCGTCAGTTATTCCTTTAACGAGCGCTGTGATGATAGAAGGGCCGCTTAATCTTCCATCTCGACCGACGCACACCGCATTTTTATTCCCACGTTTCACAAGTGTGCCGATTGCTCGGCCTATCTGAGTCACCGCGTCAAGGTTCAGCGACTCTCCGACAATACCTCTTATGTCGTACGCTTTGAAAATAGATGGGTCTACAATCATAGAAGCTGCTTAAAATGATTTATAACTTGTCCAGGTATCCATTGTACGTTCCCAGGAAAATGTCCGCCCACGAAGCCAACGTGACCGCCAGTCTGATTATTCTTTAACTCGATGGCAGAGTTTTTTCGAGTGATTGATTCTGGATCGTAGTCAGGTAAAAACGGGTCGTTTTGAGCTTGTATTAGGAGCGTTTTTACCTTTATGTTGGGGATAAATGGTTTGCTGCTGGCTTTGTGCCAGTAGTCATAAACATCTGAGAAGCCATGCACCGGTGCGGTGAACGCATCGTCAAAGTCTTTCAGGGTCTTGCAATGGTTTATCTGATCGATCTTTATTTCCAGACCATGGTTGATAATCTTTTGTATTGCTTTTCTTTTGAGTGATCTCAAAAAGTAAGACCCGTATAGTCTGTGTATTCCTGAACTGAGTTGTTCCCCAGTTTTGACTAAATCGTATGGGGTTGAGATCGCGCACGCACCAGAGAGCTTTTCGTGCGCTGTATATTTTTGTTGTCCCATCCAATGCAGTAGTACGTTTCCGCCGAGCGAATAGCCTACGATAAACAATTTTTTTCTTAAGAATTCTTTAGCAGAATTAAAAATCCACTCTAGTTCACCACTGTCTCCGGAGTGATATGCTCTTGGCAGTCGATTCGGTGATCCGCTGCATCCTCTAAAGTTAATCACACAACCGGACCAACCCTGGTCCCTTACGGCAGTCATCATCGAACGTGCATAGTGGCTTTGTGAATTTCCCTCCAGTCCGTGCAACAGCACGACTAATGGTCCGTTTCGATGACGGTTGATCCAGTCAATGTGTAAAAAATCATCATCCGGTGTCGCGATGGTTTGTCTCTCGTACGCCAGCTTGTTTCCTCTGAGGAAGATAAAAGGGTAAATAGTTTGAGCATGCCCCCCAAAAAGCCAGGTGGATTGTTCGTGGAGATCGTTGTGGCGACTTTGAAGCGGTTCTGACACAGAATCAATTCGCCTTATTGGTCGTTTGCGAAATTTTTTCGAAGACGTCTTTTGGGTGTATGTCGATCAAGCATTGTGTATGACCCAGAGGACACTCCCGTTGATAGCAAGGGGAACATGCCAGTGATCGACTCATGATGTTGGCCGATTTTGATAGAGGGGGAGTGAAGGTAGGAGAGCTAGACCCGAAGAGCGCGGTCACCTGTCGTCCGAGTGCGGCCGCAACATGCATCAATCCTGAGTCATTTGTCACGACGTGGCGTGATCCAGCGAGAATGTGTATCGCTTGCTTGATTGTCGTTTTACCGACGAGATTCACTACGGACGCATGAGCGCGCTGCTGTACTTCGTTTCCAATATTAATGTCGTTAGGTCCGCCAATGATGACTATGTTTTGATGTTCGTCTCCAATGAGCTCAGCGAGTTTCGCGAAGTGTTGCGAAGGCCATCTTTTTGCAGGACCGAACTCGGCGCCCGGGCATAGGCAGACGTACGGCTTCTCGACGTCCAAGCCGAACAATTTTTTTGTTGCGTTTAATTCTTCATTTAAAACGGACAGGACGGGGTTAAATTTGCTCTCGTTGTGTTGAGCGGCATCGCTATTCGCCAATTGTTGATATCGATCAGCTAGAAGTGGTGTGTTTGTTTTATCGAGGAATTTTCTCGAATTAAGTAGACCGTACCGAGCTTCCCCAGTGTATCCAATTCGCTTTGGAATTCCCGCAAAGAATGGAACGAGTGCACTTTTAAAGCTATTTGGCAGGACATAAGTGACGTCGTAGCTGCGCTCTTTGATCAACAACCCATGGCGGATTCGATGCAGAAAATTTAATTCGCCGTGTTTAAACGGATTCAACAAGACTTCGTTTACCTCAGGCATACACCTGTAAACGTCTTCGAGCGGTTTTGAAGCAAAGACGTCTACGATTCCATTTGGCGCGTCTCTTGCTATTCGTCTAATCAACGAGTGTGACATGACCGCATCACCAAGCCACGATGGTGCGATGATGAGCATTCTCGTTGATTCGCTAACCGTTTCATGCATTCCAAGTGGTACCTAATTTGGGTATGCGATAAAACTATTCTAACAGCGTGGCTTTTATCTTAACCGCCCTAGTCGACTAGTTCGTACTCGCAGCCGCAATAGGGGCACTTCGCGCTTGATTGGCCGTGGAAATCAAGAAATACCTTGGGGTGTAGGTCCCAGTTAGAAGCTGACTTTGGTGGACACGATTGGGGCAGATCTTTTTTCTTGATGGTGAGAACTTTCTTTCCAGGAGTATCTGTTTGGTTAAGATCGTTTTTAGACATAGGTGAGCCATCTTTCGTAAGCGCTTGATTTTCCGTTGACAATGTCAAAGAATTTTTCTTGCAGCACTTGGGTGACTGGACCGCGCTCCCCCAATCCAATCTTACGGTTATCGAGCTCTCGAATTGGTGTAACTTCTGCAGCGGTCCCCGTGAAGAAGGCTTCATCTGCCGTGTAAACGTCATCTCGTGTTAGCCGCTTAGATTTGAAATTGATTCCTGATTCGGATGCCAGTGTAAGCACCGTATCTCTGGTAATACCCATAAGCGCCGAGGTTAATTCTGGCTCATACAGTGTATTGTTCTTAACGATAAAAAGATTCTCTCCAGCCCCCTCAGCAACGAAACCGTCCACATCCAAAAGTAGGGCCTCATCGTATCCGTGGTCTATCGCCTCCTGGTTGGCTAAAATTGAATTAGCATAAGTGCCTGAGTATTTTGCTCGACACATGGTGACATTGACGTGATGCCTTGAGAAACTGGAGGTTTTAACTCTAATTCCTTTCTCAATACCCTCGGCACCGAGATAAGCGCCCCAAGGCCAAGCCGCGATTGAAACATGTACCGTTGCACCCTTCGGGGAGACCCCCATTTTCTCCGATCCGTAAAACGCAATGGGTCGAATGTAGCAGGACTGAAGGTTATTTTGTCTGACGACGTCTAAGCATGCCTTCTCAATTTCTTCCTTTGTGTATGGCATTGGCATCATGTAAATGTGAGCCGATGCGAATAGACGGTCGATATGTTCTTTGAGCCTGAATATTGCAGGACCGTTTGGCGTTTCGTACGCTCTCAAGCCTTCGAATACCGCGAGCCCATAGTGAAGCGAATGAGTAAGTACATGGGTTGTTGCCTCACGCCAAGGAACCAGTTTTCCATCGTGCCAAATCGTGCCGTCTCTATCCGCCATAGACATGTCGTATCATCCCCCGTGAATGCTTCACTGCGCTACCCAAAAGGTGTGAAGTTTAACCGAATTCATGATTAAAAGTATGAGTGTCAATGGCTAAATACTCTAGGTCGGGCCTTGTTCACCTATCGTTTTATCCCACAGCTCCCTGACGACATTTGTGAGGTTGGGTAGATTATCGTTCTTGGTTTGAATGTGCTGTGTCTTCGATAAACGGCGCTCGTGCTGGTTTTTTCGAAGTATGCGATAGGTAGCAGCGACCTCCGATGCCAAGCTGGCATCGATCAGTTGCAGAGCACCACATAGGTTTAGCAGAGCGCTGTTCCCGATGTTATTGATCAATTCTGGATGCAAACGGGACCATCTGAGTACTAAGTATTGAGTGATGAACTCAATGTCTATGATGCCGCCAGGATCGTGTTTTAGATCAAACGACGTTTGCTTTGTTTGATGGGTCTTCGCTATTGTTTGTCGCATATCCAGGATGTTTTTTTTCAAAGACTTAGGATCCCTTTGCGCTTGTAAAACGGATGCTCTTATACTTTCAAAGCGGGCCAAGATTTCTCTATCACCACAGACTCCTCGAGCTCGGGTCAGTGCCTGATGCTCCCATGTCCATGCGTCGTGATGTTGATAATGTTCAAAGGCAGTTGTGGTGCTGACTAATAATCCTGCGTTTCCGTTAGGCCTGAGCCGCAGGTCCGTTTGATAGAGCTTGCCGAATCGACTGTTGGTGTTCAGTAAGGAGTTAATTTTCTGCGCCAGTCTGGCGATCGTTTCAGACTTTACTTCTGGTGTCTCATCGAAAAGGAAGATGAGATCGAGGTCTGATTCATAGGCCAGCTCTCTCCCCCCGAGCTTTCCGTATGCGATGATCGCAAATCTCGGAGATGCCGATCGAGTCCCGACTCGATCCCAGGCCACTTGAAGCGTTGCCGAAAGAATGCTGTCCGCGATGTTCGATAGTTCATCTGATACCTCTGAGACATCGAGGTTTGTGAATAGGTCACGCAACAACAAGTCGAAAATTCGATTGTTTTTATACTCGACAAGAGAATCTAGGGTTGCCTCCAAGTCGGTCGTGTCCCAAGTTTCAGGCGTCTTCCATAAAGGATTTTTTTTATTGTTCGTGCTGTCGCTGTGGATCAGTTCGTCTAATAGCGACGGGTGCTTGCTTAGGTACTCGGTGGCCCAGGAACTTCTCTCTACGAGCTCGAGAAGTCTTTTTCGGACGTTGGGGAACTCAATCAGTAACGACAGGTATGAGTCAATGCCTCCGATCGCCTCCAATATTTCGATTACCCCTTTGACCAACGGGTAGGAGATGTCGCGATCGAGCTCGCGTGCATCTTTAAGAAAATAAGGCAGCAGTAATTCAATCTTGCTCTGGGAGTGGGCAGATAGCCTCCGAAATTTCCCGCTTTGTAGGAAGTTCTTGACGGGAGACACGTTGCCCTGCTTCTTTGAAAGATTGTTGAGGGTTGCAATGTCATCGACGTTACTCAGGGTGATTGGTGTTATATCTGACAATCCCTCTTGTGCCTGGGAGGAAAAGATTTGTTTAAAGTGCCGATTAACCGTAGAACGCGTTGCTTTTGTTTTCTTCAAAAGCTCATCCCAAGTGATGTATCCCATACTTTCAGCGAGTAATGCTTGGTCGTTTGGATCTTTAGGGAGTTGATGCGTCTGCGCGTTATCGAGGTATTGAATCCTGTGTTCCAGTGTTCGTAGGAAACGATACGAGTCTGACAAGTCTTTCACTGTTTCTGGCGCTAAAAGTTTTTTTTCATTTAGTTTTTGTAATGTTGCCAGGGTGGACTGGTCACGCAGGTTAACGTCAGTCCCGCCACGCATGAGCTGGAACAATTGCGCAATGAATTCGATTTCTCGGATGCCACCGGTGCCGATCTTTATGTCGAGATCATTTTCAATTCGAGATGCGGCGATGCTGATCTCTGTCCTTAACTTTCGGAGGTTTTCAATTGATGTAAAGTCCACGTGTTTGCGATAAACGAAAGGCTCGTAAATGTTTTTTAGAGAATCTTTTTTATCTCCAGTAATCACCCGAGCTTTGATCCACGCATAACGCTCCCATGCCCTTCCGTGGGAGTAGAGGTACTGCTCCAAGGCTGAATGATTGCATACCAGAGGACCGCTATCGCCAAAAGGCCTTAAACGAGTGTCGACTCTGAAAGAAAATCCATGTTGGTTGGGGAATGCAAGCGCGTGGATTATTTTTTTTGCTAATTTTGAGAAGAACTCGTAGCTCGATATTGGGTTGTCTCCATTAGTCTTGCCCTGGTCCGGGTAGGTAAAAATCAGATCGATATCAGATGAGACATTCAGTTCGCCACCGCCCAATTTCCCCATCGCAACGACATGGAGTTCTTGAATTTCATCATCATCGTTTGTTGGGTATCCAAACCTTTCGACTAGCCACTTCGTATGTGCTTTGAGTGCCAGTTGAACCAATTGGTCGGCAAGGTCGGACATGTTGGAGAACACTTCGGGTAATCCAATTCGGCTTTTCAGATCATCATAGATGGTTCTCGCCAACACGATATGGTGTGCTTTTCGAATTTGGAGAAGTAGTTGCTCCTCATGGCTGGTTTCGTATTGCTCAATGTCTCGAATAAATTGATTAACGGACCTTAGTTTTATCGCTTCCTCAAGCCAATCTGGGTATGCGGTCGCTAAGGATTGCATGAATCTTGAGTGTTTGATTGCTGCCTTTAAATCAGGGTCTTGGGTTACAATCATGTGTCAGAGCAACATTGGCTGAAAAACTAATTATTAACCCACTTCGTGACTAAAAACTAGGGTGTACAGGTTTCTGATAATCCCTGACTATAGTTACTCAGTGTTTTCTGTTCGGCCTTGCACGTAGCGTCCAGGCGCCACGCTAAGGATCAACAACGCAACACTAACGCGACAAACCGAGAGCAAACTTCATAAAACGAGAAAGATTTGCAGCAAGCGACAGTAGGAAAAAAACGCAGAGGATTAATTGAGCGCTCGCTCCTGCTGCTCTTGTGGGGCCTGGCGGCGGCGTGCGTTGTCGCCTCGGTTGTAGTGCTGACGGTTAAATTTTATCTTGTTCCGAACCTTGACCAGTTTAGAGAACAAATTGAGGCGGTTGTTGTTGAGTCGAGCGGACAGCCTCTCACCTTCGAGGAAATTGAGGCCAGTTGGTCTGGATTGAATCCTGTTTTCCGGCTTTCAAATGTTCGGCTTAAAGATGAGTCGAGGGAGAACAACTTTAGTTTCTCCGAGTTGTACGTTGAGATCTCTTCTTTGTCGCTCCTTAAAGGGGAGGTGGAACTCCTCGCTTTTAGATTCTTAAAGCCAGAAATATTGGTTGTCAGGAACCTAGGTGGCGGGTTATCCATCGCGGGCATAAAAGTGTTCCCTCATGCCGAGGTTGGTGATAATCATCTTATAGACTGGTTTTTGAGGCAGAAGAAAGTCGAGGTGATCGACGGGACGATCGTATGGGTCGACGAGTCACGCGGGGCAACTTCCCTTCGCCTTAGTCATCTCCTGATTACGTCAGAATTCTATAACGGCGCAGTGAATATCAAGGCTGTAACGAGATCTCCAGGAGACTGGTATCAATATGTTGGCATCAGCCTCTCCATTGATGATCTCGCTTCAGCCGAACGAATATCGAGCGCTGCCGGTGCGCTCGCGTGGGATCTACGTGACGTTGATGTTTCCCAGATTTACTCTTTATCGCTCGCGAGTGCTGACATGTCGGCAGGTAGTCTTTCGACGAAAGGGACGGTCAGGCGGAACGAAGCGTTAAGCTACTCTGGATTCGGTGATCTGACTGTTGCTAAGTTGAACATTGTTAGTAGTGACGCAGCTTTGGGTTCGACGATTGAACGGATTAGTTCAGATTTTCGTTTTGAGTCACAAGAGGGTCAGACAGATTTGACGCTCAATCAACTATCTCTCCATCCAAAAGACGGGGAAGTGATGGAGTTGGCATCGACGAACGTCAGGATCGATTCAGTTTCTGGAAAGCGACGGGTCTCCACCCGAGATGCGTCGTTGGATCTCATTAAGGCAGCGAGTCACCATCTGCTGGTTAGTGAGAGAGCCCGTGATGCTCTCGGATCAGTATTGCCCGGCGGTATGATCAATGTCTTGGAAGTAGCATGGCACTACAACCCAGACACAGGCGTTTCCGATGAATTTGTCATTCAGGCAGGTTTTGAAAAATTTGGCTTATATGCGAGCAAAAATTCGCCGGGGTTTAGAGGCTTGTCTGGGATGGCACACATTCAGTCTGATCAATTTCTCATCGATCTCAGTTCAACTGATTTTTCCCTGGAGGCGTCAAATTTATTTTCTCACCCAGTGGTGCTCGATACGTTATCAGCTCAGGTGGTGGGAAAGCGAACTGATGGCGATTGGGATGTTGAGGTTCGTCGAGGTGCGTTTGGAAACAAGGATATTAAAGGCTCACTCGTCGCTGACCTGAAGAATTCAAATTCCAAAGACAGTCAACTAAGCTTAACGCTCAAAGTCGATGAGGTGGATTATCAAAGAGCCCCATTCTATTTTCCTGCCCGGTTGTCAAAATTAGGCGCATGGGTCACTGACAAAGTTCACTCTGGGAAGATGAAAAACATGGAGGTCAAGGTTGTCGGTCAAGTGTCTCGGTTTCCGTTTCGTGATGGGGGGGGATCTATCGAGTTTTCCGGGCAAATCGAAAATGGGCGGTTAGAGCTCGGAGGGGGGTGGCCAGGGATCAGTCAGATTGATGGAGATTTGGTCTACGCGAATCGTCGAGTCACATTCGATCCAAAACGGGCACAGATCAATGGGGTTAGCGTGGCTAATAGTCGTCTCATAATCGACGGTTTCGAACAAGCAAATCCAATGGTTCAAATTACTGGGCAAACGACGAGTCCTCTAGCAAACTTACTTGATTATGTTCGAAGCAGTCCACTCGAGATAACGACTCGGGGAGTTGTTGGCCGCATGAGCGGAGATGGTACTGCGGTGCTCAAATTAAGCTTGGTGAAGCCTTTAAAGGCGAAATCGAAGGTGAGTGTTTCGGGTGCATTAAAGGCAGTCGGATCGACGCTTATGCTTAATGACAAGACGCCAGCATTCAATAATTTCGATATTGGGCTCCAGTTCACGGAGCGCAATGTCGAGATTGTTTCGGGTACGGCGCAAATATTGGGAGGCGTAGCAGCATTTTATTCCGAGAAATCAGAGCGTGGCCTCGGTGAGATCAAGTTCGATGTAACTAACTCTGTAAACGATGTCATGAGCTATTTGGGCCTCGAGTTTGCGAGAGACCATGTGGATGGTATGGTGACGTCATCAGGCTCATTGAAGGTTGATTCCAACAGATTGAATCTGGTTTTTGTGTCTGATCTGATGGACGTGAAATCCACTCTTCCTCAGCCTTTGAGGAAAATCAAGGATGACAATCTTGAGCTATCCGTAACATATTTAAATGTGAAGAATGGGTCGAGCCGGTTATCTGTCAGGTCAGGGGTTGACCCAGTGCTGACGATATCATCCTCTGAGGACCACTTTGATGGTGTCGCTATCGGGTCCGCTGCATTTGTTGACGGACAAATCAGCATCGGGGGCGAATTTGATTACATCGACGTCGATCAATGGCGGGCGTTAATTCAACAAACTGGCGCACGCCAAGCGGGCGGGGCGATGAATCTTCCTTTCTTCGTGGATGCCAAGTTTAAAAAATTTCAGCTGTTGGGAGCTGAATTTCACGATTCGGTGATGAGAGGATACTTTCGAAACGGTGAAGGGATTGTGAGCGTAGATGGGCCGAACGCATCAGGCTCGATAGGATACGTCGCGAACGAGGAGACGAAGAAAATTACAGCCAACTTCAAACGGCTTGTCATCAAGCGACCACGAGTAGAAAAATCGAACACGTTCAGTCATTACAGTCGTTCGTATTTGCCGCCCGCGATCGATGCTGTCATTGATGATCTACAGATTGATGGTTCAGACCGAGGGTCTGTGACTTTGAAGGGGCGACCCTCAGGCGGAAAATGGCGTATCGATCAACTTATCAACGTGGTATCGGATGCTACTTTGAGTGCGAATGGAGATTGGAGTTTTGAGTCTGGAGGGCCTGTCGTAAACTACAACGTCGACCTTCGCGTTTCGGACGTTGGCGCATATTTGAAACGGATTGAGAACTCGGATTCGATAGTTGGGGGCAATGGGAATATCAAAGGAACCGTGTCCTGGAATGGTAACCCGTTCGCGCTGAATGTTGACAGTCTTCATGGAAAGTTATTCGTATTGGCTCAGGATGGGAAATTCGGGAAAATGAAGCCCGGGGTTGGTAATTTGATCGGATTACTGAGTCTTCAATCTTTGCCGAGACGCATCACGCTAGATTTTAGGGACGTGTTCAGTTCTGGATTCAGTTTTGACACGGTCTCATCGAACGTAATCATACGGGATGGTATTGCATTCACGGACGCATTTTCGATGAAAGGTCCAGCAGCAAAAGTGTTGATGTCAGGAAGTGTTAATTTGAAGAGAAAAGAGCAAGCTCTTGATGTGTATATCACTCCAGACTTATCCAGTGTTGCTGCGGTGGCAGGTGCAGTCGCGGTCGCTCCTGTCGTTGGAGTCGCTACCTTTATCGCTCAAAAGGTTCTCGGGGATCCGTTTGATAAGATCGCGACTCGGCATTACGAGGTCCTAGGAACTTGGAGCGCACCAGAGGTCAGACGTAGACGGTGGACGGATACCAATTGAACGGCCTTGTCTCCTTCCGTGGTTATTTATTTATTCAGAGCTTAAGCTAAATATGGAAACACAAACATCAACATTCCAAAGGGTACAAGAGACGATTTTGAATCCCGCGGACATGGATTTTGACCGCATACACAGTTTATTTGGATCAATCGGGGATAGGCGCGTTGATTTTGCGGATATGTACTTCCAGTACAGTCGTTCCGAGTCGTGGTCTATAGAGGACGGGATTGTCAAGGTGGGTAGCTTTAACATCGACCAAGGAGTTGGTGTTCGCACGGTCGTGGGTGAGAAGACTGCATTTGCCTATTCGGATGAGATATCTAAACCTGCAATCAAAAGTGCGTTTGACGTGACGCGCTCAATCAGTAGTCAGGGCACAACGGATATTTCGCCCGTTAAAATTCAAAATTCTTCCCCACTTTATGCAAATCTTGACCCAATCTCTGAAATGGACAGCCGCGAGAAAATACGGCTTTTGGAAAAAATAGAGCAACTTGCTCGATCGGTAGACCATCGAGTGATCCAAGTCGTCGCGAATCTTGCGGCTGTTCATGACACGGTTCTGGTAGTTCGGGTAGATGGAGTTGCTGCTTACGACGTGAGGCCGCTGATCCGGTTATCTCTTCAGGTGATTGTCGAAGAGTCCGGACGTAAGGAGCAAGGATCTTATGGCGGCGGGGGACGTTTTTCCTACGATTACTTCAGCGAAGAGCGGTTAAGAGAGTACGCGAAACATGCAGTCGATCAAGCGCTCGTGAACCTTGAGGCGAGACCAGCCCCCGCTGGAGACATGACAGTTGTTTTAGGCAATGGTTGGCCGGGGATTCTGCTCCACGAAGCGATTGGTCATGGTCTAGAGGGGGATTTTAATCGTAAAGAAAGCTCCGCTTTTTCGAATAAGATCGGTGAGAGGGTGGCTGCAGCTGGTGTGACGGTGGTTGATGACGGCACGATCCCTGACCGAAGAGGGTCTCTGACAGTTGACGATGAAGGTACCAAAACCAACAAGACGGTACTTATTGAGGATGGAATTCTCGTTGGCTACATGCACGATTTATTGAACGCTAAGTTGATGGGGACACACTCGACAGGTAACGGCAGGCGCGAGTCATACGCACATCTTCCAATGCCTCGGATGACCAATACGTACATGTTGAATGGCACATCAGAGAAGGAAGAAATTGTTCGGTCGGTCAAGAAGGGAATCTATGCCGCTAATTTTGGTGGCGGTCAAGTGGATATTGTCAGTGGTAAATTTGTCTTCTCTGCATCCGAGGCGTATTTGATCGAGAATGGTAAGTTAACGACTCCCGTCAAAGGAGCGACATTAATTGGTAATGGCCCTGACGTACTTACGAGAGTGAGTATGATTGGCAACGATATGACGTTAGACCCTGGAATTGGTACCTGTGGCAAGGATGGTCAAAGTGTGCCTGTGGGGGTCGGGCAACCAACGTTAAAAATCGATGGATTAACCGTGGGCGGAACTGATTTCAACTGAAAGTTTGCGTTGTAAACGTGTTATGTCGTTTCGCGATTTTTTCACTGTTATTGTTGCGCTAATTCTTTTGTGCCCATGGATTGGGTCAAGCGCTGATGCCGCCGATGATTCTCGATTGATTACCCTATCGCCCCACTTGGCTGAGTTGGTTTCCGAGCTTGGCTTAGTTCAGCAGGTGGTGGGAGTGAGTGCCGGTACAAATTATCCGGAAAGTCTGAATTCGGTTCCAGTCGTTGGGGGTGCGTCTTCGATAGATTTCGAGAAGGTTCTCTCCTTGGAGCCTACGTTAATACTTGCTTGGAAAGAGGGAAATAAAAAAGCCGATATTGAAAAGCTTAGGGCACTGGGGATGGATGTGCGGGTCTTGTCCGGCACTTCTTTTCGAGATGTGTTGCAACACCTACAGTATCTTGGGACCATTTTCGATGTGTCTGAAAAATCCAGGAGAATAATTACATCTCTTAGTATGAAGGCCGCCGCACTACGATCGCCGAATCATTCCGCAAAAAGAAATGTCTTCGTGAGTGTTTGGAATCGACCGATATTCACAATCGGAGGATCACATCTGATTAATGATGGTTTAAGTTTTTGTGGGGCAAAAAACGTTGCTGCTGAGTACCCGTTTATCTCTGGTGTATTTTCTCCAGAACAGGTTTTGTTATCAGACGCTGATTTTGTGCTTGAATTAGGTTCGCCGACTCGGGGTTCCAATTTGTCTGAGTTGTTCTCTCGGGTCGAGGCATTTGGGAATCTCCCGCCAGTTTTTGTTGGGGGAGACCCAGATCTTCTTACGAGAGGAACCCCGAGGTTCCTGGACGGTGTAGAACAACAGTGCAAGACGCTAACTCGGTAGAGTTTTCGGCACTTACCCTTTTGACGTATTTTCAGCGGACACTCTCGAGCTCGCCCAGTATACGTCCCGAGTACCGACCGACCGGTTAATTTCTCTGCATGCAACAAATAGATAGTCTGACAATCGGTTCAGATATTTTTGGGCAACATCCGAAATTTCCTCGTTTTGTCCGACTCTGACGACAGAGCGCTCAGCTCGCCTACATATCGCTCTGGCTTGGTGACAGAGCGCAGCGGGTCTTGATCCTCCGGGGAGTATGAACTCTTTTAATGGTTCTAAATGCTGGTTGATTTCGTCCAATTGATTCTCGATTCTCACCACGGATGTTTCATCCAGCGCGGTATAGCCGGGGACACTCAACTCGCTGCCTAAGTCAAACAATTCGTGTTGTACAGTCGTTAAGAACCTATTTATGGTCTCGGGCAAAGCTTCGGTCAAGATGAGTCCAATTGCGCAATTTAATTCATCGACCATTCCAATTGCATCAATTCGGTCACTTGATTTGAGAATTCGAGCGCCGTCTCCTAATCCAGTGGTGCCACTGTCTCCGGTTTTTGTATAAATTTTTGTTAATCGATTACCCACAATATTGATGCCTTTGTTTATGTTGGATTGTCGTCTCAGAAGCTAACTTAAAAAGACCCTATCACGTCGGACGGATTTGATTCGCTCAATTGAGGTCTTTACTTTCGAGATGCAAGTATTGATACATGACATTGTTGAAATGTCGGTCATTGTACATTTTCCATTTCGCATAATGTTCAATGTGTCCAAGTTCTGTGGCTGAGAGCAAATCGGTATTATCGCGGTATAACTGAGTTGTTAGATTCTCTAGATCGCGCAGATAGTTTAGTGATGCTTCAATTGCGAGCACAGATGTGACTTCGCCCATTGTTGGAATGATGGCTGATATATCGAGTGTCTTTAGATCTTCTAACGTCGTCCTCCAGGCGGATAGGTCTGCATTTTTGATTGATGGAATTAGATTCTCGAAAATTAGATTTCCTGAGAACAGTGTTTTTGTTTTTGGGTGATAAACCATAATCGCTCCGGGGAGTACGGATTTCTTTGGTTCAATGACATAGAAATCCCCCGATCTGAAATTTCTAATTCTCTCGTATCTTGTATTTTCGTTGCAGTTTTTGTTTCTGACATTTCATCTTCACCCAATATTTCACGAAGTACATCAATGCAAAGGTCGCAACCGGCATGCATTAAGTCGCGTGTTTTAGGGTGAGCATAAACAGGAATGCGCTGTTGCTGAAAAGTGTCAGCTCCGAGTGCAATCTCTCGCTCTGCTTGTAAGATTACGGCGCCGATGATCTTGCTGTCGTGATGATTCCGTGCAGCGTTGATGATTTGTGTTGCATGACGGTGGGAGATTCCCGTATTGATTACCCAAACGCCTACATCGGTTTTAATGAACCCTATATTCGCCGTTTGGCCTTTGTTTGTTTTAGAAACTGGCTCTGCAGCACCTTGAATCACTGAAATCGTTGATTCGACCTCAGTCACAGTCGTTTGCTTCTCTGACAGGGCGAAGGGTGTTAGGATCAGTAACGAGATCGATAAAATGAGAGACGCGCATGGGCGTTCAGGAAGCGAGATCTTTTTTGTTTTCTGGTCTCTGTTCATTTAAATTGAAAACAATCGTTGGGTGAGATCTGCCTTAAAGATTGGCGTAGGGGATGCATGCGTTTATTTATTATCATTCTCGGATTATCTCTAATATTTGGCGCGCACGCAGTTGCGCAAATAGAGGAGCTTACGGTCAGAGAGATCAGTCAAGGTAACTATGTTCACATAGGTCACTTCCCTCCTGCGTCATCTGATAATCACGCCGATGTGGCAAACATTGGTTTTATTGTGGGCGAAGAGTGTGTTCTCGTCATTGATGCAGGGAACACGATCGATATAGGAGAGCGCCTGCGAGAAGCTGTGGCATCTGTTACCGATCGACCTATATGTGCGATCGCAGTCACACATGTACATCCTGATCATTTGCTGGGAATAAACGCATTCACTGACTTGCCAGGCCTTGCGATTTACGGGCATCATCGGTTGCCGAAACAAATTCAACGGCGCTCACGTTATTACCTCGAGAACTTGCGTGATACCTTTGAGCTGGAATCCACAGATAGATATCAGATAGAGACAGATAGTTTCACTCTGGTTGATGGTATTGTTGAGTTGGACCTTGGTAACCGAATTGTGCAACTGAGGGCCTGGGAGCCGGCTCATACCGACCACGACTTAACTGTTTGGGACGTTAGGACAAGAACCTTCTGGTCTGGTGATTTGGTTTTTTCTGAGCATGTGCCAATACTTGATTCAAATATACGAGGTTTTTCTAAGGTGCTGGACGAGCTTTTTGAGATCGACCCCGATTATTACGTTGTTGGGCACGGTTCTCTCGATCCTCCATGGGAAAGTTTAGTGGCCAAGCAGAAATATTATTTATCCGTCTTAATGGATGAAACACGACACGCACTCCGGCATAATCAGTCGTTGATCGATGCAGTTAATGAGGTTGGTTGGTCCGAGAGGGATAAATGGATCAACTTCGACAAATATCACAGGCGTAATGTGACGACTTCTTTTACAGATTTGGAATGGGAGGATTAGTGGTGACATCAAGGTTCATGCACAGATTGACCGTGTTCTTAATCTGCGCTGGTTTTTTTGTCAACGTAAGCTTTGCGAGGAGCGTATCAGAGCCTGATCATGAGATCGTGCCAGAGTGGTTGGTTATCAAAGATCTAATGTTCGGAGAGAAAAATATTCGCTCGGGTGAGGGTGTTATATCGCTGTATTTAAACACCAAATTGGACGACGTCTCGACGGTCCCGATCATGGTCAACGCCAATCTTGATCAAACTGAGGAGAGGTACATACAGGCAATCTATTTAGTTGTTGACCGGAACCCGATTCCAACGGCGGGTAAGTTTCGTTTTACCCCACAAAGTGGACGAGTGAAACTAGAGACGAGATTAAGATTTGAAAAATTTAGTTTTGTTCGGGCTGTTGCAGAGTTGAATACAGGGGAGCTCTACATGGATCAACGCTGGGTCGAAGTGAGTGGCGGTTGTTCCGCACCCTCTGGTAAAAACGGTGATGATCCCTCGTTCGGTAAAATTCGATTCAGAGCCGATGACCGTTTCTACGCGAACCAGCCAAACTTGGTCCAAGTCCAAATCAAGCACCCGAATGAGTCAGCGCTTGCGTCGGACCTTGAGCCAGGACATGACGCGAGATTCATCGACAAGATAGACATTGCATTCGATGACGCGCTAGTCATGTCCGCTGATGTTAATTTTTCAATCTCCGATAACCCGGTGTTCAAATTTTATTTCTTGCCAGAGACCGATGGCCGGCTGACAGTAAAAGCTCGGGATACGCACGATACGCAATTTTCAGATTCAATACAGGTACTTACCAGCCACAAATAGTGTATCTGCTACCTTTAGGATTGACGGGGAGAGGGCGTTCCGATAAAGTCTCACTGCAAATTTTCACAGGGGAAAGCAACGTGCAAAATATTTCAAAATTCATTTGGTCGATTGCGGTCATACTGGGTTGTATCGCAGGCTCAGCGTCGGCGGAGGGTGACGCTACGGCGGGCAAGCAAAAGAATGCGCTTTGCCAAGGTTGCCACGGCATTAAAGACTTCAAAATGGCCTACCCCAAAGTCTATCCCGTTCCTAAGATCGGAGGCCAAAACGTTGATTATCTCGTAAGCGCTCTTAAGGCCTACCGAGATGGTGACAGAGCGAACGAGACGATGCATGCAATTGCGGCAGATCTCAGTGATCAGGATATCGAGGATTTGGCAGCATATTACTCTGCGGTTCAATAACCTCAGTTAAATATTGTCGAGCCATTTAATTAGGGAACTTTGAAAATGTTAAACAGAACTTTAGGATGCTTATTTGCTCTTCTCCTCGGCTTGTCTGGCGTGGTTATGGCTGAAGGGACGGACGGCGCTCAGTACATTGAGGACAAGGGTTGCGTCGGTTGTCATGGAAAAGATGGCAACGCCATGTTAATGGGAGCTCCGAAGCTCGGTGGCCAAAAAGCTGGTTACATCGTGAAAAGCCTGATGGACTACAAAAGCGGTGCACGCAATAACGCAATCATGTCTGGATTTGCCACCGCGTTAAGCGAAGAGGAAATGGAAGCAATCGCTAAGTATTTCGAGGAGCAACCCAGTACTCTGACAGTACCTAAGCACTAGTTAGAGACTCACGCTAAAAAAGCCCCGCTGGTCGGGGCTTTTTTATTCCTACACATCATTCTTTTGTTTGTATTCGCATAGATCCGAGATAAAACAGGCTGCGCAATTTGGTGTTCTGGCCTTACAAATATAGCGACCATGAAGAAGCAGCCAGTGATGGGCGTTAATCAGATATTGTTGAGGTGTTCGTCTTAGAAGTTTTTTCTCGACATCAAGAACGGTTTTTCCTTGAGCAATTCTTGTCCTATTCGCAACACGGAAGATGTGCGTGTCCACGGCTATTGTGGGCTCTCCAAATGCTGTATTTAGCACTACGTTGGCAGTTTTACGTCCGACGCCCGGGAGAGACTCTAGCGCCTGTCGATCATTCGGCACTTCACCATCGTGTTGCTTAACCAATATCTCACATGTTTTAAGAATATTTGCAGCTTTAGTTTTATAGAGTCCGATGCTTTTGACCATTTTTGTCACGCTCGATAAGCCTAGGGCAATCATTGCCTCAGGGGTATTCGCAGCGGCAAATAACTTTTCTGTTGCTTTGTTGACGCTTGTATCTGTGGCTTGGGCGGATAGTATGACCGCGATCAGTAACTCAAATGGGCTTGCGAAGTGTAACTCGGTTGTCGGCGATGGATTACGCTCGGAAAGCCTCTGATAAATCTGCGTTCGTTTTTCGTTGTTCATCTATGGGTGTTGAGTTTCTGTAAGGCGACTTGCATCGCTTTTTTGACTCGATCCTGTCTCATCGTCTGATCCGATGTGCGTCGTGATGATGTAGGCGATGATTTTGCTTTTTTATTTAATTCAACCGCTTGTTTTTTTCGGCGTACGTTCTTTTTGTCATACCTATCTTTCCAAAGATGAGAACGTTCCGATTGGCTCTTTGATATTAGTTTCTCCGTGGCCACTTTCCCCTTTGCAATGGCCGCGTCTAAGCTGATCAGCTCGATACAATCAGTGGGGCATGGGGGAATGCACAAGCCGCACCCTGAGCATATCGAATTGAGTACGGAGTGCATCCTTTTTGGCGCGCCTACAATGGCATCAATTGGGCATGCGGATATACAGAGGGCGCAACCAATACAAAATTCCTCGTTTATAACTGCGGTTGTATCAGGTTCTGATTTCCTAATGTCAACTGCTATTTCCTCTATCGGTCGATGCATGAGCATCGCAAGCTCCTCGATAACTTTGTTCCCTCCCGGTGCGCACCTGTTTATTTTTTCCGATTGGCGAGCAATGGCAATAGCATATGATTGGCAGTCTTTGTAACCACAGCTCTGACATTGTGTTTGTGGCAAGACACGATCGATATCTTCCCAATTAATAGAATACGTCCCCATTTTTTGATACTCGAGATGCTTAGCTGTTTGACCTCAGGCGCGCGATCTCATTCACGCACTCACGTATCAAACTAGGGCCACGATAAATCAGGCCAGTATAGATTTGCACGAGTGATGCTCCGGCTTGAATTTTATTCGCTGCATCTTTTGCATCAAGAATCCCCCCCACACCAATTATGGGTATCTCGCCATTAGTAATTTCGTGTAATTGGTAGACAATATTGGTAGACAAATCTTGTAACAAGCGTCCACTCAGTCCACCAGTTTCTCGTGCCGCGTGTGCGTCTGAAGTCGGCCGAGAAATCGTTGTATTCGTTGCTATGATCGCGTCGATTTGATGTTCAAAGACAAGATCAGCGATATGTTTGATCTGATCACTTTCTAGGTCAGGTGCGATTTTTAATGCAATCGGTTTCCGAAAGCCATGGGCATCCTCAAGTCGTGTTCTGCTGTTCTTTATTGCGACTAGAAGTTCGCGAAGATTGTCTTTGCTCTGGAGGTCTCTAAGTTGTTCTGTATTGGGAGAAGATATATTGATTGCAACATAGCTGGCATGCGCGTAAGAACGTTCCAGTCCGAGAACATAATCGTCATTCGCTAAGTGCAATGGTGTGTGTTTGTTTTTTCCAATATTGATTCCAAGAATGATGTCTGAAGAGTTTTTTTTGACGCGGTTCAATAGGTGTTCGAGACCCTTGTTGTTGAAGCCCATCCTATTAATTAAGCTTTCCTCATGTTTTAGTCTAAATAATCTGGGTTGGTCATTTCCAGGTTGGGCGAGAGGAGTCACTGTTCCAATTTCGATAAAGCCGAAGCCTAAATTTGTAAGGCAATTAATGAAATCACCATTTTTATCGAGCCCAGCTGCCAAACCAACGGGGTTTCTGAACGTCAAACCCATAACTTTCACTGAGCTGGTTGAGGTCGATGCAATATTTGGCTTCAGAATTCCTAATTGGTCAGTTATGCTTAGCGCTCGCAGGCTAATGTCGTGGGCTAGCTCCGGATCGAGTCTCAAGAGAAGTGGTTTGATGAGTTCGTACATCATGACTCGACGCCGGTTGATAATCCTAGTGCTTCTAAGTCCTCCCAACGCTCGTTGACCAGAGCTTCCATCGGTCGAAAACGGGTTTTGTAGGCCATTTTCGGACTTTCTTTGATCCAATATCCAAGGTACAAATACGGTAGTCCAAGCGTTCGACATAACTCGGCTTGCCAACAAATACTATAGGTGCCATAGCTTGCAGAGGTGTCAGTGGTATCGAAAAACGTATAGACCGCAGATATCCCATTATCAAGTTGATCAACAATACTCACAATGACCACTTTGTTGTTTCTGCGAAATTCGATCATTTTCGTGTTTACGTTGCTCTGAAGTAAGAAATGTCGGTACTGCTCCCGACTGTCTTGGTCCATACCTCCACCGCTGTGCCTTGCAGTCTGATAGCTTAAATATAAATCGTAGTGCTCTTGGGCGTTCCTCAGTTCCGTGATTGAAGATTCAAGATCTTTATGTTTCTTGATCACTCGTTTTTGTGATTTGGTTGGCTTAAAGTTTTTTACGTTAAGCCGAACCGGTATGCATGAGTTACACGAATCGCAGATTGGTCGATAGGTGAATGCGCCACTTCTTCTGAAGCCAATTCTCACTAGGTCGGAATAAATTGCGCCGTCAATCATGTGACTCGGAGTTGCGACTTGGGACCGTGCTGATCTTCGATCGAGATAACTGCACGGATAGGGCGCTGTCGAGTAGAACTGAAGTTGATTCAGTGGTAGATCTTTAAAATTGCTCATCTAGATTAATGAGTAAATATTTTCCTCAAGAGTATCTAGATTATATCGTTATATTTTTGTCTAGTAGTTGTTCGAATTGATCTCGTGTAACCAAATGAGCTCCCATTGAGAGCAAGTGGTCCGACTCGACTTGGCAGTCAATGAGACGAACATTAATCGATAAGAGCCACTCACACAGTTTTACCAGAGCAACCTTCGAGGCGTCGCTGACTAGCGAGAACATGGATTCGCCGAAGAAGACGTTATTCAGGAGCACTCCGTACAGTCCCCCCCACCAGTTTGTTCTCTTTCCAAGCCTCGATTGAATGGCAAATATTTAAGTCGTGTAGGTGTTTGTAGGCCTTAATCATGTCGTGATGAAGCCATGTGCCAATGCTCTCACTTCGACGAGTTCCACATTGGTTAATGACATCTGAAAACGCAGTATTTCTTGTTACCGTAAATGTTTCTTTTTTGAGCGTTCTTTTTAAAGATCGAGAGATTTTGATGTCTCTTGGTTGTAGGACACATCGCGGAGTGGGTGACCACCACATGATCGGCTGAGACTCCTCGTACCAGGGAAAAATACCTTTTGAGTATGCGGTTTTTAGGGTATCGGCGCTGAGATCTCCGCCTAAAGCGAGTAATCCGTTGGGTTCGCTGAGCGCAAGTTGCGTCGAAGGAAAAGGATCTCCAGGTAATAAGACTGGGATCATCTCGGGCCGGGGTTTATATTGCTGGGTTTTTACTGATTAATCCACAAGCAATTGGTAGTCCTGAGTTCCCGTCGGGCTGAGTTTGCTCATCGTCTGAATTTTTTGTCAGCACGAGGGCACGACCCAAAATATTTCGCTCGGCAGGGCCAGAGAGTCTTGTATCTAATATTGATAGACGAGCTTCCACCACGCCGTTTTCATCGGCTGTTATATTTCCGAGATCTCCCAAATGACGATCAATTCCAGACCTTCCACCGTGTTTTGATTTAAGTGGGTTGAAATGCGCGCCCATGCTGGACGCAGCTGGCGCTCGGCAATCACCAAGCTCATGAACATGTAATCCGTGAGATGAGTTTGGCTCTAGACCGACAATTTGTATATGAATTTTGAGATCTTTCCCACTCTGATAGAAGGACACAACGCCTGATGGAGCATCACTCTCGGTCGGGATCATAACAGCAGTTGCACTACAACCCGCGAGTGCAAGGACACTGATTAGACGCATGGTCTGAGAAGCCGCTGAGGAGATAAAGGACATGTAGTTATGTTGATATTGTTTAGTAACAGTTGTGGTTCCGAGGCATCATACAATTTTCCTCTTCCGATGTGAACTAACGAGCTATTTCGTTTTGGGATATTTTGTAAATATTTCTGCTGTTGTCCATTTGGAAGAGGAGATAAGAGATGAGCGCTAATTTAGACCCATCTGTGTGGGTGGTCACAAACAGTCGTTATTTGGTTCCTAATGCAAAGGTGCTCGATCTGGCATGCGGTAATGGTCGACACACTAAGTTTCTTATCGAAAAAGGATTTGATGTGACGAGTGTAGACATCAATCAGAATGCTCTGAATGAAGTTGCTAAGATTAGTAAGAGTCGTGTGCTTTCAGCAGATCTCGAAAATGGGGAATGGCCTTTCGCTGAAAGAAGTTTTGACGGGATAGTGGTCACGAATTATCTTCACCGTCCACAATTGGAACTCATAACCAACACGCTCACCGATCGAGGTCTGCTCATCTACGAAACATTTATGATCGGAAACGAACGCTACGGCAAGCCCTCAAATCCAGCGTTCCTTTTGCGTCCTAACGAGTTGAACGATACTTTCGCTCATTCAATGCTGATTTTGAAGTCCGAACAGGGTCATATACGTTTTCCGAAAGAGGCAACTGTTCAGCGTATTTGCGCAGTAAAGCGCGCTCGATTTGAGTCTGAAACAATGATCGTAGATTAATGATTCAGGTAGAATGCGAGATTATTTTTCTATTACTGTTGGTACTGTTGAGAGGAGCGATTTGTGTTAATCGGTAGTTTGGTCGCAATCGTGACGCCAATGTCGGATGATGGAAATATCGACTATTCAGCGTTCAAGAAGTTGATTGACTGGCATGTCGAAAGTGGGACCAAAGGAATCGTGGTAGCGGGTACCACGGGAGAATCAGCGACCCTAACTGTCGACGAACATACCTCTCTCATTGAGGCAGCGGTGGCACATGCCGCCGGCCGTGTGCCGATAATAGCCGGAACTGGCGCCAACTCAACGACAGAGGCCATAGAGCTTTCTTCGCATGCGAAAAGAGTCGGTGCGTCGTATAGCCTGTCAGTCGTTCCTTATTACAACAAACCTAGCCAAGAGGGACTTTATCTGCACTTCAGGACCATCGCTGAGGCTGTGGATATTCCTCTCATTTTGTACAACGTGCCCTCCAGAACAGTCGCAGACCTTGCAAATGAGACTGTGTTCCGATTAGCTGAGATTGAAAACATCATCGGGATCAAAGATGCTACGGCAGATATGGGTAGAGGATCTGAGTTAATTTCAAAAACCCCGGAGGATTTTGCCGTCTACAGTGGAGATGATGCGAGTTTCTTGCCCCTAATGATGTTGGGGTCTCAGGGTGTGATTTCGGTTACTGCAAACATTGTTCCGAAACAGATGCAGGAGGTTTGTGATGCTGTTCAAAGTAAAGATTTTCAGCTTGCGAAGAAGATCAATGACCGACTCCATATGTTGCACAATAATTTGTTCGTAGAAGCGAATCCTATCCCTGTTAAATGGGGACTTAAACGCATGGGGCGCATCGGAGAAGGCATTCGACTTCCGCTTACGAGCATGAATACCCAATTTGAGCAAATTATTCTCGAATCGCTCGCTGATGCGAAAGTACTTGTCTAGTCGACTGACTAAAATTTTTGGCTAAGAATGAACTTTTTACGGAAGTGCGGATGACAAACTCCAAATATTTTTCTCTACTGTGTTTATTTCTTTTAGCGCTGGTGCTTTATGGATGTAGCGCCATCGAAGAGAAACGTAAAATTGACTATAAGTCTTCTGGTGCTGGCTCGAGGATCGAGCCTCTCCAAATTCCTCCCGAGCTTGGCGCCATTGATGCCAGTGATCAATATGTGATCCCCGGTTCAGATAGCACGACGTTTTCGAAATATGCGGCGTCGCGAGGTGGTGACGTTGCTTTGACTAAAACCCAATTGTTACCCGATGTACCAGGCGTAGAGATTGGGCGGGAGGGTACCTACCGATGGCTAGTCGTGCAAAAGCCTGCCGAGGATATCTGGCCTGTCATTTCGGAATTTTGGCTTAATCAGGGATTTCTCATTCAACAACAGTCTCCAGAGACGGGAATTATTGAAACAGATTGGGCGGAAGACGTATCACAAATTGATCTCGGCGCGGTACGGTCTTTCATAAAAAAATGGCTTCCAGGCGCATACACCAACCCTGAAAGAGACCGGTTTATCACGAGAATTGAACGTGTATCAGATACAGAAACGCAAATTTTTGTCGCTCACGAGGGTATGGCGGAGATTTCACGACGCGAGGGCAGAGAGTGGGACGTCTTCTGGCAAGCGCGGCCTCGCGATCCAAATATTGAGGCAAAGATGTTGTACCGGATGATGCTATTTCTTGGTATTCCAGAGAATCAAGCCGCAGACAGTGGTTTATCAGTTGAGTCCCAAGCTATGGCGACGTTAATCCCAATAGACGCTGAGGAGGGTGTTTTCGGTCTGGCGCTATCGTATCCTTTTGAGACTTCATGGAACCGTATCAATGTAGTGCTGTTAAATATCGGAGCATCTGTTGAGAGTCAAGACAAAGATTCTGGAATTTTTTACGTCAGGTATAGAGACCCAGCCGGAAAGAAGGAGAAAAAAGGGCTCGAGAAACTGAAGTTTTGGGAAGATGAAGAACAAGTGGAGACGCTAACCTACCAGATTGTCGTTACAGGGGATGAGCAAGGCAGTATTGTCCGCGTGTTTGATGAAAGTGGGGCTGAGTTAACCTCGGATACAGCGAAGCGGATTCTGGCAGTTCTTCAGGAAAGACTTGGCTAGAAGTCGGCCTACGAAGCTATAAATTGTCTTTTAGATTCGCGTCCCTTGGTAGCGGGAGCTCTGGTAACGCAACTCTTGTCGCATTCAATGAATATTTTATTCTGATCGATTGCGGTTTTAGCCGGCTTGAGATTGAAAAAAGGATAAGCAAGTTAAATGTTCACCCTGGTCAATTGAAAGCCATCATGGTGACGCATGAGCATGGGGATCACGCAGGTGGGGTTTATTCCCTTGCTTCGAAATATTCAATTCGTGTAATTGGTACTTCCGGCACCTTGCGTGGCGCAAATCTTGCGGACAGGCAATTAGAGGTTAGTGAGATTCGAAACTATGCCCCTTTTCGAATTGAGGGCTTCGCAATTTATCCATTTCCGGTCCCTCATGATGCCAGTGAGCCCAGCCAATTCGTGATTGAGGCTGGAGACAAAAAATTTGGAATTTTGACGGATTGTGGCTCAAAAACACCTCATGTGGTAGAGATGTTGAGCGGGTGTGACGCGTTGTTGGTTGAATTCAATCATGATCTGGTGATGCTCAATCAATCTCGATATCCCGTGTCCTTAAAAAATCGAGTTGCTTCCAACTACGGTCACTTGGACAATGGGGCAGCGATCGATATCTTACGGTCGATAGACAGGAGTCGGCTTAAGTATGTTATGGCGGGTCATCTATCAAAAGAAAACAACAATCCGACTCTGGTCCGAGAAATTATCGAGAACACCTTAAATCTCACTTCTGACTCTGTCGCACTAGCCAGTCAGGATGATGTGTCTAGCTGGGTCGAAATTTGACTTGTGCATATTTCGCGTACTAATCATCGATCAGAAAACCCTCTGTGTACCAATGATATATGAACCTCGATAATTGCCCATAAGGGGGAATCATTGCCCCAATAATCGTTCTCGTGTCTGCAATTTTTCTGAAGATGGGATACTCGTTTTTTGTTGGGCAAACCATTTCTCCAGCTATATATCCACGATTGTTCGAATAAAGGCACCTTACAGCTGGGTGGAATTGGTACTTTTTTTGTTTTAAGTTTTTGATGAAGAGTTTCTCTGTCAAGGGCGGCGGTCTGTGGAGCTCATCAAGGACATCATTGCGGGATAAAAATTCTCCTAGAAAACGATCAATGTCAGACTGAGACCACCTGATTTTTGATAGTGTTTTACAAACATTTGTGAGCATATCTCTCGGGATTTGTCCTGGCGAGTTTGTCTCAGGCCTTGCCTTGTCGCTGTATAGACCACTTAAGGTGATACTTTCGTCGAGAAAATGAAGGAATTCTGTTTTGAGCAGCTCATAGTTCGGCGACCGAAATCCTATGGAGTAAGTCAGGCATGGGTCTATCGCTATGCCGTGGTGACCACAGTCCGGAGGTATATAGAGCATGTCTCCCAGGCTCACATCACAAGTGCCCTCAGCCTGAAAGTTTTTTAATAGTTTTAATTCTTGTTCTGGAAGAAGTTCTCTGTTATCCGCAGTGCTGACATGCCAACGTCGCTTCCCCGCGCCTTGAAGAAGAAATACATCGTACGAGTCGAAATGCGGGCCAACCCCACCTCCAGGAGCTGCGTAACTCACCATGACGTCGTCTAATCTGGCAAAAGGTAAGAAGGAGAATCTATTTAATAGTGAGTCGATATGAACGTTGGCGTGATTAGCTCCTTGCACTAAAAATGTCCAATTATTTTTGGGAAGAGACGATATGATTTTTTTGTTAACTGGACCGTGGTGCACATCATATTCTTCTCCTTCTTTCAATATTAGTCGCGTCGTACACATTGGGTGTTGCGAGATCTTAATTAATTCATCTAAGTTGATTGACCAAGCCTCGGGTGCTATTGCATCCCGAATTAGGTATGGAATTTTTTGCCAATATTTTTTTAGAAATTGTTTGGGAGTGATGTCCCCGAGGTATTTTTTACGTTCCATATTTTGCATCTTGTTGATGTCGCACTCGGATGAATAGAGTAATTACCTGTATGCTTGCGGAATATTTCAGCAACAATGGTTAATTTAAGATGATTGTTTCAAAGAATTCGGTTGTGTCCATATCATATGATTTATTTGATCTTCAAGGGGACTTGATAGAACAGACCTCTGAACCAATCGAGTATCTGCACGGTGGTTTTCGCGGTATTTTTGAATTGGTCGAGCAGGCTATTGAGGGTAAGAAAATCGGCGATAACATTGAGGTGAAGCTCGAGCCAAGTGATGCATTCGGTGATTATGACGAAAGTTTGGTTCATCTTGAGTCAGCGGAAAAATTTCCCAAAGACGTGGAAATTGGGATGCAGTTCGAGGGACAAGGAGAAACTACCGGTGAGCGAAAGCTCTTTCGAGTCACAGATATAGCCGATGGCAAGGTTGTTGTGGACGGCAATCATCCACTAGCAGGCAAGGGTTTGTTGTTTAAATGTAAAGTAGAAGGAGTTAGAGAAGCGACTGAGGAGGAAATTTCTCACGGACATGTGCACGGACCGGGAGGACATCATCACTGATTATTGAATAAAGTGCGCGGACTAGATGACTAGCCCTTGATTCACTTCAAGATTTCCGTCCTTTGCTTAGGATAGATACGAGCGCAGCACTTGTTGATTCCTGAGAAAAACGCCAGCTCGAAAACGTCACACCGAGCATCGTAAACACAAACAATACGATCGTATCTGATACTTTGCCGAAGTCGGGAGTCACGGATACGCTTGTTATCGAGTGCTTGATGAGGTCAACGCCATAGCTGAAAGGGTTTGCAACTGCGACCCAGTGAAGTGCGGGTGGAAGATTGTCGATAGGGTAGAGTGCGCCACTCAGGAAAAATACGGGGAAAATCACAAAATTCATAATTGCGGCAAAGTTGTCCAGAGATTTGGATAGCACTGCTGTAATGAGTCCGATAGTGGAGCATGTAAGGGCTGTGCAAATCAGCCCGAATATGAAAAGGGGAATGTGTATCTGACCAACGTCAACAATGCTCAAGCTGAATAGTATGATGAGCAAACCGATAACTTGTACGATTCCCGCAATTGTAGAGGACACTAATTTACTCAAAATGATCCCGTAACTCGACATCGGAGAGATGATGAACATCCGCATGACTCCAGATTCTTTATCGTAAACGGTGGTTAGTGCAGAGAGCATAGATCCAAACAACAGCGTCATTCCGAGGATGCCGGGTACGATCGCTTGCTGATAATTTGAATTGGAATCACTTGGTAGGATTGACCCAATTCCCCCTCCAATCACGAACAGCCAAATCAACGGTCTAACGAGTGAGGCGAGTAATCTTGACTTCTGTCTAAATGTCTTTTTTAACTCTCTGGAGATCACCACACCTAACGCGACGATCATGTCCCTTGTCCCTCTCGACGATTGGTTAACCATAAAAATACGTCGTTTAAATTTGGCTTACGTACTTTAAACGACATTGCCCCTTCGCTGAGGGTTGTTTGGATCTTTTCTAGATCTGGTTTTTTGTCATCCAGAACACGAATAAGAATGCTTGAAGAATCGTCAGTTATGATTTGAGATCGAGGGATGTCGATGCGTTTTAGTAACATATCCGGATTGTCGCACTCTACCTCCACTACTGTTTGAGCAAATTCCTTGATTAACGAATCGGGTGTGCCAGACGAAACAATATGGCCGGCTTTTATGAACGACGTGACGTCGCAAGGAGTCGCCTCCTCTAAGTAGTGCGTTGTTAATATGACTGTTAGGCTTTGATCTTGTATCAGTCTTTGGATAAAGCGCCATATTCTTCGCCGGGATTGTATATCTAACCCTACAGTGGGCTCATCTAAAAACAATATCTTAGGCTGATGCAATACTCCACGAATGATATCCACTGAGCGCCGCATTCCGCCCGACAGACTGGCTACGGGTGCGGATTTCTTGTTTTCCAAATTGAACAGCTCAAGCAGTGCGCTAATACGCTCTTTAACTTGACGCTTTTTGAGGCCATGTAACCCCGCGCAGAACAATAAATTTTCTTCAACAGATAGTGTTCTGTCGAGCGCTGACTCCTGAAAGACTAGCCCGATTTGCCTTCGGACTTCTCTCGGGTTTTGGGATACATCAATACCATTAATGAGAATGCTGCCTTCGCTTGGTTTGAGAAGCGTTGAAAGCATATGTATCGTTGTCGTTTTGCCCGAGCCGTTTGGACCCAGAAGGCCAAAAAACTGACCGGATTCCACTTCTAAACTCAGGTTATCAACGGCGACGTTTTGGGCGTATCGCTTTGTTAAGTTGCGTGCGCTAATCACTGGAGAGGCCAAGATTTTGCTTAGTGCGTGTCTTGTGCAATGAGCTCTTTTGAGTTCTTGTCATCTCGATAGAACAAAAGTGGTTTTACCTCGACTGCTGGTGGTTGCGGTTGTTGTGCGAGCTCTACCGC
This sequence comes from Candidatus Eutrophovita brisbanensis, assembly GCA_038147395.1. Classification (GTDB taxonomy): domain Bacteria; phylum Pseudomonadota; class Gammaproteobacteria; order Burkholderiales; family Eutrophovitaceae; genus Eutrophovita; species Eutrophovita brisbanensis. The sequence continues at coordinate 1,512,528 of JAYQTM010000001.1, read as the reverse complement.
TTCTGTAATTATGTGGTGGTGTGGTGATTTGTCACACACTGGATCGGTATTTGTGGCATCACCCGTGAGTTGGAACGCCTGGCATCTACAGCCTCCAAAATCTTTTGTTCGGTCGTCACAACTCCGACAAGGTTCCTTCATCCATGACTCACCACGGTATTTGCTAAAAGCATCTGATTCGTTCCAGATCCAATTGACATCATGGTCTTTAACGTTTGGAAATTCAAACCCGGGTAACATTCTCGCCTCGTGGCATGGTAGTGCTAAACCATCTGGGGCCACATTGAGAAATACAGAACCCCACCCGTTCATACAAGCTTTCGGACGTTCCGCGTAGTAATCAGGAACAACAAAATAGAGTTTCATTTTGTTCCCGATTTTCTCTCTAAATTTATTTGTCGTCTCCTCAGCATCTTGCAGCTGTTTTCTGCTCGGCATGAGGTAGGCCCTGTTCTTTAAAGCCCACGCGTAATATTGGCTATTCGCAAGTTCTACGTGGTCAGCTCCAATTGCTTCGGCCATTTCTAATATTTGATCAATATGATCAATGTTGAGTCTGTGGAGCACAACATTGAGAACCATCGGGTATTCATATTGTTTGATGAGTTTCGCCACCTTGGCTTTTAAATCAAACGTTTTTGTGCTTGACAAGAAATCGTTCAGCTCCTTCGTAGAGTCTTGAAAGGACAACTGTATTTGACCCAACCCGCCCTCTTTGAATGATGAGATTCGCTCTTCAGTCAATCCAATACCAGACGTCAAGAGGTTTGTGTAGAAACCCATTTGGCTCGCCTCAGCGACCATTGTCTCAACATCATCGCGCATTAGCGGTTCGCCACCTGATATGCCGAGTTGTACTGCGCCGAGTTCACGAGCCTGCTTAAATAGCCGCAGCCATTCTTCAGTGGTTAACTCTTCCCCAAAGGTTGACGCATAGTCAACCGGGTTATAACAAAAGACACAGTGGAGGGGACACTTGTACGTTATTTCAGCGTTAATCCAAAGCGGTCCCTTGGTTGTATTAATTTGCACTGAACCAACCCTTTCCGTAAGCGTGTTCGATGAACGTAACGACATCTTTTTTGAGATCCACTCCGGGGAACTTCTCTTCGAGCGCACTAATAATTTGGTTAGTACTTTTTGTGCCGTCGATCATTTTCATAATTTCTCCAGAACTCCCAGGAAGTTTGACAAGCCCCTCGGGATAGAGCAATACATATGAGTCTTGTGCCGGTTCCCATTGAAAGCGGTATTGCTTTTCAAGGGATAGAGTTTTGTCGTGGTCTAGCGCGTCTGAGCTCATTTATCCATCCTTTGGATTGCACCTAATCGATCTGGGCCGATGCCATATGTAGCCTGAATCGAATCAAGCATAGTCCATAATACGTCGAGCTTAAATTGAAGAATTGACAGTGCTTTTTCCTGATCTTCGCGAGTTTTAAAATATTCAAGCGTGACGCGCAACCCGTGCTCGACATCGCGCCTGGCTTCAGAAAGGCGTTTCCTAAAGTACTTGTACCCTTCAATTTCAATCCAGGGGTAGTGTTCCGGCCAAGAGTCAAGGCGTTTTTTATGGATCGTCGGAGCGAACAGTTCAGTCAACGATGAACAAACAGCTTCTTGCCAAGGCGAGCGCCTGGCGAAATTGACATAGGCGTCGACAGCGAAACGAACGCCAGGCGTAACGTGCTGGAGCGAGACGATGTCCTCTCGTTTCAATCCAACGGCCTCTCCGAGTGATATCCAAGCCTCAATGCCGCCCTCGTCATCACCAATTCCATCATGATCTAAGATTCGTTGAATCCAGAGTTTTCGATGCTCTTTTTCAGGCATATTTGACAGAACGGCACTATCTTTGATCGGAATCATGATTTGGTAGTAGAACCGATTGAACACCCATCCCTGAATTTGCTCTTTCGTACAACCACCGCCATTCATCGCAATATGAAACGGATGGTATATGTGGTAACACTTATCTTTTGCTTTGAGCCGCTGCTCGAACTCTTCCGTTGACCATGGAGTATTGCTTGCATCACCCATTTCTTGTGCTCCTGTGACTTTATGATCGCGCTAGACGACGAAATCCATCCCGTCAAACGCAACCTCTATACCCTCGCCATCGAGGATTTTTCTTTGATCTGAATCCTCTCGAAGGATCGGGTTTGTATTGTTAATGTGTATCAGAACCTTTTTGGAAGCGGGGAGTTCCCTCAGTACCTCTAGCATTCCGCCTGGCCCAGACTGGGGAAGATGACCCATGTCCAAAGACATTTTGTTGGCAATACCCAAGGCCTTCATTTCATCATTCGTCCAACAAGTTCCATCAACCATCAGGCAATCCGCGGCTTCCATAAACGGTTTGATGTGCGTCTCAATCTCTCCAAGACCAGGAGCGTAGAAGACTTTCTTACCTGATTTAGCATCCTCAAGAAAGATGCCTAGGTTATCTCCCTCGTGTGGATCATGCCTATGTGGCGAGTAGGGTGGTGCCTTACTCGTAAGCGGCACGGCACTCACTTTGATGCCGTCAATACCCTCAGGCGTGAATGAGCTCCCCGGGCTGGTGGGAATTTGATGCCACGTCACACCGCAGTAATGTTCGAGAATTTTAAATATCGGATTGCCGGTCGTGAGGTCCTCGTAGACCATGTCGGTACAGTATATGTTTAGCGGCGTTTTGCCCTCCCGAAGCATGAACAAGCCCGTTGTGTGATCAATCTGTGCGTCCATTAAGACAATTGACTTGACCGCGGTATCACGTATTGCGCGTGCGGGTTGTAGCTCAGGAAACTGCTGGAATTGAGTCAAGATATCGGGTGAAGTATTGAACAGTAGCCAATTCACATCATCACTACTGACCGTAATGGATGACTGTGTGCGGCGCTTTGCGTTGATCGTGCCTTTCCTGACGCCATCGCAGTTCGGGCAATTACAATTCCACTGAGGAAACCCTCCTCCAGCTGCTGATCCAAGTACTCTAACTCTCATATCAATTCTCTAACTTCCGTGTTGACGGATTCTAAATTTCCGCGGTTTAAAGAGGAAAGCCCCTAAAGAGGGGCTTTCCCACCTATACATGTGAAACAGAAATTATCTGTTTGCAATGTACATGGTGACTTCAAAACCGAAACGCATTTCGGTGTACTCTGGTGTAGTCCACATGATAAATACCTCCTAAATTGTTTTTAAACCAATCAAGTCACAACTCAAAAGTTGCTTCCTGACCGCCATGCCGATACAGTTGCTTTCCTCGTTTCCAAGGATATGACTACTCTAACTACATGACCGCAACAGTTTGAGGTTTGGCAGAAAAGCATACAGCAGCAATATCAGCAAAACTTATTCATGATTTTCATTAGTTTCGACATGAGATACCAAGTTGGTCAAATCCGTCGGTCAGGATCGTAGCGCGTGACAGGCAATATACTTCGCATTAACGCCTACGGAATCTCCACGAAAGGAATATGGTGGGCGATGGCCCTATCTTTTGTGGTTCACGCAGTAGCGGTTTTGACGTTACCCGGAATACGGTTTACGAGCTCTGACACTGATGACGTGTTGACTGTAGAACTGGACCTGCCAACGGAGCTGATTGAGCCAAGAGACGTGGTTGAAAAAGAATTGCTCCCAGTGCCTCAACAGCCGAACTTTTCTTCGCCGACTGAACGTGTGATTGATCCCCCGACCGATAAATCGCCCAGGACGCTTCCCGACATTGTCCCTCCAATTGAGAGACCGCAGATGGACATTCCGGAACAAAATCCAGAAATTGTTAGGGTTCCAGTATTACCAGATCAGGCGGTTCCAGTTCGCAAAGCACCAGTATCTGTTCCGGTTAAGAGTGTGGTTGAGCAAATACCAGTTGAGCCGATCGTCATGAACGAACCCGACATGACGGCCCCAGTTCGTCAGACCAACACTGAGGTTGTCAAGCCAACCAAAAGCGTCACTCGAGTAGCGAGGCGAGATCCAGTGCGCCCAGTTAACCCCGAAAAAACAGTGATGGAAAATCCGAATCAGCCCCCACAAATAGTCAAGCCATCTACTCCTAATTTCGAGAGTGTGCAGAGTTCATCAACTGATGTTCCATTGGTACCTCCTCCACAGGAGCAAAAAACTATACGAGCAGCGCGGGTGGAGCGGGCTCAGCCGGTTGCCCCCTCTGTCAAGACCATCGATGAGGGACCGCCCGTGATTACGCCGCCACTAGATTTTGATGGCGCTCGGTCTCGTATAAATCCGGTTGTTCCAGCCCCTCCAGTGCAAACATCGCAACAAAATACAGAGCCGAGCGGTCTGAACGACGACTTTGAAGCGGAGGTTGAGGCCTACAGAGCGTCATTTCATCAGTCGTTACAGTCATTGATAAAAAAAGACCAGCGTCGGGGCAGGCTCAAGATTGATGGAAAATACAAGGGTGAGAGCGGGAAGATTGAGTTAACCTTTGACGAACGCGGTATCTTGAAAGAGTGGCGCATATCAGAGAAAAGTCAATATCCAGCGCTTGATAAGATTTACGAGAATTACATCAGACGTCTTATCGAGTCAGGAGCGTTGCCTTCTCCTCCTGTCCCAGTCATAACTATTCCGTTCGTTGTTAAATGAACGAATCGTCATTTGAGATTAGTCGATCAAACTATGCCGGTATATCCTGACATTTCTCCCTATTTTTCAGAAATGATAGATGTTGGGCAAGGTCACCAGATTTACGTCGAAAGAGTTGGACGTAGAGGAGGAGAGCCAGTTGTCTTCCTACATGGTGGCCCAGGGAGTTCGATTAACACAAACCACCGAAGATATTTTGATCCAGATTATTTCGATGTCATTCTGTTCGATCAACGAGGTTGTGGGAAATCTTTGCCGCGAGGAGAAACCGCGAACAACACATTGGACCATTTAGTTCGTGACATCCATGTTATCAAGACGCATTTGCGGATCGAGAAGGAGTGGACAGTGTTCGGTGGCTCTTGGGGAAGCGCTTTAGCATTGGCTTATGCGTTCGAATACCCCAATGAGGTGAAAGAGCTGGTCTTGCGGGGAGTTTTTCTAGGATCAGAATCTGAGGTATCTTGGTTCACCGATGGTCTTCGTCGGTTCATCCCCGAAGCACATCAAAAATTTATCGAGGGTATCGATGGGAACCTTCTCGGCACGTATTATTCATGGCTCGAATCTGAAGAGGGCACTATCGCGATTGATGCTGCTATCAAGTGGGCGGATTTCGAGGCCGCAGCAATGGGGATCGGCGGTGCGCCAAAATCGGGTGATCCGAACAGACGTGACCATTCAAGCGAATTAGCCAGATCGAGAGTCCATTTGCATTATTTGATAAATAATTGTTTCTTAGAGGATGGAGAATTATTGAGAAAGGCAGCAGCGATTGATAAACCGACTGTCATCATTCAGGGTGGTCAAGACATGATTTGTCCCCCGTTTACTGCGATAAAACTTCATCAGCGCATGCCAGCCGCGGAATTAAAGATTATCCCTGATGGCGGCCACGCCGCCTGGGGGACGGGGGTCGCGGATGCGCTTGTTCTCGAAATGGATCGAATAAAGAGCAACACTGGGTGAGGTATGGGGCTTAGGTTTAAGGTCAATCTCACTATTTCCATCGTTTCCGTGATCCTCGCGGTACTGACCGTCTACATCCTCGTAGATGATCGACGCAAGTCAATCAGGCAGGAAATTGAGGCGGGTAATAAAGTTACCGTTCAGCTAATGGAATCTGTGGTGCTTAGCCGCTTGCCATTCCTAAGCGGGACAAACCCGGCGCAGACGCTATCCGAATTCCTGAAAGAGGTTGGACGGGTTAGGGCCAATGAAATCCGGTTTTTTGATCTCGATGGGAATCTAATTTACGAGTCTCCGCCATCAGTCTACAAACAAGGGCGTTGGGCGCCTGATTGGTTTAGTGAATTGATGTCGCCCGGGCTCAGGGAATTTAATCTCAAGTTACCGTTTGGCAATATAGTGATCACCGCAGATGCATCCAGATCTATATTGGATGCGTGGGATGAGTTGCAGCGTATCGGCCTTTTATTGCTGGTATTTTTTATTGCGTTGAACGGTTTAACTTTTGGTTTACTCGGTCGAGGCATGCGACCCTTGGGTGGTATTCTCTCGGCGATGTCTCAGCTCGAAAAGGGAAATCTCTCGACTCGTTTGCCAACGTATCGCACTCCAGAATTTGAGGCGATTAGCCAAACATTCAACCGCATGGCTGTGTCGTTGCATGACGCTCAGGCCGAGAGCGCAAGATTAGCGTTGGTAGCACAGCAGTCTAGTGATGCCATTATCATCACCGATACAAAAGGAATCATTTCATTTTGGAATCCTGCGGCTGAGGTGATGTTCGGTTACACGGTTGCAGATATGCTTGGTGATACGATGAATAAAATGATCCCGGAAGTGTTGCTAGGAGAGCAAGCCTCAATACAGAGGCGAGTGGTGGAGATGCGTTCTGTCGAGCAGTACGAGAGTCAGCGGGTCAAGCGTGACGGGGGCGTTGTCGACGTGTCGGTCGCATGTGCGCCATTGGTAGATCCTGACGACGAGAGTTTGATGGGCCAGATTCACATACTTCGAGACATGAGTGACCAGAAAAGCCGGGTTGCCGCTGAGATGGAGTTAGAGCAAAACAAGAAGCTCACGCAACTGATACAAGAAAAGCTGGAGGAGGAGCGCAAGCATATTGCGCGAGAGCTGCATGACGAAATGGGGCAATACCTGACTGCAATCAAAACAATCGGTACTGCGATATCTAATCGTCACGCGAGCGATGCGACGACAGACACACATGAAAACGCCGCGACGATCGTCGAGGTGACGTCTCACATTTACGATATGGTTCACTCGATCATACGAGATTTGAGACCCAGTGCGCTCGACCACCTCGGACTTACTGACGCAATTACGGATTTGTGTAATCGGCACAAGGCATCTAACGGAGCTTTGTCTCTAGACCTCAATATCGAGGGTCATCTCGATCAATTTGACGAGCATGCGAATATCACGGTTTATCGAGTCATACAGGAGTGCTTAACAAATTCGGCAAAGCACTCGGGCGCGACGCAAGTCAGCGTTTCGGTAACGGTCACGGAGCTTGAGGACAGCTTGTTTGATGTTGCATTAACGGTAGAAGATAACGGGGCTGGAATCGAGGAGGGCGCTGCGGATACGAGTCGTTTTGGGTTGATGGGCATGAGAGAACGTGTACAAGCTTTTGACGGAGACGTTAAAATTAACTCGACAAAGGGCTCGGGGGCGAAGATTGTCGCTGACTTGAAAATTAAAAGATCGGCAACTCAGTTGTCGTCATAATCTCTGGAGGCGTGTGTCAAAACATCCGATAAGAATAATGCTCGTTGATGACCATGCAGTTGTCCGCATGGGGTTCAAGTTGCTGCTCGAGGGGGCAAGCGACGTGGAGGTGGTTGCAGAGGCGGAGAGTGGTGAGGACGCCGTACGTTCGTTCCAAGACCATGCGCCTGATATTGTCGTCATGGATATTTCGATGCCAGGTATTGGAGGGTTAGAGGCAATCGATCGCATCTTGGCAAAGAAAGCAAATCAAAAGATACTTGTGTTATCCGGACATGAAGACGTGATGCACGCAAGACGGGTTCTTAAATCCGGTGCCAGTGGGTATTTGACTAAGCGCAGTGCTGCAGACGCGCTTATTGACGCTGTGCGTTCGGTCGCGTCTGGAAAAACCTATCTGGAACCACAAATCGCGCAGGAACTTGCGGTGGAGCAGTTGTCTGGCAAGAAGGACCCGGTGGATAGCTTGAGCGAGAAGGAATTTAAGGTTTTCATCGCGCTTGCTAGTGGTCAATCGGTTCAAGAGATCGCCGACGTCATGTCCTTGAGCCCCAGAACGGTTGGTACCCACCTGTACAACATCAAACAAAAACTCGGTGCATCCAATAGTGCTGAGTTGGCAATCATTGCGATGCGCTCAGGATTGATTGATCCATAATGTTGTTTTTATTGATTATTTTCTCATGCCTTCTCAGCGCTAATGATTTTACTTAGACCGGTTTCAGTAAAATTTCGATAGTGCCGATTGAAAAACCACGGATAATCACGGTTAAGCAATTTCAAATATAAACCTTCATTAGGAGAACAATTATGTGGACAACCCCAGAATACACAGAAATGAGATTCGGTTTCGAAGTAACAATGTACATTGCAAACCGTTAATCTTCTTTTTTGAAGATTGAAGAAGGCCGCCGAAAGGCGGCTTTTTTTTTGCTAGCACAGATCTTTCGGAATGACGAATCACGGTTTCGTTGCCGGCGTAGGCCGTATTGCTTAAGATACTGGATCTAGAAAAAAGGGACTCAGGGGGCAATATGAAGTTTAGTGACGATCGGTACAGTAGGTTCGCGGTCTGGCTTCACTGGATCATTGCGGTACTTGTGATCGTGATGATCGCGATGGGTATTTATATGTCGGATATCCCAAAAGGAACACCTGATAGAGCCTTTTTCTTCAATTTGCATAAATCGATCGGATTGACGACGGGACTGTTGGTATTGGTTCGTGTTTGGTGGAGACACAAAAATCCACCACCATCGTTGCCATCCGATATTCCAGTTTGGCAGGTCACCGTTTCTCGTGTCTCCCACGCAGCCCTGTATGGATGCCTTGTCGTTATGCCTGCTGTGGGCTTTGCGGCCTCTCAATTCACCAAGTATGGCGTCACGTATTTTGGTTTGTTTAAAATCCCACCCATGGGAAGTAACGACCCGACAACCCGGGACATGTTGCAGAATATTCATCATATCGTTGCTGAGGTTTTCATTGTTCTGATTGTGATTCATGTTCTGGCAGCGCTGTACCATCAATTCGTGAGACGCGACCGGCTTTTAAGTCGAATGAAGCTTTAAAAGGCAAACCGTAAACAGGATTCTCGCTCAGCTGAGCCGGGTGATCAGCACCTATCTAACATCTTCAGAGATCAAAAGGCGTGAAGCCGCACAGCGCGACTGATCGCATGAGGAGTCTACGCTGACTGGGCTATTTGTAAGGTTTATAACCCACTCAACGATCCATTCCGCCTTGTGCGACTCAGATGTCGGCAGTGCAATGAGAACATCTCGATGCACCAACTGGCACGACAGACAGGCAATAGTGACAGATTTTTGTCGATGACTCGCGTGTGTTTTTGTCTTGTTCGTTGTTCCGTTTGATCCGATTGATCAGTTTGACGAACCCGAATGCGACCCATGCGATGGCAAAGAAGCTAATCAGAGTATTGACAAATAAACCGTAGTTTATTGTGACCGCGCCAGCCTTCTTCGCCATGGAAAGGGTGCTGTATGGCCCAGCTGGATTGCCCTCATGCAAAACGAAGAAAAAGTCAGTGAAATCTGCCTCACCGAGAACGTATCCGAGTGCTGGCATGACGACATCGCTGACCAGCGACGTGGCTACCGGGGTCAGCCCTGCACCAATAAAAATACCAATCGTGATATCCAGAAAGTTACTTCTGAGTGCAAACTCTCGAAATTCAGACCATATTGTTTTCATAGTCAATGGCTCAATAAAATCAGATCAGTGTGCACGTACCTGACATGATAATTGCAAAATTTTGGTGGAGGCGGGGAGAATCGAACTCCCGTCCGCAAGTCCTCTGCAGTCGGTACTACATGCTTAGTCTGGTCATTAAGTTTTAACCATCAATTGGTCGACCGACGAACCAAGGGATGACGAGTTACCTTGGATTTAATGTCGTTTGAAGTAACCCCAAATGACACGATCTCTCGTATATGACTCCGCTGCTAGTTTCCTAGCCCAACCCGAGAGAAAATTGGTGCGGAGTCCAGCCGGTATTAGGCGGCTAGAGCGTAACGTTCGTCGTTTGCGACTATACGTTTTCCAGCTGATTTACAAGGTGACTGGACCTTGACATGCACCGATCTGTTTCGCAACCCACGTCGAAGCCAGGTCGCCCCCAGTACATCTAGTCTAGCTTAAGTTCGCGGTAATGACTAGCACTATAAACTTAGGGTATGCGGCGATCCTCTATTGTGTCAGTACTCCGATTAGTGTGTCGTCCGCTAGCACGTCACTTAATGCTTTTGAGAGCGCAGCATTGAGCATTTCTTGTGTCGTCTGGGTGCTCGAAGCGCTGCTCATCTCTTTCTCGGTTGATACGGTATAGCGTTTCGAAAAGCGGGTAGTGGTTGTGTCGACTGATGCAACCACCTCGGCGTTAACCAAGGTCACGTATCCGAAGCCGTCGCTCTTGAGTGAGTCTAGGCTGAGGCGATCGACACTGATCGTTAGTTTCTTTGCCGTCGCATCTGGTTTAGAGATGACGCTCATTCCTTGTGTTTCAAGCGCTGCTGCGACTTTTGGGGCTAACACCGTCGCGATGTCGTCTTTTAACGTGATGTCGAAACGTGCCTTGTCGTTACCAGTGGTTCCGATTTTTTTGTCAGCCCTAGTGTCCAATACAGTGAGCTCGACGAGGACATCCACGCTCTTTGCGCTGGCTGGTGCATTAATTTCAGGGTTGATTCTGACGAATTGTGGGCCATGGGCGCATCCCCACGCGGAGACAATAAAAAGAGTGGTGAGGACTAGTTTGACAAGTGAGTTGTTGGTGCAAGTCATGACGTTTGACACTCCTTAGTTGGTTGAAGTCGAACAGCCTAAATTTTTCTTGCGATCATGGTGTAGTTGACATCGGTGTTGCTCGTGAGAGAGTAACGATCTGTAATCGGGTTATACCCCATTCCGCGTGAATTAACTACCTCCATTCCCGAATTTCTGATCATCGAAGCGAGAGAAGATGGGCGGATAAACTTTCGATACTCGTGAGTTCCCTTAGGCAGTAGTTTTAATATATGTTCCGCCCCGATGATGGCAAATAAAAACGCCTTTGGGGTTTTAGAGATCGTTGAGAAAAATGCCCAACCTCCGGGTTTTAAGAGCCGGCTACATGCGGCGACAATTGAGCTGGGATCGGGAACGTGCTCGAGCATTTCCATACAAGTTACGACATCGAATGCTTCAGGTTTGTCCGCACTGTAGTCTTCTGCTGACGATTTTTTATATTCGATTTTGTAGCCGCTCTCGTGAAGATGCAATTTAGCCACTCCCAGGGCTTTTTCAGCTAAATCAATTCCGGTTACTCGTGCCCCCTTCGACGCCATGCCCTCAGAGAGGATGCCTCCGCCACAACCGACGTCGATGATCTCTTTGTTATTCACGTCGACGTATTCCCCTATCAAACCAAGTCTTAGCGGGTTAATTTGGTGCAGGGGCTTAAACTCACTGTTTGAGTCCCACCAACGATGGGCCAACGATTCGAATTTTTTAATTTCTGATGGATCGAGGTTTGATGTCATATGTTTTGCGACTGGTTTGATGGTTTCGGTGAGTCGGTGTGTTGCGGTTGATTCGGTGCGTCATTTGCTTGGATGTAGCGCCGTTTTTATCCCTCTTTAAACGGAGTTTTGGACTGTTATTTTCGGCGAGGATAAGCTCTATCTGTGGTATCCTAATGGCTGCAAATTTAAGGGGAATCTTTCTCCTTTTTCGTCGTCGATGTCGAGCTATGCAAATGCTCATAAACCCCCGTCTTTGAACGGTCATTTTATAGAAAGTTCTGATGGATCAATTCGCAAAAGAGACCCTTCCCATTAGTTTAGAAGAGGAGATGCGTAAATCGTACCTTGACTATGCGATGAGTGTCATCGTTGGTCGCGCATTGCCTGACGTCAGAGACGGGTTAAAGCCGGTTCATCGCCGAATTTTGTACGCAATGTATGAGTCCAACACTCAGTGGAATCGACCGTATGTTAAGTGTGCACGAGTCGTTGGTGAAGTGATGGGTAAATACCATCCACACGGTGACAGTGCCATTTACGACACGCTGGTTCGTATGGCTCAAGATTTTAGCCTTCGTTACGTCTTGATCGATGGTCAGGGAAATTTTGGCTCTATTGACGGTGATAATGCTGCTGCGATGCGGTACACAGAGTGTCGCCTAGAGAAAATAGCTAGTGAAATTCTGGCAGACCTCGATAAGGAGACTGTTGACTTTGGTCCCAACTACGATGGTAAGGAGCTGGAACCATTGGTCATGCCCTCCAAGATTCCTAATCTTTTAGTGAATGGGTCTTCTGGCATTGCTGTCGGTATGGCGACGAATATTCCGCCGCATAATTTAAACGAAGTCATTGATGCCAGCCTGCTTCTGTTAGATAAACCGGATGCGACAGTCGAGGATCTGATGGAGATCATTCCTGCGCCTGACTTCCCAACTAAGGGAATCATTTATGGGGTTTCCGGTGTCAAGGACGCATATCGAACCGGTCGAGGTCGTGTCGTAATGCGGGCGAAGACACACTTTGAAGAGGTAGATTCTGGATCTGGTCGACAGGCCATTATTGTTGATGAGCTTCCATATCAAGTAAACAAGTCTTCGCTCCTCATGCGTATCGGTGAGTTGGTTCGCGATAAGCGCTTGGAAGGTATTTCACCCTCCGGAATTCGCGATGAGTCAGACAAGTCTGGTATGCGTGTCGTTCTTGAATTGAAGCGCGGTGAGATTGCGGAGGTCGTGCTTAATAACTTGTACAAAGAGACTCAGCTCCAGGATTCTTTTGGCATGAATATGGTCGCGCTTGTCGACGGTCAACCAAGGCTCCTGAACCTCAAAGACTTTATTGAGGAGTTTATCCGGCATCGTAAGGAGGTCGTCACTCGACGGACGGTCTTCGAACTCAAAAAAGCGAAAGAGCGTGCCCATGTGTTAGAGGGGCTAGCCGTCGCATTATCCAACGTCGATGAAATTGTCACATTGATTAAATCGATGCCTACGCCACCTGAGGCTAAAAAAGCGTTGATGGAGCGTGTGTGGAGATCGACGCTGGTGGAAGATTTATTGTCTCGCACTGCCTCACAAAAGGAGAGCAAGGAAGATGTTAGGGGGCTAAAAGACGATGGCTACCACCTGTCAGAGACCCAAGCTCAGCGTATCTTGGAGATGCAGCTCCAAAGGTTGACTGGGCTCGAGCAACAAAAAATCGAGCAAGAATATCGAGACGTTATGGATACCATCGTTGATTTAGAGGATGTGCTGAAGCACGAGCATCGAATTAGAGAAATCATCAGAGGTGAGCTGACAGAGACAAAGACGTCGTATGGGGATGACAGGCGCAGTGTGATTGAGGAGAATGCCCAAGACATTTCTTTGGAGGATCTCATCACGCCAGAAGATGTGGTCGTGACACTATCCCACTCGGGATACGTCAAGTCACAGCCGCTTGCCGATTATCAATCGCAGAGACGAGGCGGTAGGGGAAAACAGGCAACAAAAACGAAAGAAGATGATTTTGTAGACAACCTTTTCGTCGCGCACACTCACGATTACATTCTTTGTTTCTCTGATCTTGGGCGCATGTATTGGTTGAAGGTCTATGAGGTGCCACAGGCTGGCCGGTCGAGTAGAGGGAAACCTATCGTCAATATGTTGCAGCTCTCTGAGGGGGAGAAAATAACAGCAATCCTTCCTGTTAAAGAATTCGATGACGCACATTTCGTACTCATGGCGACCTCCAAGGGGATTGTGAAAAAAACGCCGCTCTCGCATTTCTCGAGGCCGAGACAGATGGGCATCATTGCCGTGGACTTGGAGGATTCTGATCATCTCATTGGAGTGTCGATCACAAATGGAGCGAATGACGTGATGCTTTTCTCGGATGGAGGAAAAGCCGTACGATTCTCGGAGACCAATGTTAGGGCTATGGGCAGGACAGCCCGAGGTGTTCGTGGTATGAAGCTTCCTCAAGATCACAGGCTCATCTCATTAGTTACAGTCGATGATGACGAGCAAAGCGTGTTAACCGCCACGCAAAATGGTTATGGAAAGCGCACACGAGTGGGGGAGTACACGAGACATGGCCGTGGTGGGCAGGGCGTCGTCGCGATACAAACGAGTGATCGAAATGGGAAAGTCGTATCCGCCAGACTTGTCTCGGAGCGGGACGAGGTCATGTTGATCACCTCCGGTGGCGTCCTGATTCGAACTCCAGTTGATCAGATCAGAGAAATGGGTCGATCTACTCAAGGAGTTAGATTGATCAACTTGGGCGCTGAGGAGCGTCTTGCCGGCTTAGTCAAGGTTGAAGAACAAGTTGATGGAGACGAGTCGCTTTCCTAACTGTTTTCGCTGTGTTCTAAAGTTCTCTCTATTTAATCTTTAAGCTTTTTTGTGGGGTTGCCATTGAGTAATGTTTTTAATTTTAGTGCGGGCCCGGCTGTGTTGCCGGCTGTTGTTTTAGAACGAGCGCAAGGGGAAATGACAGATTGGCACGGCTCTGGAATGTCGGTCATGGAGATGAGTCATCGCGGAGCTGAGTTTCTAAAGATTGCTGAGCAAGCCGAAAGCCGACTCCGACGGCTCTTAGGTATTGAGGATGACTATGCGGTTTTATTTTTGCAAGGGGGGGCGACTTCACAATTCACAGTGATCCCAATGAATTTATTGTCTGAAGGTCAAGAAGCGGACTATGTCAGGACGGGAGAGTGGTCAAAGAAAGCGATCAAGGAGGCACGAAAAATCGCTATAGTTCGTGAGATTGCGAGTTCTGAGTCAGTTCAATTTTCCGAAGTCCCAGAATTTGAATCTTGGGATGTGAGTAGTGCCTCTGGGTACGTTCATATCACGTCGAATGAGACGATCGGTGGTCTCGAGTTTCAAAATTATCCTGACAAGTTGCCGGTTCCTCTTGTGGCGGATATGTCATCACACATTCTGTCCCGTCCTATCGATGTGTCCCGTTTTGGATTGATTTATGCTGGCGCGCAGAAGAATATTGGACCAGCTGGGCTAACGATTGTCATCGTGAGAAAAGACTTGTTGGGTAAGAGCGGAAAGGATCTTCCGTCAATGTTTGATTATTCAGTTCAGGCGAAAAATGAATCAATGTTTAACACGCCGCCAACCTACTCGATATACATGGCGGGCCTTGTGTTTGAGTGGGCTTTGGAGCTTGGAGGGCTGGTGGAAATTGAGAAAATGAATATCGACAAGTCTTCTCGGCTATACGACGAAATTGACCGAACTGGCTTTTATCGAAGTCCGGTCAATAAATCGCATCGATCCAGAATGAATGTGCCATTTCGCATTCATGACGAGAGCCTCGAACCGATTTTTCTAAAGAAAGCTGATGAGAACGGATTGCTTCAGCTAAAGGGACATCGATCTGTTGGGGGTATACGAGCCTCTATTTATAATGCGATGCCGGTCGAGGGGGTTGAAGCCCTCATTAGTTTTATGCGTGCTTTTGAGAATGAGCACGGATGAGATAATTAGGAAAGCTTGGGCCAACGCCGATATGTCACAATCTGATCAATATAAGATACTCACTTTAAATAATATCGCCAGTCTTGGATTGGAGAGATTCCCTCAAGACAGGTACCGGTGTGGAGGAGATGTTGATGATCCGCACGCCATTCTCGTTCGGTCAGCTAATTTGTTGAGTTTAACTCCCAATCCCAATCTTCTCGCAGTTGGTCGAGCGGGTGCTGGCACAAATAATATCGATGGGCCTAAACTTGCCGAACTTGGAATACCCGTATTCAACACTCCAGGAGCTAACGCAAACGCAGTGAAAGAGTTGGTGTTGTCGGGGTTACTTATTTCGACACGAAACCTGGTCGGGGCAATGAGCTTTGTACGAGATATCACCCACTCTTCCTCTGATGAGTTTTCAAAAATCGTAGAGGACGGAAAAAAACGGTTCGCAGGACGAGAACTTCCAGGCAGGACACTCGGGATTGTTGGTCTAGGAAAAATTGGAGGGTTGGTAGCTGACGTCGCGTTGAAGCTTGGAATGCGAGTGATTGGTTACGATCCAGGTATTACTGTGGATGCGGCCTGGGGCCTTCCAGCCGGTGTTGTTAAAGCCAGTTCCGTAGAGAATTTACTGCGGCAGTCAGATTTTGTCTCGTTACATGTTCCTTTGAATGACGCAACGAGACACTTGATTAATGCTGACCGATTGAGAGATATGAGAGATGGTTCTGTTCTCTTGAATTTTTCGAGAGGCGCCGTCGTTGATAATGAGGCTGTTGTTGCCGCTCTCAACAGTGGCGCGCTCAAGCAATATATCTGTGATTTTCCTCATGCAGACCTTATGGGGGTGAGTGGTGTGATTGCGCTTCCCCACTTGGGGGCGTCGACTCAAGAGGCAGAAGAAAATTGCGCAGTTATGGTGGTGGACCAGGTTCGAGACTATTTAGACAATGGAAACATTGTCAACTCGGTGAACCTCCCTGATGTATCGATGAGTCGAGAATCTGCCTACCGGCTTGCTATCATCAATAAAAACATACCGAATATGGTCAGTCAAATCTCTTCCGTGCTTGGAGAGCTGAAATTGAACATTCAAAATATGATCAACAAATCAGCCCATGATTTGGCGGTGACGCTCGTAGATGTTGAGTCTCCAGTCGAAGAGGCGGGATTTAATGCGATAAAAAATATCTCCGGTGTGATTCGCGTACGCCATTTAAATGGATATTAAGGTGACCCATGGATGACAAGATATCGCGGTTGAGAGGGCGAATTGATGAAATTGATGAAACTCTTTTAGAGTTGCTGAATGAACGCGCTGGCATCGCGAGGAAAGTGGGTGAAGAGAAAAAGACGGGAGTGATTTATCGCCCTGAGCGCGAGGCCCAAGTTCATCGTCGACTTCACTCAAAAAATCTCGGGCCACTTTCAAATGAAAGTGTGTCGCACTTGTTTACAGAGATTATTTCCGCTTGTCGGGCGCAAGAGGAGCGATTGAGTATCGCATGTCTTGGGCCAGCTGGAACCTTCAGTGAGGAGGCCTCGTTTAGGCAGTTCGGCAGCCATATTGATTTAGTTTATTGTTCTTCGATTGATGAAGTTTTTCGTGTTGTGAGCTCGAGAAAAGTTTCATATGGCGTTGTGCCACTAGAAAACTCTACGGAGGGCGCTATCAGTCAAACGTTAGACTTGCTATCGGTCAGTACATTATCGATCTGTGGAGAAGTAGGATTACGAGTTCAGCACAACTTAATGGCCAAGGAGGACAAACCTCAATACCGAAAAATTTACTCGCACGCGCAAAGTCTTGGTCAGTGCCAAAAGTGGTTATCAAAGCACCACGCGCAAGCCGAGCTGATTCCAGTTTCAAGTAATGCGGAAGCTGCCCGAATGGTCGCAAAGGATGCGGACTCAGCCGCGATCGCAGGCAAACACGCGGCTCAACACTATGAGCTATCAATCATTGAAGAATCTATAGAGGACAATCCAAACAATACGACCCGCTTCGGTGTGATCTCGGGAGAAGGCGTGGCTGCGTCGGGTTTAGACAAAACATCCATCCTGCTTGCCTCAAAGCATGAGCCTGGCGCCATATTCGAGCTTCTTGAGCCGCTCGCGCGAAATCAAATTAGTATGACCAGACTAGAGTCAAGGCCATCTAAACAGGGACTCTGGGAATACATGTTCTTTATTGATATTGAGGGGCACCAAGATGACGCAATCATTTCTAGGGCGCTTGATGAAATCAGTGCGAAGGCTGGCTTGTTTAAAATTCTAGGATCCTATCCCAAGTCAACATAACCGGTTCAACTAGTTAATTAAGCTTTTTTATATGCGACCCAATCCGATTCATTGCATTACGGACTTAGCTCCTTACCAACCTGGAAAGCCGATAGGTGAGTTAGCTAGAGAGTTGTCGATGGACGTCAGTAACATCGTTAAGTTGGCATCAAACGAAAATCCACTCGGGTGTAGCAAAGACGCGGTAGAGGCAATGAAATTTGAGTGGTCTGATATCGCTCGATATCCTGATGGTGGGGGATACAGATTAAAGGAAGCCCTATCAAATTATCTTGGAGTGCCTCCGGACTACATCACATTGGGCAATGGATCTAATGACGTGTTGGAAATGGTTGCGACCGTTTACTTAAATCACGAGTGTTCTTCTATTTATTCGGAGCATTGTTTTATAGTTAATAAGCTTGCAACGAAAAGTCGAGGTGCACGTGGCATCGAGGTGTCCGCGATGAATTTCGGGCACGATCTAGAAAAAATGTTGTCGTCCATCGAGTCGGATACCCGGGTAGTGTTCATATCAAATCCGAACAATCCGACAGGGACGTTTTTGGCGCCGTCTGACGTGCTCGCGTTTTTAGAGAGAGTTCCCGGAAGTGTGATTGTTGTTTTGGATGAGGCGTATTACGAGTACTTGCCGCCTGATCTTCAATCTGAAAGTATGAATTGGGTCAAACGATTCCCCAACTTAATCGTAACTCGAACATTTTCTAAGATATTCGGTCTCGCGGCGTTGAGAGTCGGTTATGGTGTCGCAAGCCCAGAAATCACCGAGTTGCTCAATCGTGTACGGCAACCGTTTAACGTGAATTCTCTAGCGATGAGCGCGGCGGAGGCATCACTCAAAGATAAAAACTTTGTCTCCCGATCTATTAATGTAAATCGCCAAGGAATTGTTCAATTATCCCGCGCGTTTGAGTCGCGAGGGTTAGCATTCATAAGGCCTCATGGAAATTTTATAACAGTAGAGATGCCTTATGACGCGGGTTCGATATTTCAATCGTTACTTAGTCGTGGCGTGATCGTAAGACCTATTTCTGGTTACGGGTTACCAAATCACTTACGCGTCAGTGTTGGGCTTGAACAGGAAAATAACCGGTTTATTGAAGCATTGGATGACTCACTTTCGGATTAAAGATGACAGCGGTCACAGCTTCTCAAAAATTCATAAAAAGGCTGGCGGTTATTGGTGTCGGGCTAATCGGTGGTTCAATTGCTCTGAGGCTTAAAGAGGCTAATTGTGTCGAAACAGTGGTGGGCGTTGGGCGGAGCGCGGACAACCTTCGTGCTGCGATAGAGAATGGGGTCATCGATGAGGTTTCGAGAGACATCAAGGGTGGCGTTCGAGATGCTGATGTAATTATCATCGCGGTTCCTGTCAGACAGCTTTCTGCCATTCTTCCTGAGATCGATAAGTATGCTCCGCGAGATGCCGTCATCACTGACGTCGGTAGTACCAAGTCAGACTTTGCTGAATTAGCGCTAAAGTGTCTTCCCGATCGCTTTTCATGTGTAGTACCCGCTCACCCGATCGCAGGTTCGGAAAAGACTGGGGCACTGTCTGCTCGAGCAGATTTATTTGAAGGCAGGAATGTTGTTCTGTGTCCATTAAAAGAAACATTACCGTCCAATGTTGGACGTATTCGCGAGATGTGGAAGATCTGTGATGCGAATGTGTTGATCATGTCAACGAAACGTCACGACCATATTTTCTCTGTCGTGAGTCACTTGCCACATGTCGTTTCATATGCTCTTGTCAATATGATCATAGAGCGCGAGGACGCGGATGAAGTATTGAATTATGCCGCCGGGGGATTTAGAGACTTCACCCGTATAGCGGGCAGCTCAGCAGAGATGTGGGCAGATATTTGTGAAGCGAATCAATCTGAAATATTAGAGAGCTTGAGCGAATTCATCGCTAAACTGAAGTGTATGAGAGAGTTAATTGAAGAGCAGCGCTACACTGAGCTCAAGGCCATATTTGCGGCGGCGTCATCAGCTCGAGTTGCGTGGAATACTAAAAAATGATCACTGCTAATGGCCAGAAATCTGTGGAGATAGCCGCGCCATTTGGATCGAATGGGACCATCAGTGTGCCAGGATCAAAGAGTATATCTAATAGAGTACTGCTTCTCGCGGCTCTTTCTGAGGGAACGACTCGTATTAAGGGACTGCTCAAGTCAGATGACACCGAAGTGATGCTGAATGGATTGTCTCAGCTCGGAGTTGGTATTCAGCAACTGGGCGATGAAGTTACCGTCCGAGGTTGTCCATTAGGGTTCCCTAATCAGAGTGCAGTTATGTTTCTCGGTAATGCGGGTACGGCGGTCAGATCCTTAGTTCCGGTATTGTCGTTTTCAAAAGGGCATTACGTATTGAAAGGCGTACCCAGAATGTACGAACGCCCGATACGTGATCAAGTTGAGTCACTCGTCGAGCATGGAGCTGACATCACCTATATCGAACGCGAAGGTTTTCTTCCTCTGGAAATCCGGGGAGGGCAACAAAGTAAGTTCGATCCAATATTTGAGGTTCGGGGTAATGTTTCGAGTCAATATCTTTCTGGATTATTGCTGTCGGCGCCTCTACTGAAGAGACGCGTTGAAATCAGAGTCATCGGTGATCTCGTGTCGAAGCCTTACGTGAAAATGACTCTAGATATGATGTCAAGTTTTGGTGTTGAAGTTGTGAATAAAGAGTGGCGAGAATTTGTGATTGACGCAAAAGTTGAATATCGCAGTCCTGGCGCCTACGTTGTTGAGGGTGATGCTTCAAGTGCATCCTATTTTTTCGCTGCTGGTCTTCTTAGTAATCAGAGAGTGAGTGTCACGAACATTGAGCGAGACAGCATTCAAGGAGATATTCGGTTTCTAGATGTGCTTGAAAATTTGGGAGCTCGGGTGGAGTCAGGCCCGGGCCGGATCACGGTTCGCTCTAGTGGTCGGCGGAGAATACCTAAGTTCGATCTTGACTTGAACCATATACCTGATGCAGCAATGACTCTTGCGGTTCTGGCTCTATTTGCTGATGGCGAGTGCCATCTCAGGAATATTGGAAATTGGCGCGTGAAGGAAACCGATCGTCTATTCGCGATGGCGACCGAGCTGAGAAAGTTTGGGGCAACGGTCACCGAGGGAGATGCTGACCTTTTGATTAAGCCGCCTACGAACATAAACAGTGGTGTCTGTGTTGCGACATACGACGATCATCGTATGGCGATGTCTTTCTCGTTGGTAGCACTGTCGGGTACGGCCGTAACAATTTTGGAACCGGGGTGCGTTAACAAAACGTTTCCTTCTTTTTTTCAATATTTCGACTCGATCTTGCGCAGTCACGTGATCTCTATTGATGGTCCCAGTGGTTCGGGTAAGGGCTCAGTTGCAAAAGCCGTCGCTCTCAAACTTGGATTCGATTATCTTGATAGTGGCGCGATCTATAGAGCGATTGGTATGGCGTTTCTAGACTGTCCGGATGACATTGATTTGGACGAGTCCGAATCAGTAGAGCCTTTCTTGAACAACCTAGACATCCAAATATCCTCTGGTCACGTTATGCTGAACGGTAAAGACGTGACCAGCCTGATTCGTGAGGAAAGAGTTTCTATGGCTGCTAGCCGAGTCGCGGCATCAGCGAAAGTTAGAGAAAAATTGCTAGGTTTGCAGCGTCTTGTTAGGAGAGCTCCTGGGCTTGTCGCGGATGGTAGAGACATGGGAACCACGGTGTTCCCTGATTCGCTGGTCAAGGTTTACTTGACGGCTTCTGCTGAAGAACGAGCGGAGCGTCGGTATAAACAGCTGATAGATCAAGGAAAAGATGTTAAAATGGAGGGTCTTGTTTTAGAGATGAAAAAGCGTGACGAGGATGATATGTCTCGATCGCATTCACCTTTGAAGCGAGCACGGTCAGCGACAGAGATCGACAGTACCGACATGACGATTGAGGAAGTGAGTAGCGCGATTGTTGCTCTTTACGAGGATGCTTTGAATAACTCGATAGGACGCACTGATCTACTTTTCTCTTGAGGTGCTGCATCATTGATGCTGGGAAACTAAACAACAACACGAGAATTTTGACCGGGTGCTTGAATAGCCTGTGAAAAAATAAAAACCTATGACAACCAACGCAACTGAAACACAAAGCCCAGAAATTGAAAACTTCGCTCTCATGTTTGAGGAGAGCCTCCAGAGACAGGAGATGCGCGCCGGAGAGGTGATCACCGCGGAGGTTACGCGGATAGACCATAATTTTGTGGTGGTCAACGCGGGTCTAAAATCCGAGAGTTACATATCAATCGATGAATTTAAGAATGATCAAGGAGAGGTGGAAGCAACCGTCGGAGACTATGTTTCCGTTGCCATCGAGTCCTTGGAGGATGGCTACGGTGAAACAAAGCTGTCACGGGAAAAAGCGAAGCGATTGGCTGCGTGGATAAGCCTTGAGAAGTCGATGGAAGAGGGCGAAATTGTCGAGGGCTACGTTTCTGGGCGAGTCAAGGGTGGTTTGACAGTTATGTTGAATAGTATTCGAGCATTCTTACCCGGGTCTCTTGTCGATGTTCGACCCATTAAGGACACAACTCCGTACGAGGAAAAAACCCTTGAATTTAAGGTCATAAAACTCGACCGAAAGAGAAACAATGTCGTTGTGTCAAGGCGAGCGGTTCTAGAGGAGAGCCTCGGTGAAGAGAGAGAGAAGGTGCTCGAGTCTCTCGCTGAAGGAGCTGTAGTAAAGGGTATTGTTAAGAATATTACTGACTACGGTGCTTTCGTTGACCTCGGCGGCATCGATGGTCTACTTCATATCACTGATCTTGCTTGGCGTCGTGTCAAGCACCCGACAGAAGTTGTGAATATCGGGGATGAGCTCGAGGCGAAGGTTTTAAAGTTTGATCAGGAGAAAAGCAGAGTATCGCTTGGCTTGAAGCAGCTTGGGGAGGATCCGTGGTTGGGTCTCGCGAGACGACTTCCTGAGGGGACTCGTTTGTTCGGCAAGATCTCAAACCTCACTGATTACGGCGCCTTTGTTGAGATTGAGCCTGGAATTGAGGGACTTGTTCACGTGTCTGAGATGGATTGGACTAATAGGAATGTTCACCCTGGCAAGGTGGTACAGCTCGGGGATGAGGTAGAGATTATGATCCTCGAAATCGACGAGGACCGTCGTCGTATTTCCCTAGGTATGAAACAATGCACTCCAAACCCGTGGCAAGAGTTTGAGCAAAGCGCTTCAAAAGGGGACAAAGTTTCTGGTTCAATTAAGTCCATAACTGATTTCGGTATTTTTATCGGCCTTCCTGGTGGGATCGATGGGCTGGTCCACACCTCAGACCTTTCTTGGACTGAACAAGGTGAGGATGCTGTTCGGAACTATAAGAAGGGCGACGAGGTTGAAGCAGTTGTTCTAGCTATTGACGTTGAGAGAGAGAGAATATCTCTCGGTGTTAAGCAATTGAGTGAGGATCCGATGGGCGGCTCCGAGGTCTCCTTGAGCAAAGGCAGTGTGATTTCCGCTACGATCTCTTCAGTTGAGGACAGAGGTTTGACGTTAGATATCGACGAAAACGTAAAGGGCTTTATCAAATCTAGTGATCTGTCTCGCGATCGGGATGTTCGATTGGATTCTTTTTCGGCTGGACAAACGGTAGAAGCTATGGTGATGGGAGTGGACAAGAAAACTCGTGTCGTCAGCTTATCGATTAAGGCAAAAGAGGCGTCAGATGAGGCCGAGGCGATCAAAAAGCACGCTGCAGACAGTGACAGTCAGAGTGCTGGCACAACCAATCTTGGTGCGCTTTTGAAGGCAAAACTCGACAACGCTGAAGATTAGGCCTTATTCGAGGGTACGGTGGATATGACAAAATCGCAATTCATAACTTTACTGAGCGAGAAATCGCCCGCTTTTATGGAGGATGATGTGACGATTGCAGTCCAGACGATACTCGATTCAATTTCAAAGATGTTGGAGAAAGGTAATCGAGTCGAAATCCGAGGATTCGGAAGCTTTGGTCTTAATTATCGACCGTCTCGAAAAGGAAGAAACCCAAAAAGTGGAGAACCGGTTCTTGTTCCTCCAAAATTTGCTCCACATTTTAAAGCAGGGAAGGAGTTGAAAAGTCGTGTCGACCGTCCCAGATCTACATAAGAGTTTTGATTCGTCTTCGAAAAACTAGGTGAAGGGAACTAAGGTAAACGGTCGGAATTGCTTCGACCGTTTTTTTTTGCTTATTTTATGAAAACGTCTAAAGTGTCAGAACTTAAGGAAAGAGAATGGTTGCGCTAGTTCGAAGATTGATCAAAACAATCATCGTTGTTGTATTAATGGTTTTCACTGTTTACAACTTTGATTCGGTAAGTTTGAAATTTACAAATCTGTATATTTTTGAATTTCCATTAGCAGTCATAGTTCTTATCTCCTTTTTATTTGGATTCGCGTTGGGTGCTGTAACAAAGCTTTTTGGTAGAAAACGTGTAAGACCACGTCCGGAGAAAGTGACTCTCTGATGAATTACGAGAATTGGTGGTTGCTTGCGCTACCGACTTTTTTTCTTTTTGGGTGGCTCGCAGCCCGTATCGATATCAAACAACTGCTAAACGAGTCTCAAAGAGTACCATCGTCTTACGTGGATGGAATCAATTATCTCCTCAAGAATGATACCGATCGGGCGATAGATGTTTTCGTTGAATTAGCTAGCTCGGACCCTGAGTCAATAGAGCTACAATTTGCCGTCGGCGCTTTATTCAGACAAAGGGGGGAAATGCAGAGGGCGTTGTTGGTCCATCAAGCACTTCTAGATCGACCTGATTTGTCCAGTGTCGAAAGAAATCAAGCGTTGCTTGCGGTCGGGCAAGACTATTTAAAATCTGGAATGCATGATCGTGCTGAGCAATATCTTAAAAGGGTCGATGTTAATCGCACTGACCCTTCTGCGTTGCGCTTACTAATTGAGCTTTACGTGACGCAGAGGGACTGGGAGAGTGGGATTCAGGCGGCAATGAAGTATCAGTCGTTGTCCGGAGAGTCTCAAAGAGAGTTAATTGCTCATTTTATGATGGAGTGTGCCGAGGTTGAATTTGAGGAGCAACGGCCCGAGTTAGTAATGCACTGGATTGATCGAGCTGAGAGCGAGCATCCGAATTCTCCCAGGGCATTAATCATGTTGGGTAAGGTGTTTTTCGCGCAAGGGAAATATCAAGACGGTTTATCCTTGTGGAAGTCGATCAGGGAAAATCACCCGGATTTCTTTGTGTTGGTGTTGCCGCAATTTGTAGAAACCTGTCGGAATTTGACGCGGATGTCCGAGTGTCTCGAAACCCTGAAGGAATTTTTTCTTGAGGTTCCTTGTGAAGAGACTTTTCAGTCCATTTTTCAGATCCAAACGGAGCTCAGTGGTGAGGTGTCAGCTCACCAGTTAGCTAGAGAATTGTTTTTAAAATCTGGGCATTCGGCACTCATTATTCCGGTTTTTGCCTCACTCAAAGGTGAAATGGGAAATTTTGAGGACGCTTCTGACGTCGTTTTCAAAAAAATTGCTGACGGTTTAAAGACCACCTTGTGTCACAAATGTGAGAGCTGTGGGTTTGAGGCAAATTCTCATTACTGGCGATGTCCAGCCTGTCAGTCATGGGATACTTATTCACCAATCAAGACGCATACGACAAGAGATAAAAATGATGGACGCTAAGATTATCGTAGCGCTCGATATGTCCAATGAAGATGACGTATCAAGCCTCGTCTCTCAGCTTAACCCGAAGCTTTGTAAGTTGAAGGTTGGGAAAGAGTTATTTACGAGTTATGGTCCGCGTATCACCGATAAGCTTGTGAAACTTGGTTTCTCGGTCTTTCTTGATTTGAAATTTCATGACATACCGAACACCGTAATGAAAGCGTGTTCGGTGGCCAGAGAACTCGGTGTCTGGATGGTTAATGTCCACGCGCTCGGTGGAAGCGACATGATTCGCGCAGCGAGGGAGGCGTTGGGTACGAGTGAGGATAGGCCTTTGCTGACGGCAGTGACTGTACTGACTTCAATGGATCAGAATAATTTGCAAGAAATTGGTTTTAAGTTTGAGCCCAGTGCTCTCGTCGATCGGCTGACCAATATCGCGTATCAATCTGGAGCAAATGGAGTTGTTTGCTCTGCTAATGAGGCGGACCTCGTCAAGGCAAAATATGGTCACGATTTTTTGAGAGTAACTCCTGGTATCAGGCCATCAGGCGGCTCTTTGGATGACCAAAAGAGAGTCGTGACTCCTTCTGATGCAATGCGTCGTGGTTCTAGTTATCTTGTTGTAGGAAGACCAATAACGCAGTCTGACAATCCATTGGGTATTCTCCGAAGGATGAATCAAGAAATTAGTGAGACAGAACGTTAAGGTAAGATTGAAAAACGGTGAAACTGCGAACCGTTTTCTCAAAAAGGGTAATCGATGAAGTTAGACACATTACGCGGCAATCTGGCAAGCGCTCGAGTCCTCGTAGTGGGAGACGTCATGTTGGACCGCTATTGGTTTGGTTCTGCAGATCGGATTTCACCTGAGGCACCTGTGCCCGTTGTTCGGGTTGGTCGAGCTGAATCCCGCTTGGGAGGAGCCGCTAATGTTGCTCTCAACGCGTTGAAACAGGGCGTCAATGTGGATTTGCTATCAATACGAGGGGATGATGCTGAGGGGGTTGAGTTAGAACAATTAATTACGGCTTCAGGAATTCAGGCGTATTTAAATATTGATACAAATTTGTCGACGACGATTAAAACGCGCGTAGTAGCTCAGCAGCAACAACTTATTCGAATTGATTTTGAGAGCGTTCCTGGTGAGCATTCGTTATCAGAGAACTCTAAGCAATACGATAAGCTTCTAAAAGGGGCGGATGTTGTGGTTTTCTCTGACTACGGTAAAGGTGTACTCACACACATATCCGATATGATCGTGCGAGCAAAAAAATTCGGAAAATTGGTATTGATTGATCCAAAAGGTAACGATTTCGAAAAGTACCGCGGTGCGAGCTTTATCACTCCTAACAAAAGTGAGTTACGAGCAATCGTAGGAAACTGGAACACTGAAGATGATTTAACGAGTAAAGTGCAAGCACTTAGAGAACATGTTGGGTTGTCTGGCGTATTAGTGACACGTAGTGAAGAAGGAATGACGTTGTTTGAAAAACATCACGTAGAGCATTTTCAGACTGTTGCTCGTGAGATTTTTGATGTGAGTGGTGCAGGAGATACAGTCATCGGTGTACTTGCCGCGTATCTCGCGAGCGGAATGAATATTTCAGAGTCGGTAAGACTCGCAAATAAAGCAGCAGGAATTGTGGTCGGTAAATTAGGCACGGCGACTACAAGTTTCGATGAATTATTTCGCGAAGGTTTTTAGCGCATGTCGATTTTAATAACAGGTGGTGCTGGTTTTATTGGCTCTAACATTCTGAGAGCGTTGAATCGTCGAGATATTAATGACATTGTAGTCGTCGATAATGTCGGCGGCACTGATAAATACAAAAATCTAATCGACTGTAATTTCGATCAGTATCTCGATAAGGAAGAGTTTCGATCGCAGCTCTCTTGTGGTGTTTGGGACCGCAGAATAACTTACATCTTTCATCAAGGTGCTTGCTCAGATACGATGGAATTGGATGGGAACTATATGATGAGTAACAACTACCGTTATTCCATAGATCTTTTCGAATTTTCCAAGCGACTTCACATCCCGTTCGTCTACGCATCATCGGCTTCTGTGTATGGTGGAGGACACGTATTTGCCGAGGACAGAAATAACGAATCTCCTCTAAACGTATATGGTTTTTCCAAGTATTTGTTTGATCAGTACGTGAGGCAAAATATTGACGACCATTCTTCTCAAGTCGTAGGCCTTAGGTACTTTAATGTATACGGTCCTCGTGAGAGTCATAAAAAAAGAATGGCGTCGGTCGCTTTTCACTTTTTCAATCAGTTTCGTGATCGTGGAACATTAAATTTATTCGAAGGGAGCGGAGGATATACGGCTGGTGAACAAAGACGGGATTTTGTTTTTGTAGACGATGTTGTCGCGACGAATTTATATTTCTTTGACAACCCTGAGCAGTCTGGAATTTTTAATTGTGGCACTGGTCGCTCGCAGACATTCAACGAAGTAGCAGTTGCGACGATTAATGCAATTAGAAAACGGGATAACAAGTCACCACTGACGCTGACCGAAATGAAGGAGGAAGGCCTCATTTTATATGTGCCATTTCCAGATGGCTTAAGAGAAAGGTATCAAAGTTTTACCGAAGCGGATCTGACGCAATTGAGACGCTCTGGTTGCGATGTTCAGATGTGTGACGTCAATGCTGGTGTCGATGCCTATATTGACTTTCTTCTTGAGCAATCGAATTACTGATACTGACACCGATACCGATGATGAATTACAAAACTTTAGATGACGTAGTGGGAGGTACGCCCCTAGTACGTCTTAAAAGACTCCCAGGGAAAACGAGCAACACAATCCTTGCGAAGCTTGAAGGGAACAACCCAGCGGGGTCCGTGAAGGATAGGCCTGCACTTTCGATGATCAAGCAGGCCGAGGAGTCGGGGCGTATTAAACCCGGGGATACGCTCATTGAGGCCACATCGGGAAATACTGGGATAGCGCTCGCGATGGTTGCTGCGATGCGGGGTTATCGGATGGTTTTGATTATGCCGGACAATTTATCGATAGAGCGTCGACAGACGATGGCTGCTTTTGGTGCAAAGTTTATTTTGGTTTCGCAATCTGAGGGCATGGAGGGTGCAAGAGATTTAGCTGAACGCATGCAATCTCGTGGTGAGGGCGTGATACTCGACCAGTTTTCAAACACGGATAATCCACTTGCGCACTTTGACTTAACCGGGCCTGAAATTTGGGATCAAACTAGTGGTCGTGTGACCCATTTTGTATCAAGTATGGGAACTACAGGCACGATTATGGGAGTTTCCAGGTATCTAAAGGAAAAGAATCCAGATATTAAGATTATCGGATGTCAGCCCACCGATGGCTCCCAGATACCAGGTATTCGAAAATGGCCGGAGGCTTATTTGCCAAAAATATTCGATAAAAACCGTGTAGATGAGATTATCGAAGTCTCACAACAGGATGCTGAAGATACGACCCGTCGATTAGCGAAAGAAGAGGGGATTTTCGCTGGCATTTCATCAGGGGGCGCCATGTGGGTCTCGTTAAAACTTTCTCAATCACTCACCGATGCGACGATCGTCTCGATCGTGTGTGATCGCGGAGACCGATACTTATCGACGGGCGTGTTTCCGGCTGAGTAAGGGCATCAATTGAATCCAGTACTCGTTTTTGATATTGAAACCGTTCCTGATGTTGAATCGTTGCGGCGTTTACGAGATATGGCATCTGGACTTTCTGATGCAGAGGTTGCTGAACTTGCCTTTAAAGAGCGACTCGAGAAAACGGGTAGCGAGTTTTTACCGCTCCACGTACATCAAATTGTGGCAGTCTCATGTGTCCTGCGCGCCGGCGATGGATTTCGTGTGTGGTCGTTAGGAGAGCTAGAAGATAGTGAGTCTTCTCTTATCAAGAGGTTTTTTGAAGGAATCGAAAAATATACACCACAACTTGTCTCATGGAATGGCGGAGGTTTTGATTTGCCGGTGTTACATTACCGCAGTCTCGTTCATGGCATCGTCGCTGCAAGGTATTGGGACACGGGTGAAGATGATAGAGACTTTAAATGGAATAACTACATCAGTCGATACCACTCTCGTCATCTGGATTTGATGGATGTCCTCGCCCGTTACCAGCCACGTGCTAACGCGCCACTGGATGAGGTGGCTCAAATGCTCGGCTTTCCAGGTAAAGTTGGAATGTCTGGTGGTAAGGTTTGGGAGAAATATCAAGATGGGCATCTGTCGGATATTCGAGATTATTGCGAAACGGATGTGGTGAACACCTATCTGGTTTACCTAAGATACCAATTAATCCGCGGTGCAATAAACGCAGATCGGTATGATCAAGAAGTTAAAACTGCACGAGACTACATCGAGGGATTGACGGGCGAGCATTGGCAACAGTTTCTCGCAGCTTGGAATTAATCAGCCATGGAAGTATTGATTGAATCAGTTGATCACGAGGCGAGGGGGATTGCGCGATCAGATAATAAAGTCATTTTTGTTCAAAATGCGTTGCCCAGCGAAACTGTCGAAATTGAGATTAAGAGAAAAAAACCTAGTTTCGATACTGCTGTTACCAAGGCCGTAAAAAATCCATCATCTGCTCGCATGAATCCGCGATGTCCAAGTTTTGGAATCTGTGGTGGGTGTAGTTTTCAGCATATTGATATGAGATCTCAACTCGCGATAAAACAGCGGGTTTTGGAGGATGCATTTACCCGAATCGGGAAAGTGTCACCAGAGCGTATCTTATCCCCGATTTCTGGGCCGTCTTTGGGTTACCGAACCAGGGCACGCTTATCCAGTCGTTTCGTTATCAAAAAAGATAAAGCGCTCGTTGGTTTTAGAGAGAAAGGTAAAGGCTACGTGGTGGATATGTTGTCGTGTGACGTATTGCCATCAAGGATCTCTAGATTGCTGCCAGAGTTACGAGCTTTGGTTGAGTCGTTATCGATTAAAAAAAACGTTCCTCAAATTGAGGTGGCGTGTAGTGAAACGTCCGACATTCTGGCATTTCGAATTCTTGAGGATTTAACGCAGTCTGATACAAGGTGTCTCGTTGACTTCGGCCTAAAACACAGCATCTGCATTTATACCCAGAGGGGTGGGCCGAAAACGTTGAAACAAATTTATCCTGAGGTTGAATCGAGATTGACGTATCGTATTCCTGATTTCAATTTAGAGTTTGAGTTCGGTTTGTCTGAGTTCACTCAAGTCAATACCGAGGTTAATGGTGTTTTAGTGAGGCGAGCGATGTCGTTGCTGGAACCAAAAGCTGGAGAGCGGATTGCAGATTTGTTTTGTGGCTTAGGTAATTTTTCTCTTGCCATTGCGAAGCACGGATCGATCGTCATCGGAGTGGAGGGCAGTCAGGACTTGATTTTTCGCGCACGTCAAAACGCCGAAAACAATGGCCTATTTCAAAACTGTGAATTTAGGGTGGGGAATTTGTTCGAGGAAAGTTGCCCGTCTTATGAACAATTGGGTCCTCTAGATAAATTGTTGATCGACCCACCGCGTGACGGTGCATTTGAGTTGGTTAAAGCGATCTCTGGAGATGGCCCAAAAAGAATCGTATATGTATCGTGTAACCCCTCAACACTCGCGCGCGATGCGGGCATCTTGGTTCATGAGAAGGGATATCGTTTGACGTCAGCATCGATTGTCAATATGTTTCCGCATACCTCTCACGTCGAGTCCATTGCCTCGTTTGAGAAATAAAAAGGGCGCGGTAAACGCGCCCTAAATACCTTAAGTGCTCTGATTTATTCGCGATTTCCCGCCAGCGCCATCAAGAGGTGAAGCAGACTAACGAATATGTTAAACAGACTCATGTACACGCCGGTAGCTGCCATGATGTAATTGGTTTCGCCCCCGTGAACAATTCGGCTGACATCGTGGAGCAGGAACATCGAGAATACACCGATGGCAAGCGCTGAGATTGTGAGTGCAAGTGCAGGTATTTGAAGGAACATATTTGCAAACATTGCAATTAACAGCACAATCATTCCTACAAACAAAAATTTGCCCATAAAACTAAAGTCACGTTTTGATGTGGTCGCTATCGCGCTCATCACAAACATGATGCCACCAGTACCCGCAGCGGCGAAACCTATCAATTCGGGACCATTTTTCAAAGAAAGTGCAATGTTCAATATGGGCCCTAACCACCAACCTAGAATGAATGTCATCCCAAGCAGCAAGGCTGCGCCGAGGCCACTGTTTCTGTTTGCGGCAATCGCGAACTGTAATCCGATCACAGCCCCAAGCATAATAAGAGAACTCATTATTGGGTGTTTAAATACGATACCGCTTGTGGCCATCCCGACGAATGCACCAATGACCGTTGGGATCATCGTTATCGCCAACATCAGGTACGTGTTTCTGAGGACTTTTAGCTGTTGCGCCCCGAGTACACCACCAGTGGATGAAACAGGTATGTTTGGTTGCATTTTTAACACACTCCTTTTAAGAGAAATAAAACGACCTACAGTGGTCAAATGACGCGTATTGATTGTGAATACGCTTTCAAACTTTATTATATTCAAGTTATGAAAAAAAAATGAGGTTTTAGGTTGGTTAACCCTGTCAAAATAGGGGATAATAGCGGTATTGGAAGCGTGGCAGAGCGGTTGAATGCACCGGTCTTGAAAACCGGCAAGGGCGCGAGTCCTTCGTGAGTTCGAATCTCACCGCTTCCGCCATGCTACGAGGCAAGTTGTGCAAAAACCACAATTTGCCCCCCCCAGAGTTCGCATCCTGTACCCAAAAGAACTTTTTTTGTACCCTAAAGTCACATCCAGGTCTGTAAAGTAACTGGAGTTGACGTGGCTGCAGGTTCTCGAACACGGGTCAAACTGGGATGGTTAGCGGCGATATTTGCGGGTCTCTTCGCGGCGTGGTTGCCTCTAGGGGTTTACGAAATAGTCCCTTTCGTGTTTCATATACCCGGTGAAACAGAACTGCGTTCCCACGCAGGCTTGGCGGTTGGTGCTTTAATGATCGCCGCCTGGGGTTTCTGGGAAACATAAATGTTGCATACTGAGAGGGGAATGAAATGGTAAAAATGTCGGATATGTTCATCTTAATTGCGGTGGCAATCTCCTTTGCTGTATCCGCTTACCTGTGGTTTACTGGACAAAAGGAAGAGGGCCTGTTCACCGCGACATGGGTTCCCGCTATCTTGGGATTCGGGATCTATTTCAACGTGATGGCAATAAAGGGGGGGATGAAGAAATGAGCGATACTCTGGTTCTTGTTATCGGACTTTTTTGTACTGCCATTACGATCCTCGGAGCCATTATGACGGTTCAAGAGTTTAAGAAGAACAACGATAACTGACGGTATAGTTAGTTTCGGCGAAAAAAGGCCTCCTCAACAGGGGGCTTTTTTTGTGTCTCGTCCGTATTTACATCTACTCAACCTTAGTTTCATTTCAGCTGTAGACAACAATTTGCAAAATATTGCACTTTGTGACAGGATTTCTTGAGGGTATACATTTGGGATATATCCACAAAAAACGAGGAGGGGGTATGAGCAATATTACTAAGTTGACGGTAATGTCAGCGATTGCATTTTGTATCAGTGTTCCAACAGCCTTTTCTGGTGCGAATGATCCACTACCAGGTCCAACATATGATGCGCCTTTAACTGAAAATTGGGCACCTTCGAAGTATTGGGGAGCGGGCGATAAAGCTGGTAGTGCGAATCACATGAAGAACCCAGCTAATATTAAACGTGCGCTTGCTACCGTAAAACAATTCAAAGCGATTAGTATTGGTAAGTATTACCACAGAGAGGCACCAGCATTTGGTCCTCGCGGATGGAATATGACGATACCAGGAACGCCAACAGGTGGTCCTTTTGGCGCAAACGCGCTGTTTTACCATGACGAAATGGTAACCACCGAGATAGGCCAAATCCAGACCCAGTTTGACGGGCCAGGACACATTGGTGTCAACACGTCAAAGGGAATGTACATGTACAACGGATTCAATCCCATGAGTGAAAATGGCTATGAGCGTGGTGCCGGTGGACGTGTGGTTGGAATGGGTGATGCGGGTGTAGAGCATGTCGCAGAAACGGGCTTTGTTTGTAGACTAGTTGTCTTGGACGCAGTTGCGTACAAAAAGAAAATTGGTCAAATATCTGCTGCAGCCGAGATGTTGCCTATTCCAAAATCAAGTGCTGACGTAGGCGGAATTGTCACGGCAGACGACATCGATGGCATACTCAAAATGCAGGGCCTAGATCCAATTGGTTCGGGAGATTGTGTGGCGCTTCATACGGGACAGGGAAACACGTGGAGTAATGATCGTTACAAATCTATGAGCTCTGAGGAAAGGGCGGCAGCTCGCGCTATATTTGCCCAGGGTGAGCCAGGCTTCGGATACTCAGCATGTAGTTATTTTGGAGAGAGAAATATCGCTCTGACCATGGGCGATACCTCGGCTAACGATGCCCAGCCAGGGAATGAGGTCGAAGGATGGGCTGTTCCATGCCATACGGAGTTACAAGTGAAATATGGAACATGGAATTTGGAGAATGTTGACACGAAGTCACTAGTGGACAACAAGATCTATGAGGGAGCGTTCATTTGGTCGCCATTACGGATCATCGGTGCGACTGGATCTCCTGGAAATCCAATCGTTTTGTACTGATCTAGAAGAAGTCTTAATATTTAGACTATTAATATTGAAGCATTTGAAGGCCGATTGACCTCGAGGACGATCGGCCTTTTTATCTTGACCTGGGGTTTATTGTGCGATTAGTTTTTCGTTTGTATCTACTAGGTTTTTTATTTGTCACAACAACGGTCGTTGCACATCCAGGCGATGACAGCGCAGATGCGGTGAATTTCGATTGTGATGCCCATCCCGCTGACATGCTCACTAAACTCTCTTCTCCGTTAGCGCGAATTGCGAAATTAATTTGCTTTGGGAATGGACAAACGATCATAGCTGACCCAAGCTGGTCTTGGCGTTACTCTGGAAGTTTCTTTGATGCACCTCGTATCCCCGCTAGCGCACACGACGGGGTCCGCGGAACACTACCCCCTTTTTATTTTTCTGAAATTTCTGTTAACTCGATTAGTGACAGTGAAAAGGACGCGGAAGTATCTCGGTTGATGAAAGAGATTGTGACTTTTCGACCTCAACAGGAGATCTTAAACCTGTTTGAGGTGTTCATTAAGAATAATCATGCCCATGTGATTAGCCTTTGGGTCGCGACCGAGTCGGAACGCAATGGTTGGATGCTCGTTTGTACTCCAGAGTGTCGGCCCGAGTACGTGATTGTGTACGCTCGACGATAGAGTTAACGCAAAAATTCGTGGTCGTCAGATTGCTCCGGTGGGGTGTGTCGGATCTACCCAAAGTACCTCTTTTGGCTCCTCTACTGGGTCGATGTCAATGTTTATTGCGATTGCCTCGCCATCGCTGCGGCACAACACACATTCGAGTATCTCGGTGTCACTCGCGTTAATTTCTTGATGTGGCACATATGGCGGTACGTAAATGAAATCTCCAGGACCCGCCTCTGCAGTGAACTCAAGCGCTTCTCCCCATCTCATTCGAGCTTTACCCTTCACGACATAGATGACGCTTTCGAGGTGTCCATGGTGATGTGCTCCTGTTTTTGCATCAGGTTTTATGGTGACCGTTCCTGCCCATAGTTTCTCTGCCCCAGTACGTGCGAAGTTTATCGCTGCCTTACGCTCCATCCCTGGGGTTGAAGGAACATTACCATCTAAATTGTCACTCGTTATGACTCGAACGCCATCCAGTTTCCATTTTTCTTTGTTGTTTTCAGGCATGCTTCAGTGGTGATGACGTGTCGTTACTTTTAACCCAGAGATGCGACTCTTGTGAGTGATTTGCGGAATTTGTTCAAATCTTGAACGGAGTTAAATGTTTCTTTGAAAAGTAGGCTCAGGTTATGCAAGATCCGGCCTGAGACTTTGCCTTCCCACTGTTTATCGAATTGAATTTGTTTATCCAGCCAGTGTTCTAGCCAGCCTGGTTCAGGCATTCGACTTTGCACGGTGTCTTTTGGAAATAAGGCCTCATTGACGTGTAGGTTTGTCGGGTGTAGCGCTTGATTTGTTCTTTTTGCAGAGGCCATCAATACGCCGATTTTTGAGAAGGCTTTTTGGGCTTCTTTGAGATTTCTAGCCAAAGCCCGCTTCATATACTGTAAGTATGCGCCACCGTGTCTCGCTTCATCTTTAGCAATGACTTCATAGATCATTTTGATAACAGGTTCAGTGTGCCACTGTGATGCTCGTTTATACCAATGATAAAGACGAATTTCACCACAGAAGTGGAGCATGAGTGTTTCCAAATGGGGCGCTTCATCGAATTCAAATCGCACCTGATGAAGTTCCTCTTCTGTGGGCACTAGGTCTGGCCTAAATCTCCGTAAGTACTCAATGAGGACAAGACTATGCTTCTGTTCCTCATAAAACCAAATTGACATAAATGCAGAAAAATCGCTGTCATGCCTGTGATCTCGCAGAAACATTTCTGTCGCTGGAAGCGCTGCCCACTCTGTGATCGCATTCATTTTAATTGTCTGCGCCTGCTCATCACTGAGGAGATTTCCGTCAAATTGGTCCCATGGCATATCCTCAAAGGTCCACCTGACTCGCTCAAAGTCCTGAAATAGTTTTGGGTACAGCATGTCATTTGAAGGAATATTCATACTCAACTTTATGTTCCTCGAATTCGTAACAATGGGTTAGTCCAGCACCATGAGCGACATGTCACGGTAGCCGGAATCATATTTCAGTCGTATTAAATTAGTATTACGACATTTTAGACGATTATCACGAACAGACGGTTCCTCGACTGTTCTCATTTGCCTAATGCTCGCCTCATCAAAGTCAGATATACACTAATTGGTAATAGCCTAAGCATTCGGAAAATGAGACTTAATCTCAGTGGATAATGCGTTTCGAACTTGCCTTTACTAATACCCCTGAGGGTCCTTTTCGCTGCATCCTCAGGGGTTATCAGTGCTGGCATATGGAATGAATTCTTTTGGGTTAATCGCGTGTCGACAAACCCGGGAGATATCACAGAAATATCGATTTTGTATTGCTTTAGCTCAATGTGTGAGATTTCCGCTAGGTTTGAAATAGCCGCGCGAGTTATTCCGTATATATTGGCATTTGGTAGTCCCCTGTAGGCGGCAAGGCTTGAAAACCATGACCAATGGCGTGTGCAGCCCTTCGATGGATTTTGAGCCCAGTATCTTGCGACTTCAGGGAAAAATTCGCATGCGCTTATGAGATTCGTTTTTAGGGTATCGGTTACTACTGATGGATCTAAGTTGAGTAACTCCGATGGCTCATATATCGCGGGTAACCAGAAAACTGTGTCGGGTACTTGAGAGTTTGTTCTAAACCAATCAAGCGCCCTTGCTCTATGACCACTGTCGGTTACGTCTAGCGGGATTATGTCTGCATCTTGCGGGAAATACGTTCTTAGTTTTTCCTCATTTCGAGCGGATACTGAAATTCTTGCTCCTCTTTCTTGGAGCTCGATTCCTAACGCTCTGCCGATTCCCTCTGAGGCTCCTATCACCCACACATGGCGGCTTGACCAGTCTCGGATAGGGGTGTTCGCGGAAAACATTTCAGATGCTTACTTGGAAAAGCTCACGACAACATCACCGAGGTGGATTCCAAATTTAGAAAATTTTGCGTGATTCACCAGTACCCCTGTCTCAGAAATCCACATCTGATCATCAAATTTAAAGTTGATCTTTCTGTCTGACACATTGAGGGTGAGCGTGTACGACCAACGCAGTTTATCTTCGCTTATGATTCCGGTGGCTTTTCCTACGACATCGTGTGCCGTTCCAATCCATTCGGTTTCTGATGTCTTCTCAAGGCTCCACGTTCTATGTTCAGTTTCTCCATCATTCCAAAAAAACGTCTCTTTTAATGACCCTTTGGAGTTGGAAAATTGACCGATTACCTCGAGATTGAACGTTCTAATGATTGCTCCAGATCGGTCTTGAATAAATCCAGTACCTTTGGTTGTTCCATCGAAAAATTCCGCCAAATCGAATGTATGCATTTTGTTCTCGTCGTTCGTGATTTGATTTGAATCAGAGCATCCAAGCAATACGCTGAGGATTGCGGCCCATAGGAGTTTAAATATGCGTTTGCCTATAAATGTTGGCATATTTTTTATGATGAATGACAAGTAATATCATGGTGGCGATTTTTAGTAATACTGGAACGACAACGTAAACCACTGGAAGCATAAAGAGTCCCGTGTCTTCCCCGGGGGTGTATTTGAAATAT
Source organism: Candidatus Eutrophovita brisbanensis (assembly GCA_038147395.1). Classification (GTDB taxonomy): domain Bacteria; phylum Pseudomonadota; class Gammaproteobacteria; order Burkholderiales; family Eutrophovitaceae; genus Eutrophovita; species Eutrophovita brisbanensis. The sequence continues at coordinate 1,474,950 of JAYQTM010000001.1, read as the reverse complement.
CCTAAGATTGGAAGAGATAGCCCAGCGGCGACTGCTAGCGCCAATTTCACTAAAAGACTCCAAGACCCAAAGACTACCCCTGATTTATTCTCCATTCGTAAATGTTTTAACTTGGCAATTAGAAGAATAGAAGGGAGTATTAGTTCCGCACCCAGGGTGAGTCCAGACAAGACACAAACGAGATAAAAGGCATCAGCATTATTTTTTGTAAGAAACCCGGCCGGAATGAAGACAACGAGTGTTGCCATGATGGAGAGTATGTAAACGGATAGTGGCGATTTTATTCGGATGAATTTCTGCCAAAACCAGATGCCCGAGAGCGCGCATACAAAGTAAATCCCGAGTAATAAGCCTCCTTCTTTCTCGGAAAAAATAAGGTAATCGGTTACATAAAAGATAAAAGTTGTTGCCGAGATCGCATTAGCTAATGAGCTAAGAAACAGGGGGGTGAGCAGCGATTTGAAGTCTTTAAATACAGTGTTCGATGGTTTAGAAAGGTTACTTGAAGAAACTGTTGGGGTTGGAAGGTCGCAGATAGAGAGGCACATCAAGATGGTCACTGTGCACAAATACGCTGCAAACATTTCGGGCGATATGATTGTAGAGATAGCAATTGCAATAATGACGCCCAGTAATGTGAATTGTTCTCTGCGGCTCACGAGTGTCGACTGATCTTCTGCGTTTTCCGTCCATCTGGCCGGCCATGTTTGTATGGTCACGTTGAGCACACCGGTGCTCACAGACACAATAAGGGTTAATAAACCCATATAAACGAGTGCTTCGACGCTATGCAGTTGCTCTGGTGGCAAGATTAACGCGATGTAACTCACAGCCATGATGATGCCAGAGGGGATGGCCCAAATTGGAAAGCGATGCCTGGACCGTGTGGCATCGAGTAGGCGTCCAACGATGGGGTCTGTCACCGCATCAGTTAATCTGACAATCATGAGTATGGCGCCAATGTGTATCAGAGAAAGCGTGAAGAGGTTTGCATAGATCTTCGGGATCAACACATATAGCGGAAGGCTAGACGCGGATATGGCTAATCCAGAAATTCCGTACCGGATCGCATGTATTTGTCGTAAATTCATACTCGTTGTGGTTTTATCAGTGATTCTGAGCTTTTGTGAGCGTGAATTGTACGACGTCAATGTTTTTATTTAGAAACCCTGAGCGGCAATAGGCAAGATAGAATTCCCACATATTTTTAAATCGATTATCAAATCCAAGATCTTTGATGGTGAGCCAATTGGTGATGAAACGATCGTGCCATTGGAGGAGTGTCGAGGCATAATCTTGCCCGAATTCGAGCGCATCGCTGACGGTCAGGTTCGCTTTCGTCGCAAAATCATAAAAATGATTTTTCGTCATTAGCATCCCGCCAGGGAATATATATGTTTGTATGAAATCAACGCCAGACTCATATTCGTTAAAGAGATGTTCATCAATCGTGATCGCTTGAATTACTGCTCGACCTCCTGGTTTGAGGAGTGTGCTAATCGTTTCAAAAAAGGTTATCCAGTAGTCTCTTCCGACCGCTTCAATCATTTCGATGGATACGATTCCATCAAATATCCCTGTGACATCTCGGTAGTCTCGCAGCTCGATCGTGCAGCGCTCGGATAGTTCTTCGCGACGCATGAGCTGCTCAGCCCAAATTCGTTGTTCATTCGAAAGGGTGATGCCAGTGTGCTTGCCTGGATGATTTTTCAGCCGTTCGACAGCTAATCCTCCCCAGCCACAGCCAATTTCTAGCGTACTGAGACTTTTCGTCTAGGTATCCGAGCTGGTTTATTGCTCGGTCAATCTTGTTCAGTTGCGCTTCTTTTAGATCCGATGTTTTGGGATATCTTGATCCTCGGAAAAGTCCGCTCGAGTACGACATCGTTTCATCGAGCCATAAGGAATAAAAGTCGTTCCCAAGATCATAGTGTGCTTCGATGTTTTTCTTTGCTTGGGATTTCGTATTTTTATTCAGCCAGTGGCGAATTTTATTGATCAAATTTGTCAGCGTTAATCCACGAATGGGACGGTCGAGTATTTCTCGATTTTGTACGATGATGTCCAGCAAGTTATTAAGATTGTCTGTAGTCCAAAGTCCCCTCATAAATGCTTCGGCAAATCCGATATCCCCGCGTAACAAAGTGTGACGAAAGGCCGACCAATGATGAACTGTCAGATACGCACGATTTACTGTCGCTGTACCCGTGACTTCAGTGTTTTTTCCGAATTCACGAATCGTTCCATCTGGCAACTTGACCGTGAGTTGTCCAGTGCGAATTGTTTTTAGTGTGGCAAGTACAATTTGAGCGCTGATTAGATTGATCATGGACCGTTCTTTTTGCGTTCGCCGAGTGTTAAAGGAATTTTTTTTATCCAGAGGCGTAATGCGTGAAAGTGTATTGAAAGAATGATTTGAAGGCTGAAAAAGGGATACGTGACTAGGGCGGCCAATATTGATTTGGTCGTCATGTTTGTCACGCTTCCGCTCATCACTGTTTTCAGGGTCAATTGGTCCGTGTAATAGTCAATTCGGTTGAAATTCAATTGTTTCTTTTCATCATAGTTGAAGCGAAACTCGTAATGCCCCTCAATTGAGAGGAATGGCGACACATAAAACACTTTGTTTGATGCAATCGGAGATCCTGGCGTGAAATATTTATGTCCTTCATTTGGTTTTAAGACGTAAGTGTGCCTTTCTCCAAAAGTGTTGTGGACCTCGGCAAGTATCACGACGACTTTTTTTTCTTTGTTTTCGCAGTGCCAAAAACTCACGGGTTTGAACTGATATCCAAGAACTCGCGGAAAGCAGGTCAGCCAGATTTCTCCGTCGACCTCTCTTTCGAGTTGATGCTCGACTAGCTTTTTTCTAACCCAGTTTATAAGGCCACTGCCATCGCCATGATCCGCGTCTTGCACACTGACAAGAGCTGGTTTATTGACCCCGAATATCAAGCGGTTGATGCTGGGAGTATTTTCTTCATCATCCTCATAGATTGATCTAATCGGAATCCTGAGATAAAACACTCGAGATTTTAGGAAGTGTCTCTTGGGTGTCAGACGCTCGTGAGACACGTGCCCAGTAGCTATTTGTATTTGATTTCTCATGATCCTGAGAGCATTCGAATTTTTTTTGCAACGGTTTTACCCGATTGGAAGCCGCTCTCATGAAAACCGTTTCCCAACCAAGCGCCTGCGTGCCATATTTCATTTGTGCCCTGTAATACAGATAGTTCACTGACTGCCCGTTCCGAATCTCTAGATAGATTCGGGTGTGAATACTCCATTTTTTTGTAAGTCACTTTCGCGTCCGGTGGTCTGATTGGATTAAGTGAGACGAGAATTGGTCGCGTTGTTTGCTTTAGATTTTGTAGTTGATTCATAAAATATGTGACAGAAATTTGATCGTCCGCATTCTCGGATATTTTGTGCAAGTAATTCCATGCCGCCCATGCGCGTTTATTTCTTGGCATCAAAGAGATATCTGAATGTAAGTACGCTGTATTTCTTTGAAACGGTATGCGTCTTAGAATCTCAGTCGCGGGATGCCGTTGAGCTTCAATTAGTTTTGATGATTCGTCTGCATGGCAACCGAGGACAATTTGATCGCAACTGATTCGGTGCCGATCTAGTCCGTTCGTTGTATATACGATCTCATTCCCAGAATTTGAACGATTGATTGTCAGCGCTTCGGACGACCGAAGTATCGTGACTGAATTTGACCGGAGTCGTTCAAAAAGTTTTTTTGTGTATTGTTGACTCCCGCCATCAATGCTGAACCATTGGGGTTGATCGGCGACTGACAATAAGCCGTGGTTATCAAAAAAATTGACAAACGATTGAAGTGAAAACTCTTCTATGGTTGAGGTCGAGCAAGACCAAATTGCACCAGCCATAGGGTACAGGTAGTAGTGTTTGAAGTAGTCACTGTATCCGCGTAATTCAAGGTATTCGGATAGCCCGATAGTTGAGCCAGCCAAGTCTGGGTTTTGATGTAAATCCTTAACGACGCTTCGGTTGAAGCGCAGTACGTCTGACAACATTCGCCAAAACTTGATGTCGAATAACCGATGTCGTTGCGCAAATACCGCGTTAAGACTCTCACCTGACCACTCGAGTGACCCTTCGTTTGCTGAAACTGAGAAGGACATTTTGGCAGCATGACTGCGTACTTCGAGTTCATCAAACCAAGAGGTCAGTCCTGGATAGGTTTTTTGATTGTAGACGATGAACCCGGTGTCAACGGTAATTTCATGCCCACTGACGTCCAGTTTGTGGGTGTGTGTATGTCCCCCAAGATAGTTATTTTTTTCGATAAGAGTGATTCGGGCATCATCTTTCAAATGCCAGCAAGCTGACAGTGCTGATATACCGGAGCCAACAATGACGATGTGTGGTTTTGCCATATGGGGCGAACAACTTCACTAAAATGTTAAATAAACCGTTTTCATGTTAATTGATACGCGGCTTTGATGCGCAGTCACATTGATCATTGACGTACACATTCGAAAAAATACTGGAGCAGATTTTGCAGTTTCATTTCAATGGTTTTAAGTCTGGAGACCCGAGACTCGCGAATGCGAGAAGCGAGGATTTGATTGATCAGAGACTTAACGATGGTGATCAAGTCGATGTGCTTATCGTGGGGTCTGGGCCAGCGGGTCTCGCCCTCGGAGCCTACCTGTCTCAGTACGACGATTTGTCGATTTCCATGGTCGAGGCGAAAGATGGCCCCATTCGTGTGGGGCAAGCTGATGGTGTCGCGTGTCGCACAATGGAAACGTTCGAGGCGCTTGGGTTCGCACACCGTATTTTGGAGGAAGCGTATTGGGTGAATGAGATTGCGTTTTGGACACCAGATTCTAAAAATAGAGATCGTGTCTCTCGCGATCGCGTTATCGATGATACGGAACCAGGGCTCTCGGAATTTCCTCATGTGATACTTAATCAAGCGAGAGTACATGACTATTTGCTCGAGAAGATCCGACATTCCCCTTCTGGTTTTTCCCCAAATTATCGGACTCAATTTATATCCTGTGAACGCGATGATCAGAAAGTTCATCCGATCAAAGTGCGCTTGCAGCAAGAGGATGAAAGTGTTATCTACGTGGAGACTCAATTTCTTGTTGGCTGTGATGGGGCGCATAGCCGAGTCAAAGACTTTCTTGGCGTTACATTTTCTGGAGATCGATCTGACAAGGTGTGGGGCGTCATGGATATCTTGTGCTCGACCAATTTTCCCGACGTCCGGCGAAAATCGATCATTAAATCTGATCGTTTTGGAACATTACTGATTATCCCTCGAGAAGGGGGGTACATGATTCGACTTTACATTGAGCTTGATCTGAGTGTTGATTCAGAGATGAAGACAAAAGACCAAGTCACGCCAAAGAAACTTATTGAAGCCGCCAATCGAATCATTGCTCCTTACGAAATTGTGTTGAAGGAGGTCGCGTGGTGGTCGGCGTATGAAATTGGTCAGAGAGTTGCTGATCGGTTCGATGATTATGATGAGTGTGAAACTAATAGATTTCCACGTTTATTCATCGCGGGAGATGCGTGTCATACCCACAGTCCTAAGGCTGGTCAGGGGATGAATGTGTCGCTGCAGGATGGATTTAATCTTGGTTGGAAATTGGGTGCCGTGTTAAACAATCACTGCTCGACTGAAATTTTGAAAAGTTATTCTGATGAGCGGCAATCAATAGCATCACAACTCATTGAATTTGATCGTGTTTTTTCGAGAATATTCGGTGGAGGTGCGACAAACGTAACGCAAAGCTTGGCCCCTGAGCAGCATGACTTTCAGTCGTATTTTGTGCAGCACGGGCGATATACAGCAGGCGTTGAGACGTGCTATCAACAAAGCCAACTCATCGGTAGCGACGTGCATCAAGGATTGGCCAAGGGGTTTCCAGTCGGTAAGAGATTTCAGTCCGAAGTCGTAACGCGATTCGCTGACTCCAAACCAGTTCACCTTGCTCACGAGTTCAAGTTTGATGGTCGCTGGCGAATCGTTGTTTTTTGCCCAGCTTCAAATTTCTCAAAACAATTAACGATTTTGTCCGATTTGTCGCGTTCTATTTTTGACGTAGATAAACCAATGTTGAGTCACCTCGGTTGTGATCCAAGCCGAATTGATGATCTCATCGATTTTCGGTTCGTGCTCGAGGGCGGTCCAGCTGATTACTGTGATACTCAGTTCCCCATCTTGATGCAGCCTGAGAAGGGGAACCTGCAATTGACTGACTACGAGAAGATACTCTGCTCACAGACAAAAAGCGGAGTTGATATTTTTTGTTCGCGGCAGATTGATCGTCAAGCCGGATGTTTGGTTATCGTTCGTCCTGATCAGCATGTCGCCGGCATTTTGCCATTAGCTCAGTTTCGTGAGATGACAGCATTCTTCGAACAATTTATGATGAATCGTAAATAACTGAGAGACTTAAGTCATGCCAAATAAACATCATCACGACCACGGAGAGATGTCTTCCCTAACAGATGTTCAGAAGCGGGTCAGGGCGCTCGAATCGGTTCTTGAACACAAGGGGTATGTGGATCGCGATGTTGTGAATCAAATTATCGAGCATTTTGAGACACAAGTTGGTCCTCATATCGGTGCCAGAGTCGTCGCAAGGTGTTGGACAAATTCAGAATTTAGAGATGCATTGTTAGACGATGCAACTGCAGCCATTAACGCTCAAGATGATTTTCCCGACGTCGGCCACCATCTAATTGCTGTTGAGAACACTCGAGAGACGCACAATATTGTGGTGTGTACCCTTTGTTCCTGTTACCCGTGGGACGTATTGGGTTTACCACCCGTGTGGTACAAGTCAGCACCTTATCGCTCGAGGGTGGTCATTCAACCACGAGCGGTTCTTCGTGAATTTGGGCTTGAGTTATCGGAGAGCATCAACATAAAAGTGTGGGATTCGACCGCTGAGACACGATATCTCGTGATCCCGAGAAGGCCGGAAGGTGCCGAACATTTTAAAGAGGCGGATTTGGCAAAAATCGTCACCCGTGACAGTATGATCGGGACGGCTGAGCTTCAAGTTGATGTCGGGGGTACTCGATGAATAATATCCACGATCTCGGGGGAATGCAGTGTTTTGGCGACGTTTCCCCAGAGGTCGATGAGCCGGTTTTCCATCATCCTTGGGAAGCACGAGTCCTTGGGTTGCAAAGATCGATACTTGCGCTTGGAATCTGGAATATTGATGTGTTTCGATATGCCCAAGAGTCGATCAAGCCTGCTGAGTACCTTCGATGGTCGTACTATGAGCGCTGGATTACGACCTTGACTCAGACTTCGATTGAAAAGTCACTAGTGAGCGAAGAGGAGCTTCTCGCGGAAAAAGGCGTGTCGATCGATCCTTCGGTTGTCCAAAAGCGGCTCAGTCGGCGAGATATTCATAAAGCATTCGTTCGTGGAAATTTTGAGCGGGCCTCAGATGCCAAGCCGCGGTTTAACATCGGCGATCGTGTAAAAACCAAACAGTTAAATCCATTGGGCCATACGAGGCTACCCCGATATGCACGAGGAAAATTGGGAACTGTCATCGCGCTACGAGGTACGCATGTTTTCCCTGATTCAGTGGTGGATTGTGGCGCTGAAGATCCTCAGTGGCTATACACAGTCGATTTTTCTGGCCGAGAATTATGGGGTGAGCATTGTGATGAGAAACTCACGGTATCGATTGACGCGTTCGAGCCGTATCTTTTGAATCCTGAAGATGACTGAAGTGTTCTCCTGGAATGAATTTGTTTTGGGGGCACCTGAATCTATAAAGTCACCCGTATTTTCTGAACCGTGGGAAGCTGATGTTTTTGCGATTCTAGTAGCGCTTGAAAAAAAGAAGCTATTTACTTGGTCAGAATGGGCAGAGGAATTAGGTCGTGAGCTGGCATCCACGCGAGGGGCGGACGATTCAGACGATGGGCGCAACTATTACGAGGATGTGCTTGGAGCTCTCGAGAAGCTGCTCATTAATAAGCAAATCGTATCTCGTGATGTTCTCAATCAATACAAACAAGGGTGGAGCCGTGTTGCGAACCGAACGCCACACGGCCAGCCACTTGAATTAACGGACGCAGATCTGCGTGGTTGATGCGCTTTAAGTGAGGGGCCTCACTAAGTAATCATGTAGCCGCCGTCAACAGGAATGATGCTTCCTGTAACGAATTTGGCGTCATCGCTTGCGAGAAACATCGCTGGGCCGGCTAGATCCTCGGGCTCTCCCCATCGGTTCATAGGCGTACGAGACAGGATCGCGTTTGCTCTATTTTCATCCTCTTGCAAAGCTGTGGTTAGAGGTGTTTTGATCCACCCAGGAGCGATTGCATTGACTCGGATTTGGTCCGACGCATAAGCGATCGCGAGACTTTTTGTCAGTTGTGCGATTCCGCCCTTACTCGCACTGTAAGCTGGGACAAGTCCGCCGCCGAAAAAAGTTAACATCGAGGCGATATTAATGATTGACCCATTCGTTTCTTTGAGGAAATCACGCGCTGCCGAGCATGCGCGCATCGTGCCATTCAAATTGACATTGATGACTTCTTGAAACACCTCTGGATCATGCTCTAGTTCTCGTTTGATGATGCCTGCACAATTGATGAGTACATCGAGAGTATCTATGTTTTCAAAAAAATCTTGAACATTTTCAGACGTTGAAACATTAAGTTGTTTGAAATCGATTTTTGAATTCATGGATTTAGCTTGATCCACTTCTTCGCGCGTAGCGCCAGTGGCAATAACTCTCGCGCCCTGATTCGCGAATGCATTTGCAATACCCAGTCCAATCCCACTCGTGCCGCCGGTGAGTAAGACGACTTTGTTATTGAAGCGTTTTGGCAATCTTGATCTCCTTAGTTTGTCCTAGTCGTGTTGATAGGACAGTTGGTTTTGGCTTCACCCAATTCATGTTTGTTTGAGATAATAGCCTTCTGCGCACATTTTTACCTATTTGACGTCCCACGCTGACAGCTTTTAAACGACTGCGAATCATGATGTTGAGTGTTAATGATCACAATCGATTTTTTGAGGGTTTTGAGTATGTGTACCCTGTAGTCTCGCGTAGGGCAGGAGGACTCTCGCTCGGAATTAATTTGAATATCAATAATGCATGCAATTGGCGCTGTATTTACTGTCAAGTTCCGGGTTTAGTACGAGGGGCGCCCCCGGCGGTCGACTTAGCTGTACTCGAGCAGGAGTTGGACACATTCATTCATAAAATTCAAAAAGATGATTATTTGGTGAAGAATCTTCCTGAGGGGATGCAGCGGTTTAACGATATTGCATTCTCAGGAAATGGGGAGCCGACATCTGCCCCTAACTTTCAAGGTGTAGTCGAGGTAGTGCGGCGTGTTAGGGAGAAGCGTGCTGTCGCTGATGACGTGAAGACGGTCGTCATCACGAATGGGAGCTTGGTTCACCAAGAAGCTGTGCGGGAAACGCTTCAGGATCTGTGTGAAATGAATGGCGAGATCTGGTTTAAGCTTGATCGAGCGTCGAAGAAGGGGGTATCGATCGTCAACGACGTCGCGTTCAGTAAAAAGAGGGTCATCGATAATCTACGACTTAGTGCGGATACCTGTCCGACGTGGATACAAACCTGTGTTTTTGATATCGATGGGGCGCCACCGAAAGATGACGAGGTTCAAGCGTACATTGATTTCTTGAGCTTGGTTATGAGTCAGAATATCCCCGTCAAAGGAATTTTACTTTACAGCATCGCGAGACAATCCCATCAGCCAGAAGCGCCTCGACTGTCTAAACCTAGCTCAATTTGGATCTCTCATTTAACGCAGAAAATTAGGGATTTAGGGTTGACTGTTAAATACTCTTCCTAATAAAAAAGCCGCCCGAAGGCGGCCTATTAACCAATGTTTTGCGTCTTATTTGGCTAATTGCCTCTCTCGCATCTCGTCGAGGGTCTTGCAGTCGATGCACAATGTGGCCGTTGGCCTGGCTTCTAAGCGTTTGATCCCAATTTCAATACCGCAATTATCACAATAGCCATAATCGCCGGCCTCGATTCTGGAGATTGTTTCGTTAATTTTTCGAATGAGCTTTCGCTCTCTATCCCTGTTCCTGAGCTCTAACGCCATATCTGATTCTTGGCTGGCACGGTCGTTGGGGTCCGCGAAAACAGTTGCTTCGTCCTGCATCGTGTGCACAGTTCGGTCAATGTCCTCACTCAGCTCGCTTTTTAGCTGCTGGAGAATTTTCATAAAGTGGTTTTGTTGCTTTTTGCTCATGTAAGCCTCCCCTTTGCGTGGGGTATAAGGCTTAAAGTCGGTTTTAAGTTCTGATGCCATGTCTGTAACTCGAGTGGGCCGTTTCTGGAGCCCGTCAGTTGGAAAACGGATCTGTATATCAGAATTATCTCACATTGGCAATTTATCAAAGCCAAAAGATGGAGTAAGATTGACGAAAGTGGCCGATGGCGATATAGTCTCGGCCCTTCGGGGTATAGCGCAGTCTGGTAGCGCGCCTGCTTTGGGAGCAGGATGTCGGGAGTTCGAATCTCTCTACCCCGACCATTTAAGGTCGGCTGAGGCCAACGCGTTGCGCCCGTAGCTCAACCGGATAGAGCACCAGCCTTCTAAGCTGGGGGTTACAGGTTCGATTCCTGTCGGGCGTGCCACTTGCCTTCAGCGTCTTAAGTTTGTGCCTGTGGTGGGCGTAGCTCAGCTGGTAGAGCCCCGGATTGTGATTCCGGTTGTCGTGGGTTCGAGTCCCATCGTCCACCCCAAGTTCGCTGAAGTTCTCTTGGGTAACTTGAGGTCTTGGATTCATAATGGACTCTGTTACCCCCCGTCTTGGATTTCGTTCATCCGTCTCGATCTTTGCCTCCAAAGTAATCTAGCTCTCTCTTGCATGTCGATATAGGTGTCTGATTCGTCAACTATCTCCATACCGATCATTGTTTCCACGAGATCTTCCATAGTGGCAATTCCAAGCGAGTCGCCGTATTCGTTCACAACATGCACGATTTGTGCTCGTTCGCTGACCATTTGCTGTAATAAGTCAGGTACTTTTTTTGTATCGGGCACCGTTAACATGCTGCGCTTTATCTGAGATAAGCGCGTCTCTTTTTTGCCAGATGCAGCATACTGGTATAGGTCGTCTTTTCTCACGAACCCAACTACGTCGTCTTTGGTTTCTCGGTAGAGTGGCAGACGAGAATATCGAATCGTTGGTTGTGTTTTTAAAATTTCTTCAATCGTCAAATCCTCGTCAAGCATAAATACGACCGTTCTGGGAGTCATTACTGACTCAACATCCAATTCTCTGAACGCCATCATAGAGGCAATAGATTTCGCCTCGTTTTTGTCAAGAATTCCCTCCTTTTCGCCAATATCGATCAAACTAGAAAGGTCCGATCTCGATAAAGTGGGGGGCTTCGTGTCCGGCAGCAGCCGTTTTGTTAATTTCTGTGTCACCAGCACAAGCGGGTACATAATGATCTGCACGCCTTGGAGGACGACGGCGGCTGGAGCAGCGAGTTGAGAGAAGTATCTCGCTCCCAGGGTCTTTGGCACAATTTCAGAGACAAATAGTATGAGCAAAGTTAGGATCGCAGAAATCACACCAAAGTAAAAGTCACCGAAAAGTGCAACGGCTTGAGCTCCCGCTCCCGCTGCACCCACGGTGTGAGCTATCGTATTGAGCGATAAGATTGCTGCCAGTGGTTTTTCAACTTCATTTTTGAAATCGGCCCATCGTTTTGCCGTCAATGGCTTGGTAGTTTCCAAGCTTCTGAGGTAAGTTGGAGTGAGTGACAGTAAGGTCGCCTCAAGGATTGAGCACAGAAAAGAGACTCCCAGCGCTAGAACCAAATATCCGATTAATAAAGCCACTAACCTTTACCGACAGTATTAAACCCTGATTATAAATTAGGATAAAGGCGTATTCTTATCTAGGCGTTAAGATTCAGTGGAACGTCCCTGAACATGCGACCTGTAGCCGCATAGACCGCGTTCAGCACAGCGGGAGCTGCGACCGCAATTGTTGGCTCGCCAACCCCACCCCAAAAGCCACCAGAAGGAACCTGAATGACCTCTATTTTTGGCGTCTCATTGATTCGTAGCAATTGAAATGTATCGTAATTATCCTGATCAACTCGTCCGTTCGTTATTGTCAGACCACCTTTCAGTAGGTGGGATAAGCTCGCGACAAATGACCCGGTCACTTGCGCCTCGACCTGCTGGGGATTGACGACATGCCCAGGGTCCGTGGCAGCGACAATTCGATGAATCTCTAGCTGGTCCCCTGTCACGCTAACTTCAGCTGCTGCCGCAACATAGGAACCAAAACCAGCGATTTGGGCAATTCCTCGATGTCGTCCCTTGATCTTTTTAGAATTCCAACCAATCCCTCTCGCAGCTGCCTCAAGCACTTTCCTATTTTTTGATGATTCTTCCAACATGTTAAGTCGATAGATCAGAGGGTCCACTCCAGCTGATTTCGCAAGCTCATCGATGAAACACTCCATGTAGATTGCATTTTGATTTAGATTTACTCCCCGCCAGGCCCCTGGACGGACATGTTGATTGATCATCGCATGGTCTACCAACAAATTGTCTATTCCATAACCTAGCGCGTGCTGCTTTCCTGCAGGCTCAACTCCCTGATAAGTCACTGGATCTCCGTTTTCTATCGAAACGTTTGGTCGTATTGAGGCTAGTATCGATGGGCCGGAAAGTCGCATGTGGAGGGCTTCGATGCGTCCATCGGGTTTCAATGCAGCGCGCATCCGGCACCGAGTAGCAGGATGGTAACGCCCTTGTGTCATATCCTCTTCTCTCGTGTACATCATTTTTACAGGTACACCTGGAATCTGTTTGGCGATATTGATTGACAAGGCAATATACTCGGTTGTTAGCCGTCTTCCGAAACTTCCGCCAATCCGGACTGGGTTGATGCGGCAGGCGGACTTCGGTAATCCGGAGACCTCCGATGCGGTTGCGAGCGCCATTTCTGGTACCTGCGTCGCGGTCCAGATCTCGCATTTGTCGCTTGTCCAAATCGCTGTGGCTGAAAGCGGCTCCATCTGTGCGTGACTGAGGTATGGGTAAGAGTAATCTGACTCAATTAATCGCGATCTAGTCGATAGCACCTCTTTTGCCACGCCGATTTGATTTCCAACATACGCTCCGTCTTGAGATAGGCCTTTTTTAAGATTTGAATCAATTTCAGCGCTAGATACATTCTTTCCTTCTCCTTCATCCCACTCTATTGGAAGAGATTCGAGTGCTTTTTTTGCGTTCCAAAAGCTATCTGCGATCACAGCGACTGTTGCCTCATCAACTCGCACGACCTTGATGACCCCCGGCATTTGGGAAACTTTTTTTTCATCAAAACCGACAAGAGTGCCACCGTGCACTGGGCACGATTTTGGAACGGCGATTAGCATCCCAGGAAGCTGAACGTCGACGCTGAACTTGAGAGATCCATCCAGCTTGTCGAGCGTGTCTTTTCGAGGTAATGGTTTGCCTGCAGTGCGCCAATCTTTCGGGTCTTTAAGAGTAACTTGCGAGGGCGGCGTGAGGGTCTGAGCTACTCTCGCAACAGATCCGTACGTCAATTGTTGACCGCTTGGTTCGTGCGTGATAATTCCGCTCGATGCCGAGCACTCGCTATCCGGTACGTTCCAAGTTCTTGCGGCTGCGGCAATTAACATCGAACGTGCCGTGGCCCCTGCACGCAATAATTTCTCTTGGGATTGGCGAATCGCTCGCGACCCTCCGGTTGATTGATCCCCCCATATATTGTCGCGAATCAGATTTTCGTGTGGCGTTACCGTATCGAAAACGACTCGATCCCAGTCACACTCGAGCTCTTCGACCACGAGTTGAAGCAGTCCGGTCAAAGATCCTTGTCCCATTTCAATTCGGGCGACTCGTATTGTTACTGTTTCATCGGGATCAATGACGATCCATGCGTTGATTTCTTGAAACTCATTTGACTGATTGCTCTGCGCTGTTCCGAGGATTGAGAAGCCAAGTGAAAAAGCGCCAACGCCCGCTCCAGAGCTAATCAGAAAATTCCGGCGACTTGGTGAAATAAGGTCGATACTGCTGGCCTTGGACATTTAGTAATCCTTTACTCTTGGTTAAACGCAATCATGAAGATATTTGCGGATCAGTTCTGACCGATTAGTTTGGAAATTCTAAAACATCTTGTTGCTAATCCAAACACTCTGATACGGTTTAAAGTTGATCAATTCGCTGGTTTCAGAAATGCTCGATCCATCTTGAATATCGTACCAAGTTTCGATGTCGATGAGGTTAAGGTCCTGAATATTTAGGTCGATACTGTTCGATGTCACGTTTGTTATGGCGAATATGCTTTGCTCTCTGTCAATGCTTTGCCGCCATACCCCGAATAGTGATTGGCCCAGTTGCAAGGTGAATTGCGTCGCGTTTGGATGGAACGCGGGTTGTTTTGATCGGATCGACAAAATTTGTTTTATCGTTCTCATCACGATGGCTTGTTGACTACTGTTATCCTCAAGCAGCTCATCGATAACTTGTTTCTCGAACTTTTCTCGGTTGATGCGTCGTTTAATACCCGTTGCCTCAACGGCAATAAGGTCATTTTCACATCCAATCAATGAATTAATGTAAACCGCTGGGATTCCCTCTAGGCTCATCATGATGGCGTGGGCCGCGATAAATCGGTCAATCGCGTGCTGCCCTGCCTCGTCGTCGTCGGTCATCTTCAGGGCGGAGAACAGTGTGATATTCGCTTCGTATATTTTTTTCGTATCACCGTCCGAGGATCGCCAGGTAAACAGACTTCCATTTTTCTCTAATCTCGTAATTAGAGATTGTTTTTCCTCATCTGACAAAATACCTTCAATCGGTCTTAGGCCAAATCCATCGTGCGAGGATAAGAAATTGAGATAGGCTGTTCCGTGAAGTGCCGGAGGCATGCTCATAGACCATCGCCTTAAAACGTCTGAGTTCCCCTGAAGTAATGTGTGAAGTATTAGTGGCGGGAGGGGGAAGTTATAAATCCAGTGGGCTTCATTCCCATTCCCAAAATAGCTCAGATTTTCTTGGTTAGGTAGATTGGTTTCAGTCACGATCACTGTATGACTGGAGTACTGTTCGCAAATCAATCGAATGAGTTTGATAATCGCGTGTGTTTGATCCAAGTTAAGGCACGATGATCCAGATTCTTTCCAGAGAAATCCCACGGCGTCTAGCCGAATAATCGATACACCACGGTCAATGAAGTCCAATACCGTATTTATGAAATACATCAAGACGTCTGGATTCTTGAAATCGTAATCGACTTGATCTTCGCTGAAGGTGCACCAAATTGATTGCTCCCCTCCTTTGGTTGTTATTTTTTGTATGAGCGTGTGATCACGTGGTCGGACGACTTGAGCTGTGTCAAATCCATCATCAATCGTGAAAAAAAATCTATTCCCTGGACTCTTATCCTCTAAGAATTGCTGAAACCACTCACTTTTTCTAGATCCATGGTTGATGACGAGATCTCCCATAATCCGACAGCTCTTGGAAATGGCGGATATGTTGTGCCACGTTCCTAGTGACGCATCAACGTCTTCGTAACTGATGACTGAAAAACCGTCGTCTCCACCAGATGGGAAAAAAGGGGAGGATGTGGATCACATCAAAGATATCACTCAAGTATTGGTGGTAAAAATTGAGTAAAGCGTCAAGAGGCTTTTGGTCTTTTAATTGAATTGAATCACCATAGGTGATGAGAACGCTCGTGCTTTGATTCCAGCCCTCCTGGTTCTGGGAATTTGGGACACTTTTTTCATTTAGTCTCTCGAAAATTACGTTTGCATATCGAGCGAGGTCATCTAGATCTCGTTCAGAGTAGATTCGATGCAATGAAGACAGGATTGTCTGTCTCAGTGAATCACCTGGTGGCGCCATCGATGTCGGTCGTATCAGCCTCGACGGCACGTCGTAAACGGACAAAGATATCCGGTATCGCTGATGTCACTCGAGTCCATGGTGGAATAAAGGGTGTCTCCATCGGTGTGTCGTTGTAGGCGTCACCCGCGACAAAAATATTTTGTGCAAAAAGATCGACCGCTCGTTCTTCTCCGTCGATATCAAAAGTTAGCCCATTAATTTCTGCGTCGTTTTGGTAGAAACGAACCATGTCGAGAGCCACTCTGTAATACGTCGCTTTTATCGTTCTCAGGGTATCGGAGCTAAAGCTGTGTCCACGGGTGGCGAGTTTTCGGATGAGTACTTTGATTATGTCCACCGACATCCTTGATAGACCTTTCGACGCGTCCTCCTCAGAGAGGTCCTGATGTTTATGATCGTAGCTGTGCGCAATATCAACCTGACATATTCGGTTGCTCGCTTGGTTACGTTGCATCTCGGATAGAATCGCGACTTCTAGTCCCCAATCAGATGAGATGCGTAGTTCCGGGATGAGTGACCTCCTAAATGAAAATTCTCCTGACAGTGGATATCTAAATTCCTGCATATAACTCAGGTAATCTGATGGGCCCAGAACCCGCTCCAGAGCGATTAATAGAGGTGTGACGAGTAGTCGACATACTCGACCGTTCATTTTTTCTGGTGTGACTCTTGAGTAGTATCCCTTACAGAATTCGAATTGGTAATTTGGGTTCGCTATCGGATAGAACAATCGAGCTAATAATTCTCTGTTGTAGGTCAGAATATCGCAGTCGTGTAGCGCGACGGCCTCAGCTTTGGCTCTCGCGTTGACGTATCCAATGCAGTACCAAACATTTTTTCCTTTTCCGAGTTCCTTAGGCCCAAGACCTTTATCTTCGAGCTCTTGGTGGATCGCGGTGAGACGTGGGCCATCATTCCACAGGAGGGAGAAGGGTTGGCGGAGCTGCTTAAAAAAAGAAAATGCGTATTCGTACTGCTCTTTGTCCGCTCGATCGAGACCAATAATGATGTGGTTAAGATAATCGACTTGGCTGATATGCTCGACGATTTCCTTGAGCGCTGGGCCCTCAAGCTCGGAAAACAGACTGGGTAGAATGAGCTCCATTGGACGGTATCCCGAGAAAAGTTTTAGCTCCTTCTCGAGCTCTTCGACAGTTTTCGTGCCAAAGTTGTGAAGCGTCGTTACGGTTCCGGTTTGTGAAAAATCACCCATGATTTATTTTTGTGTCACCTCTAAGAAGTAACCTAGTGCAGCTTCGGTTGCCTCCGACCACCCCTTTGGTGCAGGGCTTTTCGATCGGATGACCGTTTTTGAGCATCGATCAGATAATCGTGGCATTGGACTTCTGTTTGTCTTTGATGGAATGATGCAAGCCACGTCTGCGGCTTCGAGCATGGGGATATCGTTCGGTGCATCGCCTAACGCGATGATATATGCAGGGTTCTCTTCATAACGTTTGAGTGAGCGTAGTGCTCTTGTGAAGGACGATTTGTCGTGCTCTGCGGATAAATTGCACACACGGCCACCACGGTTGATTCGTAGTCCGACAGATTGACAGGCCTCGAGTAGCTGTATGAAGCTTTGGTCATCACCGCTGAAGACGAGTGGTTCCGAATATTCTCTTTTCATCGCGCGGTCCAGTTCTGAACCATAGAGGCCGAGAAGACTAATTTGTTTGCGTCGTGGCATTTCACCGATGAATTCGCAGGAATCTCGTAACAGGGATGGAACCTTCTCGTTCCATATCGCCTTAATCTCTGCGATCGGTTTCCCACGAATCGTTTGAAAGTCGTTGAGATTTGGATCGCCCTGATCGATCGTGTCCAAATTACGGATTGCCGCGCCGTTTTCGCAGATGTAGGTGAATGAATAGTCAAATTCGTGACATAAATGGTCCATTTCTGCAGCGGTTTTGCTTGAATTGAGAATAATGTTGATTCCATCAGCGAGGTATTGTTTGACGGTCGCCTTGATCGCTTCGTAGGTGAATGTATTGGCGTCCATCAGTGTTCCGTCGAGATCGGTCATCAATATGACGCGTGTTTCGAGGTCTTTGGGATGGCTTCTGATTGTTTCAAACTTTTCGATATACATAGCAAGCTCAATTTGTTGTCATTGTTACCTCAAATAAACGATTAGTAAGTGAGGCTCATCATTGTTCTCTTATTTTCACAATGATGAGCTCAATTACTTAAGTAACGGTTGATTTTTCCTGTGTGATTCCCCTCTGCGTACGACTTTTAGAAAGACTTAGAAATGCTGAAAATGGTCGCGTCATCGTCCACAGCCGTTGGGTCCTCAAAGTCCATCTCCGTGTATGTGAGGGCCAATTCAATCGGCCAGGTCTCTGGTAACACTTCACGGGATATAACCACGGTCAAATAATCGCCTGTGTTGTCATAGTCTCCGAAAGTGACCGAAAATCCAGTTCCTAATAATGTCGCTCCAATACTCATCTCAAGGGCATCCTCTGCAGCCGAGGCGCCAGCGTAATAAGTCACGCCAAACTCAATGGGCTCGAAACTCGCACCAAGTCCGAGGTAGGATTCTTCGAACTCCAAATCCCCCGTGTTGCCCGGGTACTGGTAGCTAATCATGCCAACATCGAAATTGAACCAGCTAATCTCTTTCGCAAAGCCGCCGTAGTAATCAAC
Source organism: Candidatus Eutrophovita brisbanensis (assembly GCA_038147395.1). Lineage (GTDB taxonomy): Bacteria > Pseudomonadota > Gammaproteobacteria > Burkholderiales > Eutrophovitaceae > Eutrophovita > Eutrophovita brisbanensis. The sequence continues at coordinate 1,456,365 of JAYQTM010000001.1, read as the reverse complement.
TTCTTGTGACGTATCACCTCCACCAAAGTTGACGTTGGATGTCCAGACGCCAAAGTAAAGTCCATAGTCGTGAGCGAGATCGATACCACCCTGAGTGGCCGGTGCATTTGAGTTCTGGTCCATCCCGCGCCAGTAATACTCTGATGTCGCACTGATATTTCCACTCAGGTCAAAACCACCGCCTAAATCTGCTGCGAGTGGTGAAGTCGAGATGGTTAATAATGTGATGACACTGGCAAGCTTGTTCATAGTAATGAATCTCCTAATCATATTAATTGACGAGCTTTTGGCTCTCAATTAATAGAAAGCAAGTAATGTGCCAAATCAAATTTTCATTACTCTGGGGCACCTGGAGCGCTCGCTCAGTGCAAACCGATGTGTATCCGATGCGACGGCGCACCATTTATGAGCGTAAACAGACTTACTCATCAAGACGGCGAGCCTTAAACGTAGTACGGTTGGGGTTTATTGCTTGCGAGAGTTGGATGCGGAGTCGAAAACAAGATGCTTAGAGAGTACCCAGAATCTAAATGGATTGATTGCTTCGCGAGGGCATTCTCGTTAAGTGGCGTTGACGAAGAGAAGACAGTTGCTATTTTGTCAGAGACGCAGTCTCGTCAAGTGTTGGTTGAACTCTCGGAGTATGCGCTGGCTCAATTAGGCGCGAGATCTCTCACGTTGAAATTTCCAACTCAGCCACTCGATCACTCGATGCCTACTCGTTCGACAGGATCCTCCAAAGCGTTAGAGGGATATGATTTTTTAACGCACTCGCTCGCTTCATGTGATCTCATCATTGATGTGACGGTTGAAGGGCAACTTCATTCACCTGCGCTTCAGAAAGTTTTGCGACAAGGTGGTCGGTTATTGATGATCTCGAACGAGCACCCTGAGGTGCTTGAGCGGTGTATGCCGGCACCAGAACTGAAAGGCCGCGTCGACCGGAGTTTGTCATTTCTTACAGCTGCGCGCGAAATGGTTGTGACCAGTGAAGCCGGGACAAACCTCAAGGTTAATATTCAAGACGCACCGAGTCGAGGGGGCGCGGGTTTCTTGCTGCCCGAGCAAAACGTGGCGTACTGGCCCGCGGGACTTGCGCTCTGTTTCCCGGTTTCGAACACGTGTAACGGTCAGCTCGTTTTCGATGTCGGAGACGTTAACTTAACGTTTAAAAAGTATTTTGAAAGTAGGGTCACGGCGCACTTCGAAAACGATTTCATCACGAGCATCGAGGGCAATGGCTTAGATGCTCAACTCCTGCGAGATTACTACGCTCGTTGGAATGATCAAAACGCCTATGCCATCTCCCACGTCGGTTGGGGCCTCAATCCGAATGCCTTGTGGGAGTCACTCATGATGTATGACAAGACCCAGATTAACGGGACTGAACTTCGTGCGATCGAGGGCAGTTTTATGATTTCCACTGGAGCAAATGAACATGCCGGTCGATTCACGTCGTGTCATTTTGATTTTCCAATGCGAAATTGTACGGTTGCGCTTGATGGCTTTCAGGTTGTGGATAATGGGAAATTAGCGGCTGAGATTTGTAAGTGATGTTGGATGGTGTGACGAAACATTGGGTCGATGGCCGCCCCAAATTGTGTTTTGAGGAGTGCGGCGAGGGGCCTCCAGTGGTTTTTTTGCATGGCATTGGTGGGAACAAGCGCAATTGGAGAAAACAGCAAGAAGCTATCAGCGAGTTTGCCACGGGGATTGCATGGGATGCTCGAGGCTATGGTGACTCGGATGATTACGATGGGGAGCTTCAATTTACGGATTTCAGTGACGATCTTCTTAGGCTGATTGACTCTAGAGGTATCGAAAAAGCACATTTTGTCGGATTGTCTATGGGCGCTCGAATTCTTTTGGATTTCTGGACAGTCGCTCCCACGCGTATTTCGACGCTTACGCTCGCAGATTTTTTCTTTAGTTTTGATAAATCACTCACTCCAGAGAAACAAGAGGAATTTATTTCAATGCGGCGAAAGCCATTGTTGGAAGGTATGCCGCTGTCTGAATTGGGCAATGCTTTGATTCCAACGCTTGTGAGCCAACACTGTTCCCGCGAAATCAAGGCGGAGATTCTTGCAAGCATTTTAGAGCTACACAGAGATTCGTATTTGAAGACCATTACCGCGACGACATTTTTTGATGCGAGTGACGTGCTTCCGGATATTTGTGTCCCAGTACAGCTGATCTTCGGCGCGGACGATCAATTAACTCCGCCGAGTATCGGAGTGGAGGCTCGAGCTTTGATCCCAAACGCGAACCTTGATGTGATTGATCAATCGGGGCATCTCACGAATATTGAGCGCCCCGACGAATTCAATCAGGTGATGTGTTCGTTTTTAAAGCAGCACCTTGGCGAAGCCTCTTTCCTGAGGACAGATTCTGATGTCTGATGGGTTTGATCACACATGCGATGTTCTTGTCGTTGGCGGTGGGTCAGTGGGCCTCTCGTTGACAGCCGAACTGGGTTGGAGAGGAATCCGGACACTGTTGGTGGAGCAATCTGAGGGGCTTAATCCGCATCCAAGAGCGAATGCCGTCGCGAATCGGACAATGGAATACTACCGTCGTTGGCATATTGACCGTCAGATTACCGAGGCGGGTATTCCTCCTGATCAGCCCGCTGATTATTACTGGATATCTCGTTTTGATGGGCATGAGCTACATCGAATTTCGCTACCTCCATTTAAGAAAATCAAAGAGGTTCACGATACAGGCGGATATGTTAAAGAGGAGCACACGTGGTCTCCGTACCTAAAGACGATTACTGGCCAGAACGAGGTTGAAACAGTGCTGCATGATTTTGCATGTAGATTGCCCTCGGCCGAACTTCGGTTCCGTCACCAACTGCTTGATTTTGAGCAGGATGAAACAGGTGTGTCTTGTACTTTGCGGGAAGCAGAGATTAACAAAACCAGCGTCGTTCGTTGTCGTTACCTCGTTGGTTGTGATGGTGGTCGATCAACAATTCGTCGAAAATTGAATATTGCTCTTAGCGGTCGATCTGACCTAGCTCGGTTTGTATCAATTTATTTCAGAGCTCCAAACTTTAAAGATTGTCAAAAATTTGGCCGGGCGAACATATATTTTCCACTTCATAAAAACCATGCTGGGTTTATTCTCAACTGGGATAGTGGCACAACTTTCACCTATCACTTGATTTTGAAAGAGACAGAGGTGTGGTCGGAAATTGACCCCAAGGAGAAAATTGAGGCAGTGCTTGGTGTCTCCACTGATTTGGACATCATTTCTGTGCAACCTTGGACGGCACACGCATTGGTCGCTGATCAATACCGATCAAACCGCGTCTTTTTGGCGGGGGACGCGGCACATTTATTTACACCAACTGGTGGATTTGGGATGAATACTGGAGTGTCGGACGCAATCAATTTAGGATGGAAGCTCGCCGCAATGGTCGAGGGTTGGGGAGGCGATCGTCTATTAGATAGTTATTTTCCCGAAAGACATCCAGTAGGGGTAAGAAACACGCAGGAAGCGGCGGATTGTTTCGATCGTTTATTTGGTGTGATGCGCTACGGTGACGAATTAGATGCTGAGAGTGAGTCGGGTGAGAGGTTACGCGCGGCACTCCGGGAAGATTTGAAGGATCAGGAAAAGCTCATCGCGTCATCCGGCACGTTGCTGGGGTTTCGATACAACGATTCTCCAATCATTGTTGGTGACGGGACACGAGAGACCGAGGACGACCCGAGGCATTACATACCGACTGCGAGGCCTGGTCACAGAGCACCTCACATTTGGTTGAGTGAGGGCGTTTCCATTCTTGATGAGTTTGGCCAAGGGTTCACATTCATTTCGTTTAACGATGATGATGTGTCCGTGCTTCAGAGGGTGTCTGCTGGTTTGGGTATGCCAATGAAATACGTTCAAATTAAAAACGACGAGGCGAAACAACTTTATGATTGTGAGTACGCCATCATTCGACCGGATATGATCGTTGCATGGAGATCAGATGAATTACCTCAAGACATCCATGCGTTATTTGATCGGATTAGAGGCGTGTATTAACAAGAATCGCGGAGAGAGTGAAAAGGGGGATTGCGTGATGAGAAGATTTATAGTGATGAGTATTACATTGATGTCTCTTATCCTATCAACTGGTTGCAGTGAAAAACGAGAAACGATCAAAATCGGATTCCTAGATCCGCTATCCGGCCCGTTCGCGCTGGTTGGTGAGCATATTCTCCGTGAGGTTCAGTTGTTCGCTGATGCGATTAATGCGAGAGGAGGAGTTCTAGGAGGTCAAGAGTTAGAGATTATCCCGTTCGATGGTAAGGGAAATCCCCAAGAGTCGCTTATCGCATTCAAGCAGCTAGTTGATCAGGATATTTCCTTTATGTTGCAAGGAAACTCCTCTGCCGTAGCTAATGCGCTTACCGAAGCGGTTCTCAAACACAATCAGCGTAACCGTGACGATCGAGTGCTCTACCTTAACTACGGTGCCGTCGATCCGGCTTTGACAAACGATCGTTGTAATTTTTGGCATTTTAGATTTGATGCTGATGCAACGATGAAAATGCGGGCAATTACCTCACACATCGCGAACGATACGAGTGTCAACAAGGTGTATCTGCTAAACCAAGACTACGGTTTCGGCCACGCGATCTCTAGCTTGTCTCGTGACATGCTCGGGACTCTTCGTCCTGATATTGCGATTGTTGGCGATGATTTTCATCCACTAGCGAAAATTAAAGATTTCGCGCCCTATGTGTCGAAGATCAGATCCTCTGGAGCGGACACCGTGATCACGGGTAATTGGGGTTCAGACTTATCACTTCTTGTTCGTGCCGCCAAGGAGGCGGGGTTGGATGTCACTTTTTACACCCAATACGCTGGAATCGTTGGGGCGATATCTGCGATGGGTGAAGCTGCTGAAGGTAAGGTGAAGCAAGTTTCTGGATGGCACGTCAACGCTGGGGGAGGGGTCTCGGATCAGTTGGCCTCAGCGTATCTAGAACGGTTTCCTGAGGCGAGGGATGATTTGTTTTTCATTAGCACGATGCATGCACTAGAGATGTTGGTGCGAAGTATTGATGCCGCGAACACCACTGAAGTGCAAGAGGTTGCTCGCCAGTTAGAGACAATGACCTATGAGGGACCAACTGGCGTTGTTTCGATGAGGGCGGATAATCATCAACTATCGCAACCACTGTACATCTCGACTTTTGTGAACGTTGAGGATGAGGGATTGAGTTTTGATATTGAATCAACCGGCATTGGTCCAAAAACAGATGCTATCGTGGCGGCTGAAGAACTCAATGTGCCCACGACTTGTGTGATGGAGAGACCCTAGGGCATTTCCATCGTGATGGTCGTCTGAATGACACACTCTTAGTTGACTTCCATAAATCTAGTGGACTCATTCTCTCTGTTCGACTAGAATGCGCGGGCTTTCTGGGTTTGCGTGACGATTGTCGCCGGCCTGAGTGAAAGATACACGCGGCGTTAGATACGCCATCAGCTAAGGCTGAATTATTAAATTGATTTGCTATTTGTTACTGCGTTCTTGAACGCATTAGGATTCTGAAACTGAGTATTTGTTTTCTGTGAGTCCTCCTTGTAGCCCGTCATGCTATTTGAAAGGACACGAATGAACTCGTTTCACGAACTCGATTTGCCCGAGGTGTTATTGAATAATCTCGCGCACATGAAATTTGATACACCTACGCCGATTCAGGCGAGCGCGATCCCACACATACTCCAAGGTCGAGACATTCTCGGTTCCGCACAAACAGGGACCGGAAAAACTGCGGCCTTTGGTATCCCACTCGCGGCGAAGCTCATCAGTCATCCAACGGGAAGAGCGCTTGTGATGACGCCAACAAGAGAACTTGCCGTTCAGGTGGCGACTCAACTTCGAGATATCGTTGGTCGCAAATCGAAGATTAGAACAGCGATTTTGATTGGTGGTGACTCGATGGGCAAGCAGTTGTCACAGTTACGGCAAAATCCTCGAATCATCGTCGGCACGCCTGGTCGCATCAATGATCATTTGGAGCGTCGTAGTCTGAAGTTAGGAGAAGCGGATTATCTCGTGCTTGACGAAACAGACAGAATGCTTGATATGGGCTTTGAGCCGCAAGTCGAGAATATTCTTGACCATATGCCCGTGGAGCGACAAACATTATTGTTCTCTGCAACCTTGCCGAAGAATATTGTCAAGATCGCGCAAAAGTACCTCAAAGATCCCGAGCACATATCTGTGGCTCCGACGTGTTCTGCAGCGGATAATGTCACACAGCAGAATATTGACGTCACCACCGGTGGAAAATTCGTTACGTTGTGCGACGAAGTCAAAGAGCGGGATGGGTCAATCATCATTTTCGTTCGTACGAAGTACGCGACGGAGAAATTAGCTCTCAAACTGACCAAAGAGGGTTGTGACGCTCGGGCGATACACGGAGACCTAAGGCAGTCAAAAAGAGATCGGGTGATTTCTTCTTTTCGTCAAAAGAAATATCGGATTTTGGTTGCGACCGATGTGGCGGCAAGAGGGCTGGACATCCCGCACATTGAGCACGTTGTAAATTACGACTTGCCTCAGAACCCAGAGGATTATATCCATCGTATTGGCAGAACTGCACGAGCTGGAGCAACTGGTTTCGCGCTTAATTTGGTGACCCCAGATGATCGTCGAAAATGGCAAGCGATCGATCGTTTGTTGAATCCTAAAGCTGCGAATGAGAAAAAACGTAACGGCAAGGGTGCAGAGGTGCGCAGTGATAAGCCAAAACGAAATCGTAATAAAAATAAGAAAAAACGCGATAACGTGTTCTGGTTTGAAAAGCGTAAAAAAACCGGCCAATCAAGACAAAAAAGAGCTGCTTAGGCGCGTTGCTCCAAAGACTGATATTTTGATTTCCACCATCTTATGGTGATGGGCACAGAGACGTTCAGTAAGAACGCCGTGACCATGAGGGTGTAGAACACGTGCTCGGTAATGATGCGGTGTTGGACGTAGGCGATATTTAGGACAACAAAAGCGAGTTCTGCTCGACCGAGCATGCCAAATCCTATAAGAATACTGTCGTTTCTTGAGAAACCCCCGGTGTAGCGGGCAGCCAGCCCTGCAGAGAGGACTTGGCTCGTAAAAATTGCGGCGGTGAACAGTACTGCGTATGGAGCAATTTGAAGCAGTAATTCAACGTCAAGGAGAATTTTTGTCCCCAGTTCAACAAAAAATATGGGACCGATCCAAGAGAAAGCGATGTTATCGATTGTTTTCGCGAGATTGTGGTAGTGACCCTGAGATTTATTTGGATTGAGTTGAAAGTACTCTTCTTTGAGTATGAGTCCAGCCATGTAGGCGCCCACCGCTGGGTGAAATCCAAGATGGTGTGCGATCAAGCCAACACAGAGTGCGATCAGGAGCACCACTAAAGTCGAGTGCTCTCCCCCCGTGAGCTTCAACACACTGCGAACGCCGAACTTGTTTAGATAGGGTACTTTAGAAAAGACACCACGAGGCTCGTTGGGTAGGATGAAAGAGGCCAATAATGCGACTATCGCAAAAAATCCGATCGCTTTTATCATGATCCAGAATATATCGGTAGGTGTTGTGGCAGCCTCGCCGGATGCGATTGGAATGAGGATGGCGACAAGCGCTAACGATGCAATATCGTCGATTACCGCTGAAGTCATGATCCCGGTGGCGGCATGCGAATGATTTAATCCCTCGTTTTTTAACGAAACCATTGTGAGAGACACCGCGGTCGCGGTCATGGTCAGACCGCAAATGATGGCGATATTCACATTCCCCCAAATGGAAAACGCGCATGCGTACGCTGTGGCGAATGGGGCAATGGCGCCAAAAAAAGCAATACCCCAACTGCGTTTCATACTGCTAATGAAATCAGAGGTGTTTTCTTCAAACCCCAGAGCAAACATGATGACGATGATGCCGAGTTCAGCGAATGTTGTGATGAATTCGCTGCTCTCTGTAGGCAGGATACCTAGATTGACGAGTACGGCTCCGACAAACAGGAGAAATAGCACTGAGGTAAGACGCGTTTTTTTTGCGGCGTATACGGCAAAAAAAACGCCACACCATATAATAGCGAGTTGATTTAAAGATTCCATTGTGGGGTCGTCAGTCGTGATATCAGCGAGAGATCAAAAGGAGTTGTACAAATGTTTATCCGGTTTAAAGGGCTGTTGCAGAGGAATCTAACACGCTTTTTAGTGGCAGCTCTCATTTTGGTGTGCGGAAGCTCTGCTTTTGGTCATCAAACCAAGTTATCGAGTAGTCGACTCGTGCTTGATGGCGCCACAGTGGTCGGGGAACTTGAGCTTAATGCCTTGGACATCCAGGTAGCTATCGATCGCGTGATACTTCGAGAGGACGAAGCGATTGATGAGGGTTTGGTGAACGATGCAATGGGGGAAATCGAGCGTTATATTGGTTCGAAGAATCGCGTGTCATGTGGTACCGATGACGCCCAATTCGACATTGATCCGAGTCCGAGGATTGATGGGGATCACTTAATTTTTTCTGTCTCTTGGCGTTGTGCAGTTGATCAAATTCCATCTCGCTACGATGTTCAACTCTTTCAGGAAATCGATCCCCAATCGAGACATATGGTCAGTTTCACCGGAGATCAAAGCTTTGTGGGATTGCTTGATAGCGTGACTCAATCGATCCAGCTCGCAGATGAGCGTTATTCCATTTGGGATCTCGTCGTGAAATTTGTGGTGTCCGGCATTGAACACATTGCGATTGGGTTTGATCACATCGCATTTTTATTGGCTGTCATTGTTTTGGGGCGTTCGTTTTGGCCGCTATTTAAAGTTGTGACTGCGTTCACAATCGCTCATTCGATCACACTGACATTGTCGGTATTGGATATTGTCTCGATGCCTGGGAATATCGTCGAGCCAATCATTGCGTTGAGCATTGTGTACGTGGCAATCGAAAACTTTTTTGTTAAAGACATCGCACGTCGGTATTGGGTGACCTTTTTGTTCGGCTTGATTCATGGGTTTGGATTCGCGTCAGTCTTGCGTGATTACGGATTGCCAGAAGCCGGTCTCGTTTGGGCACTTGGTTCTTTTAATTTGGGCGTTGAGATTGGACAGTTGATCATCGTGTTCGTGTGCGTCGTGATGTGGAAGTTGTTACTCCATACGCGCTATTTTGGGGACGCAAATTCTGGGTTCGAGCGTCAGCGTACACTGTCATTAACCATTTCAGCTGCGGTATTGCTTCTCGGAGCAGGCTGGTTTATCGAACGGGTTTTTCTTTAAATTTTATTTTCTTCGTTATCTGGAGTGCGAATGCGGTACTTGACGACTTTATTTCTGAGTTTATTTTTTGTGAATGCGTTTGCGGCCCATCATGGGGACGTAGATCACGAGACAACAATGCATGTCGTGCATGCTTGGATCAAAGAGCCACTGCCTGGAATGACAACGAGTGCTGCTTACCTAATGATTCACAACCATGGGGCTGATACAGATAGATTGATCGGTGTCCGTACCAATATTGCTGAATTCAACGAAATCCATGACATGAAAATTGAGGATGGTGTCATGAAGATGAGAGCAATCACGAACGGTCTCGAAATTGGTCCTGATGAGCGGGTTGTTTTTAAGCCTGGTGGACTTCATATCATGCTCTTTAACCTGACAGAGGAACTTGTTGACGGAACAGCACGCGTTGTCACATTGGAGTTTGAGAAAGCAGGCAAGGTGGACGTGCCAGCGCTTGTCAAAAAGGTTTCTCGTCAAACGGAGCATCGTCATTAAGAGTTCACGGTGATTCGGTGCCATTAATAAAATCGAGTTGACGCATTGATCTTCGGTGATGGGATTGAATTGCGACGTGGAGAGAAAATTCTCTTCACGAACGCAAATTTTATGTTTCACGCAAGACATAAAATTGGTGTGACCGGATCGAATGGATCGGGGAAGAGTAGTTTTTTTGGTCTTTTGAAAGGTGAGCTATTCCAAGACGCAGGAGCGCTTGACATGCAGCCTGGCCTCGTTGTTTCCCATGTGGCTCAAGAGCTACCGGGCGGTTCTCGTAAGGCGATCGATTATGTCATTGACGGTGACGTAGAGTTACGGGAGATCCAGTCGGCACTTGATGTGGCCGAACAAGAACAAGATGCAGCCAAACTGGGTGAGTGTCACGAGCGGCTCGCGACGATTGATGGATACAGCGCGCACGCGAGGGCAGCTCAACTACTGGACGGTTTGGGCTTTGCGAAAGATGAGATAGAACACCCGATCGATTATTTTTCGGGCGGCTGGCGGATGAGGTTGAATTTGGCGAGAGCGCTTATGTGCCGTTCTGATCTCTTGCTTTTGGATGAGCCGACGAATCATTTGGATTTGGACGCAGTGATTTGGCTGGAGTCTTGGTTGAAGCATTTTTCGGGTACGTTGCTGTTAATTTCCCATGATCGATCCTTTCTTGATAACGTGGTTCAATCGATTTGCCATATTGATCGAAATGGCTTGAAACTGTATCGGGGAAATTACTCGGACTTCGAGATTCAACGGGCTTCTCAGATGGCGCAACAAAAAGCGCTGATTGCCAAGCAGCAACGTGAGGCGGATCGAATGAAAGCCTTCATTGAGCGCTTCCGAGCTAAGGCAACTAAAGCCCGCCAGGCGCAAAGCCGAATCAAACAACTCCGTAAGCTTGAAACCATATCTCCCGCTCACGTTGAGACTCCGTTTCAATTTGAATTTCGAGAGCCGTTATCCCGTCCAGATCCCGCGATCACGGCTCAATCCGTGACACTCGGATACGGAGACACAGTTGTCTTGAGTGAGATTAATTTTGAATTAAGGGAGGGGGCACGAATCGGTCTTCTTGGAAAAAATGGGGCGGGCAAGTCAACCTTTATCCGGTTTTTAGCGGGACAGTTACAGGCTCAAGGTGGAGAGGTCAGTAAGAGTAAAGACTTGAAGATCGGTTATTTTGAGCAAAACTCTCTTGATCATCTCAGGAGCGACGAATCGCCCATGCAGCACATGGTGAGGTTGGACCCTTTTGCCAAAGAGCAGGAGTTCAGGAATTATTTGGGAGGCTTTGGGTTTTTCGGTGATGATGTGTTTCGACACGTTGAGTTATTTTCGGGGGGCGAGCGGTCTCGACTTGCACTTGCCATGATCATCTGGCAAAAACCCAACGTGTTGCTCCTCGATGAGCCCACAAACCATCTTGATATGCAAATGCGGTACGCGCTAACGCGAGCACTTCAAACCTTTGAAGGGGCAATGGTCCTTGTGTCTCATGACCGCTCGTTACTTGGTGCGGTCTGTGATGAATTTCGATTGATTCATGATGGCGCACTTCAATTTTTTGATCATGATCTAGATGAGTACTCGACATTTCTTTTGTCAAAATCGCTCACCAAGAAAATCACTAATAGTGAAACTGATGAGATTTCTCGTAAAGAGCGAAGAAGGGTGGAGGCGGAGGAGCGTAATCGGTCGAGTGCGCAAAGACGGCCAATTGAACAACGTCTGAAACGCATAGAAACGAAGCTCGAACGGCTAAATGCCGACAAGATTGAGCTTGAAAAAGCTCTTGCTGAGCCCCATTTATACGAGGAGAGTGAAAAAGATAACTTGTCTGAGGCTCTTTGGAAGAGTGCCACGGTGCAAAAAGAGCTTGACGCCCTTGAGGACGAATGGATGACCCTTTCATCGGAACTCGAATCGCTGTAAGAAATCTTAGTTTTACCTGAATAAATGTAACTGCCGAGGTGAATGATGTTTAAACGGATCGTACTATTTTTATTGACCAATTTAGCAATTGTTTTTCTGCTGAATGTCACCTTGAGATTATTTGGTGTTGATCGTATTTTCGATCAAAACGGAATCAATTACACAGGGCTGCTGATCCTCTCTCTTGTGATTGGTTTTGGGGGTTCGTTTATCTCCCTAGCGATGTCGAAGTGGTCTGCCAAGTGGATGACGAAGGCGCGAGTAATCGCTCAACCTGCTAATGAGATGGAGCGATGGCTTTTGGAAACTGTCGCAGCTCAATCGAAACGAGCCTACATCGGAATGCCAGAGGTGGCGATTTATGACGCGCCTGAAATAAACGCTTTTGCAACAGGGATGAATAAAAACGCCTCGCTTGTAGCTGTAAGTACTGGATTGCTTGAAAAAATGACGAGAGACGAAATTGAGGCTGTTTTAGGACATGAAGTCGCCCACATTGCGAACGGGGATATGATCACGCTCGCGCTCATTCAGGGTGTTGTGAACACTTTTGTGGTCTTCCTGGCTCGAGTCATCGGGTATGTGGTCGACAGCGCGATTAATAAAGGTCGCCGTGGGCCTGGTATCGGTTATTGGGTGACAACGATTGTTGCCGAAATTGTGCTGGGTATCCTCGCGAGTACCATCGTGATGTGGTTTAGCCGGCAGCGTGAATTTCGAGCAGATGAGGGAGGCGCTTTTCTTGCAGGGCGCGATAAGATGGTCATGGCATTGAAGAAGCTTCAGTCAGCCTATGAACCTTCGTCCTTACCGAAACAGATGCAAGCCTTTGGTGTGTCCGGTAACACCTCTATATCGCGACTGTTCATGTCCCATCCACCATTATCTGAGCGAATTGAGGCGCTTGAGAACATTGAGTCATCCTCATGATGTTAGATGCTCAAGTTGAGCAGCGTATTCTTCAGGCGATCAAACGTGGTGAGTTCGATGATTTGCCAGGTTCGGGTAAACCGCTAGATTTAGAGGATGATCGCCTCATCCCTGAGGAGCTACGATTGGCGCATCGTATTTTGAAAAATGCGGGTTATGTGCCAAAAGAGATTCAGCTTTTTAACCAATTGGCGCAGCTAGAGATGCAATGTGTGGGGCGTGATGAGGTCGGAGATGCGATAGCGCTCAAAAAACTTCGTATCATTCGTGACCAGATTGAAGCATCGAACTCAAGACTGTCCGTCTTACTTCGTGATCGATCAGAGTACGTGTCAAAACTTATTCAGCGTGTGTCAAAGCCGAAAAATCAGGATTGAGGCCGCTGCCGTGGTATCCTTTCGGCGACTTAAAAAACGGGTGAAACAATGAAGAGCTTTGATGCGCTAAATCGGTTGATTGAAGGCAATAAGCGTTTTGTCTCAGGGGCTCAGTCAAATAATCGATCAATGACGCCGACTGATCGAAGTGCATTGGTAAAAGAACAAAACCCGTTCGCGATTATTCTGGGATGCTCCGATTCCCGAGTGCCTGCGGAGCTTGTATTTGACCAAGGTCTTGGGGATCTGTTTGTGATCCGCGTTGCGGGAAACATTGTGTCGCCATCTCAGATCGGAAGTGTGGAGTTTGCGGCAGAGCGTTTTGGAACGCCGCTCGTTGTCGTGTTGGGACATTCGTTTTGCGGTGCGATCGAAGCTGCGATCGAAGGCGTTGGTCAATCGGGGGGAGAGACTTCGTCCCCCAATATGAACTCCATTGTGAGCCGTATTCGGCCCTGTGTTGAAAATCTTCTCGAATTGAATGTCGAACTGAGCGATGAGGAATTGTTTCACCAAGCGGTCAGGGCTAACATTCGCGCATCTGCAGATCATTTGCGACACGGCTCTCAAACCCTTGAGCGCTTGATTGCAGAAAAAAAGTTGCTCGTTGTTGGGGCAGAGTACTCGCTGGAGACAGGTGAGGTTGAATTTTTTGACGGTATGCCGTGAGTCCTATTGGACAGCTGAGTTAAAAGCTAATACAGTCTTTGTACCGTTTTTCTTGGCAGCGTAAGGACATCTCCTTAGCTTGAGTGATATCTTCTTGGCTTAATGACATCGCGATGCCATCTCTAAAGCCAGCTGCTTCACCATGTCCAGCAGACGCTGCCACGTCAAACCAAAGGTAGGCGTAAACCGAATCATTAGGTACCCCAAGACCGAGTTCATAGATTAAACCCAGATTGTGGAACGCAGCTGGATGCCCGCTACTTGCAGCATCAATAATGAGCTCTAACGCTTTGGTGACATCCTTGATCACTGAATATCCGTGTAAATAGGCAATGCCCAACGCATTTTTCGCATCGGTATTTCCTTGATCCGAGGCACGTTGATACCAATAAATCGCTTTTTCTCGATCCTTCTTGGTGCCAACACCCTCCCAAAGGTGGTCTGCGAGTTTTTTTTGGGCTTCCGAGGAGTGATTTTGTGCTGCAATTTGGTAATAACTTACGGCTTCAATGATGTTGATAGGATCTAGTGCCTCAATTTTTAGGAGATCCCCTGCTCGAACCATCGCCGTCACATTTCCCAGGGAGGCAGCCAGCTCGTACCAATATAAGGCTTTAATAGGGTCTCGCGGCCCACCTAGTCCTTCCTCGAACATCAAACCTAGGCGAAGTTGTGCTTCTGCATTGTCTTGTTTTCCTGATTTTTCGAACCAATACCTCGCTTGTACGTGATCTTGAATTCCGATGGTTCCATCACGCAGCACGGTCGCTAGTCTGAGTTGTGCGATTGGATCTCCGGATCTTGATAATTCTTGAAGTTCTGTCAGCTTGTTTGAGCTCGTCTCGTTGCCCCTCGGCGTCGCCGAGTTGTTGGGCATACAGGTCGAAACGTCCACTAACGTCGTCAGAACAACGAGAAACGCAGAACACAGTGATCGGATGTTTATGACTCTCACTTGATGGCGAATTATCACTTTTGGATTGAAAACGATACTATACGAAGAAAGCAATTCTGATTCGTGACTCGGTTAACGCAATCAGTTGGGGGAATAAAAAGATGATTGATAAATTTGAGGCTGGTCTTGCGGTCACGTTTGACTTTGAGGCAAAAAAAATTGGTGAGGTTCGGGCAGATGGCATTACTGATGCGGCCCGAAGCGGTTTGTATTGTTGGACGCACTTACCCGCTAACGAATCTGGATTTGAGGTGCTTCGCGAGGCTGGAGTGGACGAGAACACCATTGAGCGAATCTCAACGAATCATGGACACGGTGCCATTCGCTTTGGACGCACATCGATTTGCTGTACTTTGGTTGAGGCAGTTGCGAGTGGTCGAGACATTGAGCTCAAACCAATTCACCTCGTGTTGGGACACAATTTTTTGTTCACGCTGTGTAATGGGAGGTCGGATGTTATTTCGGATATGTGCGAGTCGTATGTTGAGGATTTTGAGCAACACGCGCAGTCTGGTGGTTTTCTCTTGTTCGAACTTGCGGACGCTCTTATTTTTGATTACCGACAAACGTTAGGTACGCTTGCTACAGAAGTGGAGTCGATCCAGCGCCGTTTGATTGACAATAAGAAGGATGAGTCGATATTCAATGATTTCTCTCGGCTATCGGCGTCCTTGTTGGAGTTTCGAAACGCCGTAGCCGCTGCCAGAGAGTCTGTCGATGGTCTATCCAAGCGCAAGTCTCCATACATCAATGAGGCAACACAACCGTTTTTGGAGCGCCAGGCCATGCCCTTGGATCGACTTGCAGGGGACGCAGCAACTGAGCGGACGATTTTGTCTGAGACGCTGAATCTGTATATGGGCATGATTGGATATCGAACGAATCTGGTTGTTGATCGGCTGACCATTGTGAGTATGATTTTTTTACCGTTAAACTTTTTAGCCGCGGTCTACGGGATGAATTTTGAGTTTATTCCAGAGTTTCAGTGGCGATATGGTTACTTTGCGTTTTGGGGATTGGCGATCACAACAGTGAGCCTCATGATGATTATTTTTAAACGACGCAAATGGATATGACCCAATTTATTTTTCGATGTGTGTTAGCTGGCAGTTTGATTTGGGCGCCACTCTCATTAATAGCTGCTGAAGATTACGAATTCGGAATTTGCAAACTTGGTACCAATTGTCAGGAGTGCATCGAAAGCTCTCAATTTGAGGTCACATTTATTGTTGACTCCGAAGCGTTGTCGGTCAGGTTAGTTGGTCGAGCCAGAAAGACGAATCGAGAACTGAATCAGTTATTGGACGGATGTGAGTTTTCCTCGAGTAAGACTGATTGGGTCTGTCACGACGGTCGAACCCAGTACCAGGCTATATCTGGCGTGATCTATGCAACGCTCACACCAAATGCGGAAATCAAACTGGGTGACGAAACCTATCACGCTTGCCTTAATTCACTTTAACGCGCATCAGTCGCTATTGATTGCGTTGAAGAAATAAGGCCGGTGAGCGCGTCTCCGGTACTTTCAAGGATGCTTGACAACGAACCAGGTTGATATCGCAAACTAGAGACTGATCGATAGGTGCCATCTTTTTTGAATTGGGAGAGCTCTCGTTTGGTTTTTTCCGACAGCAAAAAGAAAAGAGGTTGCTCTGTATTTGACAGTTTCCGCATCGCTTCTTTGATCTGCTGATCCCAAACTTCGCTGTATCGATCAAGATCACTGGCTCTGACAGTTCGTCGGCAACCTTCTTTACCGCAATTAACGGTCATCGGGTAATCGACGTTGAATAACCCGTAGTCATCAGTCATTTCCTCAGAGGCCTGGATGTCTCTGATCGCAATTTCAAATCCGTAACCGGTGTTGATGGTGTTGGGCGAGCAGCAATGGTTGACATACTTGCCATGATCCCAACTCACAACCCGATTTCCGTTTTTTTCAATGTAGGAATATTTGTCGACGATTTCTTTTTCGAGAGGAGTCAGTTTTTGGTACTTTTTCAACCCGATATTGACGTCTAGATGATCTTTCACAAATGTAATGGCACCTGCGGGAATGAACTGTGTGGCGAAGACGCCAAAGCCGATGTCATCGTTGATGAATCTGAGTTCAGTGTGTGGGTGGATCATCGAATGAGCTCCAAAAATTCGACTTTTTACTCTTTTTTTTGGAAAAAACAAGATGTCCAGAAAAATAAATATTGAGGCCCTCTGAGTACCTACGGTTTCTCGGTGCGAAGTGGGGGGCGAATGAACCCTATGGAGTCCGATACACGACGAGCGGCGACCACATAAAGCATCCTGTTTGTGGCGTCTTGTGAGTCGAATGGGAATTTTGTGACAAGGGTGAGGCGCTCTTGGTTGTGGGTAAACCCCGACCGTGCTTCGCCCATCGGCACAATGTTCGTCTCCACGACCTGATAGCGTTTTGCCTTTCCACCGCTTAGTTGGATATCAACGACGTCGCCGACATTTAAGAAAAAGCAGATGAGTTTTTCCACGATTGATCCTTTGGGTTTAGATTGATAATCAAATAATTGCTGAGGTCGATGTCAGTAATAGGATGATCACGGCGAGGCATGTCGATATGCCCATACCCAGTCCCAGTGTTTTGAGTAACCCCAAACAGGCATCGGTCACAATGTGGGGCTGGGTAATTGGGACCTCATCTGGCTGTCTCGTCATCGATTCATTCATGGAATTGACCCTCCTAAATTGGCGTATTTCGTTATCTTGAAGCTATTGAAACGAACAGCAGTGCAAATTACGGGGGCCTAGTCATGGTCAATTGATGTCGGTAGTGACAATTTTGTGGCTTTGGAGAAAGTTGGGTGTTTTATCTCAATTGAGTCGGTATAGTTTGGTCAAATTGAGGCTCAACTGAGGAGAAGAGATGCGAATAGCGCTTGTTGAGGACGATGTCACCCTTGCAAACAACTATCAAGAGCTTTTTGGGCGTGCTAAGTGGCAGGTAACTCATTTTGAGGACCGATTAACAGCCATGACACACATCATGTCCAGTGCTCCTGATCTTGCGATTATTGATGTGGGACTTGGCGCTGAAGAGGAGGGGGGATTTCAGTTGTGTCGTCAGCTAAGAGCGACGCCTGAAACTGAGCGGTTGCCGATCATTATGTTAACTGCTCGAGGAGACCAATCAGATAAGGTTTTTGGTCTCAATCTTGGTGCTGATGAATATTGCACGAAAGATGAGTCGACTGATTATTTAATTGCGGTGATCAATAAGTTATTTCGCCGTATTGAAATGGATCGCCGTTCGCCAACTGAGGAGCGAATTGCGAAGTCCGTTGGAGAACTTCAGATATTTCCCGAAGAGAGTCGAGCGACATGGAAGGGGGTTCCAACTGATCTGACTGTCGGAGAATATTTTATTGTCGAGCGCCTCGTGGAATTGCCTGGAGCGCTTAAGAATCATCGACAACTGATGATTAACGATATTGAGGTCAGTAAAAATACCGTGATTTCCAACATTAAACGAATTCGTAAAAAATTCAGAGATATTGATTCGTCATTTGATGCCATTGAAACAGATTTTGGTCGCGGATATCGTTGGAAGACTTAGTTTTTATGTCGAGCATTTAAATGAGTCTTAAAAAGAAGCTGGTCCCTTTATTTTTGCTATTACTTTTTGTTCCAGTAATCGGGGTTTATTTTTCTAATGAGCTGAAGAATAAAATGCTGGAGGTGCAAACTGAGGGATCCCTAGCGACGGCCAAGGCGATCAGTTTTGCGATAGGAGATCGCCCCGGAATTTTTTCGGATCGAAATGTGAAGCCCTTCGCTTTGAATGTGGGTGGCGTCATCGAGATACCCGTCTTAAAATTCAAGCCAACGATAGATGGCAATGTATCTGAGTGGAGCGCGGCCTCGCATGCCCCTCGTTCGATACAGTTTGGATTGGATCAAAGCCTTGGTCGTTCATTTTCAGCGCAATATCGAATCGGCAGATCCGGAAATCTGATTTACATTTCCATTGAGGTCGACGATCCATCGGATTTCAAGCTGTTCCCAGATCAAAATCAAGATGAGCTGTCGGACCAGATCCTGTTGTCCTCCATTGATGTTGATGGTCGATTTCGACAGTTTCAAATTCGACCGTATCGTGATGGTCAGTTGATCGCGCATCCATTAAACGTCAATGGGCTATTGCAGCGAGATGAAATGGGGCGCCCTATAAAAGAACGCAGCATTTATGGTGAGGTTCGCTCGAGGGCGGGTGGAGGCTACGATGTTGAGTTTAGCGTCTACCGATCTGTGATTGGTCAATCGTTGGGGCTTGGTGTGATGAATGTTGGAGAGGCGGTCGGTCAACCAACGGTATCAATTATTCGAACGTGTGAAAGTTTATCGGACTCAGATTTATTGGGGGCTGTCTTTTCGCCAACCCCAGAGGTAGATAGCGTGATCAAGCAGTTAGAGCGGGCCGATGCGCGTATTGTCGTTGTCGATCAAAATAGAAATGTTGTTGCTATTGCGCGCAACCAACGGATTCACACCCAGGAAACAGATGAACAGTTTCATCGCTCCGGCGGCTTATCATGGTCAAAAGCGATTGAGGCAGTGTTGAGTCCGATTATCGGGCTGTTTGTAGATATGGGGCCGTACTCGTTACCAGAGATCGAAGAAAATACCGTTGTGTTGGATGACCCGAATATCCTCAACGCGCTTGAGGGGTTAGAGTCGGTGACGCTCGCTAATCCGATGATGGGTCACGGACAGGTGATCAGGGCGGCATATCCTGTTCGGGTCGAAGATACCGTTGTTGGAGCTGTACTCGTCGAGGAGACAACAAACAAAAGTCTTAAGTTTCGCGACGAAGCATTGGTTTTAGTTGGCACACTTGTGTTAATCATTTTTATATTTGCACTGATTTTCTTCTTGGTGATGGGTGGGCATCTGAGGCGCCTCGGTCGATTAGCGGCAGAAACGCAGGAGGCAACTGACGCCGAGGGAAGGATCGTTAAGGTGATTGAAGGGCAGACGTTCAGACGATGAAGTTGGTCAGCTCTCGAAAAGCCTAGCCAGTTTTAGCGCGAGGTTAAGTGCCTATACACAGTATTTAGAGCAGCTATCGAGGCGTTTATCCCATGAATTAAAAACGCCGATCGCTGTGATGCGGTCGTCATTAGAACTGCTTGGTCGATCGCATATCGAAAACGACGGACGCATCTACTTGAGTCGCGCAGAGGGTGGGCTTGATCGATTAAACAGTCTTGTGCGCAGAATGAGTGAGGCGTCCGATGTTGAGGCATCACTGAATTCCGAAGAACTCACCGAGTTGGATGTCGTTCAGCTGATTAAACACAGCGTTGATGAATACAGAGGGGTTTACGGTGATCGAGAATTCGATGTGTCGTTACCGGATCACTCCTTGATGATCAGAGGGTCAACCGAAGCTCTGTGTCAAATGTTGGATAAATTAGTGGAAAATGCGCATGATTTTTCGGGTAATCGCTCATCGATTGATGTGATGGTGAAGTCGGAGAATTCGATGGTATTGATTCAAGTATCAAATGAAGGCCCTTTGATTGCCGAAGAAAAACAAAAGGAAATTTTTGATTCAATGGTGTCAGATCGAGCGGCGGCGCCTTCCTCCGCCGAGCGTGGTCATCTTGGACTGGGACTCTATATTGTGCGACTAGTAGCGAAGTTTCACGGAGGAACTGTTTCCGTAAACAATCGAGCTGACCAATCTGGTGTCACGTTCGATATCCGCTTGCCGATGGTGAATTGAATGAAAGGGGCGGTGATATGAGAGCGTGGTTTGCTTACAAGCGATGGCTGATTTTGAGTTTAGCGTCAGTAGCATCGACTGTGCTCGTCAATGTGACCGAGGCTCAGGTTCAGTCCCCATATGAGCTGATTTTGTCTTGTGGTCTGAGTAACACTGATCACATTAATATTCGTGCGTGTTTAATCGGTGACTATGACATCAACACGGATATCGAGCTTGTTAGCGAAGGGAGAAAACAGATATTCAAAGTGCACAATCTCCACGAATCGGGTGGTTTTGAGGACGATCGGGGGTTTCACATTGATTTGAGTCGTCATTTTTCGTTGCGTATCCAGAATGCGAGCGACACGCTGATTCTTGGTGCGACAATCATTGATAAGGAGTCTGGGAAGATTGTGTACTCGGATCGGGCGTCGACTTATCAGCTGATTGCTGTGGGAAATTAGATAATCTAGACGGCCCAATGTCCGGTGTGGTCAGTTGGTGGCGCCCCGAATACGAATCGAACGTATGACCTACCCCTTAGGAGGGGGTTGCTCTATCCCCTGAGCTACCGGGGCGCTGTAACTAACTGCACTAAATCAATATTTTAGAAATATTGACGGTGTTATTCTAACAGCCCATATCCATACGAATCTCATGTGATTGCATAAAAACTGCATAGAATACGTATCGTTTTTAGTAAAGGCGTCTTTAGTGACGCCTTTTTTATATGCAGAAGATGTATAAGAGGTATACTCCATCCTGACCGGATTTTGATTCGGTCATCCCATCCTTCACAGGCTAATCACACGCTGTAAGCACACGCGCCAAACAACCGAATGCAATTTACCGACCTGGGGCTAGACGGCTCCTTACTCAAAGCAATATCAGAAGAGGGCTACACCACGCCCACGCCGATTCAGGCTCAATCAATCCCGGCAGTGCTTGGTGGTCAAGACATCATGGCGGCAGCTCAAACGGGAACCGGAAAAACCGCGAGTTTTACCTTACCCATGCTGCATCAAATGGTTCGTCATGCGAACACGAGCGTTTCTCCTGCGAGACATCCTGTGAGAGCGCTGATTTTGACGCCAACTCGGGAACTGGCCGCACAGGTCGAGGAGAGTGCCAAGGCGTACGGGAAGCATTTGCCATTGAGAATTGGTGCCGTTTTTGGTGGGGTACCAATGGACCCACAAGTCGCTATGTTGCGTGCCGGTGTTGAGATTTTAGTTGCGACTCCCGGAAGGCTCCTCGATCACATTGAAGCGAAAAACGTCAACTTCAACACCGTCGAATTCCTTGTGCTTGATGAAGCAGACCGCATGTTGGATATGGGATTTTTGCCCGACATCACTCGCATCGTGAAGTTGATACCAGGCTCTCGTCAGACGCTGTTATTTTCTGCAACCTATTCGGATGAAATCCGAAAGCTTGCCTCGAGCTGGCTTAAGGATCCCATTAAGATTGAGGTGGCGCCACGAAACACGGTGACCGATACCATCAAGCATACGGTGATGGAGCTCGGAGAATACGATAAGTCGAAGCAACTTCTGCGTCTGATCGAATCCGGAGAAATCGAGCAGGTATTGGTTTTTTGTAATACCAAGATCGGTGCGAATCGACTCACACGTTTCTTACAAAATAAACAAGTGGGAGCCGAGGCCATTCACAGTGACCGAACCCAGTCGGAGCGTATGACGGCGCTTGCAAACTTTAAAGAACGCTCTGTGACGGTTCTGGTTGCGACTGATATCGCGGCAAGAGGCCTCGATATCGAGCAACTTCCTTTTGTCGTTAATTATGATTTGCCCCACAATCCAGAGGATTATGTGCATCGCATCGGTCGCACAGGAAGAGCGGGGCAGAGCGGAGAGGCGATATCATTTTGTAGTGAAGATGATCGGGAATCGCTACAGGCTGTTGAAAAATTAATTAAAAAGCGGCTCGAAGTACGACCTGCGCTGAGAGGTTCAAGAGAGACGAGTGCGGGCCGAAGTGATCAGAGGGTACAACGCAAGCAGTTAGATCCGTTCTTCACTGAGCCGTATGAGCCTGGCGTGAACTCAGCACCACTCAAGCAGTCCGAAACGAATGGACAAACCAGCAAGCCAGCGCTACACAACAGTCGACGCTCAGAGAAGAGAGCGATTAAACCAGCCGCAGCACTGTTTCGACCCCCTGTTAAAGACGGCGACGGCTAAAGCTGTTCGGCATTCAGTATGAATTCCCGTTCATACGACATACTTAAGACCCTTCTTAGAGCTGAGGAGCGGGATATCCCACTGTTCGAAACCGCACTTCGATTCTCCGTACACCGTTACCCCGATATGGATGCGAGACGGTATCTCGATATGGTTGATGGTTTTAGACAGCAATTCATCGAGGTTGCTGAGGGTGTGTCGAGTAACGCTGACAAGCTGCTTGTGCTGAATCGTTATTTTTTTGAAACACTTCAATTCCAGCCCAATTCAGAGAACTATTTCGATCCCAAAAATAGTTGTTTATCGGATGTCATTGAGAGCAGGAAGGGAATTCCCATCACGTTATCTTTGCTGTACATCGAAATCGGAAAAAGCGCGGGACTTAATTTATCCGGTGTTTGTTTCCCCGGGCATTTCCTCATCCGCTATCAAGATGGGCTTGGACACGCGCTACTCGATGCGTTTGGGTTCGGACGATCGTTGTCGATGAGGGAGCTGCAGGATTTATTGAAGAAATTCGGATACCAAGAGGTGTCGCCGAGCGTGATTCAGTCGTTGGTTTCCAAATCACCGACTAAAGCAATCTTGAGCCGTCTCTTGCTGAACTTAAAGGCGATTTATCTTCGGGATCAAGACTACGATAAAGCCTTGTCGATCATTAATTGGATTATAGAGGTTGGGTTGATTCAACCCACTGAATATCGTGACCGTGGTCTCGTTGAGCAACAACTCGGTCTTTATCAGTCTGCCTTGAAAGACTATGAGACTTATCTTCAGTTGGCCGGCGAGGTGACTGATTTGGAGGATATTCAACAACGCATCATTGACCTCAGTAGGTTGCGGTCGACTCTTCACTAACCACGGTGATCTGATGTTTCTTCATAGGGTAAAAAACGGCGACTTGTTGGCCTACATCAGCGTATTTTTCGCTGTGTTTTCGTGGGCATTGAATTGGATTGTAGGCCGTGCAATGAAGGATGATATCGGTCCTGTCGCGATGGGTTTTTGGCGTTGGTTTATTGCGTTTTTATTGATACTGCCATTTTGCTGGCGTGAAATGCAGTCAAAGTGGTCATTTATCTGGGCTCAACGTTACCAGTTATGTCTTCTTGGCTTACTCGGTGCGGTCGCGTTCAATACGTTTCTCTACGTTGGTTTGCAATACACCAAACCATCAAACGCGTCACTGATTAATACCGCGGTGCCCACATTTATTTTCGTGCTGTCTTATTTCGTCAACAAAGAACCCATTCGAAAATTGCAAATCTTGGGCTTGCTGCTCTCCACGATTGGTGTTGGCGTTGTCGTCTTTCGAGGTGATTTATCTTTATTCCAGTCCTTAACGTTTAACGCGGGTGACCTTTGGATTTTGTTGGCCATGAGTTTTTGGGCAACGTATACCGTGCTACTGAAATCCCGCTCTGTTGGCGTATCACCTCTATTATTTTTGGCAGCAACACTGATGTTCAGTCTTCCTTTTGTGGTGCCTTTTTATGTGTGGGAATACTCGGTGCGAGGTGGTTTTGTGGTTAATCCACAGACGATAGCGACACTGATTTTTTACGGTACCGTCCCATCTATCTTGGCGTATATGCTATGGAATCATGGTGTGACGACAATTGGTGCGAATCGGACCGGAATATTCGTGTATTTGATGCCGCTGCTGACGATTTCCCTTGCCGTTATATTTCTAGGCGAATCGGTCTTCGGGTATCACGCGGTGGGTGCAGCTGCCATATTTTTTGGTATCTGGTTAACGAGTCGTTAGCGTCACTCGCCAAATTCTTCGAGTTCAAGCTCTCGTAGTGACTTGGGGCCTCCGCTGCTGGAGCTATCGGGTACATCACCGTCGTAGACTTGAAATCTTCTTTTCTGGAGCCACAAGTCTCGGATGAAGCTGTATTTATCGATCGCGGAATCATTCAATACGGCTTCGGCTTCGAATAAATTTGAACGCGCGTCAACTGCTTGTAGGACAGTCAATCCCCACTGAGGTGATTCACCATTCAAGTGGTAGATCGGGTCTGTGAGAAAGTCCACTGGTTTCGCCAGTCCGTCTCGAAGCGTGCTGGGGCCAAGTATCGGTAGCATGAGATAGGGGCCACTACCCACGCCCCAACTGCCTAGCGTTTGACCGAAATCCTCCTGGTGATATGGAATGCCCATGTCAGTCGCAACATCGAAAAAACCGCCTAGACCAAAAATGAAATTTGTTGTGAATCGTGCAAGATCGGCTGGTAGATCTTTACCTTTCAGTTGAAGCGCGTCGTTGAACGCTGTGTTTAACACACCAAGATTTCGGAAAAAATTCTGTACCCCTGTTCTGATCACCGTAGGTACGACCGCACGATAGCCTTTCGCAACCGGTTTAAGTACGTAGGTGTCTGCCGTTTGATTGAACGAGAACGTTGCCCTGTTGATTGGTTCCAGCGGGTCGTGGCTGTGGGGCCCAGTCGCGCACGCCGACAGGAGGTAACAGACACAAAGTAAAAGAAGACGATTCGCTAATTTCATGGGAGCTTTTTTTATAAAAAGTGATTATAGCTCGTGTGAGTTGACGTGCCGAAAACCCACGATCATCATAATAAGCAAATTTAAAGCTGTTAGGTCGGGATAGGAGAATAAAGATGGATTTTGGTATCAAAGGAAAAACCGCGCTTGTGTGTGCGGGAAGCAAAGGCTTAGGTCGAGCGTGTGCTGAGGCGCTAGCCGAGGAGGGTGTTAATTTGGTCATCGTCGCAAGGGGTGAGGACGTTTTAAGAGGTGTCGCCGCGGAGATTCAGTCGAACACGGGCGTTACGGTAACGACCGTTGTGGCCGACATCACAACGCTTGAAGGAAGAAAAAAGGCACTCGAGGCCAATCCAGACCCAGATATTTTGATCAACAACGCGGGTGGGCCACCTGCGGGAGACTTTCGTAATTTTACGACGGAGGATTGGGAGAATGCCCTACGTGCCAACATGATCACTCCAATTGAAATGATTAAGTCGGTCGTTGACGGGATGATCAACAGAAAATTTGGACGTATTGTGAACATCACCTCAGCAGCAGTGAAGGCACCCATACCGATCTTAGGTTTATCCAACGGCGCTCGAGCAGGCTTAACGGGGTTCATCGCTGGCCTGTCTCGACAAACGCCGATGCACAACGTCACGATCAATAATATCTTGCCCGGCGCTTTTGCAACGGAGACCATGACGGCTCGGATGGAGGCAATGGCGAAGCAGGGTGGTAAGACATTGGAGGAGGTGTCTCAGGCCAGAATGAATTCAATCCCAGCTGGTCGTTTTGGAGAGCCGAAAGAGTTCGGGCAGCTTTGCGCTTACGTATGCAGTCAGCAAGCCTCATACATTACCGGCCAGAACCTATTGATTGATGGTGGAAACTACCCGGGAACACTTTAAAATAGTCATTTAAACAAAGGTTTAAACGATCTTTATAACTACGGTTCGATGGAGTGTCGCGGGTATTTTTTGTTCTCTACTGAACACAGCTTGTTGTCATGAGTGGACACTGTTCATGCTCATGCAAAAAAAAATCTCAAAAGTCTTGAAATTCTCCGGCGAGTCCGTATAGTTCGCCCTTCAAGTTTTATGACCAGCAGTTCATGTCGTTTTTGTCTGGTCGCTGGGTCGTCTTTGAAACTCAGTGGGAATTGCAGCCACGTGAATCTTAGGCGGGAATCGCGGTTTGGGTACGCGTCCTCGACGCAACGGTGAGACATCGTCTCGCATTACGGAGGGAGATCGTGATATGCGTAATCTCAAATTGAAGAAGGTTCTTCCGGTCGCAACGGAGACAGAAACGCTTCAGAAAACCGAAGACCAGACTGGTCTTCACATTGTTGGTGCTGCTTCAAATGATGCAGCGTCGGATGTCGTTCATCTACACCACGTCAAAGAGACGCCCGGGCTTCACGTCATGGGTGACTTATATGATGTGAAGTGTGACAGCTCCTTCATGCTTGATGCCGAGTTGCTCAAGGCTCATTGCTTGAAGCTCGTGTCAGAAGCGGGGTTGTCGAGTGTGGGTGAATTCTTCCATCAATTCGGTGGCGAGGGCGGAGTCACGGGAACAGTGGTGCTTGCCGAGTCGCACATGTGTTTGCACACTTGGCCAGAAAAAAACTACGTGACTGTGGATGTTTATGTTTGCAGTTACACCCAAGACAACAGACCTCGTGCTCGGCAGCTGTATCAAGCACTCGTTGACACGTTTCAGCCGGAATTCGAAAAGTCCCACGCTGTTGAGCGCTTGTGATCTCTTGGGAGTAACGGATGTCTGATCGAGAGCAAGAGGAATACTTTCTCGAAAGTCTCAACGACGGGATCGGGTTTTGGGTGAGATCGAAGCGTCAGCTGGCTCATAGAAAGTCACCATTTCAGGATATCGAAGTGTTCGAGACGGATTTTGGTCGAACGCTTCGCATAGATGAGTACTTCATGACCTCGGATAAGGATGAGTTTTTTTATCACGAGAATATGATTCATCCAGCGGGGATCGCTCACACAGGGCCCAAAAGGGCACTGATTATCGGTGGTGGCGATGGTGGGGCTGCTGAAGAGTATCTTAAATACCCAACCATTGAAGAGGTTGTCATGGTTGAGATCGATGAGGTTGTTGTCGATTTTTGTAAAGAGCATCTTCCCGACGTTCACCGAGGTGCGTTTGATGATCCTCGACTTAAGGTGCTGATCGCGGATGGGAAAAAGTACGTCGAGGACTGCCAGGACCAGTTCGATTTAATGATGCTCGATTTAACTGACCCATTTGGTCCAGCAGAAGCGCTATACCGAGTTGATTTTTTAGAGCATTGCAAACGAATTTTGGGGCCGGAAGGTGTGCTCTCAATGCATCTCGGCTCTCCCGTGACGAGACCGAACGTCTTTCACCGAATCTACAGCTCTCTTAGCGCGGTATTCGGTGTTGTGCGCCCGTATCTCGTGTACGTGCCGTTGTATGGCGCCATATGGGGTATGGCAACGGCGTCTGACAAGACTGATCCATTGTCACTATCTTCAAAAGAGGTTGAGGACCGTATACGAGCGAGAGAAATTGATCACTTGCAGTTCTATAACGGTGAGACGCACCGTGGGGTTTTTGGACTGCCAAATTATGTGAAAAACATAATAGACCAGCTACCTCGCCCGATCTCCGCGGAAGACCCCATGGACGAACCTGGTCTGGATCCTGAAAACCATATCCCGTTGAAGGTTGTCAGGACCGATTAGCAGCGAAAGTTTATCAAAGCGTCTTCCATGCTTTGATGATTGTTTCGGCATTACTCTGTATTTCACCCAGGCTTAATTGCGGTGTGAATAGCGAACTGCCAAAGCCCACACCGCTCGCCCCACTGTTTAAATAGCCCCCCATATTGCTTGCGTTGACTCCGCCGACTGGGATGAGGTGGGTATGTTTAGGCAGCACTTGCCTAAACGAGGCAACTTGTTTCGGGTCGATGAGTTCCGCAGGGAATAGCTTTAAGTGGTCGGCGCCAGCGACAATCATTTCGTGCGCTTCGGTGATCGTCGCAACGCCAGGAATCGGTTTGATTTCCTCGTTCATCGCGCGTTCAACGAGCGCTCGATCCGAGTGGGGAGACACGACGAGCTGCCCCCCAGATTTGGCGACCATAGTGACCTCTTGAGGAGTGAGAACGGTGCCGGCACCAATAATCGCTCGACCGGCAAAGTGAGTTGCAAGCAAAGAGATGCTTTCAAGCGGCTTAGGGCTATTCAGCGGTACTTCAATTAGTCTGAAGCCTGCATCGAATAGAGCGTTTGCAACCGGTATTGCCTGATTGGGTTCGATACCTCGCAGGATCGAGATAAGCGGACAGGCGTTGAAAGCCTCTTCAAATGTCATGGGGACTCTTTATGAGATGGATGAAGAAAGGTGCTGCATCCGCTAATAATTGAGTCGTCGTACAAAGTGATATCCACGTTGAAATGTTTGAATGCGCTTTTATACAAATGAGCTAACTTCGATTCGCCAATAACCACGATTGTTTCGTGTATCCCGGCTTGATTGTGAAGCTCGCTCCCAATCAATAAACCAGATAGAAAACTGGTTGCTTCAGCGGTGTTCCATCTATCGTTTAGTACCTGAGTTCTCGATTGAAACATGGTGTTGACTATCGATTCGCCAGTCATCGCCGCTCGCACACCTTGGCTAAATAAATCAGGAGAAATCTCTTTATCGCTTGCGGTGGTGTGTTGCAAAATTGTGTTCGCACAAATTGTTTGAAACAATTCCCCTGTCATATATGTCTTTATATCGATAATTGTTCCATCTTGAATTTGTACCCATTTGCTGTGAGTTCCCGGAAGAATAACAGTACCTCTGAAATTCGGTTGAGTTGAGCAAAACCCAAATATTTGCGCCTCTTCCCCACGCATGACCTCGATTTTTCCAGTTTTGTCTTCGTGACGTACGCCCGGCATGATGACGATCCTGCGGTTCGCAAGTTGCGGATGCGTGCTGGTGACTGATCTCGAATGTTCGATGTAAGTGGTTTTGTCAGCCGGGGTTTCTATATACGTTGTTGGCCAGTGGCCTTGAGAGCTCCCAATCATGCCGCATAAAAAGATATGTTCGATCTCGCTAAAGGCGGAAATCTCCTCGACAAGAATTGTCTCGAATTGATTGCGATGAATCTGGGAGATTCCCTGGTTCGATCTCCTGTGGCCGAGTATTTCGCCTGAGTCATTCACCTCAAACAGTCTTAGTGATGTGGTTCCCCAGTCGATTAGCAACATATTTGATGAGAGTCTCAAGGTTTTTCGAAGTGCTCTTCAATGAATCGCTCGACCGCGTGAATTTGTTCATCATCTAACAAGGCTGGTGCATGACCCACGTTCGAGAAGCTAATCAGTTCGACTAATGGTTTTCCGGTTTGCATCCGGTGCCAGGTTTCCTTAGTCAATAAATCTGAATCCGAGCCGCGAATTACGAGAGCTGGGCAATTTACCTCTTTCCAAACATCCCAGAGTGAGACGTCATTTGATACGGTAGAAAAATTGTTGGCTATTCGTGGATCGTAATTCAGACGGTAAGTCCCATTTTCTTGGACGAGCGAGTGGACCGCTAGATTGTTCCACTGCGTGTCTGTCAGTTGCCCAAATCCAGACAAAGTGGCTTGAAAGTAAGCGACTGCAGCCTCGATATTCATGAATGTTTTATCAGACCCGACGTAGGTTTTGATCCGATCGAGTGCTTCTAATGGGATGTAAGGTCCTACATCGTTCATCACTAGAGATTTGATCAAGCCCGAGTTCTCCGCCGCGAGAAACATACCAATCAGCCCACCCATTGACGTGCCAATCCAGTGGGCGCTTTCGATGTCGAGCGCTTGGCACAGGAGTTTGGCATCCGAGCAGTATGTTGGGTAATTGTATGCTGCCGGGTCTTCAAGCCAATCGCTGTGCCCTCGACCGGCAACATCAATGCTGATGATTCGTGCTTTGTCACAGAGTGTCGAGCTCAGAACGTCGAAGTCATGTGCGTTTCTCGTTAGACCATGCACGCAAATCACCGTTTCCGAGGATTGAGGATTGCCCCAGGATAGATAAGCAAGACGTCGGTTTCCGTCTAACGATACATATTCTTGTTGCACTTGAAAGTTGCGTGACTGTTTTGGTCTCGTGAGAAATTGTCGTTCTTTTCCTTTACGATCTTAAGCTATTTATTTCTCGCGTCAACAGGGACGCAACGGTAGAGGGGATTAACCATGTCAGGCCCATTGAGAGGGATCAAAGTCTTAGATTTTTCAACGCTGTTGCCAGGACCCATGGCGACATTATTTCTCGCTGAAGCGGGTGCCGACGTGATCAAGGTGGAGCGTCCGGAATTCGGTGAAGAAATGCGTTATTACCCACCTAAGTGGGGAGAGAGCAGCATCAATTTTTCATTGCTTAATCGGGGTAAAAAGAGTCTTACACTCGACTTAAAAGGTAGTGATGCAATTCAGACATTAACGCCGTTGATTGAATCTTCGGACATCATCGTTGAGCAGTTTCGACCGGGTGTGATGAAGCGCCTGGGGCTGGATTATGAGTCACTGAAAATGATCAATCCCAAGATCATCTATTGCTCGATTTCTGGCTATGGACAAGACGGACCGAAACAAAACTTGGCCGGACACGACATCAATTACATCGGTGAGGCAGGTCTACTTTCTCTGGCTTCTGGAACGCAAGACTCGCCCGTTGTGCCTCCGGCATTGATCGCAGATATTGCGGGTGGCTCTTATCCTGCTGTCATGAATATTTTGCTGGCACTGAGAGAACGAGATCTTTCAGGAGAGGGTGCCTATATCGACATCTCCATGACCGATGGCGTGCTTCCGTTTCTTTGGTGGGCGTTAGGTAAGACCAGTGAGACCGGCGTTGACCCCGACAATGGTGGAGATCGACTCACGGGTGGCTCTCCACGATACCAACTCTATCCGACGTCAGACGGACGTTTCGTTGCGGCAGGCCCACTAGAGGATAAATTTTGGAGTGCCTTTTGCGATGCGATCGGATTGGGGGAAGCATCGAGATGATCTCATTGCCCCAGATAGAACGATCGAAGCAGTCCGCTCAATCATAGCTTCGAGAACTTCATCTGAGTGGGAGCCGATTCTCAGGCGTGCGGATTGTTGTTGCACGATCGTAAAATCAGTCAGCGAGGCTCTGGCGGATGCTCAGTTTCAAGCGCGTGGTGTGTTTGAGGCGCAGTTAAGTTCAGGAGATGGGAAGTCCAATTCCGGCGATACCTGTACCGATTATCAAGGCATTTCGCGACCATGATAACGAGAGAAAGCGAGCACCACGCCTTGGGGAAGATAATGAGTCGCTTACCAATGGATGAGAGTACCTGAAGAGATCGAATTTTCGTGAAAATTTGTATTGCCTCAAGTATTATGTTCATCAAGTAATCAGCGTCGTCATATGACGTATTCGTTAGTTGCAGTTGATTTTGGGGAAAGAATGTTATGAAAACGTTAGCTTTTATGGTCTCATTTGTGTTTATTTTGTCGTCATCTTTCGCTGTTGCAGGCATTGCGCCAAGTTCCAGCACGTCAGCAGCTCAGCGCTCGGGTGCCAAGATTAAAGCGCCAGAGAAGAAACAGGAAGAGTCTACGGACTCGCACGACGCGAATCATTGATTATCAACGATTCTGAAAAGCCGGCACAGCCGGCTTTTTTTATATCTGGAATCGAGCTTTTCCTCCGAGCAACTGTCATATAAGTTTTGATCGGGCTCCAACAGTGTTAGCCTTTAACGCGTAGTCTGCTTATTGTTTGTGTGCATGTGTTCGGTTTTGACCACTAGCGTGTCGTTAATGAGAAATTATTCGTGAGTCACATAATGAAACTAGTCGTTTTGATCTGCGTCATTTTGTTGCCGTTTCGCGTTGCGGTTTCGGATGAGACAAAAGATGGTATCGAGGAGTATCGTGAGCTGATTGCTGACGGGAATCCAGCCGAGCTTTGGGAGCTAACTGGAGAGGAAATCTGGCGAACTCCTTCAGGGCCTAATGACGTGAGCCTCGAGACGTGCGATCTTGGCGAAGGGCCAGGTGTTGTCGAGGGGGTCTATGTGAGGCTTCCTCGATACTTTGAAGATGCAAACAAGGTCATGGATTTGGAGCAAAGGCTGATTCACTGCCGAATGACGATTCAGGGCCTCAGTTGGGAGCAGGCGACCGCACACCCGTTTGGTAACTCAACTCAAAGCTCAGACATTGAGGCATTGGTCGCGTATATAGCCGGTCAATCGCGTGGTCGAACGATTGAAGTTTCACTGAATCATCCTGATGAAAAAAAAGCTTATGAGTTAGGACGTCAGTTTTTTTATTTTCGAGCAGGAGCTCACGACTTTGGTTGTGTGACGTGCCACAGCGGGGACGGTATGAGAATTCGTTTGCAGGAACTGCCGAATTTTGACGACGAGCGTCAGGCACAGCGAATTTATGGGACATGGCCTGCCTATCGCGTCTCTCAGGGAGAGGTGAGAACGATGCAACATCGGCTTTATGATTGTTTGAGGCAGATGCGATTTCCTGAAGCGATCTATGGGACTGATCTGATCACGGCGATTACGATGTACTTGGCGAAAAAGGCTGAAGGCGGTACGTTTGATGCCCCAGCAATGAAACGGTGAGGTGATGATATGAAAACACTGTTTCCTCTTGGGTTAGGTTGTTCGTTACTTCTTCTTGGTCAAAGCACATTAGCGAGTGATTTGAATGATGAGTTCAATCAGTTGTTAAAAAGTAGCCTTCGTTCAAAGGGGCCGGTAAAAATAGAACGAGTCCTTCGACAGGATGAAGTGCAGGAACTGTGTAGCGATCCGGATCAAACGATTTCAACGGATTTGGCGACTCAAGTTATGAAACAACAATTAGAGACGGTCGAATATCCAGAAGACGGTCACTTCCTTGGTGATTGGCGTCAAGGAGAGAAGATTGCGCAGAGCGGTAAGGGATTGCGTTTTAACGATAAAGCTGACGTGCCCAGTGGTGGCAATTGCTATGCGTGTCATCAGATTACGGCTGATGAGCTCTCCTATGGAACGATCGGACCCTCATTACTGGGCTATGGAAAAATGAGAGGTTACTCCGATGAGGTGCTTCGATATACGTGGGGAAAGATCTATAACCCCCAAGGTTATGGCCTGTGCTCCAACATGCCCAGGTATGGACATCAAGGGATTCTTACTCAAGAGCAAATTAAGGATGTGATGGGCTTACTGTTAGATCCAGACTCGCCGGTTAACCAGTAATTACTTCACAGATCGATGAGCCTTAGTCGGCGGGAATTTATCCAGGTTTTAGGGCTTGCTTCGGCTGCAGGCCTCGCGCTTGATTCGCGGCGCTCGTTCGCCAGCGAAAGTTTAGAGTCGCTGTATCGTGTGACTCCGTTTGGAAATGTCCATTTCCTGCACATGACCGATTGTCACGCGCAACTTAATCCTGTCTATTACCGAGAGCCAAGTGTCAATATCGGTGTCGGTAGCGCGAGTGGCCGTGTGCCACATCTCGTTGGGGATGCATTGCTCCAAGAGTTCAATATTTCTCCATCCTCAGCTGCCGCACATGCGTTCAGTTGTTTGAACTTCAACGATGCAGCAATTCGTTATGGACGAGTTGGTGGCTTTTCACACATAAAAACACTGGTTGATGCCTTGAGGTCGACGAGACCGAATGCCTTACTGTTAGATGGTGGAGATACTTGGCAGGGATCTGGCACAGCGTTGTGGACACGCGGTCAGGACATGGTGGATGCGAGTTTGCTGCTCGGTGTGGATGTGATGACCGCCCATTGGGAAATGACCCTGGGTGCTGAACGAGTACAGCATGTCGTGAATCATGATTTTAAAGGTCGTGTTGACTTTATTGCGCAAAATATTCGAACGGTTGACTTTGAAGATCCAGTATTTGATGCGTTCACGATGAGACAGATGAATGGAGTGCCAGTTGCCATCATCGGCCAAGCATTTCCATACACGCCAATTGCAAACCCAAAGCACCTTATTCCGGATTGGACGTTTGGTATCAGGGAATATGAATTACAGCAAACGGTTAAGAAAGCACTCGCGCTTGGTGCGAAGATCGTTGTCCTTTTGTCACACAATGGCATGGATGTTGACCTGCAGTTGGCATCTCGAGTTGAAGGAATTGACGCGATTCTTGGTGGGCATACTCACGATGGTGTTCCAAAACCGGTGATTGTTGCGAACCGGTCAGGGAAGACTTTGGTGACCAATGCGGGCAGTAACGGTAAATTTTTAGGCGTTCTCGACTTTGACTACCGAAACGGAGCAGTTCGAGACTTTCGGTACCGTTTGCTTCCGATTTTTTCGAATGCGATTGAGCCGGATCGGGATATGGAAGCGTTGATTCAACGTGTGAGGAGACCTTACGAACATATATTGTCCGAGCCACTTGCCGTTACAGAATCACTTTTATATCGGCGGGGTAACTTTAATGGGAGTTTTGATCAATTGATTCTTGACGCACTGATGGAGGAAAAAGACGCAGAGATCGCTTTTTCTCCGGGCTTTCGGTGGGGAACATCGGTTTTGCCCCACAGTGTTATCACGATGGAGCATGTGCTCGATCAAACTGCGACGACGTATTCTCACTCAACGGTAAGGACGATGACTGGGGCAGAGATTAAAGACGTTCTTGAGGATGTCGCTGATAATCTATTCAATGCGGATCCGTACTATCAACAAGGCGGTGATATGGTCCGAGTGGGTGGAATGACCTACTCGCTAGATGTCTCCGAAACCATTGGGCATCGTGTGTCAAATATGCGTATTGGTGAGACTTTGATTGATGCGACAAAGACCTACAAGGTCGCTGGATGGGCTTCGGTTTCAGAGAACGCCTCAGGTGAGCCGATTTGGGATCTGTTGGCAAGATGGCTCCGAGCGAAAGGTACGGTATCCGTGTCTTCGGTGAATATGCCTTCTATTTCAGGGATTGATTTAAGCTCTGGTGCGACATCTCTGTGTGACGACCGCTAGGCGGCGATCTGTAAGCTAGTTTGAGTGGCGCTATCGTGACATTTTTGCTCAGAACGTTAAGAAGAGTGATTAAGTATCCCTTGATTATTCTCTTACTGACGATCGGACTCTTTATTGCTGTAGTTCTATTTCCTGTAATGAGTTTGCGCTTTAGAGGAGGAGTTGCCTCTTTTTGGCACCGTAGCCTGTTGTTCGTTCTCCGTGTTCGGGTGATTCCAGAAGAGCGGGTGCTTTGGCGAGATTGTCGTTTTATGGTTGGTAATCATGTGTCATGGCTCGACATACCGGTGTTATCGTCCATGGGCTCGGTCAGATTTTTGTCAAAATCCGAGGTCAGGTCATGGCCAGTAATAGGATTTTTATCGCACATGACTGGCACAGTCTTCATTAACCGGTCAAGTCGCTCTGCGCTTAGGGACGTTAATCGAGAAATTGGATTGATCGCTCAGTCCGGTGGGTCAGTGTTTGTTTTTCCTGAGGGGACGACGACCCGAGGTACAGGTACTCAACCATTTCACGCTTCTGTATTTCAAGCAGCGATCGACTCTCATGTGAATGTGAACCCAGTTCTCATCCAGTATTTGGATCCATCGGGAGCAGTCACTCAGTTAGCCGCTTACGTTGATGATATGAGCTTGCTGACATCGTTAGATCACATCATTTGTTCGCCGGGTCTAAGGGTGAGACTCGTCGTCTTTGATTCGCTTGAATTTAAAAATCAGAGCCGCCAACAATTAGCCGAACGGTCTCGTGATCTTATTCAATCAGAGCTAATCCAATGACGCACTTTTTCGAAGTGTTTTGTAGATGTTGGTAAGATCCGCATCAAGTCCGTGCTCTTCGATAGACTGTTGGAATACCTGCATTGCGGCCCGGCCGATGCTGTCAGGAGGCGTGAATCGCTTAATTTCTTCAGCCCAGAGCTCTAAATCTTTAAGCAGTATTGCGTTGGTCGCGCCGAAGTTGTATTCGTGATTCAGTATGTGTTTCGGAATAAAGACCTCGCTTGATCGGCTGAGACCTGAAGAGGCGTTAATGACATCAATCATTTGATTGGGGTCAAGCCCAGCTTTCTCTCCAAGCGTCAAGGATTCAAGTGTTCCTGCCAGTTGCATGAATAAATTGATGTTATTCACAAGTTTCATCACCTGAGCAAGTCCTGGTTTTTCACCAAGATAGAACTGGCTTTGACTTGTGTGAGGATAAATGTGCGCCTTTAGATACTGAAAGGTTTCCAAGTCACCTGAACACATGATCGCGAGCGTGGCTGCTCGAGCACCTACGGGACCACCTGAGATTGGTGAATCGAGGTATCGGATGTGTTGTTTGGCTAACTCTTCACTTGTCTTTTTCGCATATTCGCTACCTGTTGTTCCAAGTGTTACGAGCGTTTTGATTTTTGATCCATGAATGATCGAATCCGGTCGATCAATCGCGACCTCGTTAGCGACATTTAACGATGGCAGACACGTAAAAACAATGTCAGCGTTATCTGCGACCTCTTTTGGGGAGTCACGGATATGCGTTTTTTCGTTTGTTAACGCTGAGATTTTTGATGCGTCAACGTCATATAAGTGCATCTCATGGCCAGACTTCTGCATATTGGTTGCTATGGGTAGTCCCATTGACCCCAATCCTACAAAGCCTAGAGACGTGGTCTGATTAAACGACACAGGTTTTTTCTCAGTCCGAACACTCGACGGGTAAGTCATGGTTTCTTCCCCATTCATCCCAAGATCCATCGTAAACAGACCAGTTGTGTTTTCCAATTTTTGATAGGCCTAACGCTAGGATGCATGCGGTCAGTCCTGAGCCACAGGTGAGGATTGTGGGTTGATCGAGATCAAGTTGTGTGTGTGTAAAAAGTTCTTTTAATTGTTCCTCGGGCAACATGGTTCTCGATTCTTTGTCGAGAAGATCACTCCAATATAAGTTTTTGCTTCCTGGAATATGTCCGGGACGAGCTCCAGGGTAGCGATCTAATTCCGTTCCTGCGAATCGGCCTGGTGTTCTTGCATCCAGAATTTGTTTCCCTGCGTTCGATGCAAGTAAGACTTCGTGCGACAAGGCCAGCACGTCTCGTCTCTTTCCTGGTTCAAATTTTTTGCTGGGCCGCTTCACGACTTTGTCAGTCAAATTCAATCCCGATAATTTCCAATTGGTCATTCCGCCGTCGAGTATCGAGACATTGTCGTAGCCGTACAGTCTAAATAGCCACCACACTCGTGCTGCGCTGTATAGGCCGGGAGTGTCGTATGCAACCACGTGGGTTGTGTTGTCAATACCCAGTTCCCCGACTTTCTCGCAAAATCGATCCTCTGCGGGGACCTTCCGAGGCAGAGGATTCGAAGGATCAGCAATATCACTCAGGTCGAAGAAAATCGCGTTCGGAATATGTTCACTCAGGTATTCTTGTTTTGCGTCTCGTCCGGTGTCAGGAAGATGAACTGACGCATCAACAATGCAGATCTTTGGGTCCTCTAAATGTTCGTGAAGCCAATTTGCTGAGACCAGTGGTCCTGGGTATTTCTCGTTCATTTTTTCCTCGGAGCGATTTCTTTTAGCAATAACGTTCGACCGCCATCCATTGGTCGGGTGAATATCGATCCCCATGGGCCCATCCGATCGGTAGCGCAGCTTCAATTGCTGTGAGCGTCTGACTATCAAGTTTTGAGTTCGCACCTTTAACGAGCTCAGCGAGATGTTTGACCGATCGCGTACCGGGTATTGGAATGATATTGCTGTCTTGGTGTAGCAGCCAGGCGATCGAGAGTCCAGCGGCACTGAGACCTAGATCAGAGGCAAGGGCTCTGAATTTGGCTCCGGCCTCAATGTTGCGGGTGAGATTGGGCTCTTGAAAACGTGGATTCACCTTTAAGAAATCGAGATTTTGCGCCCGTTCGTTGGGATGTGGGTCGTCCGTCAGTAGGGATCGTCCGACGGGGGAGAAGGCGACAAGCGCGGTACCTAATTCTTTGGTGAGTTGAGTGAGTCCCATCTCTGGGCTGCGGGTCGATAGGGAATATTCGGACTGAACCGCTGCGACATGTCCAACGGAGTTGGCTAACATGAGTGAGGTGGGTGCGATTTCAGAGAACCCAAAGGCGCGAATTTTTCCCTCTTTGACGAGTTGACACATTGTGCCAGTCACATCCTCGATTGGAATACTGGCGTCCCGTCGGTGAATGTAATAGAGATCAAGTGTGTCAAGACCAAGGCGTTTCAGGCTGCCCTCAAGCTGCTCTCGAATATGTGCTTCGGAGTTGTCAAAAAAACGTTTACCGGTGGCTTCGTCCCTGCGGATACCGACTTTGGATGCAATTTTAAATAACTCGTTTTTTTGCCGTCCTTGCTTTTCCAAAAATGAGCCAATCACGGTCTCGGATCGTCCGTTACCGTACACGTTTGATGTGTCTATGTGATCAATTCCCATCTCAAGCGATTTGTTGAGAATCTCATGTGACCCTTCATCGGTCGCCTCTCCGTAGAAATTCGAGAAGGACAGTGCGCCTACCCCAATCGCTGAGACATCCGGACCATTTTTACCAAGTGTTCGTTTATCCATGCTGACCTCATTTATTCGGGAAGAACCCCGTTTAAAACATACGCTAATATTTTCGCGACCTGATCTGGGGTTTCGGTCACAGCCAACGCTGCGGCATCCACCTCTTTTAGCGCGTGCTGATGTTCTGCTCGATGCATCACAATCAGTGATTTACCCGACGCTGCGGCGTATCCTGCATCAAAAGCCGCGTTCCATTGTTTGTATTTTTCACCAAAGCACACCACAACGACATCGCTCATTTCGATAGCTCGACGGGTACGTATCGCGTTAATCTTCGCGCCTTTGTGGTCGTGCCAGAATTTGTTTGGTTCTTCACCTAAGATCGCGACACCACAGTCATCACTCGCTGCATGGTCGGTCACCGGGGACAGGAAATCAATGGGCAAATGGCGGCAAGACTCAGTGATTTGATCACGCCAGTCTGTGTGGATTTCTCCAGATAAATAAACTTTTAGTTGCATCAGGGGTTACCTCATTTATGTTGCTTGACTTGTTCCGCAATACGGCCGAATGAAATTGTATAAGCGTGTAAACTAGCAAAAAAAAAGAGCCGTCACACGGTAATGAAAACCGTTGATTTCATTCGTTCGATTCATAAAGAGGGGATTCATGGGACAAAAACACACATTATGTGGACTTTTTCTCGCCGCATTGTTGGGGATTCAAAGCCCGTCATCAGTGGCGGAAGGGCTCTATTTTGGCTCGACCTGGTCTCACTATGAAGCGGATTACGATGGTGTCGTGTCTCTTGCCGGTGGTGCAGAAATTGACGATCAGGGGACGGGCTTTAAGGTAATTACTGGATATCGATTGCATAAACTCTTCTCCATGGAGCTTCAATATGCTGATTTTGGAGACGTTTCACTGACGATGCCCAATGGGTCATCGGTTACAAAGGGTGCCGTGACGACAACAAACGGGACAGGAGCCACGGTCACATCTGTGGTCGAATCGACGTCATACGGCATCGGCGCCATGCTCACCATTCCTTTCCGATCGGTTAAGCCCTATTTAAAGTATGGGTTACATTCGTGGGACACATCTCGTGTGATCGGGGCGGGTAGTGCAGATATCTTCGCTATCACGGTAGACGGAACCGATTTGTATCGAGGAGTGGGTTTTGATATTCCGATCAGTGACTTATTTTTTACGAGGCTAGAGTACGAGACGTACGATTTCGAGGATGACAAAATCAGCCTCGTTAATTTCGGGTTGTTTCTCCAGTTCTAGTTGTTCCCCGTCGGATCGACGGGGAAGCGCGATGATTTCGAGTTGGATTTAGACTGGGCCCACGGCCATTTGAAGGTGTCTTATTGAGTCGGTCGAGTGTTTTTTGACCCGCTCTTTTTGTTTGAGCACCGTCCGATCAATTTTTGTGATTAAGTCATCAATGGCTTCATACAAGTCTATCTTAGTGGACTCACAAAAAAGGTCCTTACCGTATAGATGCAGTTTCGCCTCGGCCTTTTGTTCGTGGCGCTCGACAGAAAGGATGACATCAACATCAATTGAATGCTCGAAGTGTCTGTCGACACGCTGCATTTTGTCGCGAACGTGATGTTCGATGCCTTGGGTGATGTCGATGTGATGCGCTGAGATGCTCAAGTTCATATGTTGCCTCCATAGTAAATCGTTACCGTTAAAACGCTTAGGAAGCTGAACAAACTGCTTCGTCAGCGTCGTTTGTGGAAACGACGAACCCTTTGCAGGTTCTATTAATCGAGAAGCTTCATTCAATGTGCCCCGATGTCATGAGACACAGGTCCAGTTAATACCTCTAAAAGGGAGCTGTCAAGCAGGTCCACGTAACGCACATGAAATTTCGCAGTGCAGCAAAAATATTTGCAGAATAATTCACGATTATTGGAACTAATCTAACTCTTAAGCACCTATACGAGGTGCGGATTTCGTCCGCTCGATTCGTTCTTTCTGGAGGGGATATGCGTGTAAAAGTTTGGTTTAGAAGTTTTTTCTTGGCGGCCCTGACCGTAGGTTTCACAGGAGGCACATTCGCCGGTGATGCCAGTGTCGGTGAGCGGTTGTTTAAGGAAAAAAATTGCCACGTATGCCATGGTCCTGGCGGTAAGGGAATGGCAAGTTACCCCAAGCTTTCCGGGAAAGAGGTCGATTATTTGGTTGATCGGCTCAACACGTACCGATCAGGTACCAAAGTGGGACCTAATTCAGATCTGATGATCATGAATGCAAAACCATTAACCGACGACGAAATTGCGAATCTGGCGGCTTATCTGAACAGTGTTACAAAAAAATAATCAATTGATTAATTAAATTAGGGAGTGAGTTGTGATGAAGAAAAGCTTTACAGCAGCCCTCTTGGTGACAGCGGGTATTGCAGTTGCGACAAGCAGCTTTGCAGGACACCACGGTCATAAGAGTGCAGTAGTACCTAAGATCACGCAAGAGGCGGTCATGACTGGGCTTGAGAGCCCATGGGATGTCGATTTTCT
Organism: Candidatus Eutrophovita brisbanensis; assembly: GCA_038147395.1. Lineage (GTDB taxonomy): Bacteria > Pseudomonadota > Gammaproteobacteria > Burkholderiales > Eutrophovitaceae > Eutrophovita > Eutrophovita brisbanensis. The sequence continues at coordinate 1,415,229 of JAYQTM010000001.1, read as the reverse complement.
TGCAATGGCACGATGTTCTACACAGAGAAATGTAAAGGTTTCTCAGTTCGCATGCCAGACGGTAGCGTTAATGCACTCTACGGCATGAATGGCTCTAGCGGCTACGCAGGAATGGGTTCAGACCTAATCTGCTCAAACCAGGCTGGTATGCTCGGAATCGCGGTTGATCCAAACTTCGATCAAAACCGACGAATCTACGTCGCATCAGCATCGACCAAGTACCATGGCGACGGTTGTAAGACAAACTTTGAGCGTTGCGACGGAAACATCGTGATGCGTTTTGAAGTCAGCGACGACTTCAAGAGCGTTTCTAACAGAACAGATATCGTCAAAGATATCCAGTTCAAGCCATTCGAGTCCAACCACCCATTTGGTGGTAACGGTGCTCACAACGGTAACCGACCAACGTTTGGTCCTGACGGATCACTCTGGATCACAACTGGTGACAGACACCGTGGTGTATGCCCACAGTCTCCTGAGCTCATTTGCGGCAAGGTGTTGAGAATTGACACAGACGGAAATGCTCATCCAGACAACAACCCACCAGCTGGCTTTGATAAGCGTATCTACACGTACGGTCATCGTAACGTTCAGGGTATTGCATTCCGAGCTGACGGTGCAGTCTTCACGGCTGAGCATGGTCCATGGCACAACGATGAGCTCACAATGCTTGTTAACGGTAAGAACGGTGGATGGGATCCTCGCCAGAACGTAGGCGGCCGAGGTGAGTGTCCAGACGAGTACTGTGGATATATGCCTAACCAGAAAGAGGGCGTGATTCCTGCAGTTCGTGCAGCTTACATGCCAATGAGTGATACACGCTTCCCAGACCTTATGCCACCAGCATGGCAGAACAACGGTTACTCACAAGGTACATCTTCAATTGCTTTCCTAAGCGGCAAGCAGTGGGGTATGTATGAGGGTCGTGCAGTTGTTGGCATCATGGGTATCGCATTCGGCGGAACACCTGCCGGTATGAGACTCGATGTGTATGACATCGCGCAAGACGGTCAGTCGATCAAGAGCGTGATTCATCTTCCAGTTGAGTCAAAGCGTTATCGTGGTGTGACAATGGGTCCTGATGGCGCATTGTATGCAAACACAGACGAAGGTGAAATCTACAAGATTACAGCCACTAAGTAATCGAGTTTGATTCGAAACCCCTCTCGTAATCGGGAGGGGTTTTTTTATTTTTGTTGAGCCTTTAGTTGTTCGATATATTGCTGTTGCTCTAAAACTAGGTCGCGAAGCTCATCCAATTGTTGTTGTAGCTTTTGAATCTCCTCGTCTCGGGCTTGGTCGCGTCGCAACTCCTCGACAACACCCTGAGATTCCAATCTGGAAATTTCTACTCTGATACCTGATATCTGGTCGAGAAAATACTCAACCCAAGGTCCACGCTCCTCTAGATTTGGCACCGAGTGAACCACCGGCGCAAAGAGAGAGGTGGCTAAAGCCAGCGCTGCGATTCGTGTTGTGGATTTTTTGACCCAATGTCGCTTCTGATCGGTCATTTCATGACGGACAGCGCCGTCGCGCTCAAATTATGCACAACGATAGAATTGCGATCGATGAGCGTTCCCACACGCGGCCCAATGTTGTTCACCCACTCCTCACTCTCATAAACTGCTTTGTACAGCTTTTCTTTTTGTTCAGTGCTTTCGAATCGTCTGATCCACACGTACGTTTCACCTTTTTGCGTTGAGTCCATGACGCGCTCTCCATCTCTAAGGGAGAATTCATCGGTACTGTCCATGGTAAATGACCCATGGATCACCATTCCTTGTTTGACTTGAAAGGGAATGACGATCTCCTCCATGAACGATAACCATTCTTGCATTTTCCCTGGTTGGACCTGATAAATACGAAGTTCAAAAAACGACGCCATAGTTGCCTCCAAAAGTCAGAATATATTGAGTGGTGATTAAGTTTTATTTTCTACTAAGAACATTGACGTGTTGCGTGAACGTATTGTCGTGAGTGTCCTTGACACTGACGACTAATTGTCCCTCGTCGTGAGGTGAGAAATGAAATTTGAATGTCGGATTATCTGAGATCGAAAAATTTATTTTGCCTGCGATGAGTCTCTCGTCGTTGTATGTGATATCGAGTTCTTCAATAAAATTGGGGTTGCGGTCAGCATCCATGTCCGCTGCCAGTGCGGATTCGTTCGGGTGTCTGACTTGAACTTTGACGACGTTTGGCTTATCCATCTGGACCCGGTAGAACCGCTCACCGTTGTCTCCTTTAAAGGTGTTGCGGTAGTTGGCCATTTTAAATTTCATTTTCCCAAGATACGGATCAATGCCCGTGTTTTTACCACCCGGTGCCGAGCATCCGCCAGCGACTTCAACCCACGCACTCGCCATATGTAATTCCCCACTAGACATCTCCCCAATCGCCCGAATGTAGGTGAATTTTTCAATTCTCAAGCGTGTAGAAAAATGTAATTTTCCATTTGATGGGGATAGGTCCAGTGCAACTGCGGTCGGAATGGGATTTTGATCGACAATGAGATAGAGTTTTTTAATGAAGTTCTGCCTCGTTTGTTGAGAGCGACTCTCGATTTCTATCGGTACGGTTGATGCGTCGTCAATATTTTTGTTCACGTGAATGGCGACTTGAGAGCTGTCTCCAGTGTGAATGGGGCGATCACCAAACATAAGTGTTCGTAAAGACATCCATTCAGGCACGTGTTGAGCGTCAGGAGGTGGCAGGTCTGCAGCAAATGAGGATGCCACAGAGCACAATCCCATACACAGAGATAACAGGATGTTGACTACGGTTTTTTTCATGATCGACTCCATCGCATTCGGCTGCGGCCTATTGAGAACAAATTTTAGTTCATTCAAAGTGTTGGGTTCCAACCATCTTCACCTGAACACGATAATCGGCTTCTAACATAGGCCTCAATGTTTTTTCATTTTCTCCGAATGTCGAACAAAATCTCGTTTCGGCGAAGAAATGGAAGGGTCCAAGGTGGGTTATAAAACGCGTAGTATGCGGGACCTGTGATGACCCAATCAGTCTTGTCGATATGGTTTTTGAGCGCTAATTCATGTTTTTCGAGATTGTCAGACGAATTCATTCCTGAAAATGTAATGGCAGCCTGTGTTTTTGCCGGAACCAACTCGATTTGTATTGACTGATTCATTGGCTTAGGGAGCGTGTCAATGGTGTACTGACTGGGCATGGTAAATGTGATTCTCCAATCCATCCCGTCTGTTTGTTGCTCGACAGGTGCGGTCATCGAAATTTTTTCGCCTTGAGATTGCTCCACCGGAGCTGTCATCGATATGTTTGACGCGGTCGTATTATTACCGAAAATATAATCAGCGAGAATCTTGAATCCCGATCGGATGGCGTCCTTGCGAGGTCCAGACACAGTGACTGTAGCCACCAATCGTGGATCATAATCGCGTATTTCGATCGCTCCGTTTGACGCAGTAAGCTGATACGTGGGACGCTCGACATTACTCATAATTGGCCCCACTAATGCTGCAGCTAAGAGGATGATAGCGAGCACGGCGAGAAGAATTTTTTTGTTTTTTGTCACTATGGATCAAAGGATAAGAGGGGCTGAGACACCATACGTGACCTCAGTCCCAGCTCTCAAATTACTCAAACATGTCTTTCTCGGTGCTGAGTAAGTGGTCATGTATTGGCTGAAAGTGAAGCCAGCCGATGTAGTCACTACCAACATTTTCACGACTATAAACCGCTCGGTCGTGGGGAACCAGCTTGGGTTCTACACCAGATGCGCGAACCATCAGCTCTTGCTGGCAACAACGCTCCAGCGCACTGAACCAAAAGGCGGCTGAGTCAATGCTGTGCTTGCTCATGGTCAATAGGCCATGATTTTGGTGAATGACTGCCTTAACATCTTTGAATGCTTTAGCGACATCTGAACCAGCGTCCTCCGATACGGCAACAGCGCCAGCCGCCTCGGTGACAACGTTATGATCTTCATAGAATGCACATGCGTCTTGTGTGATCGGATCAAGAGGTTTACCCAGTGATGCGAAGGCCGTGCCGTGAACGGTATGTGCATGACACATCGCCACGATCTCTGGATGCTCCTTGTGAACCGCTGCGTGGAGGACGAAGCCTGCTCGATTGACGGAGTATTTGCCCTCGACCACGTGACCATCATGATCGACGAGAATTAGGTTCGACAGTTTGACGTGCCGGAAATGGACCGCCATTGGGTTTGTCCAATATAAATCTTTGTGTTCTGGATCCCTGACTGTCAGGTGACCAGCGAAGCCATAATCAAATTTGAAATATGAAAATGCGCGGCATGCCACGACAAGTTTCTTTTTTAACTCTTGGCGAAGTTCCTCATAGCTGCCGCATGTTTTAGCGGTAGGGAAAATGAGGTTGTCTTGATTCGGCTTATAAACCGACGCTTCTTCTTTAAATTCGTGAAACATGTGGTTTCCTAAATGTTTAAATATGTGTGTCCAATGTTTTTGGATCTGAAATTGTATTGTATTTGATGAATATGCGCGGTCGAACGACTTGATTGCCCGTTATCACCACGATCTTTTCGATGGAGTATGAATTTGATTCAGCGACTTTACGTGATTCTTTTGTTAGCGCTTCCGACTGGAGTCCTTGGTATGGATGCACTTTATGATGAACTTGCAGCAACGATTGTTTCTGAGGAACAGGCTTATCGAGAATGCTATGGCCAGGTCAAGAATTCGTTGCTTGGCACGCCTTTTCTTCACGCGTGGTGCACCGACGATGAGATCCATCGACACATTGCGCGTATTAAAAAGAAAGTACGATTCATTGACTATAAATTAGGTGCATACCAGTTTGGTTTTCATGCGTTTCAACAATGTGTCGGGCGAGAGAAAATCCGAGACTGTGTTTCTGACCGTCTCACAGGCATGCTCGAGCGTGCGAATGAGTCCTCCGCCTACGCGACGAATCTTTACAGGAGTCATGGTGATCCGGGTAACGCCAAGAACGCAATCGAGAGATGGGTAGGCGAATATAGGGAGACAGTGCAGATTCAATTGCCAGATGGTGGAATGAGGCAAGTCGATGATGTGATCCGGTTAGTGCCAGTCGAGCCGTTGTCGTTTTACGCCGATATTCTCACGACGCACCAAAGCGGTCACGCCTGCAAGTTACAAGGAATTTTTGAATATAAAAGCGACGACACCTTCGCGTTTCACGACCCTGATTATCAAAATACGTGTGTATTAATCGGTCGTTTTGATGAGGCTCAATTTATATTCGATGAAGTGATGGCAAGTTGCCAAAAATTTTGTGGCGCAAAGTCGTCACTCGACAAACTCACGATACAACTGGAAAACAAAGAGGGGTTAAGTGACGTTGCAGCGGCACGATCGTCGCTTCAGTATAAGCGCGCTGTGCGAGTGTACGAGAGTAAGGTATGGGATTGAATCTTTGGTTCTGGCAAGTGAGGGGCTCATTCACTCTGGAAATACGAGGACGTCGTCAGACGCGGCGTAAGGATCGGGGATTTCCCCTCTAGCGATTCGCTCGGCCTCTGTATGTCTTAGGTACGCGACGACGTTGAGGATTTCCTCGTGAGAGAGAATGCTGCTAAATGCTCCCATCTTCCCACCACGACTGCCGTTTCTGGGAGTGCCATTTGCAATGGTTTCGTAGATTTCGCTGTTGGTGTTGCCCCGAAAGATGTATTTTCCACAACTCACGCACGGCGCTCTTCCGGTTCCAACACCGCTACCACCGTGGCAAGCCGAACATTTCTCTGAGAAGATGGATGCTCCTTGATTGACCGCTTGCGAGTCGTCAATCGGAACTGGTAAGTCTTGCGCATTCATGCGATGAGGTTCAGCGAAAGAGCTTATCGCTACAAGAGAGATCACGATAAACAAAAGTTGGGCTTGAACTGAACTGAAGGAATTTTTTATCATTTGGATCAGAGTTTTGGCTCTCCAAAAAGTTTCGTTTAATCAGTAACGCGTGATAAGTTAATCGTGCGATTGCTGTTTCCTTGATGTGATCAGTTAGGGCATGGTGTGTTTATCAATATTTTTTTATTTTGTGTGTTTCTTGTAGTGGTCTTGGTCGTCTATGTCGTGTTGTTTTTGAAGTTAATTAAGATCAACGCGAAGCTTCGTGAGGCTCAACGAGAACTCCTATGGCTAAAGAGAAGGCACCACCTTTTCGAGGGGATGCCAAAGGATTATGCGGCTGATACACTTAATGCTGACTGGAATAAGGTGTAGCGTTGTTTTTGTTTTTTATCCAATGCAAGGTAATCGGATGTCAATAGTTAAAATTGTGCTCTGTTTGTTGCTCATTGCCCCCACTTAGCTCGGGGTGAGGTGAGTACGCTTTCTTGTTCAGTGGATGTTTTGTTGTCAAAGCTTGAGATCGAAATTAACGATGACTCACGCGTCATCACGGTCCGAGGTCGCGAAGAACACGTCTACAACATGACGACCACAAATCCTGAATATGTTAGAGGCGTAGCCCTCAGTGAAGTCTCCGGGAATTCACTGGAGCATCACGTCGTTGTGGATATGCAGTCGAATCGATTTCAGATTTATCGGCAGAACGTCTACATTGAGGGTGAAGTGACGACGGACCTCTTGTCTGGTATGTGTGGCGAGTGACAAGCCTGACGAATATTTAGCGGACCACGATTAATTGAGGCGATCTAACGATTTGCCTTTGTTGCACGGGCTGCGGCGTACGCGAGCAATAACCATCCTGCCATGATTGTCATGCCGCCAATTGGAGTGATGTTGACCAATGCGGGTATGTCGAACATGACCGAAAGGTAAATGCTGAAACTAAACAGCATTGTCCCCAAGGAGATCAAGGATCCTGACCACCGAAGGTGTTGATTGATCGGAGAAGTCGTCTTGCTCAAAAGAAAGATTCCGATTGCAGTGATCACGGCTGCGTGCACTTGGTTGTACCGCACAGCGGTCATCAGAAATCGAAAATGCTCAGCTGAAATGTTCTCTCGTAAGCCATGCTCAGCGAACGCGCCAAACGCGACCGATACGAAGCCAAGTGCTGCACCAAGAAAAAGAATCACAATTCCCCCTTTTTTTGATTGATCATATTGCAGTGAATAGAGCGCCTAAAACGGTGTTTGGCGAATACAGCGTAAGCTTTGTTTAGGATTATTTTGACGGGCCTTATGCGCGCCACATGATACAGCCAGACCCAAGCGGGAAGCTGTTTCCAAATTGCTAAGAAGGCATCGACTCCAATATGGTATCGGTTGGAGCTGTCCTTTACATGGAGTTGTTTAAGTGCATCGATACGCTCAAATGGCTCATTTGTGAGGTCTATCGATGGGTCAGCGAGATCGCACCACTTTATGGCTTTCTGTGTGTCTGCACGCATGTAGACTTGAATTTCTCTAGAGCAAAGATTGCATGAGCCGTCGTAGTACACGGTGAGCACGGTTTGAAGGACCTCAATAAAAAAGCTTATGGATCATGATGCATTGCGAAGGTTCCACCGATAAATCCAATTGAGGTAACCTTTCTTGATGGTCTTTAGTTTTTTAAATCGGTCAGCAGGATGAAGAATGTGCACAAAAACATCAATGTGTGCTTCCTGATAGCGACTTTGTTTTTTTGCATCCAGGGGGTGTGTTTCGCGAAAAATCCAGAGCAAGGGCAAATAATCCGCGATTGTGATGGTTGTCCACAGCTCGTCGTGATTCCACGTGGATCGTTCGATATGCGTTTTCCTCCCGGAACGTCGGGGCGAGGCCATAACGTGGGTCTTTATCACACGGTGACGTTTGACTATGCTTTTGCGATTGGCACATTTGAGGTGACGAATCGGGAGTGGTCAGAGTGTGTCAGTGCTGGTGAATGTGCGGATTTACTCGGGGGATCAGCCGCGCCTCGAGGCGCCGTGGTGAATGTGAGTTGGCCAGAGGTGAATCAATATTTGCGGTGGTTATCCAAAAAAACAGGGTTTAAGTATCGCTTGCCCTCATATTCCGAATGGGAGTATGCGGCGAGAGCAGGGCGTGGGATGAATCGCTATTTCAATATTGATGTCTCGGAGATTTGTCGCCACGGCAATACGTATGACCAAGCGGCTGAGAAATCTCTGGAACTCGGTTTGTCCACTACACCTTGTGATGATGGTGAGAGTGGCGTGTCAATCGTTGGTCGGTATGATCCGAATCAGTTTGGTGTCTATGATGTGATTGGAAACGTGGCTGAGTGGATTGAAGACTGTGCGGGCCCGATTGTTAGGGCTGCTTACCCGAGAGATGGTCAAGCGTGGCTTGGAGGGGACTGCGAGTTGCGGGGGTTTAGAGGCAGTTCGTGGCTGAATAATGAGAGCTCATTCGTATTCGAATCATCGTTTTTTCGCTCGCTCACTTCTCGCGCGGATGATCTGGGATTTCGCGTGCTGCGAGAATATCGCTGAAGGCTAAAAGTGCTTGCCCTGGGTGCGCCTGGCTGCTACTTGTAATGCGCTCGTCTATCTGAGAACACTCGTACACGACGACGCCACGCTTCATACGAGCCACGTTTCAACTGAGTCCTCATCAGTGTCTTTACCTCGTCTTGCGACAAACCGTATATATGTTGAATGTGGTTGAAAGAGGCGTGGTCGGAAAGTGCCATTGCAATAATGTCACTGACGTCCCCCTGCGACAGGGCGGTTCTTTTCTTGTCCTTTTTACTGGGCATACGTCTCTTCGTATCTTTTTGAGGGAATTGGTTCATTTATTTAGGGGTAGCTGTGGATTTAAGTCTAAGCTTCAAGGACTTTGATTTGAATTATTTCAGTGGAACTCATATGTCTTGTACTAATCCGAATTGCTCTATTGTTTTAGAGGCCTACGAAAGATGCGGTTTGTGATTGCGGCAGTCGGTTTATGTGCGAGCTTGTTATGCCAAGCTCAAGACGATTACGACGAGTGCTCCAGTCGTTTTGGTGATGACCAGAGACTTGAGGTTGAAACGCTAGAAGAGTTCGCTCGTGGGGGTGACACGCTGGCGCAGTACTGTTTGGCAGTTATGTATCACGACGGTAAGGGAGTTGAGCGTGATGCGAGCCGTGCGGTGGACTGGTACACCCGAGCTGCGCAACGAGGACACGTCAAGTCACAATATTGGCTATGTCTCATGTATCGAGATGGTCTTGGTATTGACGTTGATACTCTTGAGTCTTTTTATTGGTGCAAAAGAGCGGTAAAACACAATCACGCTGGCGCATTGTATGAGCTTGGTCAGTGGTACTATCAAGGACCTAATCGAAACGAAGGACACAGTTTTGTGAATGCCTACGTGTGGTTTTCAAGGGCACTTCATGCGGGGGAGACCGATGCGGCCGAAATGATTCAGTTGCTTGAGAGCCAAATGACTGAGCTGCAGTTGCTGGAAGCTAAAAAATTAAGTGATACGGATGCTAACTGATTGGTTTGATAATTTTGCCACTTCCTCTTTTTTGAGCACTTCAAAGTTTGTATTTATGGGTTCGTTGGTGAGCGCTGTCATTTGTTTGATGGTGACTACGTCGGTCACGCAGGCTCGCGACTGCACTCAGGGAACAAAGTTGATCGAAAGTGATGGTGAATCCGTGGCAACAATTATGGAGACCTATGATTGTTGGCACGAGCAAGGTAAAAATACGTGTCTTGAAATGTCAGAGGTCCCCGGTCGGCTGACGTTGTCTGGCTATCGAACTTACAGGGTACATTTTGATGGAGTTGATTTCGCGTTTACTCAAACCCTCCAGCGTGAGGATTCGCAATACGTGATCGGAGGATTCCTTTGGAATCCGGATGACGTCGCAGGCTTTCGCCGTGTCACTGATTGGAAAGCCAGTATTGGTGCAGGCGATCAGATATTTGATTTTCGACAATCATGGACGCTCAATCGAGTCTTCTCTTTACCGATCCCTGATGCCTTAGTTGGCAAGATGTTTACCTTTTCTGCATGTGACGACTGAAAGTGATGCAGATATCTGCTTGCCTTTAGTGCCGCTAATTAGGACTTTTCTCTTCGAGAAACCCGTCTCCTCTTAACGTCAAAACAAGGGTATCTCGATAACCAACGTCGGTTGTGGGTTGAATTGGCGTTGTTTCGTGAATGACCCTTTTGTCATCCATCAGTAGGACCGTCCATGGTTCCATCATTTGAAATCGAAAACCCGTCGGTCCATCGGCCTCAAACACTCTTGTTTCACCGCCTTTGATGTTTTTTCTTTTGACGAGAATGACTGCGACCCAGTCTACTCCATCACGGTGTGCGCCTTCTGGTGTGGGTCTGCCGATGCCGCCTGTGGTATCAATACGAAATTGATGAGCCTCACCAAACCATTTTTTATGCGCGGAAAGCGGCGCGACGACTTCGTATAACCACAAAGCGATGCTTGTGAGTGCCGGTGAATTTGCTACATTTTGTTGTAAGGGTTCGTACCAACGCTCCAAGCCTCCGTGCAGCGCATTGTAGGAAACGGGCTGCCAGTGTGCTCGGTGAGGGTGCAGGGTGAATTGACTTTGATCGAGGACGAAGCTCGCGTGCCTTCGACGCCGGTAGTGACCGCCATCTTTCAAATACCTGTCATTTGGTAGATCGTTCCAAGTGGGCTCAATGGCGCCTAGAGACTCCTTCGATACGCCTGAAAGCTGTATTAGCCCGACTTGATTAATGAGCGCATAACCATTTCTTTTAAGGTTATTTCGTATCTCGTTTAGGCCTTCTGCGGCATCGACCAGACTGAAATTATCTTCACTAGTACTCAAATTAATCCTTGAGAAAAAACCGCAATGATACCTCGCTTTTTTAAGAAAATTATGTCTTCCGATCAGACATTGAAGGCGATGATTGTTTCATGAATAATAATCTTTCTGAAGAGTTTAAAGGGTATGGAATACGATATGAGCGTCGAGAAAGATAGTGTAGGGTCCCTTCTCGTGACAGGCGTTGGGTCTGCAAACGGGCTTGGCGCAGCGATCGCGCGACGATTTGCTCGTGAGGGTTACGCGGTTGTGATTGCGGGCCGCTCGAAAGAGAAACTTGAGATTACGCTAGCTGAGATTCAAGCGATTCAGCCTCAGTCCACGATGGTGGTTGGTGATGTGACGAAGTCTGCGGATATGAGGCATTTCGTTTCTTGCGCTGAGGAGGTGGCTCCGGTGCGGGTCGCTGTTCATAACGCTGGCAGTAATAATCCGTCGCCATTTTTAGACGTCTCTGAGGAATCCTTCACGACACATTGGAGAGAGCACACTCTCGGCGCATTTTTGTTGTCTCAAGCTGTTTTGCCTGGTTTTATTGCAAGAAATCAAGGCACGCTCCTGTTTACTGGAGCCTCAGCCAGCCTGCGTGGTAAGGCGAAATTCTCACCGTTTGCCGCAGCGAAAGGCGGGCTTAGGAACCTCGCGCAAAGCCTCTCTCGAGAATTTGGTCCCCAAAATATTCATGTTGGCCATATCGTCATTGATGGGGGGATTGATGGAGAGCGTCTGAACAAAAGGGCGCCTCAATTGAAAGAGCAGCGAGGTCCAGATGGTATGCTCAATATTGACGCCATCGCAGATTCGTATTGGTTGTTACACACGCAACACCGCAGCGCGTGGACCCTAGAGCTCGATTTGCGACCATGGTCTGAAAACTTTTAAATTTGAGTGTCGTAACCGGTATAAAGAGAGGTTGTAATGGTTATTGTGAGTGTGAATTTTAAATTGTCTAAGGAGGTATCACGCTCAGATCTTAAGAGCAAATTCCTCGAAACGGCGTCAATGTATCAAACGACCCCAGGGCTCATACGAAAAAATTACCTTTATGACGAAGAGAGACATGTTGGTGGAGGCATTTACTTGTTTGACTCTATGGCGAATGCAAAAGCCTGGTTTGATGAAGAGAGAGTTGCTTGGCTAGCCGAGCGGTACTCTGATCCGATGATTCATTTTTTCGATAGCCCTGTTGTTGTCGATAACGTGACACAAGAGATTGTTGTCGAGGATTAATTGGGTTGCTGTAGTGAAAGGAATTTAGTATGTCTTCCTCTGATCGTGAAAAAGCGAACTTTCAATTATCGTGGGGTTGTGTCTTATTGGGGTTATCTTTTTTGCTCGTTGGTACATATAAGTCCGGAACCGCGTCTGGTTTAACTTCGCTGTTCTTTTTAGTTGCGGGTGTTGCGCTTGGCGTGTGTGGTTTATTTTTTATTTGGAATGGTTATCAATTAAAGACGAAGGGCAAGCAGTAGGCCATCATTTTTTGGTTAGTGAGGCAGGTTCTTTTCTTCTTTAATGAATGGCTGTATGAACGCAGAGATAAGTTCCGGCCGATAAATCGGTCCCATGTGGCCACATCCGATCAATGAATGCACTGTAGTGTTTTGTGCTTTCATGAGATTGTGGCCCACGCGTTGACAAAATACGGGGGAATTCTCTCCCACGATTGAGACGATTGGGGAGTTAATTGATTCGATATCCTTTAGCGTCAGGGCTATTTGAGGTAACTCCATCACGTCTTCCAACAAATTCTTCGCATCCTTTAGAAGCGTTGTTTGTACCGCAACGGGTAGATCGTCAAACTGTTGCTCATTCCATGCCGAGACGAACCGGGATAACCCTAACTTAATATTTCCTGCTGTGAAGTCCGACCGCATCTGTTCAACTATTTGGCGATCCCAATCCAGCGCAGATTTATCCGAATCAACGTCCGGTTCCAACACGCCATGCAGGATGGGCTCGTAGAGGATAACGGCTCGAGGCGGATTATGTTTTTTATTCATTTCGTTTGCAATCGAGAGTGCCGTGAGGCCTCCCATCGAATGCCCAAAGAATATGGTTTGACTCAGATCTTGAAGTTCGAGATGGGCAGAAATATCGACTAAATGGGTTTTAATTCGGGGTGTTGTGATGTTGTGATGAGCCGTCAAATTTGGAATGGTTATGTTCAATCGACCATCATCTAGTTGGTTCCTGAGCGTATCCAGACTACGGGGGCCGGTGGCTGCAGCATGAAACATGAAAAGATCAATGGGTTGACTACCAGGTTTAGGATTTGTCTCCACTTCGTGATGCCTCTGATTTTGATATTAATGTTATTTAGAATAGACGCAGTATGAAAAACATGTGTGAACAGGTGAGGATCGTGAACAAGGAACGGGTAGATGAGTTCGGATAGTATCGCGATTGCTGGCGGTGGAATTGGAGGATTGGCCTTAGGTCTCACGCTGCATCAAGTTGGAATTGACTTCACGATTTACGAGTCAGTCTCGGAGTTGCGGCCTCTGGGTGTTGGTGTGAATCTGCAACCCAACGCGGTGCGAGAACTTTTTGAACTCGGGTTTTCTGAGGATGATTTGAAGAGCGTTGGTGTCCCAGTTGAGGAATGGGCACTCGTGGGTCTTAATGGTCGTGAAATATATTCTGAGCCGCGCGGGCTCTTCGCGGGGTACACCTGGCCTCAATTCGCGGTCCATCGTGGCCGATTTCACATGCTGTTGTATGAGAAGCTGATCGAGAGGGCTGGCCATCAATGTATTCAAACTGGCCACAAAGTAATTGGTTACACGAATCTTGATGTCAACGGCGTTGAGGTTGTTCTCAAAGAAAAAGACGAGGTTCGCGTAGCCAAACACAGCCTGTTAATTGGGTGTGATGGTATTCATTCCGAGGTCCGAGCAAAGATGCACCCCACTCAGCCTCCTATTCATTGGGGTGGGGCGTTGATGTGGCGAGGAACGACCATCGCAAAGCCAGTGAGAACTGGAGCGTCGTTTCTTGGTTTGGGCGCTGATCGACAAAGGATGGTGATTTATCCTATTTCACCAGCAGACCCAGTGACCGGAATGGCTGAAATTAATTGGATTGCCGAGATTACTTATGATGATCCGTCAATGCGAGATAATGTTGGTTGGTTTCAACAGGTTAAAGATAAATCGTTCGTTGATTATTTTCGCGACTGGACTTATGAGTGGCTGAATGTTCCCGAGCTATTAAATGGCTCAGGAGAAGTCTATGAAAACGCCATGATTGACCGCGATCCGGTGGCGACTTGGGTCGATGGATCTGTGGCGCTCTTGGGGGATGCTGCGCACGCTATGTATCCCACGGGTTCGAATGGTGCGAGCCAGGCAATTGTGGATGCGCGCATGCTCGCTGCCTCATTTTTGAAACACGGTATTTCGAAACCGGCGTTAAAGCATTATGACGAAACCCTGTGCGGTCCAATTTCGGAATTAGTGTTACGTAATCGCGGCTCGGGTCCGTTTGGTTTACTCAGCATCGTAGACGAGCGTTGTGGCGGTGTGTTCGAAGACATCAACGAGATCATCACTCAGCCGGAACGTGATGAATTTATGGAGAAATACAAAAAAGCCGCTGGCTTTGCGAAAGAAACGTTGAATGCTGCGCCGCCGATTATCTCGAAGGAGAGCTTCACGTGAGGTTGTCTCTGTCTCGTGTCTGGCTGGTTTTTCTTTTATTGAGTGCCACCACTTTGGTGATGGCGCAAGAGGCGTCGACTCGTGTCACTCAACCCAATGTCGTCTATATATTGGCAAATGACTTGGGGTGGCGAGACGTTGGGTTTCACGGGGGACGCGTGTCAACGCCGCACATAGATCGTCTTGCCAAAAATGGGGCTCGATTAGAGAGCTTTTATACGATGCACTCGTCATCGGCCACCAGGGCAGCGATACTTTCTGGACAGTACCCATATCGGTTAGGTTTTCAAATGATGTCTTTACTGCCTTGGAGCCGGTATGGTTTACCGGAGTCCGGTCATTATTTGGGGGCCCGGTTAAAAGCAGGGGGATATCAGACTGCGTATCTTGGCTCTTGGCTACTTGGCCATACTCGCGAGGAGTATCTGCCGATGGGGAAGGGGTTTGACTATTTTTATGGGAATTTGACACCCATTGGTGATCATTTAAAAAAAGTCAATATTACCGGTCAACCCGATTGGTTTTTGGGGCAAAAACCGGCCGCGGATGAGGGCTACGCGACCGATTTGGTTGCGACCCGAGCAGCTCAGTTAATAGAAAAACACAACTCAGATCAACCTTTATTTTTGATGGTGAGCTTTCCCGCACCGAGTGCCCCTATTCAAGCATCGAAAGCGCTCATCGAACGAGCGGAGAAGGAAATCCTCTCGTTTAATATTTTCGTGAGTGAAGAGCAAAAAATAACCCGTGATGAGGACAAGATTTATCTCGCAATGGTCGGTCAGCTGGATGATGGCGTCGGAAAAATTATGGATGCGTTGACGACCTCGGGGATGTCTGACAATACCTTAGTCATTTTTCATAGTGACAATGGTGGTGCCGTCAAACGCAAATATCTTACCGGTGATGGGGACGTTTTTTATAGCGCGAGCGATAATGGGCCATTTCGGTCGGGGAGTGGCTCGTATTATGAGGGTGGTTTGCGCGTGCCTGCCTTATTGTCGTGGCCAGAAAAAATCAAACCAAATATATCTACCGAAAGAACTCATGTGACCGATATGTATGCGACGATACTTGACGCGGCTCAATTAACAGGTGAAGACGGTTTTGATTCGATCTCTTTCGATGGTGAAAGTATTCTTCCGATTGTGACCGACAATAAGCCAGAGTGGAAAAGAGCACATCATTTTGAATGTGAATGAGTTTGGTGGCGCGGTTCTCGACGGTAATTGGAAATATATCTGGCGGAGTACCTTTCCGCCGGAGGAACAACTGTTTGATATCGGAGGCGATGCCTCTGAGGATATTAATGTGATTTCAAAGTATCCAGAGATTGCGACAAAGTTGAAAAGGATTCTGATGGATGCATCCGAAGAAATGGCAACCTCGTTGTACCTGATCGACCTTGAACGTCCCAGCAGCCATGAAACCCCGATTATCTGGGGAGATAATCCAACGCGTCCGTAATTGACTATGCCGGTGACTAGCGCACAGATTATTCGGGAATTTGGTGGTCCATCCGTCATGAATTGGGAGGAGCTCGAGTTACCTGATCCTGAGCCGAACGAGGTCCAGTTAAGGCATGAGGCAGTAGGTGTTAATGCTGCAGATACATATCATCGTGCTGCGATATCGCACCCGTGGCAGGTTCCGCCACCTCCATGTGTGATTGGCTTCGAGGGGGCTGGGGTCATCGAGAAAGTTGGCGAACAAGTCTCTGAATTTCTAGTTGGTGATCGAGTTGCTTACGGTATTCCGCCTTTGGGTAGTTATGCTGAAAGACGCAATTATCCAGCAGAGAAATTACTCCGAGTGCCAGAGGCCGTCACCCTCAAGGAAGCGGCGTCAATCATGATGAAGGGGATGACGGCGCATTATTTACTCCATCGAACGTTCAAGGTGACTTCCCAAGATACGATTGTCGTGCACGCTGCAGCTGGTGCTATGGGATTGTTACTCTGTCAGTGGGCAAGCTCAATTGGTGCAACGATTGTAGGAACAGTCAGTACGCACGAGAAAGCCGAATTGGCTCGAGCTGCTGGGTGTGATTACCCCGTGGTGCGATCCGAGCAAGCATTTGCGGACGTCGTCAGGGATGTGACAGCGGGGGAGGGAGCCTCTGTGGTTTATGAAGCCATAGGAAAAGACACCATGGCACAATCACTCGATTGCCTCAGGCCACTTGGTGTGTGCGCGGCATACGGGCATGTATCTGGCCCGCCCGATCCGGTTGATGTCATCCAAGACCTCGGGCGGCGAGGATCGTTGTTTATTACCCGACCTGCAATCATGCATTATGTGGCCAAACGTCAAGACTTGGTCGCATCGGGAGAGGCGGTTTTTGCTGCAATTCAAAATAAAGTGATCAAACCCAACATTGTCAGAGAATTACCGATTGAGGAGGCGCCTCTTGCGCATCAGCTGCTTGAGAGTGGACAGACCGTCGGGTCGACAATCTTAGTCAACAGGAATTTTTAACTAATGGGTCATCACCTTAATTTTGTTGGTCTGAGTTACGGTCGATTTTCGAGCTCCGTCACGAGTCTATCTATGGTGAGGATTCGCTGGATCTGGACTATTGCATTTTTCCTGATCTCTATGATCGACACTAGGCCGCTACTCTCAGCGACGCCAAGTTGGATCCAGGTAGGTGAAACTAATGCGGAATATGTGTACATCGATCGTCAATCGCTGACAACCGTGAGCGATGAAGCTGTCGCGGTTGTTTTATATGACCTTAAGTCGAATCAAATGGGAATTCTGTCGCGTTTATTTTCGGTAGGGATTCTCTGTGCTGATCATCGCTTCAGGCTCATCTCTGGAGCGATGTACGACCAATCGATGGGTCTAGGTGATCAATACAACGTGAGTGTGGACCCTAATCATTGGGAGATGATCACCACGAACTCTGTTGAGTCGATTTGGTTCAATCACATTTGCAACGCAGATACGGGCGGGTAGGCGTTAGGTGTCGCCAGGGCGATCTTTCGTCATTGCGACGTGATGATTCGTCTAAACGTCAGATTGATCCGAGGTTCGACTATTCTTGACGCCTTTGGGAGCGTGTGCTGCCAGTACTTTTGTGTTACTCCTGTCATCAGCAGCAAACTTCCATGTTCGAGATGAAGTGAGATTTGTTGTTTTGAGATTTTGTGTCGGAAAATAAATTTTCTTTCTGCTCCGAGCGAGATCGATGCGATCGGCCCAGATGGTTCCAGTTCTGGCTCGTCGTCGCTGTGCCAACCCATCCCCTCGCCGCCATCGGCGTATAAATTGAGTAGGCAAGAGTTGAAGGTCAATGCGGTGTGGCGCTCTAGCGTTTGTTTTACTTGCGCCAAGTGTGGCGTCCACGGCCGAGCGGTCTTTTGAATTTTGGAATATGTGTACGTCACGGGACTGTCTGCATGCCAGGAGACCTGTCGTTTGGTCGTGATAACCTTTCCGAACATGGCTATCTCATCGTGTTGCCAAGGCACTTCTTGCTTGATGGTTGAAAAATATTCGCTCGCTTGAACGCTTTTCAGGAAGCCAGAGTGATAAAAAACAGCGCCATCATTCGGAAGAAGATTGAACATTTTTTGTGATTGGAGTCCTAGAATGTGGTTAGCAATACGGTTGACCACGAATCGGATATTAAATTCATGTGAGGAACCATTATGCGGGCTCTCTTTTTAGTATTAGTTGTATCAATTTCGACCCAAGTTTACGCGGACTTCTACACCGGAAAGGCCGCTAAGGAAGTCCTTAGTGAGGGGCGGATTATCTTTTCTGCAAAAAAAGATGTGGACGAGAGACAGGTCGAGCACCTCTACAATGTGCTCGTCACGTATAAAGGTCAGGTTTTTGACTGTTACGTTCAGTCAATGAATGACGGAAAATTGTTTACCGCTTGTAAGGATGACTATCCTTTATCCGATTTGGATGAGAACAAACCGTTGCCCGATTTTTCGGAGTAGTCTCGACATTTCTGATGAAGTTGCTTCTATTAAAAACTTAGACCGTACATCGCGAAAAAATGCTTCTGATTCGTAACTTAATATTAATGATCAGTCTTTTCGGATGCTGCGTTCTCAGTGTTCGAGGAGAAACATCGATCGAATCAATGGAATCGTGCAGTGGCGGTGATTTTGATGCTTGTTACGAGCTCGCTCGAATTTTAGAACACGGTATTGGCGTAGAACAGGACCATATCAAAGCAGTCGAGTTATATAAGAAGGCGTGTGACGGCGGCATACATGATGCGTGCGAGTCGATCGGGTACACACTCTACAACGGTGTTGGCGTTCGTCATGATTACCTACTAGAAATTCAACGGTTCTTTAGAGATTGTGAAGCTGGAGATCCTCAGGCATGTAACTCACTCGGGCATGAATACTACAAGGGTGGCGGACTGAGACAAGATTTCGTCAAGGCGATTGAGTTTTACGAAAAGGGGTGTGAGGGGAATGTTGCGATATCCTGCGACGCGTTGGGTTTTGCATATTATTTTGGAATTGGATCGGAGTATTACGAGTTGGCGTGTGAGCGAGGTAAGGTTAAGGCATGCATGAAAATCGCGACGGCTTACGAGCGCGGTATCGGCGTGAAAGAGGATATCGGCCGAGCGATGAATTTTTACCAGTTGGCCTGTGATGCAAAGGACCAGTGGGGTTGCGATGAGTTTGAGAGACTCAGGGGCATGAACTAAGGCCTTTTGTCGCACCTAGCAGAGTATCGGGCAATTCTAGATCACATCGTTCTTGTAACGATATTGCCAACAGTTGGTGAACCGAGGTTGAGTCGGTTAGCTCAAACGTCTCATTCGTGCGCGCGCTACTTCCGACTGCTGTTTCTCCCACTCGTCTTCCTCGCCTGGCTCTGGGAGAATCGTTCCGAATTCAGCGACTTGAGATGCAGGAATGTCGGTAATATAGGTTTGTATTGACGATATGTCAGCATCTGATGCGCTTGCAACTCGGGTCACAATATCGTTGATGATGTTTTGTTTTGAGGATAGTGTTCTTCCATTCCTGATGTGCGCGTGGATGTAGATGTTGTCTTCACTTAGCTGTTTTCCGCCCAAGAAGTAATTTTCTTTTGAAACCTCATTGAATATGATTTGCACGAAATACTTGGGTGCTCCAGTTTGATCGCAATGAATTTCCGTGATGTCTTCAGCAATCTTATTTTTTTGCTCTTGAGCTAATCTTTTCGATGATGTGGTAACAACATAAGTCGGCATCGTGACTATTCCTCGTCAAAAGTCGCTGTGGGGCTAGCGATGACAGCAGCATACGGCGAAAATTTTGTTCCATGCGTAACCCGATGTTACGCGGCATCGACAACGTCAGTATGACGCGTCATCTTTCGTATCTGTCTTATCCTAAGAATTCAAATACGATGACCAAAAGGACGCTGGTTACTGCAAATAATGCAGTCGTAAAAGATAGTGTTTGTTTTTTCATAAATCCCCCTTAAACCCAAGCTACACGAGTTTTGCCTCCTCGTCATCTTCTTATTTGAAAATCCAACGTTTTATCCAACCCTTGTCTATTAGGAGAGCAAAGGGGAACGCCCAAAAAAGAGCGAAGGCAATCATTGAAAACCAATCAGTGGGCTTGGCAAACGCCCAATCCCAACCGCGTTCTGCTATTAGATGGATCGAAAGTCCGAGAGAAGCAAGCGCGTGTAGTTGTGTGAGAAAGTGTATTGATGGGCTGATGAGCCGAATGGCGTGACAAACGCCAAGACCATAAATGGTGACTGGAACCCACTCTCCTGGGTGGATGGGCAAACCATAACGATAAAGAAAATAGATTGTGATGCCGAATGAGAGTAGACCGGATACTGCCAATACATATTTCATGAGAAATCAGCGCCTCCGTTTTTGAAATATTTGTGTGCCCGACTTGATCATTCGTCATAATTTTATATGGGCAACGATTAATTTACCTCTCAGCGAATTATTCAGCTACGATGAAGATAGATATTTTTTGGATCGTCATGGGTAACGTGTTACCCGTATTTTTCCATTGATAGGGAGAAACGACATGCCGATGGTTCGTTTGGATGCGACTGACGAGTGGGAGCACGATGAGGTAATTACCGCGGGTGACGTGATTTACGAGGTGCTCATGGACGTGTTCAGCGTGCCAGAAAATGATAAGTTTCAGATCGTTAATCGTCACCCAAGAGAAAATTTAAATATTGCGCCTCACTTTCACGGTAATACCTATAGCAACAAGATTTTAATCATTCAGATTTTTTTAAATTCTGGCCGGTCGGTTGATCTCAAAAAACGATTCTATAAAGAGCTAACGCGCAGATTGGTGAGTGAAGTGGGTTGTCGCGCTGACGATGTCTTTATCAATTTGGTTGAGGTTACTAAAGAAAACTGGTCTTTTGGTCAGGGATTAGCACAGTTGGTAGAGGAATAGTCATTCTCAATGATTAATTTTAAGAAACGACATTTTTTGTTACATCTTCTTGGCTTGCCCATGTTGTCGCTAGCAAATCCCACTCGATCGGTGACTACACCACCTCAGGCTCTTGGTCCGTTCTATCCATCAAAGTTGCCTCTAGATCGTGATGCGGACCTGACTATGGTTGCTGGCAAGGAGGAACAGGCGGCTGGTGAGATCGTCAATTTGTATGGGTCGGTCGTTGATCGAGATAACGCGCCGATAACCGATGCCAGTGTTGAAATCTGGCAGTGTGATGCGTTTAGGACGTATCATCACCCGTTAGACGGTGGCGGCACGGATCCGTTTTTCCAAGGTTATGGTCGGACTGTAACAAATGACAAAGGACACTATCGATTCAAAACCATCAAACCAGTGGCATACCCTGGGCGGGCACCTCACATCCATGTTCGTATTTCGACAGATTCAAAAGAGCTGATCACTCAAATTTATGTGAAAGGTGACCCTCTTAATCAAAAGGATTTTTTATTAAATTCCATAGCTGATGAAAAAGCCAGGCAATCACTGCAGATTGCGTTTAATAAAGATGCCAGCGAAAAAACGGATGAATTATTTGCAGTATTTAATCCGATTTTGAGTTAATGGGTCGTCGTTGTTCCACATGCAAAAATTACTAATTATTGCTGGCCTTGTATTGTTTTTTGCGGGGATTTTTTATCCTCTGTTACGACGTTTGCCTCTCGGGAGGTTACCCGGCGACATATTTCTAAAGACGGAAGGTGGATCTTTTTTCTTTCCGATCGTGACGTGTATTGTCATTAGCATCGTTTTGACGTTAATTATTAATTTTTTTAAGTAATTCGACGTCGCCAAAAAAGTGATTGATTCTCTCAAGGTAGGCATCGCCCTCATTGTTCTCTAGATGAAGCTTGAAGCTAGGTTGTGGTCTAGGCATCGAAAATTGATGACGTCTGTTATGTTGGATATGCTTTAAGTTTATAAATCTCACAAACTAAACCTATCGGACTCTTCATTCTCCAAGGAGATGACTGAAAATGCGACTCAATGAAGACTTCAGTTTGAATGTTGTTATTCGGCCCGATGATTATCACTGGGTTCCGTCTCCGATGCCAGGGGTACACAGAATGATGCTTGATCGAATCGGTGACGAAGTCGCCAGAGCCACAACCATCGTTCGCTACGCTGCTAACAGTCAGTTTTCGGCTCATACCCATGGTGGAGGAGAGGAGTATTTTGTGCTGGATGGCATATTCTCTGATGAGAACGGTGATTATCCTGAAGGCACTTATGTTCGAAATCCCATCGGAACAGCTCACACGCCCAGAGTGGGGCCTGAGGGCGCAACTATTTTTGTGAAGCTTCATCAATTTTCAGTTGATGATGTTGAGCAAAAAGTGATTCAAACGAGTGAGGGGCTTTGGCGTGAAGGCAAGAGATCGGGATTGGAGATGATGACGCTTCATACACACCGAAAAGAGCGAGTGGCGTTACTAAAATGCTCTCCTAATCATCCTCTTGTCATCCAAGGCAAGGAGCGGGGAGAGGAAATTCTAGTGCTCGATGGAGATATCCTCGACGAAAATGGCCAATATCCTAAGGGGTCTTGGTTGAGATCACCGCAAGTTAATTCTCGTCGGCTATTTGCTGGGGATGGTGGCGCGATCGTGTATGTGAAGACTGGACATCTTTAGATCCAGAATCCGAGACCCTCAGGGCTTGTAAATGCTGACCTACTGAGTCAACCAAATGAATGATAAGTCTCGTTAGGCTTCGCGTCGATAGTCAAGTCAAACTCTTGACTTCGTAACTTGTTGATTAATATATCAATAGTTCAACTAGATTAAACGCGGTGAGCGGGCGACCTTTTTAAATTGAAAGTCGCAACGTTAGGCTCCTTGTTACCACTTTTTTTGTGAAAGGCGCTTTACTCCTCTGGCTTTTTAGATTTAGACTGAAAGTACGGTTTATCGACCGTCGATAAAAAGAGCATTAGAAGTTTAGTACAGCAAGAACCCCCTCGGGGAGCGTTGTATCACTTTTAGGGCGTCTCCTCGATGTAAATAGAAGTTAATAACAAAAATATAACTCTAATAGAGGAGAGGTACTATGACGGATAAGCAAAGGCCCTTTGGGGTCTCGATGACGGACCGGGAGATGGAAGAGTGTTTGCCTGCTGACGAGGCGGCGTTTCGTTCGCCAGTCCCTACACAAATTGTCTCCAACGGTGAATATAACCCCCTACCCCAGACGGCTAAGCAAAAGCAGGTAGAGGCGCTGATCAAGGAAACCGCCGACAGGGAAGCCAAGCGCAACAACATGTCGCGCCGCAAGTTTTTGGGCACGGGAGCAGGTTTTGCAGCTGCCTTCTTGGCGATGAACAAGATTCACGGTGACGTATTTGATGTTCATGCCGCTGAACTTGATCTAGACGCTGCGGGTGATCGCAGAACGACGTACAAAGGGCAGTTTATCTTTGATGACCAGACCCACTTTATTCGGGATGATTTCAAAGAGGAAGGCTTACTGGGTCTGACCAAATGGGCTGAGGGCGCTGGCGTTAACCCCAATATCAACAGCGTTCCGACCAATTTGTCCAGATATAAAATGGACAACTACCTGAAAGAGATTTTCCTAGACAGTGACACCACGATTGCACTTCTATCAGGTGCGCCATTTGATGATCCTAACTGGTGGCTCTTGTCTAATGACGCGATCCAGAATGCTTGTCGCGCAGTGAACAAAATGGCGGGTAGTGTCCGTATGTTGGGACACGCGGTTATCACACCTAAGTACCCCAATTGGATGGATGAAGTCGATCGTGCGATTGAGGAGCTAAAGCCTGTGTCTTGGAAGTCCTACACGATTGGCGATCCTTTTGGTCCGTCAAAGTATGCATGGCGCCTTGATGATGAAAAACTCATGTATCCGTTCTACGAGAAAGCCATCAAGGCCGGTATCAATACGATTTGTATCCACAAAGGTCTCATGCCATTGGATTACGAGAAGGCGTTTGCTGGTACCTGGGAAAGCGCTACTGTGAATGACCTAGGTCAGGCGGCAAAAGATTGGCCTGGAATGAACTTTGTTATCTATCACTCTGCGCTGCGTCCTTGGCTAGCTGAGAAGCCAGACCGTGAGATGGCCCAGTTTGAAAAGAACGGTTACATAGAATGGTCTACCGATTTGGCGCGAATACCAGAGAAATTTGGTGTTAACAACGTCTATGCAGAGCTTGGCTCAGTTTTTGCAAGTACTGCTGTGACCAACCCACGATTCTGCGCGGCCTTCCTAGGTCAGTTGGTGAACCTCATGGGGCCTGACCGTGTGGTTTGGGGCACTGATTCGGTCTGGTATGGCTCGCCACAATGGCAAATCGAGGCCATGCGTCGTATTGAGATACCAGAGGACATCATGAAAAAGCAGGGTTGGAAAATCCCTCTTGGTGATGGTCAAGGATCAGTTAAAAACAAGATCTTTGGTGAGAACTCTGCCAAACTTTATCAATTGGATGCACAAAAAATCGCGGCTGATGCCAAAGCATTCGATAACGATAAGATTGCGCAGATTAAATCTGAATACCTTGCAATGGGTGGTGATCGAAGCAATGCAGCTTATGGCTATATTGCTAAAGAGGGACGTGAGCCGATTGTCGGCTGACCCCTTTTGGTAAGTTGATCTAAGCGGGCTGTGCGAGAGCACAGCCTGCTTGGGTTTTTTATTTCGAATCACATCAGAAAGGACTCCCGTGAAAAAAACAATATGGATATCCTGTGCTTTGTTTGGAATGTTACTGGGTAGTGGACATGGACTTGCCGATGACGAGACGAAAACCCGTGTCGGAACCTGTGAAGATGCTCGCAGCCAGCAGGAGTATTTTTGTGACATGAAGAACGCAGAGAACGACTCTATGGTTGCACTAGGTACTGCTTGTCGTAACGCCAAGGTCAATGTCAAGGAAGCCTGTGAGGGTGTTGTGATACCAGACGCGAAGTACGAATCGTGTGCTATGGAGCAAACGTGCTGAGTGTTTGGTTTTAGATGCTTTAAATATATCTCCAGCCAACTTTGAGTTATTCACACAAGTTGGCTGGTTTTTTGAAAGTTAATATGCACCGCGCCATATACTGCCGCAAATGGGTGCTAGGCTTAACAACTTTTGTAGCACTGACAGCTCTCGTCATCACCTTTTTGCTGTCTCATGCTTGGGCCCAAGTCACTCGGTCAGAACCTAAAACTATCGCTCCAGAGGATGCATATCTGCAGCCCGTGGAGGGCTTGAGTTACAGTCAACTTAGGCTTTTTCGAGAGGGTGAAAAAGAATTTAGTGTGCCCTGGGTGGTTTTTCCTCTGCTTGGAGGTCACTGGGGCTTGGGGCCGACTTTTATTGCAGACGCATGTTCTGTCTGCCACGTCAATGGGGGGAGAGGTATCACCATTGATAATGTCGTCATCTTTCAACAATTACTCCGTTTGTCTGTCCCTGGACAGGGGCCAAACGGGGGACCGAAGCCGCATCCTCATTATGGCGACCAAATACAGGTTTTTGGGGTCAGTGTAGGGCTAGAGGAAAACTTAAAGCCCAATGAAGCTGAAGTTTACGTCGATTGGGAGACTTCGGAGTTCCAGCTGCCTGATGGTGAGATGGTCTCAATGCGAAAACCCGTTATCCGGATTGAGAATCCTAACTTTGGTCCGATCGATGAGACCGTGATGACTTCATTACGCAACACACAAGCGATCTTTGGTATGGGCTTTTTAGAGGCAGTACCTGAGGCGACATTGGTGCGCGTAGCCGAAGATCAAAAAAAGAAGGGGCTAAACGGTCGACTCAATCGAGTGTATGACGATACCCTGAAAAAAACAGTAGTTGGCCGGTTTGGATGGAAGGCTAATCAACCCTCCATTCGTCAGCAAATCGCTACTGCTTTCATTGGAGATATCGGCGTTAATTCGTCGATATACCCTGATGAGAACTGCCCAGAGATTCAAACCACGTGTCGGGCAATGCCTCCTGGAAACCAGCCTGAACTCCTAGATTACAACTTGGAGCAAATGAGTTTTTGGCATGCTGCCCTGGCGCCTCCTCCTGTTCGAAATACAGACGCGGAGGAGGTGATTTTAGGTGAGCGATTATTTGAGGAAGCCAAATGCTCAGGCTGTCATTTGCCCGAGTTAACAACGGGTGAATACCCCTTATTGCCGTTAATTCAGAACCAGACATTTCGGGCCTACACGGATTTGTTACTGCATGATATGGGTGACGGTTTGGCAGATGGTCGACCGGATTTTTTAGCGGGACCAAGAGACTGGCGAACCCCACCATTGTGGGGTATTGGTTTGTCTGCTGCGGTCAATGGCAGTACTAATTTTTTGCACGATGGTCGTGCTCGAAATGTCCTTGAGGCGATTTTATGGCACGGAGGAGAGGCTGAGTTATCTCGAGATTTGTTCGCTGCCATGTCCAAGAACGAGAGAAATGCACTCATCGCATTTGTGAATTCATTATGAAAAAAATAGGTCTAATCATATTGTTTTGGATGGCACTGTCCTCGGTTGCTCGCGGCGAGTGGGTTCTTTATGGAGACAACGGAAAAGCCGCGTTTTACTACGATCCTGGGACTGTTCGTTTGGAAAATAACCGGGTTAGCGTGTGGGAAATGGTGGACTACAGCTTCCCTTTGAATAGGGTGCTGTCTAATAAATCACACAAAGAATACGATTGCATTGAACGCACATTCAGAAATTTGGCGGGCGAATTTTATGATCAAAGAATGCTCCAAGGTGAGTTGGTTAGTCAAAGCCAAGAGCCTGAAGAAAACTGGCGATCGACGGTTGAGGGAACGCGTAACCATGAATTAATGACTATGGTTTGCCCAAGATTGATCTAACTACCTAATGCTGGGGACTTGTATCTGTCTTTGTAGTTTCTAACAATCGTTTTTATCGATGTCGATCGGTCTTAATCCTGGTGAAAGGAAAAAGATGATTCTGCAGTCTTCACTGTTTATGTTGGATTCAACGCTGTAGTCATGTTTGTTTTTCTCGTGTATCCCGATTCATGTTTATCTAAGGAGAAGAAATGAGATCAATAGTTTTTTTGACATTATTAAGCTCAATTGTATTGACCGCGCAAGCTCAAGATAAAGACATTCGAGGTGGTACTTGTGAGCAAACAAAAATGCAATATGATCATTACTGCAGCAAAAAAGGGGACCCTACAAAAGACGACATTTACTCGTCGGCAAATATTGCTTGTAACAACGCTAAAAGAAATATGGCAGCTGCGTGCGATGGAACCAGCGAGCAAGATGTCCCATACGGATTTGATGAGTCTGGATCACCTGTCAATCCGAGTGACTGATTGCCTGAACAGTTTTGACCAAGATGATTTTATTATCTGAGGAATGGACTCTTGTAATCAACCTGCTAGATTAGAAATTTCGTTAGTAAAACGTAACAACTGAGCGCAATCACATGATGTAGCTTGTCATCACCTAGAAAACTATTAGAGTTTGAAAAAGAGGTGAGAGTCCCGGCACAAATGGCTAGGGAGACGAGTAAGGTTGCTGATAGACCAACTCTGAAACCAATCATGCCAGGACTCTCGAGGAGGAGGAGTGATTAGGTTAGTGGTTCAGTGTGGTGTTAGAGTGGCGACGTTGACGAAGCGAGAGTGAAAGATTATTTCAATGATCTGTGTAATCAGATGGGATTCCAAGCATATGGAGAGCCTATCATTCACTCTCCTGATGGGCTTGGGAAAACAGATAACCAGGGTTACGACGCATTCCTACCTCTCATAGACTCAGGTATCTCTGTATACATCTGGAGCGCTAAGAAGTTCTTCTCAATAATTATTTACACGTGTAAAGATTTTGATGCTGATAGGGCGGTTGAGATTACAAAGTTGTTTTGGGATGCAGAGAGGACAGCAAGTCAGTCCTTCTAAAAATAATCCTTTTTTGTATCTACCAAGGTATATCTAACTCACATTAGCCTGATTTAACCCTCCCCCCGGGGTGTTTTAGGGTGGAATAATTGTGGCTAGAGCGTGGTGATTTAATGATTTCTGGCTCGTAAGGGTTTTCGTCTCGTCTTGAACGTCTGATGATTCCAGGGAACAACTTTCCCACACTTCGAAAAGGAATCACGATGAAGACGATAAGTGACGAAC
Source organism: Candidatus Eutrophovita brisbanensis (assembly GCA_038147395.1). Lineage (GTDB taxonomy): Bacteria > Pseudomonadota > Gammaproteobacteria > Burkholderiales > Eutrophovitaceae > Eutrophovita > Eutrophovita brisbanensis. Next base: position 1,387,230 of record JAYQTM010000001.1, on the reverse strand, counting down.
CACATCATGTGACGCAGCTTGCTTCTTGGAAGTTTTTTCTTTATCTCACGCTAAGTATTGTTCTGTTGACGGTCATGTATTACCACCAGTCGATGTTGGACACGAATCATTTCATCCAAGCGTATATCAGTGATTTTCAACCTGTCACGAAGATTCTCAGTGGAGACGCTAAGCCAGCAATGGTTTTTGTGTCGATGGTGGCCGGTGGGCTTGCCTTAGGAGCGTTCATCGCTTTGATAGCTGATCTGGCAACGTTGAGTGTTTGTTCAATCCGTGGTCAGTCGTATCAATATTGGGGTGAGTCAGCAGTCAAGCATGGGAGTCTGACAATTCTCAGTAGCGTGTTATTTGCCTTCATCACGTTCTGATCGAGAGTAAATCTAATAACTCGTTGTTCTCGGACGTATCGCCATTAAATAGCCTTTTTTGAGTCACTGAGTTTGCATACCTGAAGGTTTTAATTCGTTAGCGAGATCAGATTGATCTTCTATCGATAACTCAAAAGGGATGGCAAATGTATTCAAGTACAACGATAGATACCAAACGTGTCTTTAGCAGTTTCCTCTTATCGCTGATCACATTAGGACTACTGGTTCTATCAGGTGAGGCTGGCGCTGCCGAAAAAAATCCGATTAACGAAATGCAGAGTGGATCACTGTTGATCAAGGTGATGCCAGGCGGTGAGTACATCCAAGCTCCATTGGTAAACACCGAGGTTGAGCTGGAGGTTTCAGGGATTGTTTCTCGAGCAAAGGTGATTCAACACTTTAAGAATGATTCGCCGGACTGGGTTCAAGGTACGTATGTGTTCCCGCTCCCAGATAACTCAGCAGTTGATAAGTTGCGGATGAGGATTGGCGAGCGAGTTATCGAAGGTCAGATCAAAGAGCGCCAGCAAGCGAAGAAGGAATTTGAAAAAGCAGCGAAAGAAGGAAAGCAGGCGAGTCTGATCGAACAGCAGCGGCCTAATATCTTTACGTCCAAAGTGACTAACATTGCTCCGGGTCAAACCATCATCGTAGAGATTGAGTATCAAAACACATTGATCTATCGAGATGGACAGGTTGGACTCCGTTTTCCTCTTGTCGTAGCACCTCGGTACATACCAGGAGTCAAGGTTCCCAAAGAAGGTAAGGAAGCTAGGTCCTCTTGAGTCAAATATTGTTCCAGATGCCGCTGAGATCAGTCCTCCCGTCATTGCTGATGGTGAAGCAAAACGTAACCCAGTCTCGATTCAATTAAAGATTGATGCTGGGTTCCCAATCAAGGACCTTCGATCGACTAACCATGCGATCACTAAGAAAAAAATCTCAAGCAATGTGTATCAGGTCAGTCTCCTCGAAAACTCTGTTCCTGCTGATAGAGACTTTGAGGTGTCATGGACAGCAGCCAATGGAACAATGCCCAGCACAAGTATCTTTACTGAGACCAAGGCGGATAAACACTACGCATTGATCACCATGTTCCCACCTAAGGGGGTGCATAAGGTAACAGGACGAATGCCAAGGGACGTTGTGTTCGTGGTGGACACGTCAGGGTCAATGGATGGAGCATCACTGGATCAAGCTAAAAATGCACTTGAATTGGCAGTGAGAAGGCTGAAGCCAGATGATGGGTTTAACATCATTCAATTCAACAGCGAAACCAGCTCCTTGTTCGATAGTGAGCAAAAAGCCACTGACGCAAATCTCAAGGTCGCCTGTAACTACATTAACAAGCTCGTGGCTACTGGTGGTACTCAAGTTGCCCCGGCCTTGACTCAAGCGTTAGCTAACAATGCAACTCCTGGTCGTTTAAGACAGATCGTATTCATAACTGACGCATCAGTTGGTAATGAAGATCAGCTCTTCTCGATGATTAAGACACGATTGCGAAATAACCGTCTCTTCACAATCGGGATCGGTTCATCTCCAAATGACTTCTTCATGACAAGGGCAGCAGAGCTGGGTCGTGGAACGTTCACCTTCATTGGCTCAATTGCTGATGTCGGTAGCAAGATGAATGATTTCTTTGCTCGAATCGAAAATCCATTTGCGACAGATATACGAATCAAGTGGCCACATGGAATGAAGGTTGATTCAGCACCGAATGTCATTCCTGATTTGTATCTGGGTGATCCAGTAGTTGTCGCAGTGAAGACCGACAAGCCACTCGAAGGGAATATTGAAATCTCTGGAGTGGTGGATGGTAAACGCTGGAAGCGCTCAATGGAGTTGATATCAAACGATTCAACAAAAGGGGTTGGCCAGCTATGGGCAAGACGAAAGATCGCAGAGTTAATGAATCTGAGATACAGCGGACATTCTGATGACGATGTAAGAGCCTCTGTGCTTCCTTTGGCCCTAGAGCACTCCCTTGTGACGAAATACACCAGTCTCTTGGCTGTGGATGTCACTCCTGTTCGAGTGAAAGAGCGTTTGAAGAAGCAAATGGTGCCATCAAACATGCCGAAGGGTTGGAAGCAAAACAGTGTCTTTGGTGAGCTGCCTCAAGGTGCCACGTCATCTGTAATGAGTCTATACATTGCTTTTGCTTTGACGTTACTTGCAGCATTGATTGGATTCAGTCCTCGACTCAACAGATTATGGAGGAGGGGATGAGTGCCAAGAGCATTCGTTATCTCTCCATTTCGATATTGGTTGCGCTAGCCGTGTGGCAGTTCTCCTCCGCTGGCTATATCCATGCCAAAGCATGGCTGGCGCAATCAATGATCAAGGTGGCTTGGGCTGAAGCGGAGTCAACTCAACTAAAGGTCAAACCATGGCCGTGGGCAGATACATATCCAGTCGCTCGAATCAAGTCAGACCGAATTGATTTGGATGCAATTGTGCTGGCTGGATCATCTGGAAGGTCACTGGCTTTCGGTCCAGGACATGTATCCGCTTCATCGTTACCTGGTTCATCAGGAAACATCGTGATCGGTGGTCATCGTGATACGCATTTCTATTCACTCAAACACACGAAGGTTGGTGATCATATCGACCTTGAATCAGCGGATAACGAAATCACTCGGTACGAGGTCACAGAGATTCAAGTCGTAGATAAAGGCGATGGGTATCTTGCCCAAGATTTTGGAGACGACCGTCTCACTCTGATCACCTGTTACCCATTTGACTCTCCAGTTTATGGAGGTCCATTGAGATACGTGGTGATCGCAAAGCCAATCGCTGCAGACCTAATAAGTATTTAAATTAAAGGAGATTAAGAATGAGACTACTAACTGTTTTTGGATTGATGGCTTTACTCACAGCATGTAACGAGATGAGTAGCAATCAAACCGTCCCGTATCAGCCTGATGCGCCCTTACAAAACCAGTCCTTTTTAGATGAGGAGACTGAGCTTGCGGGACTTGGCGAAAGAGATTGTGATGATGCAGATGAAATTGTTGCTAGTCAGTGACAGTGAATCACACCAGTCTTTCTGTTCATGTGGCAGCATTGACCGGCAGGAGAGCTTTTCCTACAGCCACCACCGTGATAAACGGTTTTGCTCTCCTGTATTGATACTTCAGTTTGATGAGCACTAGCGCCTGTATTTGCGATTAGAGTAAGTGCGGATAGTGTGATCAATATAAATCGGTTCATATTTTTCTCTCCTTATTTGATTGAAACGAAATAACGCAGCACCCATTACGATGCCGATGATTGCACCTACGGTGTTGGCCAGCAAATCCATTGGATCACCAGTTTTATTCACGTAGGGTTGAGCCAATTCGATCAGTCCACCAAAGATTAGACTGTAGGTAATCATCGCCCTCCAGTATTTTGGGGATACAAGAATCATGGGTAATACAAAACACGTGAATGCAATCACATGATGTAGCTTGTCATCACCTAGAAAACTATTAGAGTTTGAAAAAGAGGTGAGAGTCCCGGCACAAATGGCTAGGGAGACGAGTAAGGTTGCTGATAGACCAACTCTGAAACCAATCATGCCAGGACTCTCGAGGAGGAGGAGTGATTAGAATAGTCTTCAATAGTGGAGTTATAGCGGCCGAATAATGGTAGTTTGATGGCGTTAACTTAACTTTTTGAGTATTCGATCATCACTTTTGAAAGGAACGGCTACGGTGATATACAAAGCATGTTTAGTCGCCAGCTTCTTAATAATTCTGTGTGGATGTTCTGGAGCTATGAAGTACCCAGACTCGCCAAACTTCAACAAGAAAACGGCTCGTTTTCAGCATCCAAAAGGCGACTTTCATGACAAAAGCTTTGTCGAGTTTCTCAAGTTTTTTTCTGCCTACGTTACCCGAGAGAGTGATGAATCAGAAAGTACGGGTTTCCCGGTTTCAATAAGTACGAAAGAAGAGATGGCAAATTTTCGAGAGAACGTGATGTGGGTTGGGCACTCCACATTACTTTTAAACCACTCAGACGTAACTGTTATGACTGACCCACAGTTTTCAGATAGAGCGTCGCCATTCTCATTTATGGGGCCAAAGCGGGTCACTCTCTCTCCTGTCCAGATAGCAGACTTGCCTCGGATTGATGCGGTTGTAATCAGTCACAACCATTATGATCACCTTGATGAGAGCAGTATTCGTGCGATTGCTAAATCACAGCCAAGCGTGGAGTTTTTTGTGCCGCTTGGCCTCAAATCATTACTAGAGGAGTGGGGTGCCGAACACGTTACCGAACTTGATTGGTGGCAACAGGTTCGGCGTAAGGGTGTCACGATCCAACCCACACCTGTGCAACATTGGTCGAAGAGAACGTTATTCGACAGAAACAAAACTCTTTGGTCGGGCTGGATGTTCCAATGGAGTGACTTCTCTTTCTACTTCGCTGGAGATGCTGGTTATTCAGATGATTTCAAGGAAACCGCAAAAAGACTGGGCAGTCCTGATTTGGCAGCAATTCCAATAGGCGCTTATGAACCGAGACAATTTATGAAATCTGCCCACATAAATCCTGAGGAGGCTGTAAAAGCATTCGGCGATTTAGGTGCAAAAAGGGCAATAGGCATTCATTGGGGGACATTCAAGCTCACTTTAGAGCCAATGACGGAGCCGCCCCTAAAACTTCAAAAAGCACTTCATAATAGCGGTGTGTCTGACGAAAAATTTCGGTCTCTTAGACATGGTGAAAAATGGCCAGAGGCTGTGACCAACTGAATTATTGTTGTAAGTCGAGGCGTCTTAATTGACGCCTTTTTTGTATCTACCAAGGTATATCTAACTCACATTAGCCTGATTTAACCCTCCCCCCGGGGTGTTTTAGGGTGGAATAATTAGGGGTTTAGAGGTTACACAAGCGTGTTACACAAGCCAAATTCATGACTTTGTAACTTATTGAATTAATTGATTTATATCACCCTAAAAAAGGGTGGCGGAGAAAGAGGGATTCGAATAATTAATATTTCATTATTCGCAGTCCGGTAATTCTGGATCATCGTTAAAGTAATCCCATCCGAAGTCGTCGATGTTGCACCTGGTTGTCAATTTGCCGTCAGTCCATATTCCCTCCTCGGAATCCTCAAAGTGTGGAGAAAGATATCCCACCGTGAGTCTGCCTTGACCATTGGGTTTTAGGTTTAAAAACTCCCCCTGAAACGACATGAATCTCCACGTCATTGTTCTAATGTTTTGGTCAAAACCCACTGATGTTCTAATTTCAGAAAAATAATTTGGAATTTGTTGATGTATGAATTCAGCCATTCTTGACAGGACTGAGTTATCCCTGGAGGCGGATTGCTCCATTGATCCAGTCCGAAGATCGTTGATCAGATCAAGCTCCGAGAAAAATAAAATTCCACTTCGTGGCTACTGATCAATAATTTCTCCGTCAAAGGTTATTCCGGGAACGATTGCCTCATCTCTGGCCAAGCAAGTCTCGCCCACGTGGGACTTGAGCTGGTTATCACAGGGAAAACTCAACAAAGAGAATGATGTCGCCAAGTAAACGATCGCGATGATTATGGTCGACCATTTAATTACGGTTCTCATTGATCATGACAGCTTTATTTGTAAAATTTGATCATAACCAGTTCTTAGTTTCAGTTTGTTTCCTATGGTGTCTATAAGTTTCTTTGAGACATTTTACCTCCTTTTTAGGGTGGAGTAATTATTTAATTTTTACTACGAAGAGGTGCTACAAAGCATCAAAATTGAATGCTCGTAATTTACTTGATCATTTGAGTTATATAACCTTAAAAAAGGGTGGCCGAGAAAGAAGGATTCGGTGAGATTCTAGAATCTAATGTTGTTCGTCATTCCGCTGAGAGTCTATTTGTTTAGTTTTGTATTGAGCGCAACATAGCGTCTCATATGAGACTTTACATATTGGATAAAGGTGTCTACGGATTCAACTTTGCTTAAATAAATGTAGAACGCATTTGTTACTGGGATTCCCCTCAGTACGGTTGTCGCCATTACTCCAAGTATTGGTTGGCTGTCCGCGTCCATTATCATGCCGTAATACAAAATGTTTGATTCTAATGTCGCACCGAGGGATATTGGGTTTGATAAATTCATTTCAACTTCGTGTTCTTCGCTGATTTTTTTCTACGAGATCGACTATCTTTTCTAAGAAATCATCATTGGACCTCCATTGTTCCTGAACTATATTTATATACTGCGCGGCAACGTCGTCAGGCATCAGCCTTTCTTCCCCTTTACTCAGGGTTGCAAATCTTTGGTAGCCTGATTTAACCCAAAGTGAGCGAGCTGTTGCGGGGTGTTTTAGGATGATTCACCGAATAATTAGGCCTTTTTTGTATCTACCAAGGTTTCTAACTCACATTAGGTTTAACAGGTGGAATAATTAAGGTTGGTTACACAAGCCAAATTCATGACTTTGTAACTTATTGAATTAATTGAGTTATATCACCCTAAAAAAGGGTGGCGGAGAAAGAGGGATTCGAACCCTCGATAGGGCTCGACACCCTATACTCCCTTAGCAGGGGAGCGCCTTCAGCCACTCGGCCATTTCTCCTAATTGGAATGACGTTTACTCGTCAATGCACAATTTTAGTCGAAACCCGATTACGATTCCACATCGTCCAGATCAAACGCCTGATGAAGAGCGCGAACCGCGAGTTCCATATACTTCTCATCGATTACAACTGTAATTTTTATTTCTGATGTGGATACCATCTGTATATTCACGCCCTCTGATGACAATGCCTCAAACATGGTGCTTGCAACGCCAACATGCGATCGCATACCAACGCCGACTAAACCGAGTTTACAGATTCTGTCATCACCAATGATATCCTTTGCGCCGATGGATTCGGCGACCGGCTTTAAGATCTCAAGGGTTCGTTGAAAGTCATTACGGTGGACAGTAAACGAGAAGTCAGTTTTTCCATCAGTGCTCACATTTTGTACGATGACATCAACTTCAATCTTCGAGTCAGATATCGGAGCAAGTATTTTATGAGCAATGCCGGGTGTGTCAGGGACACCCAAAACCGTGATTTTTGCTTCATCTCGATTAAATGCAATACCAGAAACTAAAGCGGCTTCCATCGTTTCATCATCCTCAAAAGTTATCAATGTTCCAGAGCGTGATTCTTCATCGACTGAAATGTTTGGATCTGTAAGGCTCGATAAGACGCGCAGCCTCACTTGGTATTTACCAGCAAATTCGACGGATCTGATTTGAAGGACTTTAGATCCGAGACTCGCCATTTCGAGCATTTCCTCGAAAGTGATTTGGTTCAATCGTCGGGCATTTGGTACTACTCGTGGGTCTGTTGTGTATACGCCATCAACATCTGTGTAAATTTGGCACTCGTCAGCGTCAAGGGCAGCGGCAATCGCAACTCCCGACGTGTCCGAGCCGCCGCGGCCGAGTGTTGTGATGTTGCCTTCACTATCGACACCTTGAAAACCAGCAACGACGACCACTTTCCCCGATTTGAGGTCCTCTTTGATGCGGTGATCATCTATTTCTAAAATTCTAGCTTTAGTGTGCGCGTTATCCGTTAACATTCGGATCTGGCCACCGGTGTAGGATCGAGCACTGACGCCATTCTCCATCAGTGCCATAGACAGTAGTCCAATGGTCACCTGCTCACCAGTCGAGCAGATGACGTCCAGTTCTCGTGGATTGGGTTGTGGTTGAATCGCCTTCGCTAGATCAATTAAACGATTCGTCTCTCCCGACATTGCTGAGACGACGACAACTACGTCGTGTCCTGCGTTTCGCCATTTTGCGACACGCTTAGCAACGTTTTGGATCCGCTCAACGGACCCCACCGACGTGCCGCCGTACTTTTGAACAATTAGAGCCATTAATTACTGGACGTTAATAAAAAAGATTGGGCATTCTAACGCAACTGTATTTCAAATATCGTGTTACGCCGTTACTCCAATGACTGATTTTGCTATAATTCGCGCCTTGACGCGCCCGTAGCTCAGCTGGATAGAGTACATGCCTACGAAGCATGGGGTCGCACGTTCGAATCGTGCCGGGCGCGCCATCACTCTTATTTTGCAGGCTAGGCTTCACTAACCATGCGCAAAATAACCCCAAATGCGCAAAACAAATCTCTTCCCGCGGAGTTACCTCTGCCAATCTCATGGCTTAGACGATGATACTGGTGCTCTTAAACGCGAAAGTGCCTGAAAGCCATCGATAAAAATCATATGTGGAATAGTCAATGCAGCCAATGTGACAAATGCTACACGGTAAAACTCCGCTGAGAAGTGCCCACCAATATGCTTTGATATTGTGGCGATTAATCCGACCAATAACAGTGAACCCACAAATGCAACGAGCCACCAAATTTTTTGTATCTGACCAGCCTGGCGCATGACTTGCACAGTGTGTCTTAATGAATGTATCAGTACAAAATACAAGCAGAAACTCCACAAAGGAGGTAAGACCGCGAATAACAATAAGTGTCCAAGTGGTTCTCCTCTGAGTCTTAGCGGTGCATTGAAAAATTTCGCTTGGTACACAATCATCATACTCAGCCATAACCACCAACCGTGTAAGAGTGAATCCACGATCAGATCAACATTTTCCAGAGTCAACATTTCAAGCAGGACCCTGACTTCGTCTGTGTGGAAGAAGGCAAGGTTGGTCGGTACAGTTAGCCCGAAAAATATTTTCCAGGTAATGGACGAGCTATTTTTTAATTGAGTATTCGCATCTAGTTTTCCGAAATGCCAAATTGAGGCTAGTAGAAAAACAGTTAGAGACAAGTTTGGGGCTAGTTGCCAAGTAACTAGAAATGCCCCAATAAGAATCAGATACACAGCGGTAAAACCTAGGATCCAAGAAAGCTTTTTAGGGAAAACGCGAACTGCCAAGTAGGCGTCCATAGCGCCGTGAGGAAGACCACCAATTAACAATAACGCCACCGGAGAAAAAGTAGTTAATTCCATTTGGTAAACTGACTCGCGAGTGAGCGTAAAAAAGTAATTTTTGGCAGGGCTGATACTACCTTTAATTGTGTCGTGTATCGGCTGTAACCATCCATGAATTCGCAAAAGTCATCACCAGATAGTTTATGCGCTAATCTCGAAAATATTTCTGGCCCTATATTTGGATAAAGTTTTATGACATCCAGAAAAATGTCGTCCATCTTCCGCTCTATCACATCGCAGCCCGGTTGAGGCTCCATCGACCCTGTGCTCTTAAAATGAGTAATCATTGAGTCTATTTGTCTGTGAATTTGAGTAAATGCATATCCCGTCGACGCGCGCGAAGCACCCGCAGCCAAACCGATCGGTATGCCAACATTGTTATACCTTTCTAAATTGGCCAGTGGCAGGGCGCCAAACTCAGTGCTAATTACTTGAAAATGATCCGACGACACATGAGTCTTTAGGTAGGTGTGAATGTGCTCGTGATACCAAGTTTTATCGAGTACTTCCGGTGAAAATACCGTTGATTCAATGAGCGCCTCTCTTTCAGTTAATGGGTGGCCTTACATAAAGTGTAACCCCGCGCTTTGATCGACATTAAAGTCCATTAGGATCGCAGTTGTGGGGTTAAATTGTGGCGAAGAGAACTTCACTGTCATTCCGAGAAAATGTTGTAGCAGGACGTCTTTACGAAATTTTGATGGTCGAGAATCGAAGACGAAGTCAAACGCATGGTCTCCAGTCATTTCACCACGCAATGAGTAGCTGTCGCGACCGCGCGTTATCTCGGTGATGGTATCGTGAACGAGCTGGCATCCGCTCCGAGCTGAGGATTCTAATAAAGATTCTTCATATCCTGAGGAGGTGATCACCCTGTACGTATAATTTTTCAAAGGCAGTGTTTTCGAGACACCAGGAAAATTGAATCGCAAGTTATCAAAATCAGCTAAAACAAAAGTTTTTGTTTGCTCAAGATAAGGCTGATTAGCGTCCCAAAATCCCCATACATGATCCGGTCTGGATTCGCCTTTATCGAATAAATAGACGTCGAAGTTGCCGAGAGCTGTTAGCCGGAAAGCTAAATATCGACCCGCTAAACCAGCGCCGATAATCCCTGCGGAATACCGCCTAGGGTTGACTGACATCGAGATGTTGGAAATATTTCAGAATGTATTTGTGTAGTTCCTCGTCGTGTTGATGCGACGGCTGTTCCCGAGGTATCGATCTCAGTAGCGCCTGATAGGTGAGGGAGACTTTGTGGAGGTTGGATATAACCGTTCGCCCTTCCCACCAACGCGTCCCACCCTCTATCAGTTTTATCCCTATTTGACGATAAATCATTCCAGCTACACGGATCGCGAAATAATTTCGACCTGGGATGTATTGAAGACCAACCAGGCCAGATTTGTAATATTTTTCTGCAATCAAAACAATCTTTCTTATGGCGTCAGAAACTTTCTCTCGCGTTTCCGTCTCCGTTCGATCTGAGGCTGCCCTGACTATAGTCTCTGGAGACTTAAAGTCGCACCAATCTCCGGGTAGATAGCGTCGACCTCGCTGAGCATCTTCGAGTACGTCTCTACCGATGTTTGTTAATTGCATCGCGATTCCAAGGTCGATCGCGTGACGAAACGCGTCAGGGTTTCTGCATCCTAGGATGGGGGTCATCATCAGACCTACTGAGCCAGCGACTTTGTAAGAGTACTCGATAAGCTCCTTTTCATTGAGAATGAATACGTCGTTACAGTCACTGATCATTCCATCCAATAAGTCTAAAATTGGCGCAAGTGGGATCCCATGATTTTCTATTAATTCCACTGCATCATCGAGAATAGGGTGATCGATCTCGTGGTTTGCATTGTTCAGTCCGAGACGAATAGATCTTAAACTCTCATGGTCAATGTCTTCGGCACAATCCACTAAATCGTCGAGCCGACGACAAAAAGCATATAACGCGACTGCCTTTATCCTACTTGATGGAGTTAGGAAGTAACTAGCCCAGTTGAAGGTCTTGCCATGCACAGAAAGAAGTTTTTTGGCTTTTTGGGGAGACATAAGTTTTTCAGTGGATGTCCGGTGTTGTTAAATTCAATTCTGATTTGATTAGTTTTTCGATCACCTTGGCTGAGCTTAAAACGCCCGGTAGACCCGCTCCCGGATGCGTACCTGCGCCAACAAAAATAAGTTGGGAATATATTTGTCTACGTTGTGGTACCGAAACCAGGCTGACTGACGAAAAATTGGGGCAATCGAAAATCCCGCGCCATGGGTTGATCGGTAATCATTTTTGAAAGAAGTCGGGTCCATCCAAAATTCTTCGGTAATGACCTCCTGTAATCCCGGCATGATGGTTCGACTCAGGGCTTCGACGATTTTGTTTTTTAATAGCTCTCCATCGGTGCTCCAATTCAAGTCCCATTTTAAATTGGGCACAGGGCAAAGAACGTAAAAGCTGTCGTTTCCACCCGGTGCGAATGATGAATCTGTTGCCGTAGGCCTATGGACGTATAGCGAGAAGTCATCCGAGAGCACACCTTCATCGAAGATATCTGAGAGGAGGGATTTGAACTGCTCCCCAAGCCATATCGTGTGGTGAGCGATTTCTGGGTACTGTTTCTTCGTTCCAAAAAAAAGAACGAATAGTCCCATAGAGTATTTCGTAAAATTTTCAGGCAATGGTAATCTTCGTCGCTTGTCCGAATTTCCCTTCCACGACCAACATTTCTCTGTAAACCGTTGGTGGATCTGCATTGCACACCACAAAATCGGCTGAGAGAGATTTTCCACTTTTCAAATTGACTTCAGTGACCTTTTTTCCCGTCACACATATTTCGTCAACATCTTCGTTAGTAATAATGGTGATCTTTTGGCGACGCATCAGTTTTTCGAGTTCATCCACAAGTTTGCCGGTTCCGCCCATGCAAAAGTGAACCCCCCATTTTTGCTCGAGATAGTGGATCAATGTGTATATGGAGGTAGTTGAATATGGATTTCCCCCAACGAGAAGTGGGTGGATCGAAAATGCTCGTTGTAATTTTTCGTTATGAATGTACCGACGAATCATTCTGCTCACTGATCGATCGGCACGGAGTTTTATCAGGGCAGGTATCTGTTTCAACATCGTGGTAAATCTATTGAATGGGACATCAGAAAGTTCGGTAAAGCCAACGTCAAATATTTTTTTAGAGTGCTCGATTAGTTTTTTGTAACCGGCGACGTCGATTGGGTTCAGTAAGCTAATCTGACGTTCCATTTCCTCTTCGTTTCCGCTGTAGTCGAATTGTGAGCCGTCGTGAAAGTGGTATCGGTACCATACTTTTAGTGGGCGAAAATCCAGGAAATCTGACAAATTCTCATTGAATAAATTGAATAGCTCGTCAAACAGAAATGGGGCGGTAATAACAGTAGGTCCCGCGTCAAACTTGAAACCATTTCTCTCAAAGACCTGTGCTCTCCCTCCTATCCTATTGAGTCTCTCTACTAAAGTGACGTTTAAACCCAGGTTACGACATCGCAGTGCCGCAGCCATGCCGCCAAGCCCGCCACCTACAACCACTAAGTTACGATCGGTTTGCATAGCTTGGTCCTGGGCTTGAGCACGATTTATTGGATTCAAGCAGCCAGTCTAAATTTAAGTTGAAGCTCGAGATAAGAGGTAAGCGGTTGGAAAGCTGCCGAAATCGAATTGCCCAGCAATAGTCTCTTAAACTCTTCAACATACCTTCTAGCCAATTCCAGACAGTCAATTGATGCGCGGCTATTCACTATCTTTCTTCTCCAGAGCTTAACTTCAGACGTGTTACCACTGAGGTACCAAGTATCAAAGTTGGACATTGTTTTCCCTGTGAGGGAGTTACGAAAACCGACGATCATCGCGTTAGGTGCTCGCCTGTACAAATCTGAGGAATCGTCCTTCGGGGGGTGGCCATCATTGAAATCATCAATGTCGTTGAGTATCTGGAAAGCCCTCCCGAGAAGTTTGGCGGCTCGATCAATTTCAACTTTATTAACTGGTGACCGAGACAGTAAAGCGGGTCCGCTGAATGCAAGATTCAGAAGAGGTGTCGTTTTTCCATCAATCACACTAAGGTAGGTTTCCCAGTCAATGAATGACGTTCCATCAAACTCTCTGGATTGAGCGAGACTGAGGGCGCTGAGAGCTTGGGTAAAGCAATCAATACCGATCGATGGTGCAATCTCCGATTGAAAGATCGCGTTTCTAAAGTGTTGTAACGATTGTGAAATAAGCCAGTCTCCAAGGCATATCGCGGTTGGAATACCATATTTTTGATGCACCGTGAGCTCTCCGCGTCTGTGGGACGCGTTATCACATACGTCATCATGGACAAGTGACGCGTTGTGTAACAGCTCACACCCCACTGCCCACTCAAGAGCAATTTTTGTATTAACGGACATTGCTTCTGAAATTAGCAGAGCGCAGCTAGCTCGAAGTAACTTTCCTTTTGTGGAGAAATGATGGTGCGATGCCTGGTGCAAAGGTTCTCCAGGGGCGGGCAAGATGGAGTCTATCTTTTCGGCGACATAATTTGCGAGCACGTTGAGGTCAGTTTTAGTTCTAACCGAATCTCTTAAATTCGTTTGCGAGGTTGAGTAATCTTCTGTTCGTAGCATACTGAGTACCCCGTGGAAGTGCCCGACGTATCTTTGACACGCCGGGCTTTTGCCAAGTTATTTCAATGGTGTGTTTAAGCTCTATCGTTCGCGTTAGACGCCGTCGCTGCTGCCCAAATCACAACACCGAATGCGATTTTGTTAACGAAGTCAGCGAGGTTATAGATGATATTTAGCGCTTCGATGCTTCCATCACCCATGTATCCATAAATGTAACCGAGAGGATAGATCGCCCAACCCACCGTCACGATCAAACGAAGAGCGCTAAATGCTTTTTGCGACGCTACCGTCCCGGACGAGGCATTGATCTTGCTTGCCTCACCTGCGAAGATCTCGTAGATGATGTAGATCCAGCCGATCATTCCTATGATGAAGCAAGTCCACAACATGCCAGAGTCGCTCGCGTTAACTTCACCCAAATAACCTGCGATAAGCATTACCAGCGAGGCGATGAGTAGGCGCCAGAAAAGCCCGACTGCGACGGCAGTGATTGCAGCGAGAATGAGATAGAACTCAATGATCTGAAGTGGAACGGTGAGTAACCAATCGACGTATCGGAATACGGTCGGACTGTCACCCGATATGACCCACACCTCCCGCATGTAGAAGTAGTGTATCGCAGCAATGCCCGTAACCATGGCTGCCACAGTAAGCGACGTCTTCCACTTGCCGACTGCTCGATCTCGCTCTACCCAGAAGAAAAAGGTTGCAGCAACCATTGCTGCCGAAATGATCCAAAAACTAACTCCCACGTAGTCCGCGGGATTTAAAAGTACAGAATTCATAAAACTCCTCCCAAGTGTTTTTCTTATTCCGCTCTATTCTTGATCCTGCGACAGCTCTACGTTCCTCAGAAAGAAGCGGTCTTTGCAACGTGATGAGCACTGCGTTGCAGCTTTTTAAGATGTAAAAAAACACTCGTAGTTCAGGGTTTGAGAAGAAATATTTTGCTTATCTTTCTTTTTGCTCCTGCTTGGTGCGGAGCACAAAATATTGTTTTGACTGTTCTTTCCTTATTCTGTCAGATACAGGCATGGTACGGAGTTATGCAATTGGCACCGTTTTGGTTCGGTGTAACAAATCTCGATTCCTAGCTAGGATCGGTGTCATCGGGGTTAGAAGTGTCCCGTGTGTGGTTAATTCAAGACCTCAGTTTTCCAACTCTCGGTCAACAAACCACTGATGTTCTCCCAACGGAGAGAGACTCTCTGGATCCCATCGGAAAAACTCGCAACCTCATATGGATTAAAGAGGATCGTTAAGTAATCCCTCGAGATTTCCCACCGTTTGGTGTCCGTTATTAAGTCCACCAATTCCAAGGGCGTCTTTTGCCACAGGTTGTCTCTTAAATTTGCGGATAGGTAATTGAACGTTAGCGCACTCAGAATTGTTTGCCATCTGGGATCGACAAATAGATCGTTTGCCTTTAGAGGGCCCGTTGATGCGAGCGAAAAGTAGAAACGCTCCTCTAAATATGTCGGGTGGGCAGCCCCATGCCCGTATTGAGTGACAACACTCGCCGCTTTATAAATATTCGTTAGTGGGCGATTTACCACGATAGTCTTTGAGAAATCGGAATCCGACGATGGTTTTTCTTCGCCAGTTAAAGCGGCTAGCCATTGATTGATCTTGACCGCCTGAATGAGCAAGTCCCCTGAAAGAGCCCCTAGGTCAATTTGTGGGAATCTGGTTATATACGAGGCTGACTCTATCCAGTCTATTTGCGCAGAGCTCGGTTGACTTCGAAAAACGTGTCGACTGATCACTGGATAAGGCAGTGAGTGAGATTGATAAAAAGCAAGTGTTGTTATTCGATCCTCGAAATGTTCCGCGAGACATGCATCGATCTCCTCAACCGGTTTCTCGGATGTGCCGATACAGTAGTTGCTAATTGCTTGTTCCCAAATCGTCTGGTCGTTTTCAATACGCGTCTTTCCGTCTTGGGATAATGCGTCAGTAGTTCTCGTAAGCTGTAGCCTTAATGCTTCATCGAGACTACGGATGGTATTCGAGACACACTTTCTTTCATCATAAAAGGTCTCAGGAGCGGAACAGTCGTTCGCTTGAGTGCCTAATGGTGCGATCGCAACGACGAGGCTCAATCCAATAGCCTTGTTAAATCTTATTTGGCTGATCAATGTCTATCCCCCGAAGAATTTCATTTTTGACAGTTTATCTCTGATTCAAATTAGTGGCTATTTCACACGCTTTAAATAGAAGATTGCTGATAGAATGTCGCCAAATTAGGTTTAAATGCGCCCGTAGCTCAGTTGGATAGAGTACTTGGCTTCGAACCAAGGGGTCGGGAGTTCGAATCTCTCCGGGCGTGCCACCTCTCTTGTGATGACTACGATTTTCTCTGAGTTTTAGTACTTACGAGACCGTCGGAATGTTGATAAGGCTAGATTAAGTGAACGATCAATCTTCCGTGAGACCAAGGCGAAGCTTCATCTTTACTCCTGGTCTACGGCCTGACATGTACCCCAAAGCCATAGCAAGCGGGGCGGACATAGTTTGCGTTGAATTGGAAGATGGAGTTGCTCCTAAAGATAAGGCGTTAGCTCGAGAAAATGCGTTAAAAATCTTTACGCAACCGCAAGTTGAGGATGGCGTTGAGCGTGTGGTGCGAATCAATTCGGTGCGGGAGCGATTCGGGCTAGAGGACATGCAAGCGATAATCTCGAGTGCGTCGCCACCTCCGACGTTGATGCTTCCCAAAGTCAAAACACCGGACGAAGTCGTGTTAGTTGATCAGTTATTGACAGAGGCGGGGCACGGTACGAGGTTACAGGTCATTATCGAGACCAATTCTGGTTTGGAGGCGGCTGTTGATATTGCCAACGCGAGTCAGAGAGTTGATGCGTTACTCTTCGGTGGCGTAGACATGGCGGCTGAGCTTCGGTGTCAGTTTCAATGGGATTCGCTTCTTTATGCCCGTTCTCGAGTTGTTCATGCGGCAGCCAGCGCTGGGATTGATGTCATCGATGTGCCGTACCTTGACTTGGATGACATTGACGGAATGAAAAAAGCAGCAGAGCAAGCCCGTGATTTGGGATTCTCTGGTAAGGGCGCGGTGCATCCAAAGCAAATTGAAGTTTTAAATGCGGTGTTTACGCCCTCTGAGGAGGAGGTGACTCGTGCTAAGCGAATCATTGCAGAGTTTGAGTCGGCCGATACTGGACTTGTCGTGATCGACGGAAAGTTGATAGAGAAACCAGTATTGCGAGAAATGCACCGCATCGTCGCGATCGCGAACAAACTATAAGATTAGTTCGCTCTTTGGATATGAACCGAATTTAGGTTTTATTGACGAATCACCAGGTTGGGTTAATCAGATACTTAGCTCCTGAAGAGCGTTTGTAATACTCCTTAATCGATTCTAGAGATAGCGCCTCGGCTAACGATACGGTCTTCGAGTAATGACTCTTGAACGTGGTCTGTAACTCCGAGATCACCCGTTCGTGGAGTTGTTTTATCTCTTTCTCGTTAAGCGTGTCCATGTAGTTGAATAGAAGCCATCCTCCCATCTTCCATGAAAAGCCAAAATTGCGAGCGACCTCCGTTTTCGATGTATCTAGAGTGCCGTAGATGTATACCTGTTTGAGCGTTTTAGAACCATAGCGACTGTAAGCGCCTGGCGTTCTATTTGCGGCGGACTCCATGCTCGTGAGCATCTGGCCAGCGAGTTTACCGCCGCCAATCGCATCAAAACCAAGGGTCGCACCTGTTTCGAATGCGGCTTCGGAGAGCTCTTCCATGAATGTTTCCGAATTGCTATTCACGACGTGCTTAGCACCTTGCGACTTGAGTAATGTGACGTGTTCATCGTGTCTGACGATATTCACGAGTGGTATGCCGTCTTTAATGCAAATTCGGTTCAGCATTTGTCCCAAATTCGATGCCGCTGCCGTGTGCATTAGCGCTGAATGACCATCTTTTTTTAAGGTGTCAATGAATCCGAGGACAGTAAGTGGGTTAACAAATGCGCTTGCTCCATCCTCGCACGTGACAGTGTCTGGTAGCTCAAGACAATTTTTAACATTGATGCATCTAAACTGGGTGAACATCGAACCACCAAACATGGCTACTTTTTTTCCGATCAGTGCTTGAGCCTCTGGCGAGTCTCCTGTTGCGATGACAACGCCACTGCCTTCGTTTCCGACTGTAAGAGATTGGTCGATGCGACGCGCCATGGCACCCATAAAGCGCTCGGGCACATCAGCGTTCACTACGGGGCGTTCCGAACTTCCAGACTGAGTTGCGTTGGCCATGTCTGCTGCACCAAAAAGCAAGCCCATATCAGATGGATTAATTGGTGCCGCCTCGACCCGTACGATGATTTCGTCAGATTCGGGCGATGGGAGATCAGCGTCAACTAAGGAAAGAACAAGTTGTCGATCCGAAGTGATTTCAGATCGAAGATCTAGTGTGGTTTTTGGGATAGTAGTCGCCATGGGCTTGCGTCTCTGGGTTTTTGTACGATGCCCGAAACTTTAACACGAGAGAGTAAGTCGGATGTGTCGTACAATTTACGACACAAAATACAAAACAAAAAATATGCGTGCCCTCAATAAGTTAAAGATCGCGGTATTGTTTGCAACAGTATGCTCGCTCGCTTCCGCAGAGGGTCTCCATCAGTACCACGACCATCAATCGAGTGAAGGCGCCGTCACCGATTCCTCTAATCATGGGTATCGAGGCATAGAGGGATACCGAAACTATGAGCTCGTTGAACGCGTCGATTGGTCCAAAGCGAACCAAATTGTAGAAGAGGTCGGTGGATGGAGGTCGTACGCGAGGGATGTTTACCGATACCAGCGCAGTAAGCGAGAGGAATTGTCGGATCAATGATCAGCTACTTCGCCATGTCGAGAATTGTGACCTGTTTATTGCTGTTTGTCGGTGTCGTCGGTTGTGCTTCGGTTGATACGGAATCTCGTATTGGACGGCTCAATAACGATATATCCGATTTGATCGATGGAAGCCTCAATGTTGAATTGGAAGCCAGCTCGGCTGAGTACGTCGCCAGAGTTGATGAACTGTTAGGTTCGCCAATAGGGCTACGAGAGGCACAGCAAATTCAATTATTGAACAGTTTCGAATTAAAGTCTCTGATACACAGCTCGTTATCTGACATGGCCTACGCGGCCCAGCTCGGGCGAATCTCTAATCCAAACTTTATCTTTGAACGTATTTCATCACCCGGAGAGCTTGAGTTAACGCGGGTATTGTCGTTCGGATTACTTGACCTGATTACGTTGCCAAAGCGCAGCAAAGTCGCCAAATCTCAGATGGAGGTGGTGCAGTTGCAGATGACCGCGACGGTCATGGATCAGTTGATCCAAGTCAAGACTGCTTGGGTCAGAGCGGTTGCGGCGCTTGAGCTCCAGCAATACGCAAAGCAAGTGTTGGACAGTGCTTCTGCTGGTGCCGAACTGGCTCGGCGAATGGAGGCGGTTGGTAATTTCAATCGGCTCGACAGATCCAGAGAGCAGACGTATTACGCTGATGCGGCAACGAAATATGCGCTCTCGAAACACGAGGCGGATATGGCGAAAGAGGACCTTGTCCGCTTATTGGGATTGACGGCAGCGCAAGCGCAAATGTTGACCTTACCTGATCAACTACCCGATCTACCAACTGATTTGGTGGCTATTGAAACAGTACGAGATGCGATGAATCAAGATCGGATTGATATCCGGCTTGCAAAATCACAACTGATTGCAGCAGGCCAAGCGCAGGGATTAGACCTCATTACGAGCTTTACTGACGTTGAGGTCTCGTACGTCGATAAAACACAATTCGCTGACGATGCCAGAACTACACCAGATGGTTACGAGCTCGCTATTTCTTTACCGATTTTTGATTGGGGTGATCAACGTCGAGAGGCAATGAGTCAACAGAGTCTAGCGGCTGCGTTTCGATATGAACACATCCTTCGTTCGGCGGCGACTGACCTGAGGAAAGCGTACGGCGCGTATTCAGTTTCGCATTCAATTGCAACGCATTATCGTGATGAAATTGTGCCGCTTCGTAAAGCGATTTCGGAGGAGAACTTGCTTCGATACAACGGCATGATTATCGGTGTGTTTGAATTGCTTGCGGATTCGAGGCAGCAGATAGCGGCAGTGATGGGAGCGATTGACAGTAAGAAGCAATTTTGGATGGCTGATATCGGATTGCAGGCGGCGTTAGCTGGAAACCCAAGATCAGTGACCGCAATTTCTGCCAATGCCTCGAGCATTGAAAGTAGTAAAGGACACTGACCTGATGGACAATCAACGACGAAAATTTTTATCAATTGCAAGCACCTCTGTTGCTGCCACTGTTGTAGCAAAGCATTCGCTCGCGGGCTTGCCAGAGGTGGTGACTCAGACTGACACCGATACTCAGGGTCCTCACCTGGCCGAGGGGGCGAACTATAACCCAGTGGTGACGTTAAATGGATGGACGCTCCCTTGGCGAATGAACAATGGCGTCAAAGAATTCCATCTCGTAGCTGAGCCTGTGGTACGTGAGTTTACTCCCGGTTTCAAGGGGCATCTATGGGGCTATAACGGTCAGAGCCCCGGGCCAACCATTGAGGTGGTTGAGGGCGATCGAGTCAGATTATTCGTCACCAATCGGTTACCAGAGCATACGAGTGTTCATTGGCATGGACAACGGCTTCCCAACGGAATGGACGGTGTCACTGGGTTGAATCAAAAGGCCATCAAGCCGGGGCAGACTTTTCAATACGAGTTTGTGGCAAGGCGACCCGGGACATTCATGTATCACCCTCATGCCGACGAGATGACGCAAATGGCGATGGGAATGATGGGATTTTGGGTGACTCATCCAAAGAGAACCAGTGATTTAATTCGGGAGGTTGATCGAGATTTCTGTTTCCTTTTGAATTCATACGATATTGAGCCAGGAAGCTACACACCGAAGATCATGACAATGACCGATTTCAATATCTGGACATGGAATAGCCGCGTATTTCCAGGAATCGACTCGTTAAACGTGCGGCTCAATGATCGTGTGCGCATTCGCATCGGTAATCTCACGATGACGAATCACCCAATCCATCTGCATGGACATGAGTTCGAAGTTACTGGTACGGATGGTGGGCCAACGCCTCCTGGTTCTCGTTGGCCAGAGGTGACGACGGATATCGCGGTCGGACAGATGAGGCAGATTGAATTTGTTGCCAATGAGGAGGGGGATTGGGCCTTTCATTGCCACAAGAGTCATCACACCATGAATGCGATGGGACATGATGTTCCAACACTCATTGGTGTTGACCACCGAGGAATCGCCGAGCAAATCAGTGACTTGATACCCGACTACATGGTCATGGGCGAGCGGGGAATGGCTGACATGGCGGAGATGGAGATGCCGCTCCCGGAGAACACAGCACCGATGATGACCGGACGTGGCCCTTATGGATCGGTTGAGATGGGCGGCATGTTTAGTGTATTGAAGGTTAGGTCGGATCAAGCGCCGGGGGATTATTCGAATTCCGGCTGGTTTCAACAACCCGAGGGTACACAAGCGAGTCCCGTCGACTTAGATGAGCTCGCTCTGATACGTTCAGACGACCCAGGTGAGTCATTGATGAACGCGACTGAAAAAGAAGTTGACTCGATAGAAGTTCGTATCAAAAAACCAACGCACGGAAAACACAGTTAATCAACAAGGAGAACAAAATGAAAAGTTTGGCTCACGTACTCACGCCGTTAGTCGTCGTCCTGGCCTTGTCCTGCGGTTTGTCGTATGCCGCTCACCATGAGGGAGGGCATGAGCATCACGGTGGTCATGATACGGAACACTCAAATAATATGTCAGATTGCATGAGTGATAACTCTTGCCCAATGACACACGGTGAGGTTAAGAGTATCAATCAGGAGCTAGGCAAAATCACTTTGAAACACGGTGAAATCGTGAACCTAGAAATGCCGCCAATGACCATGGTGCTCAACGTCAAGGATGTGTCAATGTTAGACGGGCTGAGTGTTGGAGATCATGTGATGTTTCAGGCGGTCTCAATCGACGGAGAATTTGTCATTACGATGATGCACAAGGACGAGCACTAAAAAACAAGCGGGTTGAACGACCACCCGCTTGTGATACGTTGAAGACCCGATGACGGTCTACGTTCTTAACCGCCAATCGGGCGATTGCATACACGAATCGATGAACATGATTTGATGCCTGATCGCGGATGTTGGTTCATCGAAGACGCGTTTCGCGGCGCTTAGGAGAAGCGCTTCTCGATAGTCATCCTTCGCAAACCAACGCATCTCGGCAGGATACGATTTGATCACGATCAAGTCGTCTTCAATTTTTTGAATGAAGAATTCTCGAGTGATGCCATTATCGCGAGAAAGTGCTGCATTTTTAATGAAGTCACCGGCTTCCCGACACTCATGGATGGATAACTCGAAACGAGATTTGAGTGGCTCGTCTTGAGCAGTTGCTGGCGTGATTGAATGCACGACGCCGATAAAAAACGCCGTTAATAACAGTTTTGACATGGTACATCCCCCTGTTTTCTAAAAAGCGTTTTCTGTTTGTAATTATTATTGAAAACGTCTTAAATTTACCTTTCAGATTCATATACTGCAATAGGGAAAATTTCTCGAAAAATAACGTTTTTGCTGTGCAAAAAGAACTATTTTTCTTGTTAATATGAACGCTTCCTAGGGGGGCACATGCTGAATCGAAGAAACTCACTATCAATCATTGTTTTTGTATTGCTATGCAATACGTCGCTTTTTTGTTTTGGCAAAGAGGCTGCGATGGAAATCGAAGAGGGAAACGTTGAAAATTGGATCAAGTACTACCAAAGGGAGCGTGGCATCAAGATCGACGATTCGTGTCGAATCGTGATCAAACCGAAGTGAATTCAACCACTGGGCAAGAGGACGTCTCAGACACAGCTGTCTCCGATGACGGTGGGGGCGATCACGCGAACTGAGTTATTTTGTCTCCGTTGGTGCTGTCTCACTTGAATCGAAGTCTAGTTCGACTTTCGCACCCGATGGGTCATGAAAAAATAACTGCCATGGGTCTTCGTCCGTTACACGGCGAAGCGAGTAGTCCACACCTTTAGCTTTTAATTTGTTGATTGTCTCAACCAGTCCTACAGCACTAAATGCCATGTGGTCGATTACACCCTCAGGCCTTTCTGGAAGAGGGCGTCCAGCGATGACATGCAATATAGCCGTGTCGCCGCTGTAAAGCCAGGCGCCGGGAAATTTAAATGGCGGTCTTGGGCCGGCGACTAACCCCAGAAATTCATTGTAAAAATTTAATGTGGCCTCGAGGTCGTCGGTCAAAATGGTGAAGTGATTCATCGATGTTGCAGGCATGTGTGTTTTCCCTCGACATTCGTGCGAAACTTCACTTATCGTAACAGACATTTTATTAATGCCAATTGGTCATGAAGTGCTTCTTTGAATTGATTTGTTCGACAATAATTGGCGTACTCGCAGTCAGTATTAGCGCGGTTATTCCGACACAGCTATCCGCCGAAACGTTTATTGGTAGCGTCGCTCGTGTCTCTGATGGTGATACCGTGAGGCTGCGGCTTGATGACAGTGCTGAACTTAAAATCAGACTGAGTGGAATCGACGCACCCGAGCTGGATCAAGCATTTGGCAAGGAGTCTAGAAATCGCCTCACCGAGCTCGTTGACGGACGTACTATAGAGGCGCGCTGCAGTAAAAGAGATCGATACCGGCGTTGGCTTTGTAAATTAGTGTTCAATTCCGACGATATTAATTTGAGTCTCGTAAAGGGTGGGTTCGCCTGGTGGTATCGATACTATCGAAAAGACCAAACGTTAGAGGATCAACAAAGTTATCGGGTAGCAGAGGCTATAGCAAAAGAAAACAAGCTTGGATTGTGGGAGGATTCCAGTCCTGTCTCCCCTTGGGACTTTAGGCGTCAAAAAAGAGATAAATTAAAGCGTCAAAAGTGAACTGTTTTATCGATCGTTATTTTGCGTAATCAGGTGTTATGAAATTAATTCTTCTTGCTATCTTGGCTGTCGTGTTGGCGGCGAATAATCCCAGCGAAAATCAATTTGAAACCTATGTAGGTGAGAAAATTGCGAAAAACGAAATTGCAAAAAAGCTGCTCTCTAGCGAGGGTAATATCTTAAAGCCGATTGTAGAATTGTTAAGCGGCATACCATGTCTCGCGGACCAGCCGTTTTCTCCGGCCTATGAGAATTTTTTCCTGTTTAGCTTGTACACGATTGACCTTCAATGTTTCTCTGGGCCGAAGGTAACTTTGCTGGGTGTTGCCGGGCAAATTTTTCCGATCGAGGCTCAAGAAGCTGAACAAAACAATGATTGACTTAGGACAAGACAGCGAGCCCTTTTTCGATTCGATGTAATGCTTCATCCAGTAGTTTTTCGGGGCAGGCAAAATTCAACCGAAGAAATCCAGGTGCCCCAAACGGTTCGCCATCGTATAAACCAACGCCAAATGATTCAAAGTGTTTTGAGGGGTTAACAACGTCCATTCGTCTTGCGTCAATCCAGGTCAAATAGGTTGCCTCGGAGTGATAGACGGTCAGTAGAGGTTGTTGTTTCAATCTTGATTCAACGTGGTCTCGATTCGTTCTTAATCGATTGAGTAATGCTTGATGCCAATCATGTCCGAGGGTGTATGCAGCAAGTGTGGCGGTGTATCCCATTGAGCCGACGTGATGAACGATACCGTTCATCACGCGTTTGACTTTTTCTCGAAGTGTTTCATTTTTGATGATTGCATAAGCGCAACCGAGACTGGGCATGTTGAATGTCTTACTTGCAGAGAGCAATGTCACCGTCATATCCTCGGCGTCATTGACGGATGCGGTCACGGTATGTTGCTTGTCTTGGTCGAGAATCAGCCCAGAGTGAATTTCATCTGAAATTAAAACGAGACCGTGTTTGTGGCAAAAGTCAACGAGAGCCCGCAATTCTGTTTCATCCCAGACCCGTCCCGTTGGGTTGTGAGGGCTGCAGAATAAAAATGCTTTCGTTTTTTTTGTGATTTTGTCTTCGAGTAAATCAAAGTCCATCTCCCAACGGTTGCCGTTCCAGACCAACGGAGCAGTCACGGTCGATCGATTGCCATAAGTCGGTGCAGAAAGGAACGGGGGATAGATTGGTGTATTCGATAGTATTTCTTGGTCTTCTTCGGCGAAAGCTCGACTGACGACATTGAGTCCCACAACAAGGCTTGGTAGCCACACAATCCAATCGGCGTTGATGGACCAGTTAAATGAGGCATCTAGATAGTTGATCACGGCCGAAGTGAGTTCACGCGGCGGTTGTGTGTACCCATAGATGCCGTGCTCAATCCGTTCAAGTAAAGCAGATTTAATGCATGGGGCCGTCTCAAAATCCATGTCTGCGACCCACATCGGAATGACGTTTGGATCATCATATTTGATCCACTTGGTGCTTGATGTGTGTCGCCTTTCTATGGTTTTTTCAAAATCGAAAGTCATGATTGTCAGTGAAAGTCTCTTGATTGAGTGTTGAGTGTACCAAGAAGGCCAGAGAGGTCGGTTAACTTTTTCGCGATGACATGAATCACCTGACCTTCGCGTTCCACATGACCACTGACACCCAGTAGATGCGCATTCAGTAGGGCACGGCGTTGCTCTGTAGCGATGTTGTTCCAGATGACGACATTAACGTATCCTGTTTCGTCCTCTAAAGTCACGAAGACGACACCACTTGCGGTCCCTGGGCGTTGCCGACAGGTCACAATACCCGCCACCTTGATGGACTCGCCCGAACGTGTCTTGGATAAATCTTTCGCTGTCACCAGGCGCCTTTTGCGTAATTGATCCCTGATGATGCTGAGTGGATGACTTCTCAATGTAAATCCTAATGAACGATAGTCAGCAATGACGTTTTCTCCCTCGGTTGGAATCGGTAGCTCAACGTCATATTGTTCGTGAGTTAAATTCTCTAAAAGAGGTGGAGGGGTTACGTCAATCCCTCGTGCCCACCAATTGGCTCTGTGTCGATCACCAATGGTTCCTAAAAATACATCGGCTTGAGCAAGAGCATCCAATTCTTTTTTATTAAGACGCGCAATCCGAATGACCTGTTCTGGTGACGATTGATTTTTTCTACTCTGGATGATTCGTTCCGAAGCACGTCTTGAAATACCCTTCACCGTATTAAACCCCAGTTGAACGATTGGTTTGCGATGCTCGCTCGCTTTAACTAAGTGACATTCATATTGACTTTGAAGAAAATCGACTGGCAGAAATTGAACACCATGCCTTTTTGCATCTTGAATGAGCTGTGATGGCGCGTAAAACCCCATTGGCTGACTGTTCAGTAATGCGCATGTAAATGCAGCTGGCTCGTGATATTTCAACCAACATGAGACATAGACTAAGAGTGCGAAGCTTGCGGAGTGAGATTCAGGGAAGCCGTATTCGCCAAAACCTAGGATTTGTTTGAAAATCTGTTGTGCGAATTCTGTGGTGTACCCACGAGTGCGCATTCCATTGATGAGTTTTTTTTCAAAGTGACCTAATCCTCCTCGACGACGCCACGCGGCCATAGATCGTCTTAACTGATCAGCTTCTCCTGGTGTAAATCCAGCAGCAACAATGGCAAGTTGCATGACCTGTTCTTGGAAAATAGGCACACCTAACGTGCGCTTCAATACATTTTTGACGGCGTCTGATGGGTAGCTAATTGGCACCTTGCCTTGCCGGCGTTCGAGATATGGATGCACCATGCCACCTTGAATAGGGCCAGGCCTTACGATCGCAACTTCAATGACAAGATCGTAAAAACATTTTGGCTTAAGCCTGGGGAGCATGGACATTTGAGCTCGAGATTCGATCTGGAAAACACCAATCGTGTCAGCGCGAGAAATCATGTCGTACACCTTAGGGTCTTCTGCTGGAATGTCTGAGATCGTGAATGGTTTTTGATGCCAGTCACCAATCAGGCTGAGTGCCCGTTTAATGGCAGATAGCATGCCAAGTGCGAGAATATCGATTTTTAATAGGCCAAGCGCATCTAGATCGTCTTTGTCCCATTGAATGACCGTCCTATCCTTCATTGAAGCATTTTCAATCGGAACGAGTTGAGTCAGAGGCCCCTCGGATATGACAAACCCGCCCACATGCTGAGAAAGATGTCGGGGGAAGCGGGACAGTTCTTCAGTGATTTCTATCAGTTGTTTGATGACGACTGTGTTTGGATCAAACCCAACTTCTAGCAGTCGATCTGATCGGCTTTCTGTTTTATCCCACCAGGAGAAATTTTTTGTAATCCTCGTAATTTGCTCTAGATTCAGTCCTAGAGCTTTCCCGACGTCTCTAAATGCACTTTTGGCTCGATACGTAATGACAGTGGCAGCAAGGGCTGCACGATTTCGTCCGTATTTTGTGTAGATATATTGAATGACCTCTTCTCGTCGATCATTTTCAAAGTCAACGTCGATATCAGGTGGCTCATTACGCTCTTTTGAAATAAATCTCTCGAAGAGCATCTCTGAGCGGTCGGGGTCTACTTCGGTAATGCCAAGCGCATAACAGACAGCGGAATTTGCAGCACTGCCTCGACCTTGAAACAGAATGTTTTTTGATCTTGCGTAGTTCGTGATATCAAAGACAGTTAAAAAGTACGGTTCATAATTTAATTCCCGAATGAGTTTGAGTTCCTTTTGAATCAGATGTTTGACTTTTAGTGGTATTTCAACTGGATACCGGCGTTCTAATCCTTGTTGTGTGACTTTGTGTAAATATTGAGAAGGGCTGACGCCTGAAGGTGTGATTTCTTTGGGGTACTCATATTTAAGCTCATCTAAATTGAATGCGCATTGATTCGTGATGCGCATGGTTTCTGCTAATAGCTCAGGAGGGTAGAGTGATTCGATGACGTGTATGGGGCGTAAGTAGTCTTCACTATTGACGTTCAGAGATAATCCACTGTCTCTAATCGAGGTTCGATTCCGAATTGCAGTGAGGGTGTCTTTCAACACATGACGTTTTTTTGTGTGCATGTGCACACAGTTTGTCGCGACTAATGGAGTACTTGTAATTTGTGATAGCTCTTTCAATTTAATGTGATTCGAATGTTCGTGATTTAGAAAATGTTTGGTGAGACATAACCATGCTTCATGATTGAATTGATGATTTAACCAGTTGATCTCTGCAACGCATGCTGCTTGAGATGATGTTGGGTTTAATACCCATAGGGCAATGCAGTGCGGTGTGTATGGCACCTGTTCCCGAGTGATTCGATAGGCGCCTTTTTCTGCTTGTTGTCTCGCGCTGCTGATGAGGTTGCACAAATACCCGTATCCGATTCTGTTTTTGGCAATCAAGGCAAATTGCATCCCATCTTCCATATGAAAATAAGATCCAATCAAGAGTTTGATATTTGCGGACTTGGCCGCAACATGTGCTCGGACGGCGCCTGCTACTGAGCATTCATCTGTGATTGCAATCGCACGATAACCTAGAGATTTCGCTGTATTGACGAGCTCTTCTGGGTGCGAGGCACCTTTTAAAAAACTAAAGTTACTGACGCAATATAGCTCGGCATAGTCCGGCATGATGCTTTAAGAAAAAATGCCGTGTAAAAACCATGAGCGGGTTGGTAAGTCTTGATAAATCCACACTCGAGATTGGTTTTGTGTCATGGCGAGAAAGTAATCTCGTCTCACACGATGTGGGTCCCACCAACCTGTTTCAATTCGCTCTGGTCCCTCAATCAATGTGAGAGGGCCTCGCAATTGTGGGGTTCCAGATGTGGTGCTGAGTAACTTTGGCTCAGATAATAACCAAGTGGGTCGATTGTGAATGGTGTGATGTTGACGTTGTCGACTAGGGCTCGATTTTTTCCATGCGTATTCTGGGCGATGATCCGGGTTGGTATCAATACCGTACACACAACCTTCCCCAATTCTTGCGCTTAATAAGTCAATCAATGTTTGGTCATTAGGAGATTTAGAGTTGATGTCTGTAAAGAGATTCTTGCTCTCCGGTGATAAGGATTCTGTAGTTTCTGTGTTTATCTGTATTTCTTCAATTCGTGATGGAATGCTTTCTTGATTGAGTCGCTCCTTTACGATTTGGATGAGATGTTTCGCATCACGAGAAGGATTAGAGAGTTTGAGGGAATAACAATGAGGATTTAAATTTTCATCCAAGAGGTTGAGTTTGAAACAAGAAACTCCTCGTTTGGTGTTGCTAAGGTATTGACACATCTGTTGGATGAGTCGGTTGACTCCAAACAGAATTTCCTCGACTGAAGTAGCTGGGAAATTAAGAGGGATTTTTGATTGAAATTGTTGAGGTAGTTCAAATAATTTCTGTGGGTCTGGTGTGTTTCCATAGGCTTTATCAATTTGCTGTAACACGTCGTAGCCCCATCGTTGTGCAATTGATGCTCTGCTGACATTTTTAATCTCCCCGATAGTGCGCATGCCTACGGCTTGAAATGCTTGTGGATTGTTATCTTGAGTTTTAATGAGCGATAACGGGAGGCGATCTAGGTGTGATGCGAGCTCTCTTTTGTTGTGTATGAGTGTTTGCACACCACATTGGGTTAACCATGTTGCAGCAAGCGGGGTGGGCGCACTTGTGATGACCGCATTAAATCCTAATCGCTTAATGTCTTGAGATATTGACTGGTGAATATGTCGAGCGTCTTTAAATAGTTTGATGCTCGCCCCAATTTCAATCAATACTGAATTAGGAATAGAAATAGAGACATGAGGTGAATATCTCATGAGATATAGAGCCGTTTGCTTCAGTGTGTTGATTTCATGTGTTGGTTTTCTGTGATGCACCTTAAGATCAGGCGAGCGCGCATATGCAGCAGATAGTGACATCAATGTTTTAATGCCCACTTTCTGTGCTTGATGGTTGAGGGCGATTATTGTTCTGTGGTCGGAATCAGTGACGACATACGCTCCATTGTCGTCTGCACCTATGTGAAAGATATCTAATGCCAAATTAGGCAAATTGATACAGGTCCATAACATGGTTAGTGGTTCAGGCGAGCTAGTGGGATTGATGAAATCGGCCCACCACCACGGCGCTTTGGAATATCAATCCATGTTTGTGATTGCGCTTCTCTTACGATGACTCTCCATGGTGCGGGATTATTTTTTTTTCGAAGCGCTGGTTTTGTGAATAAAACGCCTAAAATTTTTTGATTTTCTAGGGCAAGTTGATAGCGTCGAATCGCCTGATCATTTGCTTCGGTATGCCAACAGATGATGGCGCTACAGGATTTTGAGCGTGATGCTTGCTCGATAGCCCAGACGATTTCGGTTAGCTTGTCGGTTTGGACGACAAGAATATTGCTGATATTGACTCCCTTACTAAATAAGGATGGTGCGTAAGGAATGTAAGGCGGGTTTACAAACAGTAGCCGTTGTGTTCCTCGAGAAAGCTGTGCGAGAGCTGGGAGCAGTACGGAGATTTCTCCGATACCAGTTTGTTTGGGTGATATTTCTATGAGATGCCCCAGAGGCCATCCTCCAATGCGTTCATCTAGGGCATCGAATCCCGAAGGAATGTGAGGCTGCGTATTTGTTCTGTGGTCTTTCCCTTTCCATATTTGTGTGGGGGGCAGGGCCGTGAGAATGTGATGTTGCATTAGCTAATTTTTCCGTTTCTGATCACACCCACGGCCAGTCCTTCGATCGCAAAGTCATCTTTTTTTTGATCAATGTGAATTGGTGGAAAATCTACATTTTCAGCTTCTAGCCATATCTCTTTATTTTTCTTTCTGAATCTTTTGACGGTTACTTCCTGATTGACGCGCACCACAACGATTTGTCCTGATCGAGCTTCTGAGGTGGCGTGTACGGCCAACATATCTCCGTCATAGATACCAACGTCTTGCATGCTGGTGCCCCGTACCTTGAGCAGGTAGTCAGCTTCAGGCTTGAATAGAGCCTGCTCGATTTGTATGCGGTTGTGGATATGCTCTTCGGAAAGTATCGGTTGGCCAGCAGCAACGCGACCAATAAGGGGTAATCCGAGGTTTTTGGTGAGTTGAATGCCTCTTGATGCACCTTTTGTAAGTTTGATATGTCCTTTTTTTTCTATCGCCTTTAGATGTTCTTCTGCTGCGTTAGCCGACTTGAAGTGCAGTGCTTTTGCGATATCTGAGCGAGTCGGAGGGAACCCTGTGTCTTCTACAAAATCTTGTATGAGTTTCAGAATCTCTGACTGTCGTGCGGTTAGCTTTTTCATGATGAAGGTGCTGTATTTATAATTACTGTAATTATATACAGTAATTTATTTTCGCCAAATATTAACAGCAACTTCTTTTAGTGCACGCTCATATTTGGTGCACTTGATGAGATCACGTTGTTTGTTGGGTAATTTAAAGTACTTCTACGTGTTTGTTATATGTCTTAAAAAATAATTTAAAAATATTTTTATCGATTAAATAATTGTTTTTTTTGATAAAAATAAATGATATTAAACAGTTGGCACAGTTAATGCTTTATCTAGGTCGAGTGCCTGGGAATGCAAACGTTTAAATTTCGAGCGTTTGAAATAACAGGACCAATTTAACTACTTCTTACTACAACTGTTTAAGGGAAAATCATGAACCGAAAACAATTTTTGAAAACTTTAGCAGGTGCGACACTAGGTATTACCTCCGCATTTTCGTTGCATACACAGGCAGCGGACACAATTAAGGTCGGCATTTTGCATTCTTTGTCTGGAACGATGGCCATTTCTGAGACTGCGTTAAAAAATACGGCGTTAATGACGATTGAGGAAATCAATGCAAATGGCGGCTTACTTGGAAAACAGCTAGAACCGGTTGTTGTTGATCCGGCCTCTAACTGGCCTTTGTTTGCTGAAAAGGCAAGACAGCTCATTACTCAAGATGAAGTGGATGTAGTTTTTGGCTGTTGGACGTCTGTATCTAGAAAATCGGTCTTACCAGTCTTTGAAGAGCTCAATAGTCTTCTTTTCTATCCAGTACAGTATGAGGGTGAGGAGCTATCACAGAATGTTTTCTATACCGGAGCTGCCCCAAACCAGCAGGCTATTCCCGCTGTTGAGTACTTAATGAGCGAAGAGGGTGGTTCAGCTAAGCGTTGGTACTTGCTTGGTACGGACTACGTATATCCACGTACGACAAACAAGATTCTTCGTGCATTCTTGAAATCTAAAGGCGTGAAGGAGTCTGACATCGAAGAGGTGTATACACCATTTGGTCACAGTGACTACCAAACAATTGTTGCGAACATCAAAAAATTCTCCGCTGGCGGAAAAACTGCCGTCGTGTCGACCATTAATGGTGACTCTAATGTGCCGTTTTACAAAGAGCTAGGCAATGCAGGCCTCAAAGCAACAGATGTTCCAGTGGTAGCGTTCTCTGTCGGTGAAGAGGAGTTACGTGGAATCGACACCAAGCCTCTCGTGGGTCATTTGGCGGCATGGAACTACTTCATGTCAGTGAAGGGCAAGCAGAACAAATCCTTCACGAAGATGTACAAAGCATGGGCGAAGAAAAACGGTGTTCCTAATCTTGACACTGTTGTGACAAATGATCCAATGGAAGCAACTTATGTTGGAATCAATATGTGGGCTCAAGCGGTCAAGCAAGCTGGAACAACGGATGTTGATGCGGTTCGTGATGCGATGGGTGGTCAGACATTCACGTCACCATCAGGCTTTACGCTCACTATGGATAAAACAAATCATCACCTACACAAGCCTGTGATGATTGGTGAGATTCTTCCTAATGGCCAGTTTCAGGTTGTGTGGAAGACCAAGGATCCAATCCGAGCTCAGCCTTGGAGCCCATTTATCGACGGTAACGAGACGAAGCAAGATCTATAACGGAAGCTGTCGAATCGATCTTTAATCAAGGATCGATCCATAAACAAAAGGTCTGGTTTTTATCGGAAAACCAGACCTTTTTAAGTAAGAAAAGATTTGAGCATGAAAAATAATAAGACCAATTGGCTCACGATTTTATGTCTCATTTTGGGGCTGTTTACGTCGGGCGCCTCGTTTGCACTCGAGACCTCAGACGTGAGTGGATTATCCTCTGATAGTGCCATGGAGCGAATCAAAGCAATCAAGACCATTGCGGCGGTTGGGGACTCAGATGCGCTACGTATCCTACAAGCGCTTCAGAATAGTGAAGTGTATGTGACCGACACAGGTCACATTGTCGTAGAAAACGATGATGGCGACGTGCTCGACGCGGTCACGCTAGAGCTCCTTGATCCCGAGCCTGAGTATTACGATTATGTCATCGTGAACAATGTGATGCGTTCAGAACTTGAAAACGCAGTTGCCTCTCTACAATTATTGTCGCCAGACCGTGATGTCCGAATGGCGTCGGCAGTGGCGCTACAAAACAATCGATCAAAAGAAACCTTACCGTTACTCGAGCTAGCACTGAACAACGAGTCTGATGAGGAGATTCGATCGATTCTGCTCGTGATCAAGGCAGTTATTTTGTTGGGATCAGAGGATCAAACAACGCGCATTGAGGCGGTCCAGTCGCTCGAGGGAACAAGTGATCGTGCGATTCGCGAGTTGCTAGTCTCTAAATTGAATCGCGACGATCAAGGCGAGTATGTAGAGCCCTCCCCAGAAGTGAGGAAGGTGATCAAAGAAGTCGTTTCCTCGATTGATCAAAAGTTAACGCTGATTGATTATTTCGGTCGGCTCTTTAGTGGTTTGTCGCTCGGCAGTATTTTGTTGCTCGCTGCACTTGGCCTTGCGATCACCTACGGATTACTCGGTGTGATTAATCTCGCGCACGGCGAGATGCTGATGATTGGAGCGTACGCTACTTACCTGACGCAACAGTTGTTCACACACTTTCTTCCCAATTTTTTCGATTTGTATGTCCTCGCTGCAATTCCAATCGCATTTTTGACCGCTGCTGTTATTGGGGTCATTCTGGAGCGAACGGTCATTCGCTGGTTGTATGGTCGGCCCCTCGAGACGCTATTGGCAACTTGGGGCATTAGTCTCTTCCTGATTCAACTGGTCAGACAAATTTTTGGTGCACAAAACGTCGAAGTGTCCAATCCATCTTGGCTCTCGGGTGGAGTGGAAGTATGGAATGTTGTGATGCCCTACAACAGAATCGCGATCATTGTCTTTGCGCTGTGTGTGCTCGTCGGCGTGTGGTTACTGATTAGTCGAACGCGTCTTGGTCTCTTTATTAGAAGTGTCACCCAAAACCGAAGTATGGCTTCATGCGTCGGTGTTCACACCGCACGCGTTGATTTGATGGCGTTTGGCTTGGGGTCTGGCATCGCGGGATTAGCGGGTGTTGCGCTATCGCAGATCGGTAACGTGGGACCCGACCTGGGGCAAGCCTACATCATTGACTCGTTCATGGTCGTGGTGCTCGGAGGCGTTGGGCAACTTGCGGGATCTGTGTACGCCGCATTGGGCTTAGGTGCCTTTTCCAAATTAATTGAGCCGGGAGTTGGTGCGGTGCTCACAAAAATTCTGATTCTTGTATTCATTATTGCGGTGATCCAGAAAAGACCGCAGGGATTATTCGCCCTGAAAGGGCGTGCGGTGGAGAACTGATATGTCATTCGAACCAAAAGTTGAACCCCTATTTTCTAAGTTTGGATGGATTGGCATTGGATTGTTTTCGCTCATCGCGTTCGTATTTATTCCATATCTCTACCTCGGGGCATCCGAGCAAAGTGTATTCCAGTTGTCCTCATATTCGGTGACACTCATCGGGAAGATCATGTGTTACTGCATTGTGGCAGTTGCAATGAATTTGATCTGGGGATACACAGGAATTTTATCCCTGGGTCACGGGTTATTTTTTGCCCTTGGAGGTTATTCATTTGGAATGTACCTGATGCGCCAAATCGGTCGCGATGGGCAATATCAAAGTGATCTACCCGATTTCATGGTTTTCCTTGATTGGAAAGAATACCCATGGCACTGGTTCGGCACAGATAGTTTTCTCTGGGCTCTTGCGTTGGTTGTTCTGGTTCCCGGAGTCCTCGCATTCGTATTTGGATTCTTTGCGTTTCGCTCTCGAATCAAAGGGGTTTATTTCTCAATTATTACCCAGGCGCTGACATTCGCGTTCATGTTGTTATTTTTCAGAAATGAAACGGGTTTCGGCGGCAACAATGGATTTACTGATTTCAAGCGAATTCTCGGTTACTCCATAACGGATCCAAGCATGCGCGCTGTCTTATTTGTCTTAAGTGCTGCGATGCTCTTGGGTGCGGTGATTCTATCCCGAGCGTTGATTCGGTCAAAGCTTGGGCGAGTGCTGACTGCCATTAGAGATTCCGAATCGCGCCTCATGTTTTCCGGCTACGACCCTATTCGATTCAAACTATTTGTATGGACGCTGTCAGCGGTGATGTGCGGTATTGCAGGAGCATTGTATGTTCCTCAGGTTGGGATCATTAACCCCAGCGAAATGTCACCTGCAAATTCGATTGAAATCGCGGTTTGGGTTGCGGTCGGTGGAAGAGGAACGCTGATTGGGCCTCTTCTAGGTGCGTCTGCGGTTAACGGAGCAAAGAGTTTTTTTACTCAAGCATTTCCAGAGTACTGGTTATTTTTCTTGGGCCTTCTGTTTATTTTAGTGACGTTGTTGATGCCTAAAGGAATCGTCGGTCTACTCAGTAAAATTAAACGCTCTGAAACGTCAGAGCGGGTGGAGGGATGATATGTCGACACAGATAAAGAACGATGAATTTAGTCCCAGTGGGGCAATGTCGATCGGACATGTGGCGTCTGATGAAGTCGATGTGTCGCATGGGCCAATTCTCTATTTGGACAGCATCTCAGTCAGTTTCGACGGATTCAAGGCGTTGAACAATCTGTCTTTGACAATCGAGTCTGGTGAGTTACGTTGCATTATTGGACCGAACGGTGCAGGTAAGACGACAATGATGGATGTCATTACCGGTAAAACCCGGCCGGATTCTGGAACGGTTTTCTTCGGTCAATCCATTGACCTCACTCGATTGAATGAGCCTGAGATCGCGAGCGCTGGAATTGGGAGAAAATTTCAAAAGCCAACCGTATTTGAGAACCTTTCCGTATTCGAAAATTTAGAGCTTGCGATGAAATATGACAAACGGGTAATCAGTAGTTTGTTTGCGCAACGGACTCGAACAACGACAAAGAAAATCACGGAAACACTCGAGTTGATTGATTTAATCGATGAGGCAGGTCGTATCGCGGGTTTGTTGTCCCATGGTCAGAAGCAGTGGCTAGAAATTGGCATGCTTTTGATGCAAGAACCAAAGTTATTGTTGCTCGATGAGCCTGTCGCGGGCATGACTGATGATGAGACGGCGAAAACCGCCAAGTTATTTAATGAGCTTGCGGGCACTCGATCGTTAGTTGTGGTTGAGCATGATATGGAATTTATTTCGCAAATCGCATCGACTGTCACCGTGTTGCACGAGGGGTCGGTGTTAGCGCAGGGATCGATGGATCATGTTCAGTCCGACGATCGCGTGATTGAAGTTTATCTTGGTCGATAGGAAATACGATGATCGAAGTCAATCAAATTAACCAGTACTATGGGTCAAGTCATACGCTGCGTGACGTGAGTTTTTCGGTTCCCAAAGGAGCCGTCACCACGGTTTTGGGGCGCAATGGAGTAGGCAAGACGACGTTACTCAAGTGTCTGATGGGCGTTGTGAGTTCAAAGAGTGGCTCCGTGATGCTCGATGGACGCGACATCACTTCAGAGACTCCTTTTAATCGGGCGAAGCTGGGGATTGGATACGTTCCTCAGGGTCGAGAGATCTTCTCTCGTCTCACGGTGGAGGAAAATTTGCTCATGGGTCTAGCCACAAAAAAAAGAGGCCGGCTCAGCGATATTCCTTCAGAAATTTTCGAAATGTTTCCAGTACTCAAAGACATGCTACATCGACGCGGCGGGGATTTGTCAGGCGGGCAACAACAGCAGCTCGCGATTGGACGAGCGCTTGCGATGTCTCCCAAAGTTCTAATCCTTGATGAGCCAACAGAGGGGATACAGCCATCGATCATTAAAGACATCGGCGCCGTTATCAAGGCCTTGGCTGAGCGAGGCGATATGGCGATTTTGCTCGTAGAACAGTACTACGATTTCGCGAAGGAACTCGCTGATCATTATGTGGTCCTTCAACGTGGTGAGGTCATCCTGTCGGGTATTGGGGAAACTATGGACCAGGACGGTGTTCAGCGTCATTTGGCTGTATGAATTTATGTGACAGTCCTTTAGCGCCTTGGAAAGCGCATTTATCCCTTGGTTTTGCGCAGGTCAGTGGACGCACCTCAATGATCAGTCGGGAGCATTATGGCCCACTTGTTGTTCAGCGACCTCTGTATCCAGAGGGCCCAGAGGTTTGTCAGGTGCTTATCATTCATCCTCCTGGAGGTATTGCGGGAGGGGATGAGTTGCAAATTTCATGCCAACTGGATAATCGTTCAGTTGTCCAAATGACGACACCTGGAGCAACGAAATGGTATGAGAGCTTTGGGCGCGAAGCGTCCCAGAGTGTCAAACTCGCAGTTTCCGATCGCAGTGTATGTGAGTGGATCCCGCAAGAGAATATTGTGTTTGACAAGGCGGCGTTATCGACTGCTGTGGAGGTTCATGTTGATAAAAACGCAATATTTTTCGGTTGGGAATTTACGGCGCTAGGACGACACCGAACGCTTTACCCATACGAACACGGAGATCTAAAACAGTCGGTCAAGTTGTTTTATGACGGAGACCTAGTCTTTCGAGAGCGAGCTCACGTTAATCCCAATCATCTTGTTGATGGTTCGCCGATTTTGAATGGTCAGGTTAGCTACGGATCGATGTATCTCGTCGGTGTGCCACGAAATGAGAAATTGCTTGATCAAGCGCGCTTGGTATCTGATGCATCTGCTCATTGCGGTGTCACTTGGATGGACTCCGTCTTTGTTGCGAGGTGGGTCGGAAACAATGTCGAGGATGGGCGCCGAGTGTTTGAAAAACTCTGGTGTTTACTCAGGCCATATTATTTTGGGAAAGAGGCTGTGCCGCCTCGGATATGGAGCACGTAATTCAACTAACAAAGAGAAAAAGATATGGATTTGAGTCCTAGAGAAAAAGATAAATTGCTCATATTTACAGCGAGTCTCTTAGCGGAGCGACGGCTAGCCAAAGGTTTGAAGCTTAATTATCCCGAGGCAACAGCCTACATCTCTGCGGCCATCATGGAGGGCGCACGCGAGGGTAAGACGGTGTCAGAGCTTATGTCTTTTGGTGCAACGCTTTTGAAACGAGATCAGGTCATGGAAGGCATACCCGAGATGATCCCAGAAATCCAAGTCGAGGCCACGTTCCCAGACGGGACGAAACTCGTGACTGTTCATCAACCCATTGCTTAGGAGAGAGATGTGATACCGGGAGAAATCGAGGTTGGTGAAGGCTCAATTTCACTTAATGTGGATCGAGAAACACTCATGGTTGAGGTGGTGAACGAGGGCGATCGTCCGGTTCAGGTAGGCTCTCACTATCATTTTTTTGAGACAAATTCTGCACTCAAATTTGACCGTGATAAAACGAGAGGGTATCGGTTGAATATTGCTTCCGGTACCGCAGTGCGTTTCGAGCCAGGTCAGGTGCGAACTGTGACTCTTGTGTCAGTGTCTGGGGACCGAAAAATTTACGGCTTCCGCGGTGACGTGATGGGGGATCTGTGATGTCAAGCACGATGAGCCGGCAGGCATATGCGGAAATGTTCGGCCCCACCGTCGGTGATCGAGTTCGTCTCGCTGATACGGAACTTTGGGTCGAGGTCGAGGAGGACCGAACGATCTATGGTGAGGAAGTCAAGTTTGGAGGCGGTAAGGTTATTCGAGACGGGATGGGCCAGAGCCAGCGAGGTTCTGACCAGGTGCCGGACACTGTAATTACTAATGCTTTGATTGTTGATGCGGCCGGCATCATCAAAGCTGACATTGCGATCAAGAACGGTCGCATCAGTGCCATTGGTAAAGCCGGCAATCCTGACATTCAACCAGGTGTTGATATTGTGATTGGCGCCGCTACCGAGATCATCGCGGGAGAGGGGTCGATCATTACCGCGGGTGGTATCGACGCGCACATCCACTTTATCTGTCCCCAGCAAATTGAGGAGGCGCTTGCTTCTGGTATCACGACGATGCTCGGAGGCGGGACTGGGCCGGCGACTGGAACGAATGCGACGACGTGCACGCCGGGTCCGTGGCACATCTCGCGAATGTTGCAGGCGGCAGAGGCGTTCCCCATGAATTTGGGATTTATGGGTAAAGGAAACGCGAGTCTTCCGATCCCCCTGGAGGAGCAAGTCGCGGCTGGTGCGATGGGGCTGAAACTGCACGAGGATTGGGGCACAACGCCAGCGGCGATCGATAACTGCCTATCTGTAGCCGATAAAATGGATATCCAAGTGGCGATTCATACAGATACCTTGAATGAGTCAGGTTTTGTCGAGGATACCCTCGCGGCATTTAAAGACCGAGTGATTCACACCTACCATACTGAGGGTGCAGGAGGCGGACACGCTCCGGATATCATCAAGGCTTGCGGCTCGCCCAATGTCCTGCCGTCGTCAACGAATCCAACGCGTCCATTTACTGTGAACACCATAGATGAACACCTTGATATGTTAATGGTGTGTCACCACTTGGATCCGTCGATTGCTGAGGACGTAGCATTCGCGGAGTCGCGAATTCGGCGCGAGACCATTGCGGCTGAGGACATTCTCCATGATCTTGGCGCGTTTAGCATGATCTCAAGCGATTCTCAGGCTATGGGTCGGGTGGGTGAAGTCATTTCCCGAACGTGGCAAACGGCACATAAGATGAAGGTGCAGCGAGGCTCAATGCCTGAGGACTCCGATCGGTCGGATAATTTTAGGGTGAAGCGATACATCGCAAAATACACGATCAATCCAGCAATTGCCCATGGGATTTCGCATGAGGTTGGTTCTGTCGAGGTTGGAAAATTAGCGGATCTTGTTATATGGCGCCCAGCTTTTTTTGGCGTCAAACCCTCATTGATACTCAAGGGTGGCGTGATTGCAATGTCCTTGATGGGAGACGCGAACGCATCGATTCCCACGCCCCAACCAGTTCACTACAGACCGATGTTTGGTTCATACGGAGGTTCTCTAGAGCGCAGTTCGGTGACATTCGTATCTCAAGCGGCGATTCAATCGAATATTCGGGACTCGCTTGGCTTGAAAAAAGATCTGATTGCGGTATCGAATACACGAAAAATCTCAAAAGCCGATATGGTTTTGAATGATTACCAGCCGACCATCGAAGTTGATCCGCAAAACTACCAGGTCTTTGCTGATGGCACGTTACTCACCTGTGAGCCGGCAGCGAGTTTGCCGATGGCTCAGCGATACTTTTTATTTTGAGCCATGTTGATACTCACGAAACTTGCAGCTGTGGATTCCCCTTGGGATAAAGAGCTCTCCCTGCCATTTGATCTTAGGAAAAAAAGTCGTTTTAAGGAGACACTAGATGATGGTGAAGAGGTTGGTGTATTTTTGGATCGCGGCACCATTCTCTCGGATGGGGATTGCTTGTTATCGGAGGATGGTCGTGTCGTACTGATTAAAGCCAGTCCCGAGCAGCTCTTGCACGTCACGCAAGGCTCAGCCAAATCGCTCACGCACCTTGCATACCACTTAGGAAATCGACACGTATCGATCGAAATTGGTGAACGATACATCCGGCTTGCTGCCGATGATGTTTTACGTCATATGGTTGAGGGGCTTGGGGGTGAAGTGTCGGAAATTAATGCGCCGTTTCACCCAGAGAAAGGAGCCTACGGTGGAGGCCACAGCCATGGTTCTGAGCACGGCAAAGGCCGTGGTCCGGTGATCCACGAATTCGGATCGCGGAAGCCTTAAATTCGGGAGGCCTTTTGAGTACTTCATCTGACTTATTTAACTTATTGCGTTTATCGAGCCAAACGCTACCAGTTGGCGCGTTCAGCTACTCGCAAGGGCTTGAGTGGGTGGTCGATTGTAATCAGGTAAAAACAGAGGACGACGTTTATCGTTGGATTCAAGCCATGTTGTTTGGACCTTTTTCCCGATATGAGTTGCCGCTTATAAAAAGATCGACAGCTGCGTGGTCAAGCGGTAACTACCGCGAAATTATCGAGCTGAATGAAGATTATTTAGCGACACGCGAGACACACGAGCTTCGATTAGAGACATTACAAATTGGATTTGCTTTTCGATCCGTGATTGAGGATATGGAAATTGGTACAGACCAATCACTGAGTTGCTTAGAGGAAATGAATGAACTGACGTATCCGATTGCGTTTTCGTTTTGTTGCGCGAGTGAAAGTGCAGATATAAGGTCTGTAATCTCAAGTTATGCGTGGTGTTTCATCGAAAACCAAACCATTGTTGCAATGAAGACGATACCTTTGGGGCAGCGAGCGGGACAGCGATTGCTGACACGGTTAATTCCAGAGTGTGAGAAGGCGATCGATTTGGCGATGGAAATCAAGTTTGAGGAATGGTCAAACTTTTCTCCTTTGCAAGCAATTGCCAGCAGCAGACACGAGTCGCAATATTCTCGGCTCTTTCGTTCATAGGTTTTTTATAAAATGTCTGGAGGTTACTAGTTATGTCATCCGCACCATTGAGAGTGGGTATTGGCGGTCCCGTTGGGTCGGGTAAAACGGCGCTCACTCTGGCGTTGTGTGAGGCGATGCGCGATCGTTATCAAGTCGCTGTTGTCACGAATGATATCTACACACGAGAGGATGCAGATTTTCTGGTGCGTCATGGCGCCCTAGAGCCAGAGCGCATCATGGGCGTTGAAACCGGAGGCTGTCCACACACCGCGATTCGAGAGGATGCATCAATTAATCTTGAGGCTGTTGACCGTTTGAGCCGCCGGTTTGATCTGGATTTAGTTTTCATTGAGTCGGGTGGCGATAATCTTGCAGCGACGTTCTCACCGGAGTTATCTGACCTCACGATTTATGTGATCGATGTCTCCGCGGGGGAGAAGATACCTCGTAAAGGTGGTCCGGGTATCACGAAATCGGATTTGTTAGTCATCAATAAGATTGATTTAGCTCCGTTAGTTGGTGCGTCGCTTGAAGTCATGGATCGAGATGCAAAGAAGATGCGCGGGGACAAGCCTTTTATTTTCAGTAATCTCAAGGCGGAGACGGGGCTCACCGATGTAATCAATTTCATTATCGATCAAGGGATGTTGAATCAACCCACGAATTGAGTCGTCACACAGATCAGAGTGACAGAAATTACCGGGGGACCGTAGTAATATCGAGGTATCTTTAAATACAGGAGATGTCTCGTGTTTTTACGTAGAACGATCAGCTGCCTCATATTCTCAGCATTCCTCATCGGTTTATCGCAAACAAGTGCGGCAGATTTCGAGGAGCTATTGGACGTAACGATGAGCGGTGGCCATCGGTCCTCAAATTATGTTGAGCGCGATCAGTATCGCCATCCAAAAGAAACCCTGATGTTTTTTGGGGTGAAGGCAACAGACTCTGTTGTCGAGATCACTCCAGGCATGGGTTACTACACTGAAATCCTCGCACCAGTACTCGCTAAGAACGGGGTTTATTATCCGGCTTCCTACGAGCTACATCCTGACATTAACCCTTATTTCGTCAGATTAGATAAGGGTTTTAAAGAAAAACTGGCGGGTGATCAGGCAAATTACGGTGCCGCCAAGTGGATTCATTTTGACCCCAATCAGCCGAACTTTGCACCTGACGGTCCAGTTGATGTCGTGCTGACGTTTAGGAACGTTCATAACTGGGCAAAAGCAGGCACGGCGGAGTGGATGTTTGATGGTTTTGCGAAAGCGTTGAAACCAGGAGGGGTATTAGGGCTTGTGGAGCACCGTGCGAAGCCGGGCACACCATTTCAAGATCAAATCCGAACGGGGTATATGACCGTTGAATATGTCGTTCAAATGGCAAAGGATGCGGGATTTCGGTTGGATGCGAGCTCAGAAATTAACGCGAATCCGAAAGACACTAAGGACTATCCGGGTGGCGTATGGAACCTATTGCCGAACCTGAGGAATGTGCCAGAGGAGGACAAAGCAAGATTAGCCGCCATCGGTGAGTCTGATCGCATGACTCTTCGTTTTATCAAAGAGTGACATCACAAATTTTTTGTTGAATATTAAGAAAGACACCAGAAGATGCAAACTGATATCGAAATTGCTCAAAAAGCAAAATTGAAACGGATTACCGAGGTTGCAACACAACGTTTGGGTATTCCAGAGGAGCACGTTGAGCCATACGGGCATTACAAAGCAAAACTGACGAATGAGTTTGTTTCGAGTCTCAGTGACCGTCCCGACGGTAAACTGATTCTTGTGACGGCAATCAGTCCCACGCCAGCTGGAGAGGGAAAAACGACCACCACGGTTGGGTTGGGTGATGCGCTAAATTCGATAGGTAAAGACGCATTGATTTGTTTGAGAGAGCCGAGCCTTGGTCCGGTTTTTGGAATGAAAGGTGGAGCTGCTGGGGGTGGTTTCGCCCAGATTGTGCCGATGGAAGATATCAATCTTCATTTCACGGGTGATTTTAATGCGATACAACTTGCTAATAATCTGCTAGCAGCCATGCTGGATAACCATGTGCACCATGGGAACGCACTTGGCATTGATGTTCGGCGAATCACCTGGAAACGAGTTCTTGATATGAACGACCGAGCACTTCGTTCCATTGTTGTCTCCCTCGGTGGGCCAGGAAATGGTTACCCCAGAGAGGATGGTTTTGACATCGTAGTCGCCTCTGAAATCATGGCGATTCTTTGTTTGGCCGAATCGATGGAGGACTTGAAAGAGCGACTAGGTCGCATTGTGGTGGCATACACGCGTGACAAGAAGCCGGTGCACGCGTCAGATCTTGAGGCGCATGGAGCAATGGCTGTGTTGCTAAAGGATGCCGTAAAGCCAAACTTAGTTCAGACGTTAGAAAACAATCCTGCCATTATTCACGGGGGGCCGTTTGCCAACATTGCTCATGGCTGTAACTCTGTGATCGCGACGCGTACTTCATTAAAGCTTGCAGATTATGTCATCACAGAGGCAGGTTTTGGTGCAGATCTAGGCGCTGAAAAGTTTATCGATATTAAGTGTAGAAAATCTGGCTTACGGCCAGATGCCGTTGTGATCGTCGCGACAATACGGGCGCTGAAATTCCATGGTGGCGCGGCGTTGCCAGACTTAAATCAAGAGAACCTTGAGGCACTAGATAAAGGTTTTGAAAATCTGGAGCGTCACGTCAATAATATTCGACATGTATTTGGCTTGCCTTGCGTTGTGTCGATCAACCATTTCACGCACGATACCGAAGGTGAGGTCAGCTTATTGCGGCAAAAGTGTGAGGCGCTAGGCGTGTCTGTTGTGGTTGCCAAGCATTGGGCTGAAGGGGGTAAAGGAGCACAAGATCTTGCTCGCAAGGTGGTTGAGATCATTGAAAACGAATCCTCGAATTTAACCTTTGCTTACGAGGATCATCTGAGCCTCGAGGAAAAAATTGAATCGGTTGCGAAAAAGATTTACGGCGCTGAGGGAATTAAGTTAGACAGTAAAGCGAAGACTCGTCTCAAAGAGTTAGCCGATGAGGGACATAGTGCGCTGCCCGTGTGTATCGCGAAAACACAATACTCGTTCTCCAGTGATCCGACGTTAAAGGGTGCGCCAACTGGTCATACCTTAACCGTTCGTGAAGTGCGTCTATCCGCAGGCGCAGGTTTTGTTGTGGCGATTTGTGGTGACATCATGACCATGCCAGGCCTTCCCAAGACTCCGGCTGCTAACCGAATCAGTCTTGATGATGATGGGAAAGTTGTGGGTTTGTTTTGAATCGCGACTGACGCAATGTATTTGGTGTGACGAAAAAGTTAGTACAGCCGACAGCATTAAGTATTGAATCGGGTGTAAGTGATTCCCCTCGTGATCTCGCTTGGACCCACATCAACATTCCATGCCAAAGTGCGTGTCCGGCAGGCACGGACATC
Source organism: Candidatus Eutrophovita brisbanensis (assembly GCA_038147395.1). GTDB lineage: Bacteria > Pseudomonadota > Gammaproteobacteria > Burkholderiales > Eutrophovitaceae > Eutrophovita > Eutrophovita brisbanensis. The sequence goes on along the minus strand of JAYQTM010000001.1, from coordinate 1,342,259 downwards.
CCAGGATACATCGAGGCGTTATCTCAAGGCGATTATGGGCTCGCGCATGCCATTAATTTTCGAGATAACGTGTTTCCTGGCGTTTTGGGTCGAGTGTGTTCTAGACCTTGCGAGGGGGCTTGTCGTCATGGTCGATCAGGATTGGGTGACTCAGTCGCCATTTGTTCATTAAAGCGAGTCAGTTCGGATTTTACCGCGTCAGATGAACACGGTTTTGATGTGCAACCTCCGACTGGAAAGACGGTGGCAATTGTTGGTGGTGGTGTGGCTGGACTCGCTGCTGCGAGGGACTTGGCAGCCCTAGGTCATCGAATTGTTGTATTCGATAAACATGAGCGTCCAGGAGGCATGTTGGTTCAGGGAATCCCAACGTTCCGTTTGCCTCGAGATGTGATTGATCGAGATGTTGAACGTGTCCTGGCCTTGGGTATCGAGATTCATTGTGGTGTATCAGTTGGTGAGGATGTCTTGCTTGAGGAGCTTGTCGCTTCATATGACGCTGTTGTTTTGGCTACGGGAACCTTAGCAGGGAGAGCGCTCGACATTGAGGGAGAGGAGCTGCGTGGCACAGAGCACGGGCTTGAGTTCCTGCTTTCTGTGAATGAGCGTCAGAGGAGAGATTTAGGCAAAAAATCAGTGGTGATTGGTGGTGGGTACACCGCCATGGACTGTGCTCGCACGGCCTTACGTTTAGGCTCACAAACAACCGTTTATTACCGCCGAGGTGCCGAAAATATGGTGGTGTTACCTGGTGAGGTAGAAGAATTAGTGCGTGAAGGAGGAGGTATCCAATACTTTAAGTCACCCGAACGCATTCGGGTGATGATCAAGTCCAAGCAATATCATTTGCGAGCACAGATATGCCGCTCACTGATGCAGAGAGAAAATTGATTGATGTTGATGCGGATCACGTGATTCTCGCCATTGGCCAATCGCCTGATACATCATGGATGTCGGAGTCACTGAGTCAACGACTCCTTAATCACGATCAGTCAATTCGCTCGAATGATGGATTCCGCACCGAGCACGAGAATATTTTTATCGCTGGAGATTTTTCAACGGGAGCGACGACGTTAATTGATGCGATTGCTCACGCTCGAAACGCAGCGCGAGAAGTTAACAAGTTTTTGAGTGTGGATGCGCACGACCAAAAAAACAGTATTTCTATCGGGAGTCGTAAGTTTGCGCGAGATTTTGACGATCGGACTTTCGTTCGCAATAACGCGATGAATATCATCCCAATTGTTCCTGTACCTGTTGTCGATGTATCGACCCGTGATCTAATGAACGAGGTGGAGACCGGGTTTGATCAGAGTGTCGCGCAAGAGCAAGCTGAGCGTTGTTATCTATGTCACTACAAATTTGAGATTGATAATCAAAAATGTGTACTGTGTGACGAGTGCATGAAGATTAAACCGAATGACGATTGCATTCTTCCGATTGTTGGTTTTGATGAGCCGACGTCTGCATCGGCACTCCCAAGTCCTGTGCGTCTTGTCACGGGTGAGAATGATTCGTTGTATTACAACCGACTGTGGATCGATCAGGATAAATGCACTCGATGCGGCCAGTGTGAATCCGTTTGTCCAGTGGATGCAATTTCGATACAGAAGGTGAGTTTTATTAAGGTTTAATGACATCACTTTTTTTTTTGAAAATTAGTCTCTATACTTAATGTCATTCCGCTAGGTGTGGTGTCTCGAAGCGGGTCGACTCTAGCGGATCGAGATATGTATCTGTCGATAACGGTGGAGGTATAGCGTGGCTTTCGTTCTAGCACTTGATATCGCCGGTGTGCCAAGCCGGTGGCTTAACGTTGAAGAGGCGATCACATATCACGCGCGCGACATGGTGGCGTGGTCTTTGGGAGACTCTGTGGCGAAATTTCGAGGCGGTATTTCCCGTATCACGGGGGAGCGATCCGAAATCACGACGCAAAGTATCGTGGCCATCAAAGGCGCTGTTGATCGGCTTCGGGGTGATGGTCAACCGTGTCTAAACAATTCTGCGTTATTTTCTCGTGACCGCCGAATCTGTGCCTATTGTGGTGACCAATATCGCGAGCGAGACCTATCGAGAGATCATATTACTCCGGTCCATGCGGGGGGCGAGGACAAGTGGATGAATGTCGTCACAGCTTGTCGCCCGTGTAACATTCGAAAAGGTGGTCGTAACCCTGAGCAAGCGGAGATGCCTTTGTTGTTTCTGCCGTATGTCCCCAACCGCTATGAGCATCTCATACTTCAAAATCGGCGAATTCGCCAAGACCAAATGGACTACCTGATGGCGAAAGTGCCAAAGCACAGTCGTCTACATAGCTAAGCGTCGAAGCTGCAGGATCGTGCGTGTAGCTATAATAAGGCAACTTAAACGCCAGTGAGTGAAAGATGATAAGACAAATTATCACAGCGCTGTGTCTGATTGCCGCACTAACGGGGTGTAAATCAAATCCAATTTCGGGCCGTCATCAATTTATGATCGTGCCTGAGGATATGGCCATCAGCGAATCGAATAAAGCCTATAAGGCGATGTTAACGCCGATTAAGAGCGAAGGTAAGCTCAACACGGATCCAGTGATGCTTGAGCGAGTCAAAACGATCACGAGCCGCTTGGTTGCTCAGGCGATCGCGTATCGACCGGAATCAAAGAGTTGGAACTGGTCGGTCCAAGTCATTGACGAGCCTGAAACGGTCAATGCCTGGTGTATGGCAGGTGGCAGGATGGCCATTTACACGGGCCTAATTAACAAATTGAATGCGACTGATGATGAGATTGCTCAGGTGATGGGGCATGAGATTTCCCACGCGCTTCTTTCGCACACGAGAGAGCGGATGTCTCGAGCGATTGCGATGCAGCTCGGTGTTACGGCCGCACAAATTGTGTTGTCTGATCGAGACTATGGCGGGTTAGCGGTTCAAGGTACTGCAATGGCGGCAATCGTCGCTCTTGAGCTACCAAACAGCCGCACAGCCGAGGCCGAAAGTGACCGACTGGGTATTGAGATCGCTGCAAAGGCTGGTTACGACCCAAGGTCGGCGGCAACGCTGTGGCAAAAGATGGCGGATGAGAGTGGACAAAAGGACTCGAAATTTGATTTACTCTCAACTCACCCTGCTCCAGTGAAACGTATGGAAGAGTTAAGGCTGTTGGCTGATGCCATGATGCCTTATTATCAGGATCAATCGCCACGCCCCATGCATCCGATCAGCGCTGGTGACATATAAGTATCACGTCCTACGATCACTAGAATGAGAATAAAAAAAAGGCGCCAGTTTTGGCGCCTTTAAGTTCCTCAAGAGGAGACTCTTGTGAGGAATAGGGGAATGTATGTGCCGTTAACGTCAAAAAACGACAGATACGAGTAAATAGACTAGGTCTAAACCTTTAAGTTCACACAGTTTTAAAATATTTTTCGGCTGATGATTTCTTTCATGATTTCATCTGTGCCACCATAAATTCGTTGGACTCGTGCATCAGAGTACATGCGTCCGATTTGATACTCCTCCATGAATCCATATCCCCCGTGAAGTTGAACGCACTCATCAACAATTCTGTTTTGTTGTTGAGCAAGCCACAACTTGGCTGCGGACGCGGTTTCCGTATCGAGCTCGTGTCGGATTAGTTGTTCAACACAATCATCAACGAAGGAGCGGGCGACTTTCAATGTTGCCACAATGTCTGCGAGAACAAAGCGCGTGTGTTGCATCGACGAGATTGCCTGACCGAACGCTTTACGTTGACTGACATAATCGACCGTTTCCCGATAAGCACCCTCGATCGCACCCATAGCCATATTCGCAATAATCAGCCGCTCGTAGGGAAGGTCCGCCATCAACTGGTGTAACCCCTTTGCCAATCTCTCCACCCAACACCTTGTCAGGTGTGAGTCTGACGTTATCGAAAAAGAGCTCAGAGGTATCTTGGGCTTTGAGTCCAATTTTTTTCAGTCTTCTTCCGACTGAGAATCCGGGTTGATTGGAGGTTTCGAGGATAAAAATCGAAAATTGCTCCTTGGTGCTCTCACTATCGACTTTTGAAAACACTAAAATCAGCTCGGCTAGATATCCATTCGTAATGAATGTTTTCGAACCATTTAAAACATAGTGTTCGCCATCAAATGACGCCTTGGTCTTGATGCCCTTTAAATCGGATCCAGCGTTTGGTTCGGTCATCGCAATCGCACCGACCAGTGAGCCATTTGCTAGTCTGGGAAGGTACTTCGATTTTTGATCTTCGGTTCCATGGTTAAGGAAGTAATGCGCGATGATGCTGTGTACCGAAGGGCTCATTCCGGTCAATCCTTTGCGGCCCATGGCTTCGTGTAAGACAGCCTCGTATCGATAATCTGCACCAGCCCCACCGTACTCCGTTGGTATATCGGTGCAGAGCAACCCAAGCGCTCCTGCTTTTCGCCAGATATCGTGTCCAACATGACCATCTATTCGCGCTTGCTCGTCGTTAGGCACCATCTCAGTATCAAGAAATCGCTCGACGGTTTCGTTAAATTCCTCAACATCTCGGTCGAACCAACGCGGTTTGAATTCATAAGTCATCGCGATATTTACACCATGCAGTTTTCGAAAATTGTCACATTCGCCATGCCACCACCCTCACACATCGTTTGCAGTCCAAGACGTTGATTTTGATTCACCATTGCATGAATTAGGGTCGTTGCGAGCTTGCTCCCTGAACTACCAAGCGGATGTCCTAGAGCGATGGCGCCGCCGTTGACGTTTAATTTATTGATGTCTGCTCCTGTCGCCTTGAGCCAAGCTAACGGAACAGATGCGAAGGCCTCATTCACTTCGAATAGGTCAATGTTATCGATGCTCAGGCCGGCTTTTTTGAGCGCGTTCTCGGTCGCTGGGATGGGTGCTTCAAGCATGATGACAGGATCGTGTCCGATCACTGACATGTGACGAATACTCACCATCGGGTCCATCTCGAGCTTCTTCAGTCCTTTGTCATTAACGACCAAAACGGCACTGGCCCCATCGCAAATTTGACTTGCTGACGCCGCTGTTAATTTCCCTCCATCGCTGATTGGATTGACCCCAGCGATTCCTTCAAGTGTTGCATCAAACCGTATGCCTTCGTCGATCTCGTGAGTGTCACTGGTCTCGTTGCCCTCGGCGTCTCGAAGATGAATTGAAACAATTTCTCGCTCGAACGCTTTGTCATGCGTTGCAGCCGATGCGCGTTGATGGCTGAGTAGGGCATATTCATCAAGTTCATCCTTTGTTAATTGATATTTATCAGCCATCATCTCTGCGCCCATGAATTGGCTGAATTCAACATCAGGATATTTTTGTCGGATGCCAGGGCTCATATAAAAACCCATATCGTTTTTACGCGGCAGCGCGACCGTGGAAAACATGGGGACACGGGTCATGCTCTCAACCCCACCAGCAATCACTGCATCCATCGTGCCTGACATAACGGCTTGTGCGGCAAAATGAAGCGCTTGCTGTGATGACCCACATTGGCGATCGATCGAGGTGCCAGGAACCGATTGGGGTAGTTTGGATGACAGTACGACATTTCGAGCCACATTCATGGCTTGTTCACCGATTTGGCTGACGCTACCAAAGATCACGTCATCAATCACGGATCCATCTGTTCCTGTCGTCTCGATCAATGCATTGATGACCTGTGCGCCGAGATCGACGGGGTGCCAGTTGCTGAGCTTACCGCCCCTACGTCCACCCGCAGTTCGCAGTGCTGCAACGATATATGCATTCGCCATAATTCTTTCCTCTGTGTTAATCGATTGTCTTTAGTCTATATAATTTTTTCTTGTCCTTGCTGTATGAGTGTCGGTATGAAATCGTTGCTTCATGTCAAAGTGGTGCCAGGATCATCGCGAGATCTTGTTGTGGGGTGGGTTGGCGACACTCTTAAAGTCAAAGTGAATCAACCCCCTGATAAAGGACGAGCAAATCACGCGTTGATTGATCTGCTTAGTCAGGAGCTGGGTATCCCAAAATCGTCCCTAAGTATCATTCGAGGCTGGAGCTCATCCCGAAAAATAATTGACCTTGGATCCTTAAGCGTGAGCGTCGTCCGTTCCCGATTTGAAGTCGTTGGGTGACGCTTAGAGAATACCGCGCCTTGAGATCAGAGAATGAGTGACCCATAAACTCGTGACGAAAACGAGTGATCCGATTCCCTGGTGGGCAACACCGAGTGTCACCGGGACGTGGTGCAGTAGCGTTGATATGCCAACGACAATTTGTGTAAACACGAGTACGAGCAAAGTATTCGTCGCGATAACTGTTTGTGGTGATACATCTCTGCGTCTGACTTTGAACCAAAAGATGGGTACAAGTAACGCTAGAACATACGCAATGATTCGATGATCGAATTGGACAGTCGCCATATTTTCAAAGAAATTTCTCCACCCAGGCGTCAAGATAAAAATATCCGGTGGTATAAAGCTATTTCCCATTAATGGCCACGTGTTGTAGGCGAGCCCCGCTCTGATTCCTGCCACAAAGCCACCGGACACGACCATCAGAAAAATAATGACATTGATGGCTACCGCAAAACGAAACATCCGACGCACTGGCTGCGACATATTCGTTTTCGATGGATACATTACACTCAAGGCAGTCCACACAATTGCTCCAAAAATTAAGAATGCGATGCCTAAGTGCGCAGTGAGTCGATATTGACTGACTCTTGGGTCATCAACGAGGCCGCTTGCGACCATATACCAACCCATGCCCCCTTGGAGTCCACCCAATACGAAAATGCCAAAAAGTCTTTTTGCCAATGAGCCATTGATCTTTCTTCTGATGGCAAAGTATAGAAGTGGGATAAAAAACACCAAGCCGATGAGCCGACCTAGGAGTCTATGGAAGTACTCCCACCAAAAGATCACCTTAAACTCATCTAAGGACATTCCAAAGTTAACTTGTTGATATTCTGGGCTGGTTTTGTATTCATCAAACACCTCATCCCAATCTTCCTGATCGAGCGGAGGAATGGTGCCTACCAGCGGTTCCCACTCGACAATGGATAACCCGGAGTGGGTCAAGCGAGTCGCTCCTCCCACAATGATCATACAAAACACCATTAGCCCGACGAGGGTTAACCACGCCACTACAGGTTTTTGCGCTTCTACGTCTAGTTTATCCATGTTGCATCACTGTTTGACATCCTCAAAATCCGACTTGGTCACGCCCTTTTAGTTTCAACATGGCTCGAGCTTCATCAGGTGATGCGGTTTCAAGTCCGAGCTCCTCCAGGATTCGCTTGATCTTACTCACTTGCTCTGCATTGGATTGGGCCAGCTGGCCTCTACCGCCCCAGAGGCTATCTTCCAAGCCCACGCGCACGTTCCCACCCATCACCGCTGACTGTGTTGCGATGTACATTTGATTGCGGCCAGCGCCTAGCACGGACCAAAAGTACTGGTCTCCGAATAATCTGTCGGCTGTGCGCTTCATGTGCATGACATCTTCAGCATCTCCACCGATCCCACCTCGTAAACCAAATACGGATTGGATTAAAAACGGCGGCTTGATTAAGCCTCGATCAACAAAGTGTGCTGCGGTGTAGAGGTGGCCGATGTCATAACACTCAATCTCAAAGCGGGTGTTGTTGTTTCCGCATGACTCTAGGATAAATGCAATATCTTTGAAGGTATTCTTAAATATTCGATCGTCTGATTCCTCGAGGTATGGGCGTTCCCAGTCGTGTTTGAAATCCTTAAATCGATTGAGCATCTCATATAAGCCAAAGTTCATTGATCCCATGTTGAGGGAGGCGACTTCTGGCTTGAGTTGAAGCGCAGGCTGTAACCTTTCTTCGACACTCATCGTGGGGGCGCCACCTGTTGTGATGTTGACGACGACATCGCTGCTTTTCGCAATTTTCGGTAGGAACTGTCTGAACATGTCAGGGTCTTGCGTCGGGCGCCCATCTTTCGGGTCCCTTGCATGTAAATGCACAATTGCCGCGCCAGCTTCTGCAGCTCCAATCGCAGCGTCTGCAATCTCCTCAGGCGTTACAGGCAGGTGAGGGGACATTGAAGGTGTGTGGATTGAGCCAGTCACAGCGCACGTAATCATTACTTTATTTGCCATCGTGTCGATTCCTAAGTTGTCTCAAAAATTGGTTTATGAGAAATTGTAACCCGCATGAGGTGTTAGAGGCCTCTTGCGAGTCATGTCTTTCGTCCTATGAGGACGAATTTACGCTGACTCATCCATCGCGCGTTTATGCGCGACAAGCGCCATTAAGCGTTTGTCGCGCCACTCTTCGCGAGCTCCATGCTCGGCGTGACTCATGATTTCACGTCGTTGTTGTTCAACTTTTGAAATGAGATCAGGAGACCACTGTTCGTAAGAGACGTGTCGCATCATTTCATCGAACGCACCACCAAATCGTTCGGCGTAGTCAGCAACACCACCAGGTGCATTCAGGTCAATCGTTTCAAATGGCCCCATGAACGCCCATCGAAGGCCTAGCCCATCTCTCACGGTTTTATCGAGATCCTCGACTGACACGTAGTCTTCGTCAACGAGGCGCCATGCCTCTCGGAGTAAAGCGGCTTGAAGTCGATTGAGAATAAAGCCCGAGACTTCTTTTTTCACAATGATTGGTACTTGTCCGACCCGTTGGTGTAACTCATACGTTTTTTGGGTGATTTCGTCACTTGTCCACGTTGCAGGAGAGACTTCAACGATGGGTACAACGTGAGGTGGATTCACCGGATGCGCCACAATGCAACGTTCACGTCCATTTAGATGCTCGCTAAATAGTGAGGTTTTGATTGTGGATGTCGAACTAGCGAGCACGCAATGTTTTGGTGCTGCAGCATCGAGTTGCGAAAAGACTTCTTTTTTAATATCGAGTCGCTCTGATGTGTTCTCTTGAACGTAATCAACGTCGCCAACGGCATCCTCTAATGTTTTTGCTTTAGTGATGCGTTTCAAGATCGAAGAGGTGTCCTCCTTGATTAGCCCACTGCTCTTGAGTTCTTCAAGTCCATCGCCAATGAGGTCGACGGCTTTGTCAACGGCACCATCTGCGATGTCGAATAACTGTACTGTGAGACCAGCTCTTGCGAAGACCATGCTCCACGCGCGACCAATGAGTCCTGATCCAATCACTGCTATTTTTTTCATGTGATCCCCCCCAAGTGATTACGAAATAAATGTGACGCTCTTATCGATTATGGCTGAGACGCTTGAATCTTGCAGATAATTTATCTTGTCCTTAATGGTCTAAATTGAAGGGGTATAGTGTTAGCGAAAATATACGTTTTAAACGTCATGAAATAGCGTTAAGAGCATGCCATGAATCCGAAAATTTTAGCCATTGAGACCTCGACTGAAATGTGTTCAATCGCGCTATCTGATGGGCAACAATCTCGAGTTCTTGAGGAGAACCTCGGGCAACGACACACTGAGCGAGTGATGTTCATCGTTGATGACATCTTGCGAGATGCCGCTCTGTCACTTACGGAGCTCGATGCGCTGGCTATCGGTGCTGGGCCTGGGTCGTTCACAGGAGTGCGCACTGCATGCGCTTTGGCTCAGGGTTTAGCGCTTGGTGCTGATCTCCCAGTTGTTTTAGTACCGTCTATCGAGGCGGTAGCGCATCAGGTCGATGCGACAAACATTGTGGTTTGCTTGGACGCGAGAATGTCTCAAGTGTATGTTGGCTTTTATGAAAAAAGAGAGGAACGTTGCGTTCAGGTCGGCGACCTTGCGGTTCAAGACCCTGACAAAGTCCAGCTGCCAGAAGGGGCGACTTGGGTTGGGTGTGGGAGTGGTTTTTCGGTCTACCGGGAGGAGCTTCAAATGCGATTTGGTGATGATTTGTCATCGATTATGGCATCAGTCGTTTATCCAAGCGCCGAGGCCGTGCTTACCATTGCAATGCGTAAGTTTCTTAATGGGGAGATAGTCTCTCCAGAAGATGCACTACCGATTTATGTTCGCGACAAAGTCGCAAAAACTCTTGATGAGCAAGCTGCAAGTAAGCGGGTATAAGTGCGTCGTCGACACGATGCACGCGCGTCATGTGCCGGACATTTTGAGGATTGAGCAGACGATTTACACTCACCCATGGAGCGATGGGAATTTTAAAGACTCACTCAACCAAGGTTATCCCGCCCACGTGGTGACAAGTCAGGACGTTCTCATCGCGTACGCTGTGGAAATGATTGTTTTGGATGAGACGCACCTACTTAACTTGAGTGTTGCTAAAAATCATCAGCGTCACGGAGTCGGCCGCGCTCTATTAAAGCATTTGATATTTCAAGCGGAAACTCGTGGTCAAAGTAAAATGGTACTCGAGGTTCGCGAGTCAAACTTGACGGGTATCGCACTTTATCAATCCGTTAATTTTGAGCGTGTTGGTTATCGAAAAAATTACTATCCTTCCGGCCTCGGTCGCGAGGATGCGATCATTATGGAATTAGATTTTTGAGCTCTAAAAACGAGATACTAGAGCAACTTGGTATCACGCCAATATGGCGCTCGAGTAACCCCGAGTGTGGTGGTGTCGTCGCGTCTTCAGATGTGAAGTCAAGTAGTGAATCGGATGAGGCTGCAAAGACAATTGGTAGGGGCGAGCCGCGTGACGTCACTTGGGGTTCATTGTCCGAGGCCGTCTCTGGATGCCAATCGTGCGCACTTTTTGAAACCAGGAAAAAGGTTGTAATCGGTGTGGGGGATCGAGATGCGAATTGGTTATTTGTGGGTGAGGCGCCTGGCGCGGAGGAGGATGAAAAAGGGGAGCCGTTTGTAGGTCAAGCCGGACAGCTACTTGACAATATGTTGCGAGCCATTCGTTTGGAGCGAGGAAAGAACGTATACATCGCAAACGTCGTTAAGTGTCGTCCGCCCGAAAACAGGAATCCAACTGACGTGGAAATTCGAGCGTGCACCCAATTTCTTGATCAACAAATTGATCTGATCAACCCCAAGGTGATTGTTGCGCTTGGTCGTATTGCCGCAGAGCGATTAGTCGATTATCCGGGTAGCCTTTCAAAGTCTCGCTTGACCCGGTTCGATTACCGTGGGATTCCGGTGGTTGTGACGTATCACCCAGCGTATTTGCTTCGTTCTCCACTCGATAAGTCGAAGGCGTGGGAGGACTTGTGTTTTGCCGTTGACACGATGCGAGAGGTCGCTCAAGTCGTTGAGGTAACGCAAAAGGAGACAGTATGAGCTCTCGTCCTCTCCGGGCGATCATTGATCTTGGGGCATTACGAAATAACGTTGCTCTCACGAAGGGAGATGTCGGGAGAGGCGCGCGCGTTTGGTGTCGTAAAGGCTGACGGTTACGGGCATGGATTGCGTCGTATCTATCCCGGACTTTCAGGTCTGGATGGATTGGCTGTGCTCGAGATTGCGTCGGCAATTGAGTTGCGAGAGCTCGGTGACCAAAGGCCGATTCTCTTACTCGAGGGTGTGTTTGGCTCGGCGGAGCTGAAGCTTGCGTTGGAGCACCAATTGAGCGTAGTTGTCTACTCAATGGAGCAAGTTGATTTGTTGCTGCAGTCCCGAGAGACAACACGGATTGACGTGTTTGTGAAGGTCAATACAGGGATGAATCGTTTGGGACTCTCATTAATTGAGTTGCCCCAGGTGTGTCGCTTGCTCGCAGAAGCGCCGATAGTAAGCGCGGTGACGGTGATGACCCACTATGCTGATGCAGATGGTGAGCGTGGCATTGACTGGCAAGACAAACAGTTACTCTCGGTCAATGGTATCCGTGATTTTGATCAATCCCGAAGTAATTCAGCCGCATTGATTCGTTTCGGTGCAAAGGGGCAAAGTTGGGTGAGGCCTGGGATGATGCTCTATGGGGTATCTCCAATCGAGGGCATGACGGCACAATCAATTGGACTCAAGCCGGTCATGACGCTGGTGTCAAAAATTATCGCAATCCAGCAGCTCGATGCGGGTGACCGTGTTGGATATGGTGGCGCCTTTACCGCTTCTCACTCAATGCGAATTGGTATCGTGGCTGGTGGTTATGGTGATGGCTATCCGAGATCTGCGACACACCGCACGCCAGTTTTGGTGTCAGGAAAAAAAGTATCAGTCATCGGCCGAGTTTCGATGGACACGGTTGCAATCGATTTGACCCACGCCCCGCAATCTCAGGTTGGTTCACCGGTGACGCTATGGGGGGAGGGGCTCCCTGTTGAGGACGTGGCAAGGAGTGCGGGAACAATCGGTTACGAGTTGGTGACTCGGTTGAATGCCCGGGTGCCCGTTGAGATCATTGGTGAATGATAGAGTCGATGCGATTCGCACTTAAAGAATAAATGGCAAAGGAAAAATCAATTTTCGTATGCAGTGCCTGTGGTGGGCAGGTGCAAAAGTGGGTCGGTCAGTGTCCTCATTGCGAGCAATGGAATTCGCTAACGGAAACCGTTCGAGATCGATCTGAGCGCTATCAATCGCTTGCGGAGTCAAGTGCGCTCATCCCCATTGATTCCATTGCTGCTCCGGAGCAGAGCCGAATGAGCAGTGGCACGAAAGAACTCGATCGTGTGCTCGGTGGTGGACTCGTTGAGGGTGGGGTGAGTCTCTTAGGAGGAGATCCTGGAATTGGTAAGTCGACTTTGCTGCTTCAATCATTGTGTGCCATGAGTGGGAAGCACAAAGCAATTTATGTCAGTGGTGAGGAGTCTGCCCACCAGGTAGCGTTAAGAGCGCAACGACTGGAACTGAATAGCTCGGATCTTTTACTACTTGCTGAGATTCAATTGGGTAAGATTCTTGAGGTGTTGGTCCGCGAAAAGCCCAAGGTGGTGGTGATTGACTCGATCCAAACAATTTACTCTAGCGATATTCAATCAGCACCCGGAAGTGTGGCTCAGGTCCGAGAATGTGCCGCACAGTTGACACGATTTGCTAAGGCATATTCTGTGGCGATGATTTTGGTTGGACACGTGACTAAGGAAGGGGCCATTGCAGGCCCTCGAGTTCTAGAGCATATTGTCGATGCTGTGCTGTATTTCGAGGGAGACACTCACTCAAGTTTTAGATTGGTGCGCGCGATCAAGAACCGCTTCGGAACGGCGAATGAGCTTGGCGTCTTTTCGATGACCGATCGAGGATTGCGTGGTGTTGCGAACCCATCAGCGCTCTTTTTATCGCAACACGCGCGTCAAGTTCCCGGGTGCTGCGTGATGGTTACTCAGGAGGGGACGCGACCACTTCTAGTTGAGTTACAGGCGTTGGTTGATGTCTCGCATGTTCCCAATTCGAGGCGATTGACGGTCGGTTTAGAGCAAAACCGATTATCGATGTTGTTGGCCGTGCTTCATCGGCACGCTGGCATCGCAGCCTTTGATCAAGATGTATTTGTGAATGCGGTAGGGGGCGTCAAGATTAATGAGCCTGCGTCAGATTTACCTGTGTTACTTGCCATCGTGTCATCCCTTAAAGGAACGCCACTAGGGGGTAAAACGGTGGCATTTGGAGAGGTGGGTCTGTCTGGAGAGGTGAGACCAGTGCAGCGTGGTCATGATCGTCTTAAAGAGGCGGCAAAACTTGGTTTTAATAGAGCCATTATTCCACGTGCGAACGTCCCAAAGACTGGATCAAAAGATATTGATGTGGTTGGTATTGAGCATATTAAAGATGCAATCGACTTAATTTTGTAGCAAATAAATCAATATTTTGCATCATATTGCTAAGTATTCAAATAATAGTTGATCTATATGTAGGTTGTTATGAGTCTCTATGATAAAAATTTAGAAAAAAACAAAGGAAATTACGCACCACTCACGCCGGTGTCGTTACTCACATGGGTTGCAGACGTGTACCCAGATCGCACGGCGATTATTTACGGGAATGACGAGATCAGTTGGTCTCAGGTTTATCGTCGCTGTCGCATGCTCGCTTCGGCGCTAGGCAAAGCTGGTGTCGGACGCAATGACACCGTTGCGATAATGTCGCCCAATATTCCAGCGATGTATGAGGCTCATTTCGGCATTCCGATGGCGGGTGGCGTGATTAATGCGCTGAATACACGTCTGGACGCCAGTGCGATAGCGTTCATGCTTGGTCATGGAGAGGCCAAAGTCGTGTTGGTTGATCGAGAGTATCGCGAGGTGATGCTCGAAGCTTTTGAACAGTTAGATCACAAACCTCAACTGATCGACATTCAGGATCGGCAATTGTCCGACATGCCTGCGATAGGGGGGATTGAGTATGAGGATTTTATTGCCCAAGGTGACCCTGATTTTGAGCCCGTGTTGCCCGATGATGAGTGGAATGCGATCGCGTTGTCGTACACGTCAGGGACGACCGGAGATCCCAAGGGGGTTGTGACGCATCACCGTGGTGCTTACCTGAATGCAATCGGTAACATCGTGACTTGGGCGATGCCGCACTTCCCAAAGTATCTGTGGACGTTACCCATGTTTCATTGCAACGGCTGGTGTTTCCCTTGGACACTTGCCGCCGTTGCGGGCACGAGCGTCTGCCTTCGAAAGGTCGATGCGACCGTGATCTGTGGTTTGATTCAAGACGTTGGTGTGACTCACATGTGTGGTGCTCCCGTCGTGTACAACACGTTGATCAACGCGTCGGGTCCAATCTTGTCTGGGAGTGGTCAACGCGTTAGGGGCATGATCGCGGGAGCGGCACCACCAAAAGCAGTCATCGAGGGTGCCGAGCGTGTTGGGATCGACTTGACACACGTCTACGGATTAACTGAGGTGTATGGGCCTGCTGGTGTGTGTGCTCAGAACCCCGAGTGGGCAGATCTGTCAGTTGATGAGCGCGCGAAAAAAAATGGGCGACAGGGAGTTCGTTACGTTGTTCAAGATGGCATGGCCGTTCTCGATCCAACGACGCTCGAGCCGGTACCCAGAGATGGGCAAACGATGGGGGAAATATTCTTTCGAGGGAATATCACAATGAAGGGATATCTGAAAAACCCCGCTGCGACAAATAAGGCGTTTGAAGGTGGATGGTTTCACACGGGCGACTTGGCGGTTATCGATGAGGCTGGGTATGTGACGATCAAAGATCGTTCGAAGGACATCATTATTTCCGGCGGAGAGAACATATCCACGATCGAAGTTGAGGATGTCTTATTCGCCCACGAGAGTGTCCTAGAGGCCGCCGTGGTTGCAAAACCTGATGAGAGATGGGGAGAGACTCCCTGTGCATTTGTCGCATTGAAACCCGGATTCACCGAGATTCGTGAAACTGACTTGATTCAATTTTGTCGGAAACACTTGGCCAAATTCAAGTGCCCGAAGCGAGTAGTGTTTGGCGATTTACCCAAGACTTCAACTGGGAAAATCCAGAAAAACGTATTGCGAATAAGGGCCTCAGAACTGGATTAGCTAATTCTTTTTTGGTCATATGGTGATGGGTTAAAAGTGCTGCAGTGCGGTAAAATAGCGCGTTTCACAGTGTTGTACTGTTTTAAATTAGGAAGGTAGTCATTCATGAAGGTGTTAGTTCCCGTAAAACGTGTCGTTGACTATAACGTCAAGGTGCGCGTCAAATCAGACCAAACAGGTGTCGAAACGGCAAACGTCAAGATGTCCATGAACCCATTTGATGAGATTGCGGTTGAAGAGGCCGTCCGCCTCAAGGAGGCGGGGGTCGTGACTGAAATCATCGCTGTGTCGATTGGTGTTGCAGCTTGCCAGGAGACACTTAGAACCGCGCTCGCATTAGGAGCGGATCGCGCGATTCATGTTGAGACGGACCTAGAAACGCAGCCACTTGGCGTTTCTCGAGTGCTATCAAAGCTTGCACTGTCGGAAGACGTCAAAGTCGTCATCATGGGGAAACAAGCTATCGATGACGACTTCAATCAAACGGGTCAAATGCTCGCCGCAAAATTGGGGTGGTCCCAGGCGACC
The DNA here is from genome assembly GCA_038147395.1 of Candidatus Eutrophovita brisbanensis. Classification (GTDB taxonomy): domain Bacteria; phylum Pseudomonadota; class Gammaproteobacteria; order Burkholderiales; family Eutrophovitaceae; genus Eutrophovita; species Eutrophovita brisbanensis. The sequence goes on along the minus strand of JAYQTM010000001.1, from coordinate 1,326,397 downwards.
TTTGCTTCAAAAGTTGAAGTTTCAGATAACTCAGCCACAGTTACACGAGAGATCGACGGTGGACTGGAGACACTCGAGGTGAATTTACCCGCGGTCATAACAACTGACTTGAGGCTCAACGAACCTAGGTACGTGACCTTGCCTAACATCATGAAGGCCAAGAAAAAACCGCTAGATAAAAAAACTCCGGATGAGCTTGGTGTCGATGTCACACCAACGCTGAAGACGGTGAAAGTGATCGAGCCCCCAGAGCGAAGTGCGGGACAGAAAGTTGGCTCCATCGATGAGCTTGTCGACAAATTAAAAAACGAAGTGAAGGTGATTTAGATATGACCACGTTAATCATTGCTGAACACGACAACGAGGTGCTTAAGTCGTCTGTGCTGAACACGGTCGCCGCTGCTACTAAGATTGGTGGCGAGGTCCATGTGTTGGTCGCTGGAAATAACTGCCAGAGCGTTGCCGACGCAGCCTCAAAGGTGCAAGGAGTATCAAAGGTATTGTTGGCTGAGGCGGAGTGGCTTGGTCATGCGCTTGCAGAAGAGGTTGCTGAGGTGGTGTGCGCGGCAGCAGAGGGGTACTCTCATTTACTCGCGCCTGCGACGAGTTTCGGAAAGAATGTCATGCCTCGCGTCGCAGCCCAACTTGACGTTGCGCAAGTGTCAGATATTGTGGGTGTCGAATCGGACGATACATTTGTTCGTCCTATTTATGCTGGGAACGCATTAGCGACGGTGACAAGTTCTGATTCAAAAAAAGTCATCACCGTCCGTGCGACTGGTTTTGATGCAGTCTCGGCCGAGGGTGGGAATGCATCAATTGAGAACGTCTCGGCAGGTAACGCCAAGGGTTTGTCGAAACTGGTGAGTCAAGAGCTCACCAAGTCAGCCAGACCCGAGCTCACAGCAGCGAGCATCATCGTCTCGGGTGGTCGGGGCATGGGTAGTGGCGAGAATTTTGCATTACTCGAGGCCTTGGCCGATAAACTTGGGGCTGCCGTTGGCGCGTCTCGTGCTGCGGTTGATTCAGGTTTCGTGCCCAACGATTATCAGGTCGGGCAAACTGGGAAAGTCGTGGCTCCAGAACTCTACATTGCTGTTGGTATCTCGGGTGCAATTCAACACTTGGCTGGAATGAAAGACAGCAAAGTGATTGTTGCGATCAACAAGGATGAGGAGGCTCCAATTTTCCAAGTTGCAGATTACGGGTTCGTGGGCGATTTGTTTGAAGCCGTTCCACAACTCACGAGCCTTGTTTAGTCTCTTAGTTGCTTAATCTTGAGGTGATTTAAATGTCTGTTTATCAAGCCCCAGCAGAGGATATGGAGTTTGTCGTTAACGAGCTCGTCGGTCTAGAGCCGATTCAGGCGATGCCTGGTTTTGAGGAGGTGAATGCAGATCTTGTCGGAGCCATTGTTGAGGAGGCGGGAAAATTTGCAACTGGTGTGCTCGATCCCATCAATTGGCCGGGCGATCAAGTTGGCGCAAAGCTAAACGACTATGTCGTGACTCCTGCTCCAGGATTTTCAGAGGCGTACAAACAGTTTTGTGATGGTGGATGGGGTGGTTTAACGAACGATCCTCAATGGGGTGGGCAAGGATTGCCTCACACGGTAGCGGCGTTGACGGCCGAGATGTGGAATGCTTCGTGCATGTCTTTCGCGCTGTGCCCCATGCTCACTGCGGGGGCGATCCAGGCCATCAAGCGCCACGGATCAGATGAACTCAAACAAATCTACCTTGAAAAGTTGGTTACAGGAGAATGGTCAGGCACGATGAATCTTACTGAACCCCAGGCTGGTTCCGATTTATCGGCAGTACGATCGAAAGCAATTCCTGAAGGTGATCATTACCGGATTACGGGTACGAAGATTTATATCACCTGGGGTGAGCATACGATGGCGGACAACATCATTCATCTCGTTCTGGCCCGTTTACCCGATGCGCCGGAAGGCGTCAAGGGGATTTCTTTGTTCGTCGTGCCGAAATTTTTAGTGAATGATGATGGCTCACTTGGTGCACGAAATGATGTGAAGTGTGTTTCGATTGAACACAAACTCGGCATACATGGCAGTCCGACATGTGTCATGGCGTATGGTGAGGACGATGGAGCCATTGGATATTTGGTTGGGGAAGAGAACCGCGGCCTGTCGTATATGTTTACGATGATGAATTTCGCCCGATTAGAGGTTGGTATTGAGGGCTTGGCAATTTCTGAGCGAGCCTATCAGCGAGCGGCGGAATATGCAAAGGGACGCGTACAGGGCCGAGCAATTGGAGTGAAGTCTGGAGACCGTGTGTCGATCATTGAGCACCCTGATGTGCGACGGATGCTACTCAGTATGAAGTCACAAGTTGAGGCGATGAGAGCCCTTGCAATTCAAACGTGCTCTCATCTTGATCGCGCGCTTCACCACGAAGATGCGGACATTCGCGCGAAACACCAGAGCATGTTTGATTTGTTGACTCCGGTTGTTAAAGGATGGTGTACCGAACAATCCATTGAGGTGACATCATTGGGTGTTCAGGTCCATGGCGGCATGGGATTTGTAGAAGAGACAGGCGCTGCTCAGTACCTAAGGGACGCTCGAATCACGCCGATTTATGAGGGGACAACTGGTATCCAGGCCAACGACTTGATCGGCAGAAAAATTGCGATGGAACATGGTGAAACAGCGAAGGAGCTCATTCAGTCAATGAAGGAGTCACTCACTGAGTTGCAGGCATTCGATAGTCATGATGGTCTCAAGGTGATTCGTGGCCGACTCGAGGAGGGGATTCAGGATCTAGAGCAGGCCGTCGATTGGGTCGTGGACAATTACTTGGCTGATCCCAAGACAGCGTCGGCGGGTGCGGTACCACTTCTAAAGCTCTTTGGAACCGTAATCGGTGGATGGATGCTTGCGCGATCGGCGATGATTTCCAAAACAAAGTTAGACGCGGGTTCAAACAACGACAAGTTCTACCGAGGAAAAATGGCAACCGCACGTTTTTATGCGGAGAATATTCTGCCAATGGCTGGAGTGCTCAAGGACCAGTTGACCTCAGGGTACAAGACGATTGTCGCCCTTGACGCATCGCACTTTTGATCGAGTCTGATATCGTGGGAGATACGATGTTGCCGGAGGGAGTTGACCCAACTCTTAGGGTGGTTCCAATGCCATCAGACGCGAACTACAGTGGCGACATCTTTGGCGGGTGGATTATGTCTCAGGTCGATATTGCGGGCAGTATCCCCGCGGTACAGGTCGCTAAGGGTCGTGTCGCGACGATCGCCGTTAACTCGTTTTTATTTAAACAGCCTGTGCTGATTGGGGATCTTGTGAGTTTTTATGCCACGATCTCAAAGGTTGGCAGAACTTCCATCACGGTTGATGTCGAAGTTTTTGCTCAAAGACGGTCGCTTCACGAAATAGTCAAGGTGACAGACGCGACATTGACCTATGTGGCTGTTGATGAGAAAAGAAAACCTCGAGTCATTAACGAAGGGTCCAAATGAGCCGATTTATCAATTTCTTTGCAGTATTATTTCTCTCGATGGCGTCGATCTGCCATGCGGCGACTCCAATAGGTCTTTGGAAGACAATCGATGATGAGACCGGTAAAGAACGCTCGTTCATCAGAATTGTCGCCGCGGGCGCGAGTATTGAGGGGCGCATTGAGAGCATCATTGCTTTTCCAGAGGACGACCCGGACGGCCTGTGCCGGAAGTGCGAGGGTGAGCTCAAAGATCAACCCGTTGTTGGCATGCGCATCATGTGGGGTCTCGAGGGCGAGGGAAGCGTGTGGAAAGAGGGATACATCATGGATCCCAAGAGTGGAAAGACCTACCGGTGTAAGCTTCGTGTTGAAGACGATAACGTGACTATGCACGTCCGTGGGTACAGCGGAGTGTCCTTGCTCGGGCGAACGCAGACATGGTATCGCGTCGAATAGACACGATATTTACATATTTGGATAATTCGGCCCACCACCGCCTTCGGGTGGAACCCAGTTGATATTTTGGGTTGGGTCTTTGATGTCGCAGGTCTTGCAGTGAACGCAATTTTGCGCGTTAATCTGTAATCTCGCGCCCGAGCTTTCTTCAACGATCTCATAGACGCCAGCCGGGCAATATCGTTGTTCTGGCGCGTCGTAAGTGCTTAGGTTAACGCTGATCGGCACGGACTCGTCTTTCAGTTCCAGGTGACACTTTTGATTTTCTTCATGATTGGTGTTGGAAATAAACACGGACGATAGTCGGTCGAACGTCAACACACCATCCGGTTTTGGGTAAGTGATTTTCTTCGCTTTATTTGCAGGTACAAGTTGTTTATGGTCCTCGTGATGTTTCAGCGTCCAGGGCGCCTTACCTCGCAGAACATAGGTGTCGAACGCCGAATAGAGTAAGCCTCCCCAAAAGCCCCACCTGAACGAAGGTCGGATGTTGCGAACCTCACTTAATTCCTTCCAAAGCCATGATTTTTCAAGCCGACCGAGATAATCGAGTGTTCTTCGCTCAGTATGAACTGTCAGTGCATCGAATATCGATTCAGCAGCTAACATGCCTGATTTCATTGCTGTGTGTGTGCCTTTTATTTTAGGCACGTTGAGAAATCCCGCGGTATCACCGACTAATGCACCACCCGGGAAAATAACCCTCGGGATTGATTGAAGTCCACCTTCAGAAATTGCCCTAGCGCCGTACGAGATCCGTCGTCCCTCCTCAAAGGTGCCTCTGATATCTGGGTGAGTTTTAAATCGTTGAAATTCTTCAAACGGAGATAGGTGAGGATTTTTGTAGTCCAGTCCAATCACAAATCCAACCGCGACCTGGTTATTTTCTAGGTGATAGAGAAAGGAGCCGCCGTAAGTTGATGAATCGAGTGGCCATCCTGTGGAGTGAATGACAAGACCTTGTTGATGCTTTTCAGGGGAGACTTCCCACAATTCTTTGATGCCGATTCCATAGGTTTGGGGTTGAGCTCCCTTACGTAAGTCAAATCGTTCGATGACGCGTTTCGTTAATGAGCCTCGGCAACCTTCAGCAAAAACGGTCTGCTTCGCATGAAGCTCAATACCTTGTTGGTAACTGTCGGTTTGTTCGCCGTTTTTTCCGATTCCCATGTCACCTGTTGCAATCCCTCTTACTGTTCCATCTTCTTGGTAAAGTACTTCGGTCGCGGCGAACCCTGGGTATATCTCGACACCGTGTTGCTCAGCTTGTTCACCGAGCCAACGCACGACATTACCCAAACTCACAATATAATTTCCATGGTTATTCATGTGAGGTGGTGTTGGGAGTCGGTAAGACTTTTGACTGGTTAAGAACAACAGGCGATCTTCCGTCACTTCTGTGTTAAGTGGAGCGCCCAGGTTTTTCCAGTCAGGTATCAACTCATCCAATGACCGTGTTTCGATAACGGCACCGGAGAGTGTGTGCGCTCCGACTTCAGATCCTTTTTCTACAACGCAGACGCTAATCTCTTTGTCTTGTTCAGCCGCGAGTTGCTTCAGTTTGATCGCGCAAGACAATCCTGATGGGCCTGCGCCCACAATAACGACATCATATTCCATCGACTCGCGTTCTGACACGGTTCGTTGCTCCTAATCGTAACGAGCAGTTTTAATGCTCTTTTCTGTTATATTCATGCACCAAATGGTAATCGATTTGTTGCTAATTTTCAGATAGAAACCTCAAAATTCGGTGGATCTTCGGTGAGCAGGCCTGATACTTCTTCATACAAACTTGTGCGCAGCGACAGCATGACGATGCGTTGGGGGGAGATGGACGCGCTATCTCACATGAACAATGTTGCTTACATGCGATATTTTGAAGAGGTGCGGATCGCATGGTTCGAAGAACTTCCGATCACATATCATCCGAAAGGTGAGGGTCCGATATTGGGAACCATCACATGTCGCTATATCAAGTCTGCGGTGTATCCAGCTACTTTCAATCTGACCACGTATGTCGGCGACCTTGGTCGGAGTAGCTTTAAGATGCACCATCAGATGATGGATGCGGATGATCCGACTGTGATCTACGCTGAGGCCGATGCCGTGCTTGTATGGGCGGATATTGGTGAGGGAAAATCTCGGCCGGTCCCTGATTGGTTGCGAACTATTATCCAGGAGCGCTAAGAGAATTCTTCCCCAGTGATGTGTCTACTTGAGTCGCTTAAAAGATAGACAAACGTTGGAATGATGCTTTCGATCGATGGTAGTGATGCGCGGTTTTCTCCGGGGTGCGTTCTGGATCTCATTGGCGAGTCAACTGGACCCGGGGTCACGGTGTTGATGCGAATCGAGCTCGTGTTACTCCACTCATTTTTCTGAAGACGTGCGAACGCTTCGAGGGCTACTTTAGAGACCGCGTATGCGCCCCAATAGGCCCCGAGATTTTTTGAATGATTATCTGATGTGAGAATTACAGATCCACTGCCTGATTCGTTCAAGAGCGATTCGCATGCTTGAATCATTAACGAGGGTGCGATCACGTTGATTCGAAGCGCTCGCTCCCAGTCTTTAAGGTTGTGGTGATGCAAGGCTTTTAACTCTGTCATATGTGTCGCACAGTGAACAAATCCATTCAGTGAGCCAATATTTTGTTTGATGACCTCCGCAGTGTTGCGCAGTTCACCCTCGGTTGCCGTTTCAAGGTCCAGTTTCATGATTGCAGGTTCGGGCGCACCTAGGTCGCATATCGTGTCGTAAACCGAATTTAATCGTGCGTCATCGCGTCCGCTCAGAATAACCGTTGCATTTCTTTTGGCACACGCAATGGCGACTTGTTTTCCGATGCCACTGGAGGCGCCAGTGACGAGAATCGTCTTGTCATTTAGCGTGATGTTAGAACTATTGGATGTGATCAGTGGTTTCATTTTTTTGAATCACCAGTTTAGCCGCGATGAGTCCGCTGCGAACGGCGGCTTCAAGTGTCGCTGGGTATCGCTCGTAAGTGTAGTCGCCCGCTAATATGATGTCATCGCATTCCGTTTGTTGGTTTGGACGTTTTAGATTTGGAGTGCACCGAAAGGTTGCTCTTTTCTCTGCGATCACTTTACTCCATTGTGGTGTTCCAAAATTGAATTTCGAATTGAGAAATTGAGCGCTTCGTCGAATCAGTTCTGGATGGCCTAGTTTCTGGTGAGGTCCACTCCCGCTGATGACGACGCCGATTAAACCATCTTGTCCGTGGGTTAATTTTCGGTCGAAAATCCATTGTGCGACCTCGGACCGAACGCCAATCATGTGCGCGTTGGTCGTAGTACCCGGTTTGTACTGGTGATAGATGCTGTAGATGGGTTCGTAGTTCAACTCATTGATGATGTCAGTTGATTTGGAAATGATTGTGGGTTCCTGAAGCGATGAAGCGACATTGTGTGGTGAGGTGGCGATGATGAGGTGAGTGAAGGTTTGATTGTGGCCGCGAATCTTAATTTGATTGACCTTGAGTCTTTCTGCTAAACCACGCTTCCCAAATAAATTTTCCCACCTCCCGACTCTATGAATGTCGCAGCAAGTTCTGGGAACACGGATGTGAGATCTGTGTTGGGGAACAGAAAATCACTGCAGTTTTTTCCAGATAGGAGGGCATCTTGAATAACATTCAAGAATACTGTCGCACACGCTTCTTTTGAATCTGTATTTAATGCGGATAAGCAGATTGGATTCCAGAGTAATGCGATGAGCTTCTCCGTTTGTCCGTGACTGCGCAGAAATTCGAGAACTGTCTTTGGGGTTTTGGAGTCAACTTTTCCGTCGCGTATTGTTTTTAAAAGTGACAGAAGTTTGATTTTTTCTCGCCAAGTGATTCCACTTGCCCCCAAAATTTGTAATAACTCTTTGCCTGGACCTTGATATAGGTTTCGTTTGATACTCAATTCTTCGTGGGTAAACTCGAAGGGTCGTCGATTGAACGTTAACTGATTTGTTTTGTTCGTCAGTGTGCTCGATATCAGGTTGATCGTTTCGCTGTACGCCCCCGAGAGTAGATGGATGCCATTATCCAAATTTTCGTTCTGGTGCGTGACTCGACGAGCTCGGCCACCGAGCTCTTTGACGCTCTCAAATAGGCAAACTTCAATATTCGCTCGCGTTAACTCAACGCCTGCGGCTAGTCCTGCCCATCCACCACCGATGATTGCTACTCGAGGCACAGCTTGCTCTACTCGCTCGACCAAACTCGCCAAGCAATCCAGAGTTTATTTAGCGGAGCGAGCGTTTGTCGTTGTTCGAACGCTTTTTTCGGGTTTCTCGCTATTTTTTTGAGAATTTTTTTGTAGATCGCTGCCATGATTAGTCCAGCTTTTTGATGCTTTTTGTCTTCATTAGGTAGTAGACTCAGTGCTTGTTCATAAATTGGCTCAATCGCTTCTATTTGGTCACGTATGAGACGGTTGTAGTTATCGGATGCAATAGATTGCTGGAGTCTGTCAGGTTGGATGCCAGCTTTCACGAGCGATTCAGTCGGTATATAGATACGACCTCGGTCGAGGTCTTCTTTGATGTCTCTTAGTATGTTCGTTCTCTGGAGTGCGAGTCCCAGTACCTCAGCGTACCTAAGTGTATTCGCCTGCGTTACCCCGAAAATCTGTGCGCTTAGCACCCCGACCGCGCTCGCTGCTCGGTAGCAATAATGTTCAAGTTCGTCATTTGTTTGGTATTGCTTCTTTATTAAATCGAGAGACATTCCTTCGATGATAAGGTCAAAATATCGTTGTTCTAAATGATACTGAGCAATAAAGTTCGCGAGCGACCGAGTCACGGGGTGTTGTGGATTATTTCTATACGTGTTGTCTATTTCTTGTTTCCACCAGTGAAGTTTCGCTTGAGCAATACTGTTGTCATTATCATTATCGACAATGTCATCAACCTCCCGACAAAACGCATATAGAGCCATGATTGCGTCTCGTCTCTGAGGATCTAGAAATAGAAAGCTGTAGTAGAAACTCGAGCCACTACTCGCTGACTTTTCTTTGCAATATTGCTCCGGTGACATGCTAGGTTTTTAGAAAGGTTTTTAGTGCAATCAACACCCCATCCCATACTGAGAGTCTTGAATTGGCGTGAAACACGTTACCCCTGTTCTTTTCAATTTTGAATACGACACGCTCTGCTGATTTGACGATGGCTTTGATTTCGGTTCTGTGTCGTCCACTTAGCAAATGAGTCAACACACTTCCGTGATCAAGGTATTGCTTGATGCGAGCGATCTGAGTAGTCATCAGATTGATCCAATTGAGGTCAAAAATTCCATTCCGGATGTGTCTCTCAGAGACGCCGAATTCTTTCATCTCCTCCTCTGGGATATAAATGCGGCCAAGCTCCAAATCTTTCTGGACATCTTGCATGAAATTGATCAGCTGTAGACTCGTGCAGATCCGATCAGATGCTGCAAACTGTTCTTCCGTCGGTTCTCCAAAGATATGAAGAACAATCCTACCCACTGGATTCGCAGATTTTTGGCAATATTTTTCAAGTTCTGTGAATGAGAGGTACCTTGAGACCGTCAGGTCTTGTTCAAATGCGTCCAATAACCAGTAAAAATGCGTTGTTGGTATATGGAAATCACGAATGATCTTGCCAAGTTCATTAAAGAGATGGGTGGCGGCCGCTTCGTTATTTTCTAAACAAATTAACTCATCACGGTAAAACTGCAATCGCTCCCGCTTAAATGACTCCGAGAGTTCTAAACTGTCTGCGATATCGTCGGCTGATCGAGCGAACTCATATACCGTGTGCATCGCTTGTCGTATTGATTTAGAAAGAAGCTGCGAGGCGACGGGAAAATTCTCGTAATGATCAATAGCCAAGTTTATTCTTCTGTGATGGGTCAATGGTCAGGTGAGGATAGCAATATTCGCGAGTGAATATCGTTAACATTCCCAGCGGGGATTATAGTAGAATGACGCGCTTGCGAAAGTGGCGGAATTGGTAGACGCACCAGATTTAGGTTCTGGCGCCGAGAGGCGTGAGAGTTCGAGTCTCTCCTTTCGCACCATGCGTTTACGTCGGACTCACAACTGCGTAATGCAATCTCCAGAATGCAACGACTCGCTTTTTAAAGAACGAATATCACTTGGATCTCAATATGGACGCTACAGTAGAAACAGTCAGCAATCTCGAAAGAAAAATGTCGGTTTCAGTCCCCATGACTGAAATCAACAAGGAAGTTGTCAGCCGATTAGGGCGCATGACTAAAACTGTCAAGGTGGCGGGTTTCCGCCCAGGTAAAGTGCCCATGAAGATTGTGGAGAAACAATATGGCGCTCAGGTACGTAATGAGGTCATGAGTGACGCGATTGGAAAAAATTTGGGCGATGCTTTGCAGGAAAAAGATCTTCGGATTGCGGGTCTTCCGAAAATTGACGTAGAAACCAGAGACGAATCGGATGAAACATTCGCTTTTGTGGCGACCTTTGAGGTTTATCCGGAGGTTCAGGTCAAGGATATAAAGGGGCTTGAGCTCGAGAAACCTACCGTTACCATCGGTGATGCGGAAGTCGATTCGACGCTTGACATCATGCGAAAGCAGCGGGCTTCATTTGAGCCGAAAGACAAATCAGCTGAGACCGGGGATCAAGTTAAGCTGGATTTTAAGGGCACAGTCGATGGAGAGGCTTTCGAAGGTGGTTCAGCTGAAAACGCTGTGATGCCGATTGGGGAGGGTCGATTGGTCGAGGATTTCGAGAAGGCGATCCTCGGTGTCAAAGCGGGTGACGAGAAAAAGTTCGATGTGACGTTCCCTGAGGATTATGCGAGTAAAGATTTGGCGGGTAAGAAGGCTCAATTTGAGATCAAAGTTCATGAGGTCCTTGAGGCAGTGTTGCCAGATATAGATAAAGCGTTTGCGGAGAGTTTGGGTGTCGAGAATGGTGACGTTGACAAACTTCGAGCCGATGTGAAGCAGAATGTGGAAACAGAGGCGAAGAAACGGTTGGAGGCTCGGCAGAAAGACTTGGTCATGAAGCTACTGCTCGATAACTCGGAACTTGAGCTGCCGAAGGCCCTTGTGGATGAAGAAGTTAACCGGCTCTCCGAGCAGATGAAACAAAACATGCAGTCCAGAGGAGTCCAGGTTGGTGACGCGCCGTTCCCGGCCGAGGTGTTTAATGAGGAGGCTGTTCGTCGTGTGAAGTTGGGTCTGATTATCGCTCATGTGGTTGACAAAAATGAACTTCAAGCGACGCCTGATCGGCTCAAGGAGGTTGTCGAGGAAATGGCGGCTGGATACGAAAAACCACAGGAGGTTAGGGATTGGTATTACAAGAATCCCCAAAGGTTAAGAGAGATTGAGTCGTATGTGTTAGAGAAGAATGTTGTCGATTGGGCTCTAGAGACGACCGCATTAAAAGATCAACCTGTCGACTTTGATGAACTGATGGGAACCAAATCATGACTTTGAATAACGGTCGTACGGAGCCGTCAATGCTTGGGCTCGTCCCAATGGTGATTGAGCAAAGCGGTCGAGGCGAGAGAGCGTATGATATTTACTCTCGATTACTGAAAGAGAGAGTCGTGTTCCTGGTGGGGCCTGTTAATGATGTCACCGCGAATCTCATTGTCGCTCAGCTTCTCTTCCTTGAGTCTGAGAACCCCGATAAAGACATCTCGTTTTACATCAACTCGCCCGGTGGTGTCGTGTCTGCTGGTATGGCCATATATGACACGATGCAATTTATCAAACCAAATGTCAGCACCCTCTGTGTTGGTCAAGCGGCCAGCATGGGAGCTTTTTTATTGGCAGCGGGAGAGAAGGGTAAAAGATATACGCTCCCGAACTCTCGGGTGATGATTCATCAGCCACTCGGTGGTTTTCAAGGGCAGGCGTCAGACATTGAAATTCATGCCAAGGAAATTTTGTCTTTGAAGGCTCGCTTAAACGAGTTGCTCGCTCACCATACGGGTCAACCAGTTGAGCGGGTAGAGCAAGACACCGACCGGGATAACTTCCTTAGTGCGCAGGAGGCTGTCGAATACGGCCTGGTCGATGAAGTGCTGACCAAGCGCGCTTAAACCCAGAAACTCTATCGGTGATAGACTGAGCACACGAATAAAACAAGCCACGCGCGCATGAGTGAACAGGACGATAAATCAACAGAGAAGCTACTTTACTGTTCGTTTTGCGGTAAAAGTCAGCAAGAGGTAAAAAAGTTAATCGCTGGTCCTTCAGTGTTTATTTGTGACGAGTGTATTGAGCTTTGTAACGACATCATTCGTGAGGAGGCCTTGGCTGAGCCAAGTCGAGAAGACGGATCAAGCGAGCTGCCCGTCCCACAAGAAATAAGGAGTGCTCTTGATCAATATGTTATTGGCCAAGAGCTTGCCAAAAAGATTCTATCGGTTGCCGTTTACAATCATTATCGAAGAATGCAGGAATCCCAATCAAAAGATGGGGTGGAACTAGCGAAGTCGAATATCCTTTTGGTTGGACCAACTGGATCGGGCAAAACGTTGTTAGCCCAAACGCTGGCGAGGTTACTTAACGTTCCGTTTATTATGGCTGATGCAACAACCTTGACTGAGGCTGGATACGTTGGAGAGGACGTTGAGAACATCATCCAAAAGCTTCTCCAGAAATGCGACTATGACGTAGAACAGGCGCAGCGAGGAATTGTTTACATCGATGAAATTGACAAGGTCTCGAGAAAGTCTGACAACCCATCAATTACGAGAGATGTATCAGGCGAGGGCGTTCAGCAAGCGCTGCTTAAATTGATCGAAGGCACCATTGCTTCTGTTCCCCCGCAGGGTGGCCGCAAGCATCCAAATCAAGAGTTTGTCCAAGTCGATACCAGTAATATTCTTTTCATTTGTGGCGGGGCTTTTGACGGCCTTGAGAAGATTATCCGGGACAGATCAGAGAAAAGTAGTATCGGTTTTGGGGCTGAAGTAAAGGCGAAACGGAAGTCTTCAGAAGTTGGGCACGTTCTTAAATCGGTGGAGCCAGAGGATTTAATAAAATTTGGTCTTATTCCAGAGTTTGTCGGTCGAATGCCTGTCGTCGCAACTTTGGAGGAACTTGATGAAAGTGCGCTCATACAAATCCTCACAGAGCCAAAGAATGCGCTGGTTAAACAGTATAAGAAAATGTTTGATCTTGAGGGGGCTGAACTCGACATCAGGAAAGACGGATTGGCGGCAATCGCTCGAAAGTCGTTAGAGCGAAAGACAGGTGCCCGAGGCCTGAGATCTATCATAGAGAATGTGCTCTTGGATGTCATGTACGAACTTCCGTCCGTGGAAAACGTGGAGAAGGTTGTCGTTGATGAATCAACAGTTGTTGGTCAATCAAAACCACTGCTTATCTATTCCGATAAAGACGTCGAATCACAACAGCCCTTGGCATCGAACTCGTGATTAATTCTGGGTCAGAACTTGAAATCTGTTTGTTTGTCCCAGATATATTAGTCACGGTTGAACCGAAAATAAGGATGTAAACATGAGCGAGTTGTTGACCCCATCTGGAGCAGACAGTGCGTACCCATTGATCCCCTTACGGGATGTGGTGGTATTTCCGCATATGGTCATCCCTTTGTTTGTTGGTAGAGCCAAGTCGAACAAGGCATTGGAAGTGGCGATGGAGACGGGTAAGCATGTAATGTTAGTCGCTCAGAAGTCAGCTGCAAAGGACGAGCCTGATGCCGAAGACCTTTATCAGGTCGGGAGCGTTGCCAACATATTACAAATGTTGAAGTTGCCTGACGGCACCGTGAAGGTTCTTGTCGAGGGATTCAAGCGCGCTCGCCTAATTGACGTCATTGACGAAAATACACACTTGAGTTGTGTGGTAGAGGAAGTGTCTGGTGATGACGGGAGTGTTGCCGAACTTGAGGGTATGCGCCGTGCGCTTGTGACCCAATTTGAGCAATACGTTAAGGTCAACAAAAAAATACCACCAGAAATTTTGACTTCGATCGGCGGCATCGATGAGGCGGGTCGTTTAGCGGACACGATCGCGGCTCACTTACCTCTAAAGCTTGGTCAGAAGCAAGAAATACTAGAGGTTTTTGACGTCAAGCCACGTCTTGAGCATCTACTTGGGCTACTCGAATCGGAACTGGATATCATACAAGTCGAGCGACGCATCCGCGGGCGCGTGAAGCGTCAAATGGAGAAAAGTCAAAGAGAGTACTATCTCAATGAGCAGGTTAAGGCGATTCAAAAAGAGCTTGGGGACACTGAGGATGGCGCCGACATTGAGGAAATTGAGAAAAAAATAAAGTCTGCACGCATGCCGAAAGAGGCGAAAGTTAAGGCAGAGAGTGAATTAAAAAAGCTCAAGCTGATGTCACCAATGTCAGCAGAAGCGACAGTCGTGAGAAACTATATCGATACGTTAGTGGGCCTACCTTGGAGAAAAAAGAGCAAGGTGACTGGCGATCTGACCGCTGCCAGTGACATTTTAGATGCTGATCATTACGGCCTTGAGAAAGTCAAAGAGCGCATCGTTGAATATCTTGCAGTACAGCAAAGAGTCGATAAGCTTAAAGCGCCGATACTTTGTTTGGTAGGACCACCTGGGGTAGGTAAAACATCTCTGGGCCAATCAATTGCGAAGGCGACGAATCGAAAGTTTACTCGCATGTCATTAGGTGGGGTGCGAGATGAGTCTGAGATAAGGGGGCATCGTCGAACATATATCGGCTCGATGCCCGGCAAAATTTTGCAGAATATGTCCAAAGTAGGTGTTCGTAATCCACTCTTTTTGTTGGACGAAGTTGACAAGATGGGGATGGATTTTAGAGGCGATCCCTCTTCAGCGCTCCTGGAAGTCCTAGACCCAGAGCAAAATGACAAGTTTGGCGATCATTACATCGAGGTTGACTACGATTTGTCGGACGTGATGTTTGTTGCGACGGCAAACTCAATGAACATTCCTGGGCCGTTACTTGATCGGATGGAGGTGATACGCCTGTCTGGCTATACGGAAGATGAAAAAGTAAACATTGCCACACAGTATTTGTTGCCGAAGCAAATTAAAAACAACGGGCTTAATGACACAGAGATCTCTATAAGTGATGGTGCGGTCCGAGATGTTGTTCGATATTACACACGTGAAGCAGGTGTTCGCTCTCTTGAGCGAGAGATTTCAAAGGTTTGCCGGAAAGTCGTGACCTCTATCATCACAAACAAAACGAAGAAAAAAGTATCGGTAACGTCGAAGAACCTCGATAAGTACTTGGGTGTTCGTAAGTTCACCTTTGGTCTTGCTGAAAAAGCGAATCAAGTGGGACAGGTGACTGGTCTGGCATGGACAGAAGTCGGTGGAGAGCTTCTCACGATAGAAACAGTGCTCATGCCTGGAAAGGGCAACGTACAGCGAACCGGGTCACTGGGGGATGTCATGAAAGAATCAGTGGAGGCGGCGCGATCGGTTGTCAGGTCTCGGGCACTTGTGCTCGGGATTGAGGATGATATTTTTGAAAAACACGACATCCATGTTCACGTTCCAGAGGGGGCGACCCCCAAGGATGGTCCGTCTGCGGGTATTGCAATGACTACGGCGCTCGTTTCCTCAATCACGAAAATACCAGTTAAGTGCGATGTCGCGATGACCGGGGAGATAACGCTCAGAGGTGAGGTTTTGCCGATCGGTGGCTTAAAAGAGAAATTGCTAGCAGCCCATCGTGGTGGCATAAAAACCGTATTGATTCCGGAGGGTAATAAGAAGGATTTAGTCGAAATTCCAGACAACATTAAGGGAAGTCTGCTCATCAAGCCAGTCAAATGGATTGATGAGGTCCTAGAGCTTGCGCTCGAGCACCGACCTGAGTCTTTGTCGATTAACCCGTCGGAGGCTGTAGGTATCTCGACCTCGAAAAAAGATCGATCTAAGGCGCCTAGGCTGAAACATTGATTTCATTTAAAAAAACCCGCCTTATGGCGGTTTTTTTTGTCGTATTGGTTGCGTCATATTTTTTTAATTGCTATAACGGTGCTGGGGAGAAGGGGGCGCCAGGCGCGATAATGATTCCTCCTCTATACGCTCGAGCTAGTTTTGAGCGGTAAAAATTCGAACATAACAGGAAAGGAATTCATGTGAACAAATCAGAACTTATTGAAGCGATTGCGACAGCTGCAGACATTTCTAAGGCAGCTGCCGAGAGAGCACTTGATGGGGCAACAGGTGCGATTGCAGGAGCGTTGAAATCAGGCGATCAGGTCACGATCGTTGGGTTTGGCAGTTTTTATGTCGGAGAACGTGGAGCCAGAACGGGGCGAAATCCGAGAACTGGTGAGACGATTCAGATCAAAGCATCAAAGTCACCGAAATTTCGGGCTGGTAAAGCGCTCAAGGATGCAGTAAACTAGCGCGCTTTCGAAATTAGTTAGTCTAATTTCCGGATTAGCTCAAAGGGAATTTTGGGCTGAAACGGGTGCTTAGCTCAGCTGGTAGAGCGTCGCCCTTACAAGGCGAATGTCGGGAGTTCGAACCTCTCAGCACCCACCAGACTGTTTAGGAGTGGTAGTTCAGTTGGTTAGAATACCGGCCTGTCACGCCGGGGGTCGCGGGTTCGAGTCCCGTCCACTCCGCCATCTGAAAAAGGCGAACGAAAGTTCGCCTTTTTTGTTACCCTTACCAACTCTCGAATAATAGATTTTTAGCAGGACATCGAATGTTTAATTTTCTTAAAAAGCACCGTATCTTTTCACAGATAATTCTGGTGTTGATTGTTCTCACGTTTGCGTTGTTCGGCGTGGACTCGTATCTCCGAGGCAGAGATGCCACCGATGTTGTAGCAGAAATAGGAAGCGCTGGAATTTCCCAGCGTGAATACGGGATCATGGTCAGTCAGGCGCAGGATCGCTTGAGAGCTCAGGCGCAACAGAACCCACAAGCCGCGGAATATCTTCAATCTGATGCATTTAAGCGCTCAGTATTGAATGAGATGATCCAGCGTCGGGTGCTTCTCAATCAGGCGGCTCAAATGGGTATGGCGGTCTCTGAAAACGAATTAAGAGAGGTGATTGGAAGTGTTTCTGCTTTTTTTGATGAGAACGGACAGTTTTCTGCTGAAAAGTACGAACAGTTACTGAGAGCGCAAAATCTCTCGCCGGCCGAGTTTGAGAGGCAGATTGAGCAAGACCTGATCGTCGGAAGGCTGCAAAACACCATATCCGAGACGGCGATTGTCGCTGACTCGACCGTCAGACGGCTTGTGAAGCAGCGTGGTCAGCAGCGCGAGGTCAGTCAGTTAATTTTCTCGCCTGTGGAATACCGAGAAAAAATAACGGTGACTGAAGAAGATACGAAGAAATATTTCGATGACAACAAGGAGCTCTTTAAGCTTCCAGAGCGCGCGCGAGTAGAGTATCTCGTGCTCAATGAGGAGGCAGCGGCCGAGACTGTTTCGGTCACTGACGCGGAACTTGAGCAGAGCTACAACGAACGGTTGGTTGAATTTCAAACGAAGGAAGAGCGTCGCGCGAGCCATATTCTGATATCTGTTGCCGAGTCTGCATCGAGCGAAGAAAAAGATTCGGCGAAAAAAACGGCGAATGAGGTTTTAGCGAAACTTCAGGCTAAGGAAAGTAGTTTTGCTGAATTAGCAAAGCAATTTTCCAATGATCCTGGATCGGCAGAAAATGGTGGTGACTTAGGGTTTTTTGAGAAGGGGCTGATGGTTGAGTCGTTTGATGAAGCTGTTTTTTCAGCCAGTGTTGGTGAAATACAGGGTCCAATTGAAACGCAATATGGTTTTCACATCATCCGCTTAGACGAGATCAAACCTTTACTAACAACCCCATTTGACGAAGTCAAAGAACAGCTTGAGAAAGACATCAAACAGTCCAAGGTTGAGGAAGCTTATATCAAGGCCTCTCAAACATTCAGTGACTTGGTATATACAGAATTTGATAGCCTTCAGCCTGTAGCGGACGAGCTAAAACTGACCATTCAAACGAGTGACTGGGTCAGTCGAGACAGCGCTGGTTTCAATACGTTATTAGACAAGCCGGAGCTGCTGCAAGCCATTTTTTCTGCTGAAGCACTAGACGAAAAACGCAACACACAAGCCTTTGAAGTCCAGCCCAAGACACTCGTTGCTGCGAGAGTGGTCGAGCATGCACTTGAGACGGACATGGCCTACGAGGACGTCTCAGAGGAAATTCAACAGTTTCTTCAGTCGAAGGGAGCTCTCGATATGGCGATCAGCAAAGGAACTGAAGCGCTTGAGACGCTTAAAAAAGGCGAACAATTGAGTGACGCAGAATGGTCTAAACCACAGATGGTCACGATGGTAAAGCGTCAAGGATTGCATCCCGAGGGACTGAAGGCAGTCTACGGAGTCGGTAAAGACGAGTTGCCTGCCCATGTAGGAATGGAAATTGATGATGGCCGCTACGTGATTTTTAAGGTTTCAAAGATTGTTGACATGGAAGAGGTCACGGAAGACGATATGTCGACTGCGAAAGAGCAGCTAGTGCAGATGGTCAAACAGCAACAAATGAGCGCTTATATTGCGAGCCTTCGAGATAAAGCGAATGTCCGGATTAAAGGCGATCTATTCTCGGATCAATCGGTTGTCAGTGAGGAGTAGTTCTCCTCACTCAATCTAGAGCAGAAACGCCTGAAATATTAAATCCTGCGTCAACGTAAGTAATTTCTCCGGTGATCCCGCTAGCGAGATCGCTCAGTAAGAATGCTGCGGTGTTTCCCACTTCTTCGATTGTGACATTTCTTTGAAGAGGGGCGGTTTTCTCCGCGATCGAAAGTAGTTTTGAGAAACTCCCAATGCCAGCTGCAGCTAGAGTTTTGATTGGGCCGGCGGAGATTGCATTCACCCTAATATTGTGACGACCTAGGCTTTGGGCCATATAACGCACATTGGCCTCTAAACTTGCCTTTGCTAATCCCATAACGTTGTAGCTTGGAAAAGCTCTTTGGGAGCCTAGATAGGTCAAAGCAAGCATTGAACCTTTTGAATCTTTCATAAGACCCTCCGCACCCTTCGCAAGGGCCGAGAAGCTATAGGAGCTGATGTCGTGCGCCACTTGGAATGCCTCTCTTGTGACGGAGTCGAGATAACTTCCAGCTAGAGATTCTCTTGGAGCAAAGGCGATTGAGTGAACAAATCCGTCCATTGCTCCCCATTCGGCACCAAGCGTATCAAACAGTTCGGAGATCTCTTTGTCACTCGATACGTCACAGGGAAGGACGAGATCCGTATTGAATTCTTTCGCTAAGTCAATCACCCTTTTTTGTATCTTTTCCCCGCCTGCATAACTGAAAGCCAGGGTCGCTCCCTCTCGCGCCGCTGCTTGCGCGATTCCATAAGCGATTGATCGATTACTCAATAATCCAGTGATAAGTAATTTTTTGTTCTGAAGAAATCCCATGTTTTTATTCTTTTAATGTTGTTTGTTGTTATTTTATCTCTCTAACATTTTTGAGACACGGGGAATCTTGAAATCTTTGTAAATGACTAGTTTTTTTCCCTCTCGAATCATGGTTCCTTTGATTCGATTCCACGTTTTGATCGCCTTGATGCTCACGCCAAAACGTTTTGAGATCCCAGAGAGAGTGTCCCCACGTTTGATTTTGTAGATAATCTCTTTTCCGTAAAGGGAGCTAGGCTGAGAGAATTCTGGTAACTGCCAAGTTTCCGTCAAGTTAGACGGTCCGTCGGCTGTCCACGGGATGAGGATAGATTGTCCTGCGAGTATTGGTACGTAAGGTTTTAATCCATTAATTTCCATCAGTCTTTGGGTATTGATGTTGAATTTTTTAGCAACAGATGAAAGCGTATCTCCTTTGACGAATTCATAAGTCCCCCAACTCAATTTCGGCCCGTCATGTTTCACGAGGTTTGAGTTAAAGAGATCGACCTTATCGTATGGGATCAGTATTGTTTGTTGACCATTTGACGTAATCACAGGCCGATTGTGCGAGGGATTCAGTTGTTCAAATTCATCGATGCTCAGCTCAGCAAATTTTGCAGCGAGCTCGATGTCCAGCAGATCGGTTAACGTGACTGGGACTGCGTAGGCAAAGTCGGCTACGTGAGGTAACGAATCGCCATTGATTGTCGGGTTGAGTACGATATTTTTGATTGCTTGCAATTTGGGAACATAATTTTTAGTTTCTTTAGGGAGTCTCAGAGCGGTATATTTGGTTGAGCGTTTTCGTTTTTTATTGCGTTTAATCGCGCGTCTCAGACCGTTCTCACCATAGTTGTATGCAGCAAGAGCAAGATGCCAGTCGCCAAAGTCGTCATATAGATTCTCTAGATAATCCAAAGCTGCCCGTGTCGCCTGAATAACGTCCCGTCGTTCATCAGCCCACCATGATTGTTCCAAGCCGTAGTTTTTTCCGGTTGAGGGGATGAACTGCCAAAGGCCAGCTGCATGCGCGCGAGAGTAGGCAGTTGGATTGTAGGCGCTCTCAATCATAGGTAAGAGCGCGAGCTCACTTGGCATGTCCCTTTTTTCGACTTCACTCAAAATCAGATGGATAAATCGTTGGCTTCGGTCGAACATCCGTGCTAGGTAGTCGGGATTACTTCGATACCAGCGCTCATATTGGCGTACTCGTTTATTCTTGATCTCCGCCATTCCAAAGCCAGCGATCACGCGCGGCCAAATGCTTGGCAGCGAATCGAGATCGACGTGTGGCACTGGTTCGTCATTTATCGGTTCAATGTAACTGATCTCTGGAAAATCGATCTCACGCTCAGGATCAATATAATTGAAAGAGAGAAATCCAAACGAGTTCAGATCATATTCTTCAAAAAATTCGTTGAGATCTTCATCATTGATTCCTGGGATGATCGACTGAGTATTGTCATTAGCAAACGACCCATCAGGTTCGGCGACCGCAGTGAGTGGCGTGATCAGCAAACACAAGGCGCAACAAATGTTTGAAATAAGCGAACTGATGGTGCGAGCGTGCTGCAATGAAATTCCTAAGATTTGCTTTAAAAACTTATCTGAAGTTATCTTTCCATGACCGAACAGCAGTGAAGACCGCGACATCGTCATCGCAATCGATCTTCGAGAAATTTTTAGCAGATGAAATGACTGACGGACTCTTTGTTCGAAGAAACGGATTAATTTTTTGTTCCAGCTCGAGGGTTGAGGGTAGCGTAGGCTCATCAACCGAGCGTTTCTTAATAACTAATTGTTCATACTGCCTCAATTCTTCGTTGTCTGGCTCAACTGCTCTGGCAAATTTAATGTTCGCCTGTGTGTACTCATGAG
Organism: Candidatus Eutrophovita brisbanensis; assembly: GCA_038147395.1. Taxonomy (GTDB): domain Bacteria; phylum Pseudomonadota; class Gammaproteobacteria; order Burkholderiales; family Eutrophovitaceae; genus Eutrophovita; species Eutrophovita brisbanensis. The sequence continues at coordinate 1,305,212 of JAYQTM010000001.1, read as the reverse complement.
TGCAGTAGACCTTCGTCGACGGGGATAAGCGGTTGAGTTTTTGCAGAGATTCGTGCATTTGTTGGGGCGAGCCTTCAAATAGTCGGCCACAACCTGCCGAGAACAGCGTGTCGCCACAGAATAATCTCTTCTCATCATGATAAGCGATGTGGCCCGCTGTATGTCCCGGTATCTCCAGAACGTGTAGCCGGATATTTAACTCCTCGAGTTGCACCTCATCGCCCTCGCATACGGGGCGATTGACATAATCAATGTTTTCCTGAGTTGGACCATATATTGGCATGGAGTCGTGATTTGCTAATTCTCGTAATCCGCCGGTATGGTCTGCGTGATGATGAGTAATTAATATTGCACATAACTCGAGGCTATTTTCAGTCAGGAAAATATTGAGCGGTGCCGCATCCCCTGGATCGACAGCGACAGCGTGCCTTCCATCGTGAATGACCCAGATGTAATTGTCTTGAAATGCTCTTACGGGATAAACTATGGTGGATTTCATATAGATATCTATCTTTGCGTCGGGCAGGACTAATGTCAATAACTTCTTACGAGACAAATCTCTCAGACTGGTTCGGTAGCCGACTGGGTCAATACGTGTATGACTCAGAAAAACGCATTATTGACTCGATGATCGCCGATGTCTTTGGCTATAATGCAGTCCAGATCGGATTGCCCGAACTCGATTATCTCTCTACAAGTCGTGTGTCGAATAAGTTTGTCTTGTCGAGTACGGATCGTGGCTCTCTAAAGGCGTTGCCAGAGTTAGTTCCAATTAGATCATCCTCTGTCGACCTGATCGTCATGCCGCATGCCATTGAGAACAGCCAGTCGCCCCACGATCTTGTGAGAGAGGCCGAGCGCGTTCTGCTTCCAGGTGGAGTCATTATATTTTCTGGATTTAACCCACACAGCATGTGGGGGATCATGAACGCAGCCATATCGATGAGCAAAATAAGTGCTCCTTGGGTTGGGAAATACCTCACGATCCGTCGCTTGAAGGATTGGTGCAAACTACTGAGTATTGAGTTGGATGCGGGTCGGATGTGTTGCTACCGCCCCCCCATTCAATCCAATCGAGTGATGCACAGATTGGCTCCTCTCGAATCGATTGGCGATCGATGGTTCCCCATGTTTGCCGGCGTGTATGTTGTTAAAGGAGTGAAGTGCGTCAGCGGGATGAGACTCGTCATGGATTCATTCAAAAGACCTCGAGTCTCTCGCTACGCGACGCAAGTTGCTCAGCGACATGTTGCGAAAGTAATACCTTTTCGGAAAGTAGATTCATGAGCGATGAAGATGTTGTAACGATATACACCGATGGCGCATGTAAGGGGAATCCAGGCCCGGGAGGTTGGGGTGCTTATCTTGTCTTCGGGCAACACGAGAAAGATATTTATGGGGGCGAGGCATCAACAACGAATAATCGAATGGAGTTGACTGCGGTGATTGAGGCGCTTAGCCAACTCAAGCGACCTAGTCGAGTTAAGCTCATGATCGACTCACAGTACGTCAAACACGGGATTAACGAGTGGATTGTGAATTGGAAGCGTAATGGTTGGAAAACGGCGAATAAAAAGCCCGTAAAGAATGTCGATCTCTGGATCGCGTTGGACCAAATGGTCGCGACACACTCCATTGACTGGGTATGGGTTAAAGGTCATTCTGGAGATCCAGGGAACGAGCGAGCGGATGCGCTGGCAAATCGTGGTGTCCCTGTCGGATGAATGGTTGATCAATAAGGAAAGTGCTGATGAGATACGTCGTCTTAGACACGGAAACGACCGGATTATCACCCGCGGATGGCCACAGGATCATTGAGATCGCAGCAATAGAAGTGGTCAATCGAAGTGTGACCAACAATACTTATCAAGTCTACATAAACCCTAAAAGACTCGTTGAGCCGGAGGCCTATGATGTGCACGGAATCAGTGATGAATTTTTAAGTGACAAGCCCGTTTTTGAAGAGATTGTTGAGGAATTTATGAGTTTTGTCTCAGGCAGCGAGGTAATTATTCATAACGCACCTTTCGACGTTGGTTTTCTTGATATGGAGCTCGCTCGCTTAAAACGCCCCGCTTTTGGTGAAAGTGTGAACGGTATCATTGATACGTTAACGATGGCGCGACGCCTACATCCGGGTAAACGTAATCGCTTGGATGATTTGTGTGATCGATACGCAATTGATAAAACTGCGAGAACGCTCCATGGTGCTTTGATAGATACTCAATTGCTCGCCGAAGTTTATTTGGCGATGACTCGTGGGCAGAATAGTTTGCTCGATACAGAATCCACAAAAAAGGTGAGTGGTTTATCTAAGGCAGAAGGCAGCTCTGATTTTTTATCGGTACCAGTCACTTTGGCAGATGAGGATGAGTTGGCAGCGCATAACCAATACATCGAAAGCCTCGAATCGATTGAGGGAGTTAAATCTATCTGGTCCAAGGTCGACTGACGGGTGGCTAAAAAAAAGAAAGCAGAGACCCCGACTCGATATACAAAATCGAACTTACCAACTAAAACTTGTGTCGTATGCGCACGTCCTTTCTCGTGGAGAAAGAAGTGGGAGCGTGATTGGGATGGAGTGAAGTTTTGCTCTGACCGATGTCGAACGAAAGGAAAGAGCGCTGGCTAAAACATTGCGACTCATCTGTGGTGACCAGCTAAATGGCAGGCACACTTGGTATCAGCGAATCGATAAAAATATCGTTTACGTGATGATGGAGGTGCGTTCAGAGACCGATCGACTAAGGCATCACGCGCAACAGTTAATTGGAATTTTTGCGGCGATGCGGGCCTTTGCTAAATCATTGGCTAGAGACGGGCACACGGTTCATTATCTCAAAATTGGTGATCTCGAAAATCGACACAGTTTTGCGGAGAACTTGACGAAACTGTGTGCCGACTATGACGCGGTGGGTATTGAGTGGCAGGAGCCAGACTCTTGGTACGTCGATGAAGAACTGCGCAGATTGGTGAAATCTCAAGCCCTTGAATTTAAAGTTGTATCGACTGAACATTTCTTCGAGGATCGGGACTCGTTGGCGCGATTCATGGATGGAAAAAAAACGTGGCGTATGGAGTATTGGTATCGTTATCTTCGGAAGAAACATGACATCCTGATCGATTCTGATGAGCCAATAGGTGGTCAATGGAATTTTGACGTGTCTAACCGTAAGGCGTGGAAAGGGGATCCAGAGCCGCCCGACGATGTTCGGGTGTCGCATGATCACTCTGGCATCTGGAAAGAGATCTGCGAATGCGGCATTGAAACGTTTGGCTCTCCCCATGAGCATGACTTTCGGTGGCCTACTAACCGCTCCGAGTCGTTGAGCTTGTTGGATGTGTTCGCGGATTCGATGCTAGAAAATTTTGGTGACTATCAAGACGCGATGTCATCGAAACACCAAACTCTATTTCACTCTCTGTTGTCATTTTCATTAAATACCAAAATGTTGTCTCCTAAAGAGGTGATTTCAGCTGTTATAAAACGTCTGAAACCAGACAATGAGAATATCTCAAGTATTGAAGGGTTCGTGAGGCAAATTCTGGGTTGGAGAGAATTTGTGAGGGGTGTTTACTGGGCTCGAATGCCAGGTTATATCGACAACAATGAAATGCGACATACCGCAAAACTTCCCAAGTGGTTTTGGGATGGTCAAGTCAACATGAATTGCCTCCGAGAGTCGATTGGGCAGTCCCTGGATACGAGCTATGCGCACCATATTCAGCGACTGATGGTGATTGGCAATTTTTGTTTGTTGGCACAAATTGATCCCAAGGAGGTGCATCTTTGGTACCTCGGTGTGTACATCGATGCGTTTGAATGGGTCGAGTCTCCTAACACATTGGGAATGAGTCAATTCGCCGATGGCGGCCTCTTCGCGTCGAAACCTTATATCTCAAGCAGTGCGTACATTCATCGCATGAGTGATTATTGTAAGGACTGTCGATACGATAGAAAGAAAAAGCATACGGAGGATGCTTGTCCATTCGATACGCTTTATTGGAGTTTTTTAGACGATCATCGAGATCGATTTGCAAAAAATCCACGAATGACGATGATGATTAAAAATTTAGACCGTAAGAATCAAGATGAATTGAACGCTATACGGTTAAGAGCGTCAGAGTTAAGGGGCTCGCTGGATAGGCTGTAACTGAATCACACGTTAAAAAAGGACGGATCACGATGAAGAGTTGCTGGAAAATTGTCACTACGATTAGTCTGACTGCGATATTGATGTTTCGATCACAGCTTACTTGGAGTTGGAGCAACGACGTTCAAGCCTCTGGTGAATTTACAGCAACAGTCGCTCTTGATCAGCAGGACTTGTACCAGGTGCATATGTCGCCCGTATCGAACCTACATTGGATTTCTACAAGCGATTGCAGTCTTGAGCTTTTATTCGATGATGTCAGAGTTGAAATCTATGAGAAGAACGGGCAACGTTTTGGCGCCGTTCTAAAGCTGATTTCTGATAAAGCGGAAGAACAAGAATGGGCAAAGTGTTCTGTGACTGGCTTATATAGTGAAGCGCCAAATCGATAGTATCAGCTCGCCTGGCTTAGCTTTTTAGACAGGTCTGCGGTGATGGCTTGTTGCAAGAGCACGTTGAGTGTTGGATTTCTTCCAAGAAGTTTTTGAAAACCGGTTCGTTCCCAACTTAAAACGCACGTATCGGTCGCGCACGTTGTCGTCGCGTTCGCTGTGTCACCACTGCTAAATGACATTTCTCCGATAAAAGCGCCGTCAGACACAGATGTGAGCGGTTTGTTGTCACGCTCAACGTCCACGATGCCGTTTTGAATAAAAAATAGGCGTTCAGGAGTTTCCCCTTCAACGGTGAGTACGTCTCCGTTTTGCAGTTGCTGCCATTGTCCAGATTTGACCAATTTGTGAAATTGTATTGGTGAAAAATGGTTGAAGCTAGAAGCGTGTATTTCCCTCTCGATGTCGGATAGATTGATGTTTATTGACTCTGTATAAATCTGAAAGATACGCCAAGCGTTGATTGCCGCAAATAATATTACCCAAGAGAGTGGTATCCAGTCTGGCGAACCCATCGGGTGAAAGTAGTTGTAAAAAATAGCCGCGATTGAGCTCACGATAGCGAGTAGCCTAAGCATTAATAAATCTTTGACCATGAAGGACACGGCTGTTAAGAAAAAGGCGGCATGACCCACGAGGGCGACAATGTGATCTGGCATAGGCGTACAAACCAAAGTGTTAGTAAATCCTCAAATAACGCGATGAAGCCTTATTTGAGTGTCATCTCGAAAGAAGTTGAAAACAGACCTTTTGTTACAATGAGGCTTATTTCAAAGTCTCTAGGAAACTCGCTAAGGGTTAAGGTAAATCAATGCAAGATAAAACAAAATTTTATATTAATGGAGCTTGGGTTGTTCCTCACTCCACTGACACACTTCAGGTCATTAATCCGTCAACGGAAGAGGCAATCGCGACCATCACCCTTGGTGATACGGTCGATCTTGATGGCGCTGTAGCGGCAGCGACGAACGCGGCGGTTAAATGGTCTCAAACGTCAGTCGACACGCGCCGTGAGTTGCTGCAAAAACTACTCGATACCTATAAAGCGCGGATGGCGGAGATGGGGCAGGTGATTTCCAGTGAGATGGGTGCGCCGATTTCATTGGCCCAGACGGCGCAAGCGGGAGCAGGGTTCGGACATTTGAGACAAACCATCAAGGCTTTGGAGAGTTTCTCGTTCGAGGTTGAAGTTCCCAAAAAAGACGGGGTCGATCACGTGTTTTATGAACCAGTTGGTGTGATTGGGTTAATTACGCCGTGGAATTGGCCGATGAACCAAGTCATGCTCAAGGTCGCGCCTGCTTTGGCGGCGGGTTGTGTGGTTGTGTTGAAGCCCTCGGAGTTAGCGCCTTTGTCGTCAATGTTACTTGCAGACATGATTCATGAAGTGGGTTTCCCAGCGGGGGTGTTCAATCTGGTTAATGGCGATGGAGCAGGCATCGGAAGTGGGTTGTCGCGACACCCCGATGTTCACGCGATTTCTTTTACAGGTTCGACGAGGGCCGGGCGGTTGATCATGAGTGCTGCCAGTGAGACAGTCAAGCCAGTGTGTCTCGAATTGGGTGGAAAAGGTGCGAATCTCATTTTCGCAGACGCTGACGAAAAAGCTGTATCGCGTGGCGTGAGACAGTGCTTTCTGAATACTGGGCAATCCTGTAATGCGCCGACACGTATGCTTGTTGAGGCATCGATTTATGATTCTGCGGTTGAGCAGGCTGTCGCGATGGCCTCAAAAACGACAGTTGGTCAGTCGAGTGAGGAGGGTCGTCACATCGGCCCTGTTGCATCAGAGGTGCAATTCAATAAGATTCAAGAACTCATTCAAAAAGGAATTGATGAGGGCGCAAATCTCAAGATCGGCGGTGTTGGACGCCCAGACGGCGTTGATCGTGGCTACTTCGTGAAACCCACGGTATTTGCCGATGTAACACCGGATATGACGATTTTTAAAGAGGAAATCTTTGGGCCAGTGTTGTCTATTGTGCCATTCAACGACGAAGATCATGCAATTCGACTCGCCAACGATACGCCCTACGGCCTGACGAATTATGTTCAAACGACGGACTCGGATCGCGCGAAGCGTTTGGCCCGTCAACTTCGCTCTGGAATGGTGGAAGTAAATGGCGAATTGCTTAGTCCAGCGACTCCGTTCGGTGGTGTTGGTTTGTCTGGTATTGGTCGCGAGGGCGGCGTTTGGGGGCTCGAGGAATTTTTATATCCCAAAGCGGTGAGTGGTATTTAGGACATTCTCATTACGCAGACGAGGACGCTCATGAATCGAGTGAAATGGCTTGTCTTGGGGCTCGGTTTTGGCGGCATAGTGCCCGCTTACGGTTGTTTGTATTTTATGTCAATCTCTGATTCTCCAGCCTATTGGGGGCAAGCGCTGACGTGGTATGCGGCTTTAATTATCACCTTCGTCGGCGCAATCAGTTGGGGTCATGCGCTCTCGCATTCATCCATCTCGGATGCAAAAAGGTGTTTCTTGCTGATTTGGGGTATTGCCCCGGCTGTATTGAGTTGGTTTTGTCTGTTCTTGCCCCATCCTCTAATCGTTGGGCCACTGATAGGCCTGTATCTATTAGCATTGGCATTGGATAGTGTCATTCACCAGTCAGTTGTGATCGCGCGGTATTGGATTCCCATGCGCGCGGCACTCACGGTTGGAATGGTGTTTGCACTGGCACTTAGCGCTTACCTCGCTCTGTGAGTTAGTTTTCTTCGTTAAGTGCTGACAACTGACTGATGACGAGTTTCTCTAGCCCGAGTGAGTGTGCGGCTGGACTTGAAAATTTTGCGAGGTTCTCAAGAAAGTATTTTCTTCCTCCGCGGGATAGTAATCCAGCTGCGGAGATGGGATCGATCTTATTCCATTCGTCAACTAAAAATCGAGTCATTTGATTTGCGAATTCTGGCAATACGCTCGCTAGAATGTCGGATTCCTGGCATAAGATGGTTTGCCATACCGGTTTGTGAAGATCAAAACTCGTTGTAGAAGAGCCTAGATGAAGCGGTGAGATTAACGCTGGATCTGTTCCCCAAATGACACGTTTGATGGAGTACATATCATCCGGGTGACACTTTGCTGTTTTTAGTAATGGTTCGATCAGATGATAAGAGCGGGATTCGAGTTGACACGGAGATCCATTACGAGTCCCATCATGTCCGGCATCATGTCCAACCATCGCAACCAAGAGCATCGCTTCTTGTAGGGAAATGTTGGTTTTGCTTGAAGTCGATAGTTCGCGCTGCTTGAGTAAAAGAGCTGTCAACGATGTGATGACAATCGTCGTGTGAAGTCGCGAATGGTAGTCAGGCTCCCTATTTGTTCGCGACATTTTCTGACAGGAATGCTCAACAAAATTCGCAATTGCGTTGCCGCCCGAGAGTAGTGCGAGTACTCGATGCGCAGATTCATCCGTTGGGTCAGGTTTTCCGAGGGTTGCGACACATTTCTCAAATACGGGTTTGACACCGATCCAGCGCTCGGGCCAGCATTGAACGAGATCTCGGATCTCTTTCGTGAGTGATTCAAGAGTGACCAAATGATTGTCCTCATTTGTGGCGGTTCGTTCTTTGTTGCACTAAATTGTGTCAGGATAGTCGAATCCTAGCAAATCATGGAAATTGTTCCCTATGGCGATATATACGTTCAGGGTCGAAGGTGTGACCTGCCAAAACTGTGTGAATTCTATTGGCGCAAAGCTCGCGTCTCAGGTTGATTCCCTTAGTATCTCAATTGATAACAAAATTGCCGAGGTCGTTGGGGATGATCTGACGCTCGTTCAGTTAAATCAGATGTTGGAAGGGACGAGATATCGATTCGTCGACGTCGATAGTATTAATGCTGTAGCAGATCCAGTGCTCTCCAGTTGGTTCGAGACATACCGGCCTCTTCTGTTGATTGTCGCGTTTATTTTTGGCTCCAGCTTGTTGGTCCAGTTGCCCCTAGAGGGTATTTCGGTAAACGAAACGATGCGATATTTCATGGCTGGCTTTTTTCTGGTGTTTTCATTCTTTAAATTGTTGGACCTATCAGCGTTTGCGAGTGCTTATGCCAATTACGATTTGATAGCCAAACGATGGAGAGGATGGGGCTTTGTCTATCCATTTGCTGAGTTAACGCTTGGAGCGTGTTATCTGAGTAATATTGGAGGACAGATCCTTCACATGGTGACCTTTTTGCTGATGTCTTTTTCAGCCCTTGGTGTCATCCAGTCGGTTCTAAATAAAACGAAAATACGTTGTGCCTGTCTGGGGACGGTCTTTCAACTCCCGATGTCGACGATCACAATTGTGGAGGATCTTGGTATGGCGTTAATGGCGCTGCTCATGTTGCTCTGAGAGTGCCCTTAACGACCTTATCGTTTAAAATGACGCGTTTTTTTAACGAATAAATACATGATCAGAACACGATTCGCTCCAAGCCCCACGGGGTACCTGCATATTGGGGGTGCGAGAACAGCACTTTACGCATGGGCTTTCGCTAGAAAGCACGGTGGCAAGTTTATCTTGCGCATCGAAGACACGGACCAGGAGCGCTCCACGGATGAATCCGTGCAGACGATACTCGATTCGATGAAATGGCTGGGGCTTAATTGGGATGAAGGTCCAGTTTTCCAAATGCAGCGCGTGGAACGTTATCGAGAGGTTGCTGAAGAGTTAATTGCCAATGGCCGGGCTTACTGGTGTTACGCGAGCCCAGATGAATTGACACAGATGCGTGAGCAACAAAGAGCACGTGGTGAGAAGCCAAGATATGATGGTCGGTGGCGACCGGAAGTGGCTGGCAATTGTTCGCCGCCGGAAGGCGTCACTCCTGTGCTCAGGTTTAAGAATCCTGATGATGGTGATGTTTCTTGGTTGGACTTAGTCAAAGGTAATATCACTGTCTCCAATCGCGAATTAGATGATTTTGTCCTCTTGAGAGGAGATGGCACACCAACATATAACTTTGGTGTCGTGGTTGATGACCATGATATGAACCTCACCCATGTGATTCGCGGGGATGATCACGTCAATAACACGCCTCGACAAATCAATGTGTATAGAGCGCTCGGCTACGTCGTTCCGGAGTTTGCCCATGTCCCAATGATTCTGGGGCACGATGGCGAAAGATTGTCCAAGCGTCACGGTGCCGTCAGTGTCACGCAGTATCGCGATGAGGGTTTTCTTTCCAGCGCGATGGTCAACTACTTGGCTCGGCTGGGATGGTCTCACGGTGATGACGAAGTTTTCACTGTTGATCAGTTGGTTGAGTGGTTTGATTTAAAGAACATCAGTCGCTCTCCAGCGAAATTTGATCCGGCAAAATTGAGCTGGGTAAACGCAGAGCACCTCAAGTTAATGGATCATGCTGAATTGGTCGAGACGATTAAAGCCCGACTCATAGAAATGGGTATCAATACCGAGATGGGTCCGTCGCTGGATGGGTTGATTTCGTTATTGAAGGTTCGCGCCGTCTCGATAAACGAATTGGTCGACTCAGCACACGTTTTCTATCGTCGGGGCGAGATTTCAGCTCCTGACCGTGAAAAATTCCTCACTCAAGATATCAAGCCCGCATTAGCGAGGTTTGTGCGTGAGCTTCGAGGCGTTAATTGGGAGCCTGAGGGCATATCTGGTTGTATCAAAGAAACACTCAAGGAATTCAATCTCAAAATGCCACACTTGGCGATGCCACTTCGTCTATTTTTGACGGGACAGACCCAAACTCCAGCCATCGACGCCCTAATGTGTGCGTATCAGCGAGAGGATGTAGTAAATCGTATCGAGAAGAGTTTAGAAGAAATTTGAATTAGAATAAGGCGCTTTACAGCCAGAGCGCTACTCCGTATAATTCGCCCCTCGTTTGCTGGGGGTATAGCTCAGCTGGGAGAGCGCTTGCATGGCATGCAAGAGGTCAGCGGTTCGATCCCGCTTACCTCCACCAAGTAAAGCGACGACGGTTTTAAGACCCCATCGTCTAGAGGCCTAGGACATCGCCCTTTCACGGCGGTAACAGGGGTTCGAATCCCCTTGGGGTCGCCACTAGATAGTAGTGAAAACAAGGATTTAGCAGAAATGCTAGGTCCTTTTTTTCGTCTGGATTTGTACTATTGTGGAATAAAACGCCATAATTTGATATCAATAAGTACATTTTAAGTACACTAAAACGATCAAATTATGGCCTCAATTAATTCTTTGGATTCGGACCTGTGGTAACGCTATGGCACTGTGACGACGCCCGGTCGTTTAGGGCGCTTTGGTCACTTGAGGAGTTGGGGCTTGATTACTCCCTAAAGATGCTTCCGTTTCCCCCGCGTCTCTACCAAAAGGAATATCTCTCAGAAAATCCTCTTGGAACAATTCCATTATTAGTAGATGGTGATGTGCGACTGACGGAATCGTCCGCGATCCCGCATTATCTGTCGGTTAAGTATGGTGACGGAAGGTTTGCGCGACAGGCGAGCGATCCTGATTACGGAGATTATCTGAATTGGTTATTTCACGGAGAGGCGACATTGACTTTTCCACAAACGATATTTATTCGTTACACCATGATGGAGGCTCCAGAGAGGCGACAGCCGTCAGTGGGTGAGGACTATAGAAAATGGTTTCTTGCAAGATTGCGACTCACTGAACAAACGCTCGAAGACGGACGTTCTAACATACTGGGGACAGGCTTCTCCAATGCCGATATATCGGTGGGGTATGCGATTTTACTTGCGAACATTATCGGTTTAGGTGAGGACGTGCCGCCGAATACGCGCACTTGGTATGAGTCACTCACAAACCGGGAAGGCTTCAAACGAGCTCAACACGCGCAAGATGACGAACTCGCGCAGTCAGGTTTCAAGAAAAGTTCGGAAGTATTTTCTAGTTTTTCTCTGGGACGTGATCCAAAGACTCAACCGTGAAAATAACGCTGTCAAGATCCGTAGCGTCTCCCGACTTAATCACGCCCGTTGCGGCAACGTTTTTTCCGACGTTAGCCGAGAAAAACGCATTTTGATCGCTTTCATTCATTCGCAACTCAACGTGTTTAATTGATTCGAGTGATGTGCATTCAGGAATATTAGGATTTTCGGTAATTGAGAGATCAGCTTGTAGGCGCAGTGCAGGAATATCGTTTTCAGTCAAAATGAACGCTTCACCAATGATGACGACTTGAGCATTACATTCGGTATTGATGGGGTCATATGGATACTTCGGGGTCATTCCGAAGGCGCTGCCAATGGTAAGCGATAGAGCGCTGATAATCAGTAATCGAAGTAGCGGTTGGCGCATGGTTGCGATGTTTCCTAGCTTGGTGAGTTAAGTGTCGCGTATTATCCACGATTTCGGCTTGGGCGATGAGTCTAGCGTCGCCCGAGCTATTCACAAGAACATTGACTGATTTCACATGAAAAGAGTTCAGTGGCCTACTAAGATCAACCCCGCCCGTTTCGAAATCTCGAATGGTTCGGTCTATTCAAAAGATTTTGAAGACGTCTATTTTTCAGCTGATGGTGGCTGGGCGGAAAAGCGCTACGTATTTGTTGAGGGAAACGAACTGCTTCAACGATTTCAGGATGCTAAAAAATTTACAATCGTTGAGCTCGGCTTTGGTCTTGGTATTAATTTTCTGGCTACTCTTGAGGCGTTTCTCTCGAAAGAGCGGTCAGGCGTGTTGGATTATGTAGCGTTCGAATTGCATCCGTTCAGAGAGGTTGACCTCGCAGTTTGTTTGAAGCGTATTTGTCCAAGACTAGATCTCGTGGGTTTGCTGATTGATCAACTGCCGCCCTTGTTGAGTGGATTTCATCGCGTATCTTTGGCGCCGAACGTCAATCTGACGTTAATCTACGGCGATGCTGCACATTACATCAAAGAGCTCGATGCGCGTGTCGATGCTTTTTTCTTAGATGGCTTCTCGCCACACAAAAATCAAGACTTGTGGTCTCCTAAGCTGGTGGCGAGTTTTCGTCGACTCGCGGCGCGCGATGCGACCTTCAGCACTTACAGCAGTGCGGGCGACATTCGACGCATGATGACGTACGCGGGCTTCGATGTTCAAAAGAAAAAAGGGTTTGGCCGAAAACGGGAGATGTTGGTCGGGCGATTCTCCGAAGACGGACGCACGCCTCAAACACCGGTAAACCGAGTGTCTATTGTTGGCGGAGGGATCGCTGGAGTCACACTTGCGATACGTTTGTTGGCTTCGGGTACTGCAGTCACCATCTTCGAAACACAAAATCGATTGTTGTCGAATACGTCAAGCAATCCGATGCCGGTGATTCGGCCCAATTTGAATCTTGACTTCGGACCGCGTGGTCAATTGGCTTGGCTCGCCTATTTTTTCGCCATCAAATGCTATGAGCGCATCCATCGGGTGAATTCGATCGGATTTAATCCTCATGGCGTCATACAACTACCTAAAACGCAAGACGAGTGGGAAAAAATGAAACAAGCGGCATCGATATTGGATCTTGGTGAAGATCATGTGAGATTGATGCCGCCTGTGTCTCTTGGAGCGATAACGGCGTCAGCGATGGCAACGGGTGGTGTGTTATTTCCGAGGGCAGGAGTGCTTGATTCACCACAGTCGGGACTTATCGATGCCTTTCATCGACTCGGCGGCGAGTCTCGCTCGTACCCCTTCGATCTTGACGGCAAAAACTCTTCCTTGGAAGACGGGTTATTCAACGAGGGTGATAACCCGATTGTGATCGCGAATAGTCATGAGGCACACCGATTATTGCCGCAAATCGAGTTGAGGTTGACCCCGATCCGTGGCCAATCGAGCGCGATCCGCAGGAGTGATCGAGCAAGTGATGTGGTGGTCTGTAAGGATGGTTATGTTGCGTCATCCGCCGACCTGACGTGGATCTCTGGAACGCATGATGTGAATGTGTCAGATGCAACGTTAAACACTGACGATGATCAGGAGAACTTAAAGCGATTCTCAGATATTTTTCGAGTAACGAACACTTCTCAGTTGATGATTGAAAAACAATGGTCTGGTGTTCGCTATGCAACTCACGATCGATTACCTCTCGTAGGGCGAGTATCGAATTCTCTCCATGCATTTCTAGGGCTTGGATCGAGGGGGTTTACGTGGTCACCATTGATGTCCGAGGTCATTTACTCTGAACTTTTAGGTCTCTCTTCGCCATTAGAGCGTAGCCTTACTAAACGGTTATTGCCCACGCGTTTTGTCGATATTGGCTAAAGGGAACTAGACGGTCACTGAACGATCTGACCAATTGCAAGGGGGAACGATGGCACAACAACTAAAAATCATCGGCGTTTCAGGCAGTCTGCGTCAACAGTCATTCAATACACGGTTGCTCAAAGAAGCACTTTGCGACTTGGTATCGCAAGATGTTGAGACAGATTTAATTGACCTCAGTGCCGTTCCGCTGCCTTTTTACAATGCCGACGACGAGGCATCCAGTGGCATGCCGACCGAAGTCCGGATCGCGAGGGAAAAAGTAATTGCTGCTGATTGTCTTTATATTGCGACGCCTGAGTACAACGGAGCTTCTCCCGGTGTGCTCAAAAACTTCCTAGATTGGATGTCACGAAAGGAAACCGTTGATGATTTGCCGCTCAAAGCGTTTTCTCACAAAACGGCGGTGATGATGTCTGCAACGGTTGGGGCGAGCGGAGGAGTGCGTGCGATGACTGGGCTTAACACGCAGCTGGCGTACCTTGGGGTGATGGTTATTCCACAGCGTTTTTCTTTAATCAACGCCGGCAGCTGTTTTACCGACTCGGATGGCTTGGCTAAGGAGCATATTGACAGGCTTAAAGACTTCAACCGATCTGTGGTCGCGCAGATCAAACGTAACAATGACTGATAATAATGGGGGGCGTATGTCGAGATTGGTGAGCGTATTTCTGATTGGCCTGAGTATCACTTCAGCCGCTTTCTGTGAGAGTTGGGTGGACGTTGGCGCGGATACCGAAGCGAAGTATTACGTCGACCTCGATTCAATTGTTTTGGATAACGAAAACGTCAATGTGACCAAGAAGGGTATTTACACGAGAATGATGACTGAGTCGTTCGAAAATGATGAACCAGTCGTATTTAAGATCACTCAAGCCCTTGTCGAGATTGATTGTGCGAGAGAATTAAACCGAGTGACCAAGATTGATATGGTTAACGATGTCGGCGATGTGGTCTGGACCTCGGGTTATATGGACCGACGTTTGTGGTTGTCGATCAAGTCTCAGGGGCATTCCCGAACCACATTCGACCTAGTTTGCGCGCAAGTTCAATAAAAAATGCCGGCTAATGCCGGCATTTTTTCACCCAGAGCAAGATCGAGGTTAGTAATTTGGATCATCTTCAGGATTCACCCATCTCATGTCGGTTGGCCCATAACCGGACTCCTGCAAAATAACTTCTGTACGAGCCCACGCAAAGTGAGGGACATCTGCTTCTGTTGTATAGAAGGAACCTGCTTCCATCATGTCCATTGGTTTTGCGTCGAACACCTCTCCAACGCCGATCCAGTAAGTTCCTTTAAGCACGGTAACCGTTCGTTTGTCCCGATGGTAGTGTGGGGGAAGCTTATAGCCAGAAGGCATTTTGACGCGGAACGTGTAGGGTCCCTCTTTTGAAGGATCGCCATCTATTACGATGATGCGCATTCCCCACGGGGTGTGACGATTGCGCTCCCATTTCATGGTGTCTGCATCAGCGACAGTTTCATTGTCCAGCATCTTGACGCTCGAGCCACCGTGATCATTAGCGCTCGCCGAGTTCCATAATCCCGATATCAGTAGAAATGCTGGAACCATCAAGAGCGTTTTAACCATCTTCATATTGCCTCCCTTACGTTATACTTATGTTTTTATGTCGTTTTTCGATTGGTGTAAGCCTTAAAAGTTTAATCCAATATTGGTTTTGGCGAGCAGATAGACGCTACACCTCGGTTTTCTTCGTCTAATCGGCGTGGTGACAGTCCAAAACGTTTATCCAGTGACTTCCAAAGGGAAGACGAGGGTGGAGTCCCTCAGGTATGAATATTGAAATGAATTTTGAGCCTAAGCGGCAAAACAAATCTGAATTGCTGATGCCCGCAGGTTCGTTGGAGCGACTCAAAGTCGCAGTGCTCTATGGAGCGGATGCCATCTACATGGGTACGCCCGATATGTCGATGCGGACAAA
This sequence comes from Candidatus Eutrophovita brisbanensis, assembly GCA_038147395.1. GTDB lineage: Bacteria > Pseudomonadota > Gammaproteobacteria > Burkholderiales > Eutrophovitaceae > Eutrophovita > Eutrophovita brisbanensis. Next base: position 1,289,526 of record JAYQTM010000001.1, on the reverse strand, counting down.
GTCGAAACTGACTCTAGACGATGTGAAAGAGGGTATTAGTTTTGCGCACGATCATGGCGTGCGGGTTTATCTCACGCTCAATATCTTCACTCATAACAAAGACATCCCCAAGCTGGATGCGTATATCGAGACATTGAAAGAGGTCAGGCCAGATGGAGTTATCGTGTCTGACCCGGGGGTGTTTCACTATTTGCGTGAACATGCGCCAGAGTTTAATTTGCACATATCGACGCAGGCGAATGTCTGCTCGTGGATGACCGTTAAATTCTGGAAAGACCAAGGGGCTGAATTAGTCGTTTTGGCTCGTGAAGTGACGTTTGCAGAGCTAGAGGAAATTCGAGAAAAATGCCAGGACATTCGGCTCGAGACATTTGTTCACGGCGCGATGTGTATGACGTACTCTGGACGTTGTCTGCTGTCCAACTTTATGGCTGAGCGTGGCTCGAATCAAGGTAATTGTGCGAATAGCTGCCGATGGCAGTACAAGGTTCATTTGCGACTGAACGATGGCACGGTGAGAGAGCTGGATCTTAATGAAGAGAATATGAAACTCTTTGAGTTTGTGCTCGAAGAGGGGCACAGACCAGGGGATCTGATGCCAATCGAAGAAGACGAGAGGGGTTCTTACATTCTCAATTCAAAAGATTTGTGTCTTATGCCTAAGCTTGATGACTATCTGCGTATTGGCGTCGATAGTTTGAAAGTGGAAGGGCGAGGAAAGAGTCCCTATTACCTCGCGACCACCGCGAGAGCATATCGACGAGCGATTGATGATTACTACGCAAATCCAGATGCCTGGGATTATCGTCCTTACATGAGAGAGTTGGAGATGACGGGTAATCGTGGGTACACATTTGCCTTTCACGATGGTCGCTTAACGAATCATGCGCATAATTACGAGAATACGAGCAGTATCGCAGCATGGGAATTCGGTGGGATCGTCCGCTCTGTGTCCTCAGATGAGATTGTCGTGGAAATTAAAAATCGGTTGCAAGCAGGTGATGTGCTGGAGTTTATTCCGCCTAATCCCAAAGATGAGCCCGTATTGCTCCGGTTGTATGAGTTTGACGTGGTTGGTGAGAGCGAATTGAAAGATGTGATCCACGGAGGGCCTCAATGCCAAATTCGTATCCCATTATCTGCGTTCGATCGAGAGGATCCTGAAGAGCTTCGTCGGAAATTCCCGGAGCTCACCATTGTGCGTAAGGAAGCATTGCTCACCGAGGAGCAGTGGGAGCGCCTTAAGCTCGACTCGTTAACTCAAAAAATAGAGCTTGGTCGATCCTCTGCCGAAAAATACGCACCTGCTGTGAAAAAACTACAAGACACAATCAGTCTCGATACGCTAGAGAAGCGTGCGAAGACCACCAGCAAGGGGCTTAACGGGTGTTGTGGGCGCGGATGCAACGGGTGTTTGATGTTTTGGAACGATCCAAAATACGAGAAGGCGAGAGAGCTTCTTGCGACCAAAAAATCGGGTGAAATGCTTCAGCACAATATGCGAGAAGATTTAGTCGAAGCTCGGGAAGCCATGGCGCGTTAGCTCGATGCTTGGGACTTACGGTATCGTGTCGCTAAGTCAGAGATTCATTTTCTTTTGTATCGGTATTCCTACTCTGATCTTGCTCACTACAGTTGTACGAGCTGAAGAAGAACCTACGCAATTTTCGCCATCTTTTTCGTGCGAGAAGGCGACAACGGTCGCAGAGCGATTGATCTGTAGTTCGGAAGAGTTATCTGCGCTCGACGCTGAACTCTCCACGTTTGTTGGCCCACTTACACGTCGACTTCCGAGGAACCAGTATTACACCCAGTCCAGAAAGTTTGTAGAAAAACGTGCCGCCTGTGGAGAGGATGTGACGTGTATGGCGGCAGCATATAAGGCACGCATTTGGACCGTCAGAGGAATGGTGGATGACCGACGGGCATTCGAAGGTGTTTGGGTGTCTCCGAACGAAAGCGAGATCTCGATCATCAAACGAGGCTCTGTGTTTCAGGTGAGAGCCAAACGTTTGCGCTCGCTGGATGAGTTTTGCCGAACGCAGATGGCCGACTTTGTCGAGGCCTCTGTTGATATTGATGCCTTTGAGGCGGATGAGTCCAAGTTATCAGGTCAGTTAAGTCAAAGTTGTTTGCTCACCGTTGGGTATCACGATGATGTGCTTGATATCGAACTTGCTGGAGATTGTGCGGATGATGCTCAAAGTTTTCGAGGAGCCTACCGTCATGGGGAAGCATCCAATCCGGAATTTCTTTGCCTTCAAAATTAAGTCATCCAATCCGAGTGAAATCAATAAGCAACGATTATTGTCATATCTGAGCGGTTCAATAGTTACCTGGCTCGCAAGATTCTCTCAATCAAACAATAGTCGAGACTGCATTGTTTTGGGTTCTTGTTTTCTTGGCGTTTTCCTAGACCGGAATGAGGTGGATTTACGGCTTGCGTGTTTTTGAACGATTGATTCCGATTTCTTTTTGAACTCAGGCGATCTTCTAAGCGCATAGAGTTTTTGACTCGCAGCTTTTCTTGCGCTGACTTCATCCACGATGGGTGCCGGATAGTCCCTTGGTGGCTCGGCCAGTAACCAGGGTGTGTGTATTAGTTTCGGGTCAACGTCTTTTAATTCAGGTACCCACCGGCGAGTAAACTCTCCATCCGGGTCTTGATCCATTCCTTGTTTGATTGGATTGTAAATGCGTATGGCATTAATACCTGTCGTGCCTGATTGCATCTGAATTTGAGAATAGTGAATACCTGGTTCGTAGTCTGTGAAAAGCTTCGCTAGATGTAGCGCGGTTTTTCTCCAATGGAGCCAGAGGTGGTTAGAGGCAAAGCTCACTAACATGGCCCGCATCCGAAAGTTGATCCAACCGGTCGAGATGAGGGCGCGCATACACGCATCAATGAATGGAAAACCTGTGTTTCCAGTTTTCCAGGCGGCGAAAAAAGTCTCATTGAAATGGGATTCACGAAGACCGTCTAGAGCAGGATGTAGGTTATCGAATTCGATTCGAGGTTCGTCCTCAAGTTTCTGTATGAAGTGACAATGCCAGCGTAGGCGAGATAAAAATGAACGAATGGAGCTGCGCCACGGCGATCCAGGCGCTGCGCTTTGATAGATCCGTTGTTTGGCGTCTTCAGCTGATTGGTAGACCTCTCTTACCGAGAGTGATCCGAAGGCAATATACGTGGATAGGCGGGAGCAACTCTCAAATGCCGTGTTCGGCGAGGACATCTCTCGGGTGTAATGTTCTCCCCGGTGATCAAGAAATGAGGCAAGCGTCTGTTCCGCTTGAGTTCTTCCGCCGCTTTGTTTCCATGTATCAACGTCGTACGATAATCCGAGGAATTGTGAAGTTGGTAGATCATCACTCGGTTCTGAAACGCCAGCTGCTTTGAGTGGTGCCTCGATTATTGGCGCTGTCATATACCGGTGCCAGGATCTGGCCCAGCCATCTCGTGATTTCAGCCTGCGGATGATGCCATGGTGTTGTGACTCAGCCCACAAGATGTTGTTCTCATGACACCAACGTATGACTTTTTTGTCGCGTTGATACGTCCAGTCATTCCAGGTTTCTTGATGAGAAAATATTTTAAAGGCTGAATATTTTTCGGCTAGTTTGCTGAGGACAGTGAGACAGTCACCAACCTTGATTGTCAGTTTTAGTCCAATGCTTGCCAATTGATCGTCAAGGTCATTTAATGACTCGATCAGGAAGTGATAATGCCGAGCACTCGCGTCAGGTTGCTTCCATAATTCTGGCTCAAGTATGTAGAGGGGGAGTACCGGACCCTCGGAGATTGCGTGAACCAGTGGCTCGTGATCGAATATTCTTAGGTCTCTTTTGAACCAAACGATGTTCATGCAGCTATCGGAAGCGTATAAAACCTACCAGACCATCGTTAGTCGCATAAATTCTCGATAATTCCAGTATTTTCACTGTGGAATATCAAAAATTCTGTCTATTTGGGTCTAAAAATTCCTCTAGGAATAATATAGTGATTAATAATTATTAATAGTTATATTCACTTGGATTAAACTAAGCGTTGGGATTAGGGTCAGAGACGGCTCGCTTACGTAAACAAATAAAGGAATTTGAACGATGGGGTTAAGAATTAACGACACGATACCGGACCTGAAGGTTGAAACAGACGAGGGAGCAACTTCACTACATGAGTATGTAGGAGACAGTTGGACAATCCTCTTTTCCCATCCAAAAGACTTCACACCAGTATGTACAACTGAATTCGGCGCGGTCGCCCGTTTGAAGGATGAATGGGCTAAACGTGGGACAAAAGTAATCGGTATTTCCGTGGATAGTGCGGAAGATCATCGAAACTGGAAAAAAGACATTGAAAAAGTGGGTGGCGCTAAAGCTGAGTTTCCGATTATTGCGGACGATGGCTTGGAGGTCTCAAAGGCCTTTGATATGTTGCCAGCAGAGGCTTACCTTCCAGATGGACGGACTCCGAATGACAGCGCAACTGTGCGTTCTGTGTTCATCATCGGGCCGGATAAAAAATTGAAGCTCACGATGACCTACCCAATGACCGTCGGTCGTAATTTTGCGGAGGTGCTGCGTGCTCTTGATGCGTTACAGACGTCTTCGGCAAACGGAGTTGCGACACCAGCAGATTGGCAGGTCGGTCAGGATGTAGTCATTCCAGCTGCTGTGAGTGATGAGGATGCGCGGGCAAAATTTGGTGCGTTTGAAACGCTCACGCCTTATTTGAGAAAGGCGAAGTTGCCAAGCTGAGTTATTTTATTAACAGAAATCTCGTTGAAGCCGACCCGTTGGGTCGGCTTTTTTTTGTTATGCTGACTTGGTGAGAATAGCGGCAAGAGTAAGTTAAAAGGCTTTCACTAAGCTGATTACGGTCATGATTAGAAGCGTTAAAACAGAATTCATACGACAGTTAGAGGCGAAGAGATTGGAAATCCTCCCTCAAAGCCCTGTCGAGTACACCAATATCGTTGCCGATGCGGTTCATACGTCGATGAATCTGATATCGCGCTCGGATGCGCTTTACCATGATGCTGAACATACTTGTCTTGTGACTTTGTGTGGTCAGTCTATTTTTGCTGGAAAAAAAACGCTCGAGGGAGAGTTATCTGGATCCGATTGGCTTCATTTCACGCTAGCGCTCCTGTTTCACGATATCGGCTACGTCAAAAATATCCTCAATGGCGATAACGGGTTTGATCAGGTGATCAACGAAAACGGGGACACAATCACGTTAAACGATGGCAATACGGACGCCTCGTTAACGCCGTACCACGTCGAGCGCGGAAAACTCTTCATCGAACAACGCCAATGGCATCCTGATCTTGATAAACAGCTTCTGAAGGACCTCATCAGCTGCACTCAATTTCCTATTCCGGAACGCGGAGCTCCTTCGGGTGATCTCGATAACAAATTTCAGGAACTGGCTGATTTGGTCGGATCTTCGGATCTGATCGGCCAGTTAGCGGATCCGATGTACGACGTGAAGATGCCCAGACTGTTTCACGAGTTCAATGAGACGGGGGCCGCGCAAAAAATGGGCATCAGCAACCCAGTTGAACTGCGCAATAATTATCCGAATTTTTATATTAACTTGGTGAAGCCACATATAGGCAAAGCGCTTCACTACCTGGGCGTGACTGACGAAGGGCAAGCTTGGGTCGCTAGCCTGAACTATCACGTTTTTTCTCAAACCCACAGACAGGTTTTGGAAAAGGGCGGCATCGATTTGCTTAATGAGATCACTAAATTAGACGTACAAAATTATCGAACCGATGAGCTTATCCTTGAAATTCTGAAGCGTGTTTGTGTATTCAAAAGATGGCCGATAGGTCATGCGTATGTGGTTCAGCGTAATGACAAAGAAGCTCTTCTCAAATCAACTGGTGTGTGGCACAGCGAGGTGACTGGGGAGAGTTTTGAGGAGTTTAAAAAAATCAGTGAGGAATATGTGTTTTACCCTGGCGAGGGGCTTCCAGGTCAAGCGTATGAGAAGGAGAGTGTCCAAACGATATATGACGTGACGAAGGATGCGAATTTCCCTCGAGCGGCACTTGCGAAAACTGTCAGTGTGCGAGGAGCATTTGCTTTTCCGATAAAGGACGGCCTCGGAGTTCGCTGGGTACTCGAGTTTTTTAGTCCTGAGCCGGAATTATTAGATCCTTCATTCCTCGAGCTAATGGATCATGTTGCGACTCATATTAACCAAGGGTTTTCAGGCAGATGATCAACCTAACTCGTCTTGCGAGAAGCGACTTTGCCAAAATTCTTTCGATTTCGGTAGAGGACCAAAATCCTGAGATTATCGGAGCGTGCGATGTTGTGAAACATATGGCGCTTGTGTCCTATTCTCGGTTTGCGAAATCAACGAGCCTTTACTTCTCTCTAAATCATGTCTTGTCGACTTCCTTGATTGGTTTGCACCTTCTCAACGCGCTTCGTTGTCGAGACGGATATGTCACCCCAGACCAAATTAAGAATCTTATTGCCGCGACCCTTTTTAGTGATGTGGGAATCATACAAGGCGTTCTTCGAGAGGATGATGGAGACCGTTTGAAAATTACAGCGGATCAGCCTTCGTCACAAATCACGATGCACACAGACTCATCCTTATGGCCCTATAAGGCGTATCGAAGTATCGAGTTTATTAACGAGTCTGCATTTATCAAACAGCACATTGATGTTGAGTCTGTAAGTCGGGCCATTTGTTTTTCGGACTTCATGAATTTGTCACCCAGACCCCCTCAAGTGAATCGGATGATCTTGCTAAGTATTTACGAGCGATTCAGATTATTACGCTGATGTCAGCTCAAAATTATGAGCGTCGAGCGGTCGAGTTTTATCTATCCGCACGCGAGGCCAATCTTCTTGATCGGGAGATGTTTTCTGATTTATCTGATTTTCGGAGAAAGTGGACGCAATATTTTTGGGAACATCTTTACCCGGATGTTGGAGAGGAGATCTTGCTCCTAAGGGAGACGAGTCATGGTCGATCCATCATCTCCCAAATGTATTCTCACTTATAGGACGCTAATCGCTCAATGAGCTTAAGACTTACGGGTCATTTACTGATACAAAAGGGTTTATCACTATGTCCAAACACATTCTCAACCTATCTATTGCTATTTTCTTTCTTACGTTGTCTGGATTGTTCGTGTTGGGAGCGATGAGGGTTGAAAAAACACTGACGCAGCACGAAGAAAATATGGCGATTCAACAACAAGTCTATGCGGATATGAGAGGGTTAAATAGCCTTTTGTATGAAGGAGGCTTGGCGGTTGGGGCTCGTGTGTTGGCTGAGGAGGGTGTGATGACAGAACTTGAGGCAGACAAGATCGTCGATGAGTCAATCAGTCAGATTGAGAAGACAGATAGCAGGCTTGGACAAATAGCAAAATCTATCAATTACGCAGTGACTAGACGTAGATAACGTCGGCCGGGCCTTAAAGGGGCCTCTTATAAAGATGTTTGTAGCCGCTCTTTAAGTCTCTCTCATTGCAAATTTGAGAAAACTCTGGCGGAGAGAGAGGGATTCGAACCCTCGGTACGGCATTCACCGTACACACGCTTTCCAGGCGTGCACCTTAAGCCACTCGGTCATCTCTCCGGGTATGTCGTGTTACCGCGAGCGCCGCACGATACCGGAGCGGCTCCCGCTTGTCAAAATCCCTAGGTCGTTTGCTGAAGCTGCTCTAAGATTTGTGGATTTTCTAGTGTTGAGACATCTTGCGTGATCTCCTCACCCTTTGCTAGTGCTCTTAGAAGCCGACGCATGATTTTTCCGGAGCGTGTTTTGGGTAAGTTGTCACCAAATCGTATTTCATCTGGTTTCGCAATCGGGCCAATATCCTTACCAACCCAGTCTCTTAATGTTTTCGCAATCTCTTTTGCCGCATCCCCTGTCGGACGATCACCGGCGAGGACCACAAATGCGACGACAGCTTCGCCTTTGACATCATGTGGTTTTCCGACGACGGCAGCCTCGGCGACTAACTCATGTGCTACGAGTGCTGACTCAATTTCCATGGTGCCTAATCGATGGCCCGAGACATTTAACACATCATCAATGCGCCCCATGATCCAAAAGTAGCCATCCTTATCACGATTGGCACCGTCACCCGCGAGGTAGTACTTGCCGTCAAAATCCTGAGGGAAGTAACTTGTTTTGAAGCGTTCTGGATCGCCCCAAATATTTCTGATCATTGAGGGCCACGGTTTCTTAATGACAAGAATGCCACCATTTCCCTTTTCAACGGACGTTCCCGTTTCATCCACAACGTCAGCCATGATGCCCGGAAGAGGGAAGGTGCAGGAGCCTGGTTTCAGTGGTGTCACACCAGGAAGCGGCGTGATCATGTGACCACCCGTCTCAGTTTGCCACCAGGTGTCTACAATGGGACACTTTCCGCCGCCTACTGTATTGAAGTACCACATCCAAGCCTCTGGATTGATGGGTTCGCCAACAGACCCTAAAAGTCGCAACCTAGATAAGTCGTGATTTTTCGGAAGGTCAGCGCCTAGTTTGATCAAAGAGCGTATTGCGGTTGGTGCTGTGTAGAAAATTGTCACACCATGATTTTCGATCATTTGCCAAAATCGATTGGCATCTGGATATGTCGGCACGCCCTCAAAAATCACCTGAGTTGCACCAATCGCGAGTGGTCCGTAGGTGATGTACGTGTGACCTGTAATCCATCCGATATCTGCCGTACACCAGAATATATCTGAGCTCTTGTGGTCAAACGTCCACTTCATGGTCAGTAAGGCATGTAGCAGGTAACCAGCGGAGCTATGTTGTACACCTTTGGGTTTACCGGTTGACCCAGACGTATAAAGAATGAAGAGAGGATGCTCAGCATTAACCCATTCTGGTTCGCATGCGTCGGCTTGATTTTGAGTTAGCTCATGAAGCCAAACGTCTTGCTTGTCGTTCATGCTGATGTCTGAGCCAGTTCGCCGATATACAACAACGTTTTTGATGCTGTCACAGCCGCCCATTGCGAGCGCTTCATCAACGATTGGCTTGAGCGGGATTTCTTTGCCGCCGCGCACCTGCGCATCTGCTGTGATGACGGCAACAGCACCTGCATCCATGATTCGCTCTTGAAGGCTCTTCGCGGAGAAGCCGCCAAATACCACAGAATGGGTTGCGCCGATCCTTGCGCAAGCCTGCATGGCCGCAACTCCCTCAATTGACATTGGCATATAAATGACGACTCGGTCCCCCGATCGAATGCCGATCGACTTGAGTCCATTCGCCATTTGACAGACCTTGTGGTAGAGCTGTTTATAGGTCACTTTTGTGACGGTGCCGTCGTCAGCTTCAAAGATAAGAGCCGTCTTGTTGGGTGTGGTTTTCAGGTGCCTGTCTAAACAGTTATATGAGACGTTGAGTTCCCCGTCGTGAAACCATCGATAAAACGGCGCATTTGATTCATCTAAGACTTTGCTGAAGGGTTTTTTCCATAAAAGATGATCTTTTGCTTGCTTCGCCCAGAACCCTTCGTAGTCGTTCTCCGCCTCGGTACACATGGCCTCGTAATCTGCGCTGCCGGAAATCGTCGCTTGCTTCACAAAATCGTGATCAGGTTCAAAAACCCGATTTTCTTGAAGAACGGATTCAATCGTACTGTTACTCATAAACACTCCTTACCACCCACATTAAAAATTGCAGATAAGTATTTGAATATAATGATAATCAGCTTATACAGAGATTGTTCGCTGATCATAGTTCGCCACTCGATTTTGTCGCGAAACTGTATTGTCTATAATCCGAAATTATACCTTTTTCGCTCCGTGACGACCGATTTTCTATCGATTCCTCGACCTCGATTTCGCGTTTAGAAAATATCAATCTCTCCTCATGGCTGCTTTATAATGCAGCCCTTTATGATGAGCGTGAGACGAGGATTTTTGAATGGCAGCGATTAAACAAGACGATGTGATTGATAGTATTTCTGATGCGTTTCAGTACATCTCTTACTACCACCCCAAGGACTATATTGACGCGCTCGCGCTGGCTTATGAGAAAGAGGAGTCGCCTGCGGCGAAGGACGCGATTGCTCAAATATTGACGAATTCAAAGATGAGTGCAGAGGGTCGCCGACCGGTGTGCCAAGATACAGGTGTTGCTGTCGTGTTCGTCAAGCTTGGCATGGACGTACGGTGGGAGGGCGCGACCATGCCACTTTCGGAAATGATTCATGAGGGAGTGAGGCGTGCCTACACTCACCCAGACAATACCTTGAGAGCCTCTGTCGTGACAGATCCTGCTGGTAAGCGGCTCAATAGTCGGGACAACACGCCGGCGGTCATACACTATGAGATCGTACCTGGTAATACGATTGATATCTCTGTTGCAGCTAAAGGTGGTGGGTCAGAGAATAAATCGAAATTCACGACGATCATGCCATCCGACAGCATTGCAGATTGGATTGTTGATGTGGTGCCGAGCATGGGAGCTGGTTGGTGTCCACCGGGAATGCTTGGGATTGGAGTCGGTGGTACCGCGGAGAAAGCGATGCTGTTAGCAAAAGAGTCGCTCATGGACCCAATCGATATGTCAGCTTTAAAGCGAAGAGGACCTCAAAATAAGCTTGAGGAGCTTCGTATTGAAATACACGATCGTGTGAATGCATTGGGTATCGGGGCACAAGGATTGGGCGGTCTCACCACGGTGCTGGATGTCAAGATCAAGGATTACCCGACTCACGCGGCATCGATGCCTGTTGCTGTTATCCCCAATTGCGCGGCGACTCGCCACACACACTTCGTGCTTGATGGCTCGGGGCCTGCTAATTTAACACCGCCCAAATCAAGCGATTATCCTGCCATTCAGTGGGCAGCTTCAGAGGATGCTCGCCGAGTCGATCTTGACACTGTGACTGCCGAGGAGGTCGCCACTTGGAGGCCTGGAGAAACGCTGCTTTTAAACGGCAAGTTGCTAACTGGACGAGACGCTGCGCACAAACGGATTAAGGACCTGTTGGATAGTGGTCAAGGGCTACCTGAGGGCGTTAATTTCGAGGGCCGCTTTATTTATTATGTTGGTCCTGTCGATCCTGTGCGCGATGAAGTGGTTGGTCCTGCTGGTCCGACGACGTCCACACGGATGGATAAATTCTCTGACATGATGCTCTCTCAAACTGGACTTCTTGGAATGGTCGGCAAAGCAGAGCGAGGTCCGGTCGCAATCGAGGCCATAAAAAAACACAAAGCGGCGTACTTGATGGCAGTTGGGGGTGCAGCGTATCTCGTATCCAAAGCGATTCAATCCTCTCGGGTTGTCGCATTCGAGGATCTAGGCATGGAGGCGATTTACGAATTTGATGTTAAAGACATGCCAGTCACTGTAGCTGTAGACAGCACAGGTGAGTCGGTGCATCAAACTGGACCGAAAATTTGGAAAAGTAAAATCGCGCAAATCCCAGTCGTCGCAGCATAAGGGGACGAACCTAGGTAAACTAGGAGGGAGTCAAAAACAAGTTTATGGCGGGCCTCCCCGCATTGCATTGTAGTGAACCTGGTCAGGGCCGGAAGGAAGCAGCCACAGCTATTAACTGCAAGTGCCGGGGATCAGGCTCGCCGCCCAATTTATCTCGATATAGACGATTAGCATGTCCCAAGCTCTAGCGCGCAAGTGGCGACCCAAAACCTTCACCGAGCTTGTCGGCCAGGACCACGTTGTAAAGGCACTAACAAATGCCCTTGTTCAGGGGCGAGTTCACCACGCTTGGTTGTTTACGGGAACGCGTGGTGTCGGTAAAACGACTTTAGCCAGAATCATCGCCAAGGCGCTCAATTGCGCCTCACTCAACGGGTCGGATCCTTGTGGCGTATGCGATTCCTGTCAGTCCATTGATCGTGGACGATTTGTTGACGTGATTGAACTGGATGCCGCTTCAAACACACAAGTCGATAACATGCGCGATTTGCTGGAAACCGCGGCTTATGCACCAACCGCGGGACAATTCAAGATATTTATCATTGATGAAGTGCATATGTTGTCTCGGTCCGCGTTTAACGCGATGCTGAAAACGCTCGAGGAACCACCAGAGCACGTGAAATTTATTCTAGCGACGACTGATCCCCAGAAGGTTCCTGTGACAGTGTTGTCACGGTGCTTACAGTTTAATTTGAAGCCCATTCCAGAGCCAATTATCGATCAGCAAATTCAGAAGATATTAGGATTCGAGGAACTGAAATTTGAATCTCACGCGATTCAGTTACTTGCCCGATATGCTAAAGGCAGCATGCGTGACGCGCTCTCTCTTCTTGATCAAGCGATCGCACAAGGCGGTGGATCTGTGACGACAGACAGTGTCAAAACGATGCTGGGGGTGGTTGATGGATCGGTGATTAATGAGTTGCTGGAGCATGTCATCGACAAGAATCCGCAGGAATTAACGACTGTCGTGAATCAATTGATGTCGATTGGCGCCTCATTTTCGAGTGTTCTGGATGAGATGGCGATGGTGCTTCAAAACTTGTCACTGTTTCAGATGGCGCCTCAGGCCGTTCGGGATGCCGAGGCATTGAACTTGGAATCACTTTCTAGCCACGTGGATGCGGAACACGTTCAGCTTTTGTATCAGATCGCTACAATTGGTCGGCGCGATTTGCCGCTTGCTCCAGATGAGCGCACGGGATTCATGATGGTGATGCTGCGAATGATCGCTTTTCTGCCGGGTGATAACACGACTACAGCAGTCGTACAGCCACGTAAATCCCCAGCTAAAAAGGCGATTACTCCGAAGGCGGATCGTACTCGACCTGAGAGCGTCGTCTCAACCGCTAAGGCTTCTCAATCGACGACTCGATCCATCTCCGATAATGACGAGTGGAAAAATTTTGTTCTTGATCGAGTAAAGACGGGAATGGCAAAAATGCTCGCTGAGAATTCTGAGTTCGTTGGGTTCTCAGATGGCGTATTGAATCTGAGGATTGCTGAGAATCAAAAACACCTTCTCCAAGAGAAGTATCGAGAAAAGCTGCAAGAGATTGTCAGGTCGCATGTCGATCCGCAATGCCGGCTCGATATCAAACTCGGCGGAAGTGGCGACACACGTCATGCTGATCACGTCGTCGAGGAGAAGGCTTTGATAAAGAAAACGACAGAGGATATCGAGGATGATCCATTCGTCAAAAGTTTGAAGGAAGACTTTGGTGGCACCGTTGTGTCGGACTCAATTAAGCCAAACAAATAAAATAACGCGTCAATGTATTGATGCTCAAACAACAGATTGGAGTAACGATGTTTAAAGGACAACTAGCGGGATTGATGAAGCAAGCACAAGAGGTGCAAGAGAAGCTTAAAAAAGCTCAGGATGAAATTGCGCAAATGGAAGTTGAGGGTGAGGCTGGTGCAGGGATGGTTAAAGTCGTGATGACGGGAAAGCATGATTTGAAACGAGTATCTATTGACCCGAGTCTCATGGATGATGACAAAGAGATGCTCGAGGATTTGATCGCTGCTGCTGTGAATGATGCATCGAGAAAGGTCGAGAGCATCAGTCAGGAAAAAATGTCTGCGTTCGGTGGGGGGCTTGGGCTGCCTCCAGGGATGAAGTTGCCGTTTTAACGAGATTTCTTTGGTTACAACATGAGAACGCCAAAGGCGCTTGAGTCCGTTGTTGAATCGCTCAAAAAGCTTCCGGGTGTAGGGCCTAAAGCCGCTCAGAGAATGGCGTTTCATCTGATGCAGTATGACAAGGCTGCTGCACAAGACATCGCTGAGTCGTTAATCAATGCGCTAGGTAATGTGAAACACTGCCGGCGGTGTAACGACTTTACTGAGCAGGACGTCTGTGAATTGTGTTCGTCGAAGAGTCGTGACGAGAGTATTGTGTGTGTTGTCGAGATGCCTTCAGATGTGCAATCTATCGAACAAACGGGCTCGTTCAAGGGACAGTATTTTGTGCTGTTGGGACGTTTGTCCCCACTAGATGGGGTTGGTCCAAAGGACATTGGTTTGGATCGTTTGGTCGAGCGTGCACGAGATGGATTGGTCAAAGAAGTCATTGTCGCGACAAATTTCACAAACGAAGGGGAGGCGACGGCACACTACATCTCTGAGAGGCTTATCCCGATGGGCCTAACGGTTAGCCGCTTATCTCGGGGTGTTCCCGTAGGAGGGGAAATCGAGTACGTCGACCTTGGGACGTTATCGCAAAGTCTCATCGAGCGTAAGCCAGTGCGTTAAAAAGTAATCTATGATGAACGCAAAAGCCAACCCCAGAACTAAACCCAAGCCAAAACCAAAACCAAAGGGCCAAAGAAGCAATCGCCCGCGCACGGCAAATTCTGGGCAAAATCGATCAAACCCCCAATCTTCGGCAGTCAAAATGAGGCGAGGAGATGTTTTGGCTACGGACACTCAAAAACTTCAAAAAGTTCTTGCTCAATCAGGACTGGGTTCCCGGCGGAAAATGGAAGAGCTGATCGAGCAGGGCCTCATCAAAGTCAATGGTCGAGCGGCGACCTTGGGCACTCGAGTGTCTGAAGCAGACCGTATTGAATACGGTCGACGCCGGATCCAGATGGAGAGTGAGAAAGCTGTTCGAGTCATCGTGTATCACAAGCCAGACGGGGAGATTGTGTCTCGATCTGATCCGAAGGGGCGACCAACAGTATTTAAAAATTTACCGAAACCTCGCAATGCGAAATGGATAGCGATTGGTCGGTTGGATTTTAATACGAGTGGACTATTGATCTTTACGACATCAGGCGAATTGGCGAATCGGTTGATGCACCCTAGTTTTGATACCGAACGAGAGTACAGCGTGCGTATTTTCGGGGAGCTTAATGAAGATCAATTTCGTTTACTTGAACAAGGTCTTGATTTGACTGATGGGCGCGGTCGATTTGAGTTGTGCGAACCGGTTGGCGGTGAGGGCCGAAATCGTTGGTATCGGGTGGTGGTGAAAGAGGGGCGAAATCGTTTTGTGCGTCGGATGTTTGAGGCGCTTGGCTATCAGGTGTCGAGGCTCATTCGAATTCGCTTCGGCGATGTTCTTCTACCTCCTCGACTCACCCGTGGGAAATGGAGTGAGTTGGATGCGAAGGAGACCGAACGATTGATGTCGAGTGCTGGGCTGTCCTCGCCAGATCGTCAGACTGAACGCAAGCCAGACGCTAAGTCGGCTCGGGTGAGAAGAAAGACAAAATCGCGCCCTGATTGAGTTTCGATCCATGTGAAAGCGAGTTCTGGGAATCGTCGCTCAAGGGCTTCTCGATCCCGACCAACTTCCATGATGAGTATGCCCTCCTCATTTAGATAGGCTGGGGCTGATTGTATGATTTTACAGGCGAGATCCGTTCCATCATCACCACCGTGGAGTGCAATGTGTGGTTCATGTTTAAACTCTGGCGGGAGTTGTTGCATTGATTTTTGGTCCACGTAAGGTGGGTTTGAAATGATGAGATCAAACTTACCCTCAATGTTCTCGAACAAATCAGACTGTACTGCGCTGATTTGTGTATTCAGTTCGTAGTCATTGATATTTTTTTGTGCCACCTCTAAGGCTTCTGCTGATAAATCGCTACAGGTAACCGCCGCTTCTGGAAATCGTTCAGCGGCAAGAATTGCAAGACACCCGGAGCCGGTGCATAGATCGAGGACTTGGTTGATATTGTTCTGTGGAGGCAACCACGCATCGATCTGATCAAAAATAATGTCTGAAATGTGTGAACGCGGAATCAACACACTTTCGTTGACAAAAAACTTATAGTCTCGAAGCCATGCTTCATTCAATAAATACGAAGCAGGGATATGTTGTTTTGCTCTTCGGTCGATGTAATGGGTGATTTTCTCGCGCTCGCCCTGGCTTACTGACGCGTCAGCAAAAAAGTCGAGCGAGTTTAGTGGTAGCGAAAGTGCTCGAAGAACCAAAAAGCACGCTTCGTCAAACGCGGATTGTGTACCTTGACCATAGGCTGCAGCGGAGCCTTCGAAAGTAGTGACCGCAAATCTGATGAAGTCTCGAATCGTTTTAAGATTTCGGTCGTCATTCATGCGAGTAAATTAACTAATATGTTCTCGTAAGTTAGAGAGAGTCTCTCGATATCTTGGACGAGGATGTGTTCGTTCGCTTGATGAATGGAAGCGTTGATGGGTCCAAGTTCAACGACCTCTCGACAAATATCGGCGATAAAACGTCCATCTGAGGTTCCTCCGCTCGTCGAGAGTTCTGCATCAATACCTAGGACATTTTTTACTGCTGTCGTCACCGCGTTTACGAGTTGGCCTTTCTCAGTGAGAAATGGATTGCCGGACAAAACCCATTCGAGTTCGTAATCCAATTGATGCTTATCCAGAATTTCGCAGACTCGCTCTTTTAGCGCCTCAACAGTACTCTCGGTGCTGAATCGAAAATTGAACTGAGCCGTGAGTGTGCCAGGGATGACATTGGTTGCCCCCGTTCCAGCATTCATATTCGCCATTTGCCAGGTGGTGGCAGGGAAATACTCATTTCCTCCATCCCAGCGTTCAGATACGAGCTCCTTCAATGCTGGCGAGAAAAGATGAATCGGATTTGCAGCAAGATGTGGGTAGGCGACATGGCCCTGAGTGCCTTTAATTTTGAGGATGCCTGTCAATGACCCGCGACGACCATTCTTGATGGTGTCTCCGAGGGTGGATACAGAAGTTGGTTCGCCAACGACACAGAAATCAAGCGTCTCTCCTCGTTCTCTCAGTGCTTGCACTACTTTGACCGTGCCCGACGTGGCAGGCCCTTCCTCGTCAGACGTTAGCAAAAAACAAATCGAGCCTCGGTGGTTTGTGTGTTTCTCTAAAAATCTCTCAGTACTGGTGACAAATGCGGCGAGGGACGTTTTCATGTCCGCCGCGCCACGACCAAACAAGTTACCCTCGCGCTCAGTCGGGACAAACGGATCGGTATCCCAACTCGAGGTCGGTCCCGTGGGCACAACATCCGTATGTCCAGCGAAGCAGAATACTGGTGCGTCGCTCCCTTTTCGTAACCAAGTATTCGTCACTCCATTTTCACTAATGACCTCCTCGGTAAATCCGAGAGGAATCAATCTTTTCGAAATGATGGACTGACACCCCTTGTCATCTGGGGTGACTGAGGGTTGTTCAATTAGTTTGCGCGTGAGCTCTAGCGTCTGATTCGTCATAAGATCGAGACTCAGTCTCCACGCAGCAAGTCGTTAATGCTTGTTTTAGATCGAGTTTTAGCATCAACTTGTTTGACGATCACGGCGCAATAGAGGCTATACGAGCCATCTGCTGAGGGTAGATTGCCAGAGACAACGACCGAACCAGGTGGAATGCGCCCATAACTGACTTCCCCAGTCTCACGGTTGAATATTTTCGTGCTCTGACCAATGTACACACCCATCGATACAACCGATCCCTCGCCAACGATCACACCTTCAACAATTTCTGAACGAGCGCCAATAAAACAGTTGTCCTCAATGATCGTGGGGTTGGCCTGCAGTGGCTCAAGAACGCCGCCAATGCCGACGCCGCCAGACAGGTGAACGTTTTTTCCTATTTGAGCGCAGCTGCCAACAGTTGCCCAAGTATCAACCATGGTTCCCTCATCAACGTAAGCACCGATGTTTACGTAGGAGGGCATGACGACCACATTCTTTGCGATGTACGACCCTTTTCTAACTGCCGCTGGCGGAACAACTCGGAACCCACCGGCTCTAAAATCACGATCACCATAGTCGGCAAATTTGGAGTCCACTTTGTCGAAGTAATTTGTATATCCATCGCGAATGACCTCATTGTCGGCAATCCGAAACGAGAGTAAGACAGCCTTTTTCACCCACTGGTGAACAACCCAATCGTTTCCTTGCTTTTCTGCGACTCGAAGTTTTCCTGAATCAATGTCAGCAATGGTTTGTTCGACTGCATCTCGGATCTCGCTCGTCACTGTTTTGTGTGTGATCTCTGCTCGATTTTCGAAGGCTGATTCAATCGTCGCCTGTAAAGTGCTCATTCGTTTTCCTTGTTTTTTAAAAATTTACTGAGGTATTTTAGACAAAACCAGCGTCGATGAAGGTTTTGATTCGCTCTGCGGCTTCGTCGCATTCATGTTTTTCCGCTACGAGGGCAATGCGAACGTGATTTTTCCCAGGATTCGTTCCGTGTGCGTCACGAGCGAGCAAACTACCGGGTAACACGACGACATTCTGTGATTCGTACAATTTTGATGCGAACTCAATGTCGTCAATATTTGTTTTGAGCCAAATGTAGAATCCCGCTGCTGGTCTTTGAATTCGACATGATGTGTTTAGGATTTCAACAAACGAATCAAATTTTTGTCGGTACAAACCGCGGTTCTCTTTGACGTGAATTTCATCATTCCAGGCGACTGTGCTCGCAGCCTGGACCGTCGGATTCATCGCTGACCCATGGTAAGTTCTGTATTGTAGGAAGCTTTTTATGAGGGATTTATCACCACACACGAATCCAGATCTCATTCCTGGAACATTTGAGCGCTTTGATAGGCTACTAAACACCATTAGGCGTTCAAAATCTCTGTTCAGTTGCTGAGCGGCAGATAGTGCGCCGAGGGGTGGTGTGGATTCGTCAAAAAAGATCTCGGAATAACACTCGTCTGATGCGATCACGAAGCCATATTGATCACTGAGGGCAAACAACTGCTCCCAGTCATTCAAGGTCATGACATGCCCGGTGGGATTTCCTGGGTTACACACGTAGAGTAACTTGGTTGTCCTCCAGATCGCTTGGTCGAGCTGATCAAGATTCCAGCCACCACCCGCCGCTTCGCCTAAATTAAGGAATTTCGGCTCTCCGCCTGCGAGTAATGTCGCACCCTCATAGATCTGATAAAAGGGATTGGGCATGACGACGGTTTTGACGTTGTCACTTGGCGATAGTACAACTTGCGCAAAGGCGAATAACGCCTCTCTCGTGCCATTAACTGGTAGTACCTCGCTCGCGGGGTCAATCTCACCTACGCCAAATCGACGTTCAACCCACGCAGAGATGCTCTCTCTTAACTCAATTGATCCCTGAGTCGTTGGGTATTTAGCGACTCGGTTGCTGCTGGCATTGAGTGAGTTGAGAATGATTTCTGGTGTCTTGTGTTGCGGTTCACCAATTGATAACCGGATTTGCTTTTTCTCCGCATTTGGGCTTAAGTTGTCGAGGATTTTCGAGAACTTTTGAAACGGATAGGGCTGCAATTTTGATAAAAGCGAATTCATGAGAACGTGAATGTTTTAGTGCTCTATTGGGCGGTTGGTTAGATTCTTTAAGAGGCGCAAGTTAAGTTGGGGCGACTCAGTCATATTTTAATCCACGAGCGGAGTCCATAATAGGTTCTACCTAGAAATTCACGCATGGCCTCAAATGTTGCGTCTGCCGCTTCCGTCGATGGGATGAAGTCCATTGGCGTCAATGACTGTGATTGAGCGCGTGAACGGAAGTCAACTGGAAACTGATAGACGTCGAAACCCTGTTGCCTGAAGAGATTCGATGCTCTAGGCATATGAAAAGCGGATGTGACTAGGGTGATTTTTTTGGTTTTGCTCGCTAGTAACTTGGCAACTTCTTGAGCTTCTTGGGCGGTATTCTCGACTCGGGAAGTTACGAGAATTTGTTCCTTAGGAATATTCATCTCAAGTGCTTTCTCTTTCAGAATTGATCCTTCGTCAGTTGTTAACTGTTGCCAAGGAAGGTTTCCTCCAGTGAAAATGATCAGATCACCTTTGCCGTGTTTGATGAGTTCAATTCCCTTTATGAATCGATCAGCGTTTCCCCACTGGATGAATTGATTTCCATCGAACTCGATCGCACCAATCATGCCGCTCAGTACGACGATGGCGTCAGTTTTGCTGGCGTTCTTGACATGAATGGGTGTTTGTCCGGCCTCCAGACTGCTCCAAAGAGAATTCGCAACGATACTCGTACAAGTCATGCTGAAAATAATGGTGATTGATAAAGCAGTCCAATTTCGCTTTTTAATTGAGAAGATTAACGCCGCTGTGAGGAAAATGAAGAGCGGTGAGATGAGAAGGGGCAGGATCTTGTGTACGTAGATCATCTGATTACATTCACATTTATGACTCGACAATGACCGCTAGTAAAACTTTCCGGCCTTCTCCAGCGACGATATTGAATGTGCGACAGGCGGAAACAGTCGACATCACCTCGAAAGTTGTCGTTTTTGCTAGATGCGAACGGATGTCTGGGGCGATCTGCTTCATTTCGCGACCGGTGCCAATTAAGACGAGTTCGTGCTGCTCGATTGGAAGTTGTTCCAGATCTGATTGTTCGAGCTGATTTCCAGAGGTTTTCCAAGGTGTTGGTGCGTAGTCGTGTCCCATATAAAACGATTCTTTGAGGCGCGAGTCACCGACAATGACTTCGTCCCAGTTGGCTTTTGAGATTGTTGGGATCCCCTGAGGGCGTTGTTCCGAAATATCCATAATTCAATAGATCTTTTTATGACTCTAGTTAGTGCTGTATTCAATTTATAAACTTTGCTGCAATACGGCATATCAGTTAAACTACGCCGCTTTGACAGGCCGACGGATTCACTGTAACTCGTGGCCCGAATGATAACCTCAATCATCTTAAGTTATGTCCGCAGAGTTTTCTCGAATTAATCGACTCCCCCAGTATGTGTTCAACATCACTGGAGAGCTGAAAATGGCGGCGAGACGCCGCGGAGAGGACATTATTGATTTGTCGATGGGGAATCCAGACGGCCCCACACCACCCCACATTGTTGAAAAACTCGTCGAAGCAGCAAGACGGCCAGCAAATCACGGTTACTCCATCTCCAAGGGAATTCCCAGATTGCGTAAGGCGATATCCAATTGGTATCAGGACCGCTACTCAGTAGATATTGATCCTGAGTCTGAGGCGATTGTTACGATTGGGTCGAAGGAGGGGATTGCCCATCTCGCGCTCGCGACGTTGGATCGAGGGGATATCGTGCTTGTGCCGAACCCGAGCTATCCAATCCATATTTATGGCCCGGTCATTGCGGGTGCTGATATCAGGCACGTGAGAAACACGTCAGATGTCGACTTTTTTGAAGAGCTCGAGCGAGCCCTTAAAGAGTCCTTCCCAAAGCCGAAGATGATCATCGTCAACTTTCCAGGGAATCCGACGACACAGTGTGTCGACATAACATTTTTTGAAAGACTGCTGGAAATTGCCAGAGAGCACGGGATTTATGTAGTACACGATTTAGCCTATGCCGATATTGTTTTTGACGGTTACCAGGCACCTTCGATCATGCAAGTGCCAGGAGCTAAGGACATCGCTGTAGAGTTTTTTACGATGTCCAAGAGCTACAACATGGCAGGTTGGCGCATTGGTTACATGGTAGGGAATCCGGACCTGGTCGCCGCTCTTGGGCGAATCAAGAGTTATCACGATTACGGTACGTTTACTCCGTTGCAAGTCGCATCGATCGTGGCATTGGAGGGCCCTCAGGATTGCGTTGAGGAGATACGGCAAAATTATGAACGTCGCCGAAATGTGATGGTGAAGGGATTGCATGAGGCTGGTTGGAATGTGTCGACGCCTAAGGCAGCAATGTATATCTGGGCAAAAATTCCAGAGGCTTACGCGAATCTTGGATCACTAGAATTTTCCAAAAAACTATTAACTGAAGCGAAGCTAGCTGCAGCCCCTGGGATCGGTTTTGGAGAGTATGGCGATGATCATGTGCGTTTGGCGCTAATTGAGAACGAGGAGCGTATCCGACAAGCAGTCAGAGGTATTAAGGACATGTTCCGCAAGGATGGCCTGATTGGCTCCTCAGAAAAGAGACAGCCAGGGTGATCGATGCATCGCTCCTGCTGCTGAGCTGACCATCATAATTGGCGTGAGTTTTCAAACTGGGATAGATGAATGAATCGAGTGAATTTAGGTCTCGTTGGCGTGGGAACTGTGGGTCGAGGTGTCGTTACTGTTCTTAAGCGAAATGCTGATGAGATTGCCCGGAGGTTGGGTAGCCAGCCAACTGTTGTTGCAGCGAGCGCACGTGACCTCAATAAGGCAAAGACATTTTTAGGCCCAGACGTTGTTGTACATGCTGACCCGATTGATGTGGTGAATGACGCAAACGTGGATGTCGTACTCGAGTTGATTGGTGGGACGACTGACGCGAAAGCGATCATTGAAGCAGCGATTCAAGCAAAAAAACCCGTTATTACTGCGAACAAAGCATTGATTGCTGAGTTTGGAAATGACTTATTTGCTCTGGCGCAGGAAAAAAAATCGATTGTTGCTTTTGAGGCTGCTGTCGCTGGGGGAATCCCGATCATCAAAGCATTACGAGAAGGTTTGACAGCCAATCGGATTGAAATGGTCGCGGGAATTGTCAACGGGACAACCAACTTTATTCTTTCGCAGATGCGAGATAAAGGTACATCGTTCGATGAATCATTAAAAGAGGCTCAGAGTCTCGGGTATGCGGAGGCGGACCCGACGTTCGATGTTGAGGGGATTGATGCTGGTCAAAAACTTGCCATCATTGCCTCACTCGCTTTCGGCATTAAAATTCAACCACAAAAGGTTTTTTGCGAGGGCATCACCCACTTGACCGATGTCGATATTGAGGCGGCCGAGGAATTCGGTTACCGCGTTAAATTGCTCGCGATCACCCGGCGGCGAGAAGATGGTTTTGAGTTGAGAGTCCATCCGACGCTCGTTCCCGAGGACAGCGTCATTGCGAGTGTAAATGGCGCCATGAACGCTGTGTTAGTCCACGGTAATGCAGTCGGTCCAACGCTTTACTATGGTGCCGGTGCTGGGGCGGAGCCAACTGCGTCTGCCGTGATCGCGGATTTAATCGATGTCATACGAGACATTCAAGGCAATACTGAATGTGAACGACCTCACTATGGTTTCCAGGTGAGTGAGCTCAGCGACTTTCCAGTGCTTCCGATGGGCTCTGTGAGATCTTCGTACTATCTCAGACTGAACGTGTCAGACACGCCAGGCGTATTGGCTCAAATCGCAACGATACTTGCGGAATACGACATTTCGGTTGAGGCAATGAGGCAAAGAGAACCAGATGTTGGATCGAATGCTGTCGATATTATTATCTTGACGCACGAGTGTGACGAGCAAGCCATTGATCTATCTTTAGGCAAGATTGCTGAATTGGAGACAATTTTTGGTTCGCCAACTCGGCTTAGGGTTGAAAATATTTAAATCACTTAACGCAAACACGAGTCGAGATTATTTATGCCAGTAAATCATTACACCGGTCTCATCAATAAATATCGCACACGATTACCTGTGAGTGATGCGACCCCCGTCATCACTTTGAACGAGGGCGATACGCCTTTAATAGAACTCAAAAATTTACCAAATCGTTTGGGATGGAGTCAGAGAATTTTTTGTAAATTCGAAGGTTTGAATCCGACGGGCTCTTTTAAAGATCGAGGCATGACAATGGCAGTGACAAAGGCTGTCGAGTCTGGGGCTAAGGCGATTATTTGTGCATCGACGGGTAACACATCGGCAGCGGCTGCGGCTTATGCCGCTCGTGCTGGCATCAAGAGTTTTGTGTTAATTCCCGAAGGAAAAATTGCGCTGGGAAAATTATCTCAAGCCATGATGCATGGGGCGACCGTCATACAAATCAAAGGTAATTTTGATGACGGTATGAGGTTGGTTCAGGAGCTCTCTGAGACGATGCCGGTTAATTTGGTGAACTCAATTAATCCATTTCGATTGCAGGGGCAAAAAACCATTGCATTTGAAGTGATTGAATCGCTAGGCGACGCGCCCGATTATCATGTCTTACCCGTGGGAAATGCTGGAAATATTTCTGCACATTGGATCGGTTACAGTGAGGCTGCAATGTCTGATTGCGGTAGCTGTAATCACTGTCATGGGGATTGCTCTTTGAGAGCAGAGCAATTAAGCACGCGACGACCAAAATTGGTGGGTTACCAGGCTTCGGGCGCAGCTCCATTTCTACGAGGAGAGATGGTTGATGCACCTGAGACCGTTGCGACTGCGATTCGCATAGGACACCCCGTTTCATGGAAGCTAGCTTGGGCTGCTCAGAAAGAGTCGGGTGGTTGGTTTGAAGAATGCTCGGATGAGGAGATTTTGAGTGCACAAAAGCTGCTCGCTGAAACAGAGGGTGTGTTCTGTGAGCCGGCCTCCGCCATCACGATTGCTGGCCTAATGAAAGACATTCAGAAGGGACTGTTTGATAAAGGAAGTACGATTGTGTGTACGCTAACGGGACACGGATTGAAAGATCCCGATACAGCGATTGCGCAAAGCACGAAACCACTTCTAGTTGACGCGAAACGCGACGAAATCGCAAAGATTATCTCATCCAATATGTGAGTGCCGAGCCATATGAGCGAATCAGATGCTGCACGATTTTGGGATGAGCGTTTTGAGAACAAAGAGTATATTTTTGGAGTCAAGCCAAACGAATTTTTAAAGTCTCAGCGCTCTTTGTTTGGTCGTGAGGCAAAAGTTTTGGCAGTTGCAGACGGTGAGGCGCGAAATGGCGTGTGGTTGGCCGAATGTGGTTGCGATGTCACTTCTCTTGATATCTCATCTGTGGCTCAACGTAAGGCCAAGAGTCTCGCTCGAGCTCGTCAGGTTACACTTGATTTCGTACTTGCTGACGCATTATCGTGGAATTATCCTCAAGATACATATGACTGTGTTGTGTGTATTTTTATTCAATTTTCAGATCCGAGCGAGCGGAAAGCGCTATTTTCCAATATTGAGAGGACTCTAAAAAAGGGTGGGCGTCTCGTGTTGCAAGGATATGGGCTGGATCAATTGAGCTACCAATCTGGCGGGCCTGGTAAGCGCGAGAACCTGTACAGTGTGCCTTTACTTCAGGATCTTTTGCGTGACTGGCAGATGGAGCTAATTGAAGAATATGAGTCTGTGTTAGACGAGGGCCCAAAACATCAAGGGATGGCATCTTTGATATCAGTTGTCGCTAGGAAAAAATAGGCGAGCCCTCAGCCGCAGTTTGATCAGATTTCTTTAATTGCTTGGAGTTGCCACACGAAGTGTGAGATCGATTTTTTAATCCATCGTTTGTGAAAGTTTTTGATTCGGTTGACTAGAGGTCTTTTCGCACTTTGTGCGTAAGTCGCGTAAAGCCACTGCGCCTCAAGCACTCGATACTCACCTTTAAATCCATATCGTTTGGCGTATGCGTCAGGACCGCAAAAATATTCGTGTGTGCCTTCGGTGATGACGTTGACGTGAGTAGGGTCCTGAAACGCTTCTGGGGATGGAAAAGCTGGGGTCGAGGCATAGAAGATGCCTCCAGGTTTAAGTACTCTATGCACTTCACTCATGAGATCGATGAATGGGTGAGTGATGGCATCTGCAGGTTTATCGATAGCGACTCGAGGAATGTGTTCCAGTACATCAAAGGCTGACACATAGTCGAAAAATGAATCTTCAAACGGAATAGGCTGTAATACGAAGTTACATTGTTTGAAATATTTGCTTGGTTTAATCGCTCCTAGATACACATCAACACCATAAAGCTCGGTGGCTTCAAACGGATTTCGGGGCGCATCTCCACAGCCAAGATCTAGATGTCTGTATATCGTTTTCATAGTTACATTTTCAGTCGTAACGATAGATCCATGGCATCGATATCTTTTGTTAATGAACCGATAGAGATGCGATCGACACCCGTTTCCGCAACAGCAACGACTGATTCCATGGTGATGCCACCAGATGCCTCTAGCTGTGCTCGATTGTTCGTTAAGTTGACGGCTTGTGTCAGTTGCTCAGTATCCATGTTGTCAAGAAGGATCAGTTTGCATCCAGCCTCTATGGCCTCTTTGAGTTGAGGCAGGTTTTCGACTTCAACTTGAATGGGTACGTCTTGATCGACCATTTTTGCTGCCGTTAATGCTTGCGAGATTCCACCTGCTGCTGCGATGTGATTTTCCTTGATAAGGATGCCGTCGTATAGCCCCATTCGATGGTTTGTGCCGCCCCCAATCTTGACCGCATATTTGAACGGCAGCCGGAGTCCGGGGATGGTTTTTCTTGTGTCGAGTATTTGCGCGCGGGTGTGTTGTACTGCATCGACGTAGCTTCTCGTTTTTGTGGCAATAGCAGAGAGAGTTTGAAGGAAGTTTAGTGCGGTGCGCTCTCCGGTCAAGATGCCTCGAGAAGGTCCCCCTAAATTGCAAACAGTATCTCCCGATTGCACCAGATCGCCATCCTGATGGAACCAGTTGATCGTAATTCTTGAGTCTAGTTTTTTAAAGGTTGTCTCAACCCAATCAACGCCACATAGAACACCCGACGATTTCGAAACGATTGAACCACTGCAGGAGCTCTCTTTGGGCACAAGTTCCGCTGTGAGATCATGCCCATTCACATCTTCTTCCAATGCGCGCTCAACCGTCTCGTCGATAGCGATTTGTATATTTCGGAAATGATCATCATGCATCACGATTACCTCAGTGCTTCGCTTCGTGACTTATCGTTGCCGTGATTGAAATCGCTCCTCGAATTTCGCCTAATGAGTATCCAGTTGCTCTGTCATTTGGGTATTCTTTGCGGAGTTTTGAAGCGACATTGGTCGGAATATCGTTGGGTTTTCCATGACATGTTAGGCACAGTTCGCCTGTCGGTAAGGCCTTCATGAATCTCAAAGTCGTAAGGTGTTCGCTTTGATCAAGTGCCATGGTCATGAGTTGCTCGTTTTTTGGTCTCGGATTGTTCGCAATTTCAGTTAGCCAAGCTCGTTCCCAGTTGTCCGGCGTGCCAAGTAGGGGTTTCTGGTTTTGAGGCTGACCCGTGTCACTCGCCATCCCGTTTCTCTGGAGATTTGATTCGCAAGATTGGGTGCGACAGTTTTACACACTTCGATGGCCGCCTCGTGTCCATTTGTTTTTATTGTTGACTTTAGTGTGCTACCAAGCGTTTTAACAAACGATTGGGCAGTTTCTTGAACTCTTAACTCGAGCTCGCTCAGCTCCTCATGTCCCTGACTTAATCCGGTGAGCGGACTGAATGCGAGAAACAAAGTGACGGGCACCAATATTGATCTCATGGTCATCTCTTTAAACTTGTTTGTGTCGCCATCATTATGGCGGGTTTTACCGCTCTTGAATTTTTTACGAATCGACCCAATCTATCTTGTAACGACAAACCACAACGTTTAGGTGATGTGATGAGACTAGATAAATATACAACTCGCTTTCAAGAGGCGTTGTCCGTTGCTCAGAGTCGGGCCAGTCAGAATAATCATCCGAGTCTCGAGCCCGAACACATTTTGCTTGCGATGTTACAAGCTGAGGATGACTTGAGCGCATCAATCTTGAGACAGTTGGGGGTATCAATAGATCGTCTCAAGGGTGATCTTGAGACTGCCGAAAAGGATTTTCCACGATTGGGTACTCAGGGCGAGTTGACCTTATCCAGAATGACGCAAAGGATTCTTGCTGCGACTGAAAAGCTCTCTAAGGATCGAGGCGACCAATACGTGTCGACTGAGTTGTTTTTACCCGCACTATTTAGTGAGGATTGCCCGGCGACTAAGTTCTTAAAGAATCAGGGTGTCAACGAGAAAAAGCTAAACGATGTGATCGAGAAGGTGCGTGGAGGCGAACGTAATGACAGCCCCGATGCGGAGAGTCACCGTCAAGCTTTGGAGCGCTACACCATTGATGTCACAGAGCGCGCACGCATCGGCAAGTTGGATCCGGTAATTGGGCGAGATGATGAAATCAGGCGGGCAATTCAAATTCTTCAACGACGCACCAAAAATAATCCGGTGTTAATTGGTGAGCCAGGGGTTGGAAAGACGGCAATTGTCGAGGGTTTAGCGCAACGAATTATCAACGAAGAGGTTCCAGATAACCT
Source organism: Candidatus Eutrophovita brisbanensis (assembly GCA_038147395.1). Lineage (GTDB taxonomy): Bacteria > Pseudomonadota > Gammaproteobacteria > Burkholderiales > Eutrophovitaceae > Eutrophovita > Eutrophovita brisbanensis. Next base: position 1,261,670 of record JAYQTM010000001.1, on the reverse strand, counting down.
GAAGGGCAAACGGCTGCTTTCATTGGATATCGCGGCGCTGCTTGCTGGAGCCAAGTATCGGGGTGACTTCGAGGAGCGACTCAAATCAGTCTTAAAGGCATTGAGTCGAGACGAGGACGGAACGATTTTATTCATCGATGAAATTCATACGATGGTGGGTGCTGGGAAAGCGGACGGCGCGTTAGACGCTGGAAACATGTTGAAGCCGGCTTTGGCGCGCGGCGAGCTCCACTGCATCGGAGCGACCACATTGGATGAGTATCGAAAATACATTGAGAAAGACTCTGCGCTAGAGCGACGTTTTCAGAAAGTGTTAGTCGAGGAGCCTTCTTTGGAGAGTACGATAGCCATTCTGCGAGGGCTTCAAGAGCGATATGAGATTCATCATGGCGTCGACATCACCGATCCCGCGATCGTGGCTGCTGCAGAGTTGTCGCAACGATATATCTCGGATCGCTTTCTTCCCGATAAGGCGATTGATCTGATCGACGAGGCAGCAGCGAAAATTAAGATGGAGCTCGACTCAAAGCCCGAGGCGATGGACAAAATCGACCGTCGACTCATACAGTTAAAAATCGAAAAAGAGGCAGTGAAGCGTGAAAGTGATGAGGGATCAATCAAGCGCCTGAGTATGATTGAGTCCGAAATTGAGCAGCAGGAGAAGGCGTACGCTGATCTGAATGAGGTTTGGAAATCGGAGAAGTCACTTGTTCAAGGTGTGCAGTCTGCAAAAGAGGAGATTGATCAAGTCAGGTTGGACATCGAAGCGGCAAAACGAAACGGTGATTGGACGCGTGTGTCAGAGTTGCAGTACGGTAAGCTACCGGAGCTTGAGGCTCGCTTGTCTCAAGATGTCAGTGAAGGTCCCAAGGATTCGTCTAAGTTTCGTTTGCTGAAAACGCAGGTTGGTGCTGATGAGATTGCTGAGGTGGTTTCACGATCCACGGGTATTCCTGTGTCAAAAATGATGCAAGGGGAGCGGCAAAAATTGTTGCAGATGGAAAACTATCTGCACCATCGGGTGATTGGTCAGGATGAGGCCATCAGCCTTGTCTCAGATGCGGTGAGGCGCTCCCGAGCGGGTTTGTCAGATCCCAGCAAACCGTACGGCTCGTTTCTCTTTCTGGGCCCTACTGGTGTGGGAAAGACAGAATTGTGTAAGGCGCTGGCGGAATTTCTATTTGATTCGGATGAGCAAATCGTGCGAATAGACATGTCTGAATTTATGGAAAAGCATTCGGTGTCTCGGTTAATTGGAGCGCCTCCAGGGTATGTCGGGTTCGAGGAAGGTGGGTATCTGACTGAGGCTGTCAGGAGAAAGCCGTACGCGGTGATTTTGTTGGATGAAATTGAGAAGGCGCACCCTGACGTGTTTAATGTGCTGCTACAAGTCCTCGACGACGGTCGAATGACTGATGGTCAAGGGCGTACTGTTGACTTTAAAAATACCGTCATTGTGATGACGTCTAACATTGGTTCGCAAACGATTCAATCGATGGAGGGCGCTGATTATCAAGAAGTCAAACTGGCTGTCATGGAGCAGGTCAAAAAAGTGCTGAAGCCAGAGTTTATTAACCGAATTGATGATGCAATCGTGTTTCACGCACTTGGGCAGGAGCACATCAAGTCTATCTTGGAAATTCAGCTGCGCCGACTAGGAGACAGGTTGA